>CAMNQF010000009.1 GCA_946548895.1 uncultured bacterium | reverse complement strand
CCAGCGTGTTTTTCATCTTGAGGGCTTCCAGGTTTTCCCTCAGCCTGTCCATGGTGCCGGTGGTGGGACTCGAACCCACACGGGGGATTAGCCCGGCGGATTTTGAATCCGCTACGTCTACCAATTCCATCACACCGGCTAGAGCATATGGTATTATACTACATCCCGCCTCTAAAAGCAAGAGGCTATATTCCACTTTCTTTTTCAGAAACAAAGTCCCATATTATAACATTCCGCGCGGTGCCATTGGGGTGCCGCGCGGAATACAATTGAGCCGCCCAATCGGAATTATTGTTGCCGGATGTCGGGGCATGAGAATGCACGGTTCCGATACACAGGGCAGGTGTTGGTTTAACAGTTCGCGATAAAATCATAAAAACGTTCTTGACTTAGAGTTAACTCCAGATTGTATAATGAATTTGCGCCGGTATGGAAGGGGGCCACTTTGACCATCAAGAAGGCTTGCCCCACATACCACCGCATCGGCCGGGGCGCAGATCAGGGACCGGGACGTTTTTCTGTCAGGAAGCAGGGGGCGGTGGTGCCCCACGGGCGCTGCATCAAAGGGCAAACAATTTTTAATTTGTAAGCGACAGGAGGATTTCAGCGATGATCTACAGGCAATTTCAGGACCTGCGGCTTTCCGGCCTGGGGCTGGGCATGATGCGTCTGCCCGTGCTGGGCGGGGACGACAGCGCGGTGGATGAGGCTGCGGCGGCGGAGATGATCGACTGCGCCTATCGAAACGGAATTAATTATTTCGACACGGCGTGGGGGTACCACAACGGCAATTCGGAGCTGACGGCGGGGAAGTTTCTCAGCAGATACCCCCGGGAGAGCTATTTCCTGGCCACAAAATTTCCGGGGTACGACCTGTCCAATATGGACAAGGTGGAGGAGATCTTTGAGCGGCAGTTGGTGAAATGCCAGACGCCCTATTTCGATTTTTACCTGTTCCACAATGTCTACGAGGGGAATATCGACGCCTATCTGGACCCGAAATACGGCATTCTGGACTATCTGCTCAAACAAAAGGAGAACGGGCGCATCCGCCACCTGGGCTTTTCCGCCCACGGAAGCGTGGAGGTCATCCGGCGCTTCCTGGACGCCTGCGGCAGGCACATGGAGTTCTGCCAGCTGCAGCTCAACTATATGGACTGGCACTTCCAGAACGCCCAGGAAAAGGCGGCGCTGCTCAACGAGGCCGGCATCCCCATCTGGGTTATGGAGCCCCTGCGGGGCGGTAAGCTGGCCAAGGCGTCCCAGGGATTGGCCGCCGCCATGGAGTCCATGCGCCCGGAGGAGACCGTCCCCGGCTGGGCTTTCCGCTTCCTGCAAAGCGTGCCCGGCGTGACCATGGTGCTGTCCGGGATGTCCACGATGGAACAGCTCAAAGCGAATATCGCCACCTATGAGACGGACGCCCCCCTCAGCCGGGAGGAATTCGACGCGCTGGTCGCGTATGTGGACCAGGAGACCGCAGCGGCGGGCCTGCCCTGCACCGCCTGCCATTACTGCACCAGCCACTGCCCGAAGGAACTCCCCATCCCGGAGCTGATCGCCCTGTATAACGAGCATAAGGCCGCCGGCGGCGGCTTCATCGCCCCTATGGCGGTGGGCAGTATGCCCCCGGAAAAGCGGCCCGCCAACTGCGTCGGGTGCGGAAGCTGTGAACAGGTCTGTCCCCAGCGGATCGAAATTTCCCGGATGATGGCGGAGTTCAGCGCCATGATCGGGATGTAACACGGGGGACCTTTCCCCGAAAACCACCGAAGGAGGAATGGAACGATATGCGCTACCGTGAATTGGGCAGGACCGGCCTGCTGGTCAGCGAGATTGGCATGGGGTGCGAGGGCTTCGCGGAGGACGAGTGCAGGAATACCATGCCCATGTTCGACGCGGCGGAGGCGCTGGGGATCAATTATTTTGACCTCTACGCCTCTAATCCCGCCGTCCGCGCCGCCGTGGGCGAGGCGCTGAAGGGCCGCCGGGAAAAATTTTGCATCCAGTCCCACATCTGCTCCGTCTGGAAGGACGGCCAGTATAAGCGGACCCGGGACATCGCCGAGGTGAAGCGGGGCTTTGAGGCGATGATGAAGCTGCTGCAAACCGGCTACTTAGACGTGGGGATGATCCACTACTGCGACTCCATGGCCGACTGGCGGGAGATTGCGGACGGCCCGGTGCTGGCCTACGCCCTGGAGCTGAAACAGGCGGGGACGGTCCGGCACATCGGCCTGAGCAGTCACAACCCGGAGGTGGCGCTGGCCGCGGTGGAGAGCGGCAGCGTCGAGGTGCTGATGTTCAGCGTCAACCCCTGCTATGACCTCCAGCCCGCCAGCGAGGACGTGGAGGACCTGTGGAAGGACGAGGCTTACGCCGCGCCTTTGGTGAATATGGATCCCCAGCGGCAGAGGCTGTATGAGGTCTGCCAGGCCAGGGGCGTGGGCATCACCGTGATGAAGGCCTTTGGCGGGGGCGACCTGCTGGACGCCGCGCTCTCTCCCGCGGGGAAAGCCCTCACCGCCACTCAGTGCATCCACTACGCGCTCACCCGTCCGGCCGTGGCCTGCGTCCTGGCCGGGGCCCACAGCGTGGATGAGCTGCGGCGCAGCGCGGCCTATGAGGACGCGGGCGAAGCGGAGCGGGACTATGCCGCCGCCCTGGCCGGATTCCCGAACATCAGCTGGAAGGGGCACTGTATGTATTGCAGCCACTGCGCCCCCTGCCCTCAAAAGCTGGATGTGGCCTCCATCACCAAATTTCTCCACCTGGCCGCGGCCCAAGGGCAGGTCCCGGAGACGGTTCGGGAGCACTATGGAGCCCTGGCGCACCACGCGGGCGAGTGCGTTGCCTGCGGCGCCTGTGAGAAGCGGTGCCCCTTCCAGGTTCCCATTGTGGAGAATATGAGGCGGGCCAAGGGCATTTTTGGGAAATGAGCCTGCCCGGACTCCGAAGCCGCTCCAAAAAAAGTCTTGCAAAGCGGAAAAGATAGGGGTACAATACCCGTGGACAATTGAACAGACGGGAGCTTGTAATACAGGCTGAGAGGAAGGTGCGACCTTCGACCGATAACCTGATTTGGATAATGCCAACGTAGGGATGCCTGGGATACACGCATTTTGACGGGAGCGGCCAAGTCGGGCGGCTCCCGTTTTTTATTGTCACCAGTCCATTTGGAAAGGATGTGAAGCGGGCGGTCCCGGCGGAGGCCGGGCGGACAGGAGGGGAGCGCCTCAGGTCTGTAAGCACAGCGATGGGAAGCCGTGTTCCGGCGTGAGAGGAAGCCAGCAAGCTTCGACCGACGATCCTGCCGCGGCGGAGGCCGCGCACTTGGGGAGCGACGCTGTGACTGCCGTTCTCACATCATTTTCAAAGGAGATCACCACCATGAAAAACCTGAACCGTACCCAAAAGCTGTGCCTTGCCGCCGTTTTATGCGCCGTGGCGGTGGCGGGTAGCCTGTTTTCCTTCCCCATCGCCGGAAGCAAGTGCGCCCCGGTCCAGCATATGGTCAACATTCTGTGCGCCGTCCTGCTGGGCCCCGGCTACGGCGTGGGCGCGGCCTTTGCGGCCAGCCTGCTCCGCAACCTTTTGAGCCTGGGCAGCCCCATGGCCTTCCCCGGCAGTATGTGCGGGGCGCTGCTGTGCGGCCTGGCCTACTGGAAAACAAAAAATATCCCCCTGACCTTAGCGGCGGAGGTGTTTGGCACGGCGGTGCTGGGCGGGCTGTGCGCCTACCCGGTGGCCATTTTGGTCATGGGGAAGAACGCGGGCGAAATCGCCTTTTACGCCTACATTATCCCGTTTTTTGTGTCCACGGCGGGGGGCGCGGTGCTGTCCGGGGTCATCCTGGGGGCTCTGAGCAAGTCCGGCGCGCTGAAACATCCGGCAAAGGAGGGCTGAACCATGCTGGGAGAACTGCTTGACAACGTGCGGCGGCGCCATCCGCTGGTCCACAACATCACCAACTACGTCACCGTCAACGACTGCGCCAACATCCTGCTGGCCTGCGGCGCGTCGCCCATCATGGCCGACGACCTGGGCGAGGCGGAGGAGATCACCGCCCTTTGCGCCGGGCTGAACATCAACATTGGCACCCTGAACGCCCGGACCATCCCCGCCATGCTGGCCGCCGGGAAGAAGGCCAACCAGCTGGGCCATCCGGCGGTGCTGGACCCGGTGGGGGCGGGGGCGTCCAAGCTGAGGACCGACACCGCCCTGCGGCTGATCGACCAGGTGCGCTTTTCCGTGATCCGGGGGAATATCTCCGAGATCAAGACCCTGGCCCTGGGGGGCGGCTCCACCCAGGGGGTGGACGCCAGCGTGGGCGACGCGGTGACAGAGGGCTCCCTGGAGGAAGCGGTCCGTTTCGCCAAGGGTTTCGCCCAAAAAACCGGGGCGGTCATCGCCATCACCGGGGCCATTGACATTGTGGCCGATGGGGAGCGGGCGTTCTGCATTTTCAACGGACACCCCATGATGAGCGGCGTCACCGGGACGGGCTGCCAGCTGTCCGCCATGACGGCGGCCTATGCCGCCGCCAACCCGGACCGCCCGCTGGAGGCCGCGGCGGCGGCGGTGTGCGCTATGGGCGTATGCGGCCAGCTGGCCCACCAGCGTTTGAGCGAGCTGGACGGCAACGCCTCCTACCGCAATTACATCATCGACGCGGCGTACCATCTGGACGGGGCGGCCCTGGAGCGGCACGCCAGCTATAAAACGCTTTGACAGGATGTGGGACCATGAGATGTGAAAAGAAGACCATGCTGCTCTACGCCGTCACCGACCGGGCCTGGACGGGGAGCCAGACCCTGTACCAGCAGGTGGAGCGCGCCCTGAAGGGGGGCGCCACCTGCGTCCAGCTCCGTGAGAAGGACCTGCCGGAGGCGGAATTCCTGGCGGAGGCCAAAGAGATCGGCGGGCTGTGCCGCGCCTGCGGCGTGCCTTTTATCGTCAACGACAGCGTGAAAATTGCCCTGGCCTGCGGCGCGGACGGCGTCCACGTGGGCCAGAGCGATATGGAGGCGGACCGCGTCCGGGACGCCGTGGGCGGGGGCATGATGATCGGCGTGTCCGCCCGGACCGTGGAGGAGGCCCTGGCTGCCCAGCGGGCCGGGGCGGATTACCTGGGGGTGGGGGCGGTGTTCCCCACCTCCACCAAGCGGGACGCCGCAGAGGTGTCCCGCCGGACACTGGCGGACATCTGCGCCGCCGTGGACATTCCCGTCGTGGCCATCGGCGGCATCGGGGAGGACAACATTCTGGAGCTGTCCGGCACGGGCATCGACGGGGTGGCCCTGGTGTCCGCCATCTTCGGGGCGGAGGACATTGAGGGCCGCTGCCGGGAGCTGAAGGAGCTGGCCCGGAGGGCGGTGGGCCCATGACCGCCGGGGTGATTTTCGACGTGGACGGCACGCTGCTGGACTCCATGTCCATCTGGGACACCGTCGGAGAGGACTACCTGCGCTCCATCGGGTACCGGCCCAGGGGGAATCTGAACGAGGTGTTCAAGAATATGAGCCTGGACCAGGCGGCCCGGTACTATCAGGCCGAGTACGGCGTGGCGCTGTCCGTGGAGGAGATCACGGCGGGGGTCAACGCCATGCTGGAGGACTTCTACCGGCATAGGGCCCCCCTGAAGCCGGGGGCGGGGGAGTTTGTGGAGGAGCTCTCCCGCCGCGGGGTGAGGCTGTGTATCGCCACCGCCACGGACCGGTACCTGGTGGAGGCCGCCCTGGAGCGGTGCGGGGTGTTGTCCCGCTTCGAGAGGATCTTTACCTGCGGCGAGGTGGGGCATGGCAAGGACGAGCCGGATATCTTTGAGGCGGCGCTTCGGTTCCTGGGGACGGAGAGATCGAAAACCGTGGTGTTTGAGGACGCGCTCTACGCCGCCCGGACGGCGAAAAGGGCCGGGTTCAAGGTGGCGGCGGTCTATGACAGCCACGAAAGGGGACAGGAGGCGCTGAAAGCGCTGGCTGATATCTACTTGGTGGATTTCTCAGATTTTGATTTCTTTTGGAAGCTCGCCTGGGCACTTTAGTTGGCGCCTGGGGCGGCTTTTCGGATCCTGTTCAAGTGACGCGAAATGGTCTCAGAGAGGAGTGATCAGGTGAAAACAGCATTATCTATCGCCGGAAGCGACTCCAGCGGAGGCGCCGGTATTCAAGCGGACCTGAAAACGATGGCCATGAACGGGGTTTACGGCATGAGCGCGATCACGGCCCTCACCGCCCAGAATACCACCGGCGTGAGGGGAATTCTGGAGGTCAGCCCCGAATTTTTGGAAGAGCAGCTGGACGCGGTGTTTGAGGATATCTTCCCCGACGCGGTGAAGATCGGCATGGTGGCCTCCGCCGGGCTGGTGCGCGCCATCGCGGGCCGTCTGCGGCATTACGGCGCGAAAAACATCGTGGTGGACCCGGTGATGGTGGCCACCAGCGGGTCGGCGCTGATGAAAACGGACGCGGTGGAGGAGCTCACCCGGGAGCTGTTCCCCCTGGCCGCCCTGGCCACCCCCAACATCCCCGAGGGGGAGGCGCTGTCGGGTGTGGCGATCCGAAGCCGGGCGGACATGGAGCGGGCCGCAAAGAAAATCAGCGCGGACTTCTCCTGCCCGGTGCTCCTCAAGGGGGGCCACGCCCTGTGCGACGCGGACGACCTGCTGTGCGCGGGGGGGGCGCTGGCCTGGTTCCACGGGGAGCGGATTGACAACCCCAACACCCACGGCACAGGCTGCACCCTGTCCAGCGCCATCGCCGCCAACCTGGCCAAGGGCTTCCCCCTGGAGGAGTCGGTGAGGCGGGCCAAGGAGTATATCTCCGGGGCGCTGGCGGCGGGGCTGGACCTGGGCCGGGGAGCCGGGCCCATGGACCACATCTTTGACCTGAACAGCCGCTTCGCCCAGGAGGCTTGAATATCTACGAAAGGGAGCAAACGCCATGAGAAACTACGCGACACAGATGGACGCCGCCCGTCAGGGCATCGTCACCCCAGAGATGGAGGCGGTGGCAAAAAAGGAGTACCGCACCCCGGAGGAGATTCGGGAGCTGGTGGCCGGGGGGAAGGTTGCCATCTGCGCCAACAGGCTGCACACCTGCATCCAGCCCAACGGGGTGGGCTCCATGCTGCGGACCAAGATCAACGTGAACCTGGGGGTGTCCCGGGACTGCAAGGACTACGACGTGGAGATGAAGAAGGTGATGGCCGCGGTGGACATGGGGGCGGAGGCCATCATGGACCTGTCCTCCCACGGCAACACCCAGCCCTTCCGGCAGAAGCTGGTGCGGGAGTGCCCCGCCATGATCGGCACCGTGCCGGTGTACGACAGCGTCATCCACTACCAGCGGGACCTGGCCACGCTGACCGCCAAGGACTTCATCGACGTGGTCCGCCTCCACGCCCAGGACGGGGTGGACTTCGTCACCCTCCACTGCGGCATCACCCGCAAGACCATCGACCAGATCAAGACCCACAAGCGGAAAATGAACATTGTGTCCCGGGGCGGCTCCCTGGTGTTCGCCTGGATGAGCATGACCGGGGAGGAAAACCCCTTCTACCAGTATTTTGACGAGATCCTGGACATCTGCCGGGAGTATGACGTGACCATCTCCCTGGGGGACGCCTGCCGCCCGGGCTGCCTGGCCGACGGCAGCGACGTGTGCCAGATCGAGGAGCTGGTGCGGCTGGGCGAGCTGACGAAACGGGCCTGGGCAAAGGACGTGCAGGTGATGGTGGAGGGGCCCGGCCATATGCCCCTGGATCAGATTGAGGCCAACATGAAGCTCCAGCAGACCATCTGCATGGGGGCGCCTTTCTACGTGCTGGGCCCCATTGTCACCGACATCGCCCCCGGCTACGACCACATCACCGCCGCCATCGGCGGGGCGGTGGCGGCGTCGGCGGGCGCGGCCTTCCTGTGCTACGTCACCCCCGCCGAGCACCTGGCCCTGCCCAACGTGGACGACGTGAAGCAGGGGATCATCGCCTCCAAAATCGCCGCCCACGCGGCGGACATCGCCAAAAAAATCCCCCACGCCCGGGACCTGGACGACGCCATGGCGGACGCCCGGCGGACCTTTGACTGGGAGAAGCAGTGGGCGTGCGCCCTGGACCCGGAGACCGCCAAGGCCATCCGGGCGGACCGCGCCCCGGAGCATGAGGACAGCTGCTCCATGTGCGGCAAGTTCTGCGCCGTGCGCAGCATGAACAAGGCGTTGAGCGGCGAGTACATCGACATTCTGTGAGGGGAAAACGGCATGAAAAGGCGGTGCGTGGTCATTGGCGGGGCGGGAATCAGGGACTACCAGGCCCTTTGGGACTACCTGAACCCGGACGACTTCAACATTTTCTGCGACAGCGGCCTGTCCCACCGGGAGGCGCTGGGCATCGAACCCCACCTGATCGTGGGTGATTTTGACTCCCATGAAAACCCCCACCTGGACGTGGAGACCATCGTGCTCCCCCGCGAGAAGGACGACACCGACACGGTTTACGCCGTGAAGGAGGCCGTCAAGCGGGGCTTTGACGATTTCCTGCTCCTGGGCGCGGCGGGCGGCCGGCTGGACCACACCCTGGGCAACCTCTCCATCCTGCTCTCCCTTCACGCCCAGGGCAAGCGGGCCCTGCTGGTGGACGACTATTCGGAGATGGAGGTGGTAGGACGGGAACCGGCCTATATCGACGGCTGCTTTCCCTTCTTCTCCCTGCTGAACATCTCCGGGACCGCCCGGGGCGTCACCATTGGGGACGCGAAATACCCCCTGCGGGACGCGGAGATCCCGTGCACGTATCAGTACGGCGTCAGCAACGAGGTGCTGCCCGGGCGCCGGGCCAGGGTGTCCGTAGCGGAGGGGGAGCTGCTGCTGGTCAGGGTGCGCCGGGGCTGACGCTTTACCGCCGCAATTTTATTAGACGATGTTCCGCACACCATTCGCTTACCCGCTGCCCGCTCTTCCGGCACGCTTCCGCGCGCTGGCTCCACTCCGCCAGATGGCTGTGATGATTTATCTTTTGCAGTCCCCGCTCCATTGCGTTTCCTCCCCGAAAAATTTATCCCGCTACAAGCAGTGCCATGTACTATTCGAGAGTACATGGCACTTTATAACACTCTATTGTATTTTCTCGCATCCCGTATTCTTGTGCAAGACGCCAGGAGATTTGCCGCTTGCCTGAATGTGGTTTCTCAACTCCATTCTACTTGAGACTGCAAACCTTGCCTCTTTTTATCCCTTTTTCAATTTGCGCAATTTATTGTACCTTATCTCTGTACGCCGCACAATCTTTGAAAACCGTTGCGGTGCAACGACTATAAGCCTGCATCTTTTTTGTCGGCGAAAGGCGAAAATAGGGAGCGGCCGGGGGACCGGCCGCTCCTGATGTTTTGATTCAGCTTGTCCGCCTCCGGTCCGGCCGGAGGCCCGTTACCGGCCCGGCGCCGCCAGGGGCGCGAACTCAAAGACGATCCCGCCGTTCTGCATCATCAGCACGATGCAGGCGGCGATCAGCGCCAGGTTGATGACCATGCAGACGATCTGCACGTTCCGCCCTTTGGTCCAGGCCACAAACCGGTCGAATTTCTCATGGTAGAACTCCCGCTCGAACCAGTCCTTCGCGCCGATCTGGAGCCAGCCGCCGATGGAAAGGGAGTTGGCCCGCAGCAGCAGCCACATCCCGATGCCGCCGTAGGCCCCCAGGCCCAGGGTGCACAGGGAGCCGATCAGGGGCGCGCTCAGGAAGCCCACGTGCATCAGCGCCACGGAGGAGGAGAACTCGTTGGTCACAAAGATCCAGTTCCAGAGGGTGTAGGCCAGGGCGTACATGACGGTGATGATGGGCAGCGCGCCCCGGGCCAGGTAATAGTCGCCCAGGGGGGCGTCAAACTGCCACAGCCCCCGCAGGGTGATGACCCCCAGCGCCAGGGCAAAGCCGGACACCGCGTTAAAGTACTTTTTGTAGCGGAGCAGGTCCGTAAAGGTGGCCTCCAGGATGTTGACGATCAGCATCAGCATGATGCAGTCCACGTAGACCTGGGGGTTGAACACCCGCAGCGCCGCCAGCACGATGAGCACCCGCATGGTCAGCAGGGTGGTGAGCTTCAGCCGCTCAAAGAACACAGGCTTGCAGAAGATGAGCACCAGGGTGGACGGGATCACGATCAGCGGAATATTGCCCTGCACGGGGTAGAACCCGGCGATGACCGCCATGCCGGTGATGGCCGCCGTGAACATGATCCACTTGAACAGCACCTCAATGGTGCTGTTTGACGTTTTCCTGGCTTCTACTGTTTTTCCTCCCATTTTTTTACCCCTTTCTCAACAGCCTACAATCTCCTTAATCATCAGCTCCGTGCCGCTGCACGCCGTCAGCTGCACGCCGCCGCAGCCGGGACACTTCAAATCCTCCGCCACCGCGTTGAACTCCCTACCGCATTGGGTACACCGGGCGATCCCCGGCACGATTTCCAGCTCCAGTTCGGTGTCCTCCATGAAGGTCTTGTACACCGCCGCCGGGTAGCAGGACTCCAGGTAGGCGGGCACGACGCCGGACAGCTCTCCCACCTGCAAAACGATCTTCTCGATCCGCTCCAGCCGCTCCTCCCGGGCGATGCCCTCAATGGTCTTGACCATGGCGCTGAGCAGGCCCAGCTCATGCACGGCCTTACCCTCCCTTCTTCACGGCGGCGGCGGCGATCCTGCCGGTGCGCTTCACCGCGTACTTGGCCACGGCGATGGGGAGCTTTTCAAACACCGGGGCGAACTCGTTGTACTTCCGCTTCAGGCTGATGGCCTCGAACTTGCACTTGGTGGTGCACTGGCCGCAGCCGATGCACATATACTCGTCCACCTGCACCGCGCCGCAGCCCAGGCACCGCTGGGTCTCCCGCTTCATCTGCTCCTCGGTGAAGGTGAGCCGGGGGTCGCCGAAGGCGCCGCCCTTGGGGGCGGAGTGCCCCGCCCGCTGCCGGGGGGTGCGGTCAAAGCCCTCCAGCACCACGTTGTCCTTGTCAAAGCTGTGGTACTGGCGGCGGTCGCGGCCCAGGGTCAGGCTCTGGCCGGGCTGGACGAACCGGTGGATGGAGATGGCCGCCTCCTTGCCCGCGGCAATGGCGTCGATGGCGAACTTGGGGCCGGTGTACGCGTCGCCGCCCACAAAGATGTCGGGCTCGGCGGTCTGATAGGTCAGGGGGTCGGCCCCGGCGGTCCCGTTGGGCCGCACCGCCACGGCGGTCCCCTCCAGCAGGCCGCCCCACTGGATGCTCTGGCCCACGCTGAGGAGCACATGGTCAGCCTCCACCGTGATGGTGTCGCCCTCGTCGAACTGGGGGGCGAAGCGGCCCTCCCCGTCAAACACCCGGACGCACTTTTTGAACACCACACCCACCGCCCGGCCGTCCTTCACCAGGATTTCCTTGGGCCCGTAGCCGTTGTGGATGCCGATGCGCTCCTGCTCCGCCTCCTGGATCTCCTCCGGCAGGGCGGGCATCTCCTCCCGCCGCTCCAGGCAGTACAGGTCCACCTGGCCGCTGTCCGTCCGAACGGCGGCCCTCGCCACGTCGATGGCCACGTTGCCGCCGCCGATCACCACGGTCCTGCCCGCCATGGGCGGGATGGCCCCCCGGTTGACCTCCCGCAGGAAGTCCACCCCCGCGGCCACGCCCTGGGCGTCCTCGCCGGGGATGTTCAGCTTTCTGCCGCCCTGGGCGCCGACCGCCAGGTAAAAGGCCCGGTAATCCTGCTCCCGCAGCGCCCGGATGGTCACGTCCCGGCCCACCTCCACGCCGGTGCGGAATTCCACCCCCAGCTGGCGCAGCACCTCGATCTCCGCCTCCACCACGGCCTTCTCCAGGCGGAAGCCGGGAATGCCCATGGTCAGCATACCGCCGGGCCGGTCCAGCTTTTCGAACACCGTCACCCGGTAGCCGTCCAGCGCCAGGTAGTAGGCGCAGGACATACCCGCCGGGCCGGAGCCCACCACCGCCACCTTCTTCTGGTAGTCGTGGCGCTTCTTGGGAATGAACCGGCTCTTCTCGTTCAGGTCCTGGTCGGCGATGAATTTCTTGATCTCGTCGATGGCGATGGGCTCGTCCACATCCCCCCGGGTGCAGGCGGACTCGCAGCTCCTGGGGCAGATCCGGCCGCACACCGCCGGGAAGGGGTTCTCTTTTTTAATCAGCTCCAGGGCCTCGGTGTATCTGCCCTGGGCGGCCAGCTTGATGTAGCCCTGCACGGCGATGTGGGCGGGGCAGGCGGTCTTGCAGGGGGAGGTGCCGCTCTCCGCCACGTCCACCCGGTTGTCCCGGTAGTCCACGTTCCAGTACTTCTCGCCCCACACGTGGTCCCGGACCTTGTCGTAGGGCTTCTCGGCCACCGGCTCCTTGGCGCACAGCTTCTGGCCCAGCCGCAGGGCGTTGGTGGGGCAGTTTTCCACGCACTGGCCGCAGGCCACGCACTTCTCCGTGTCCACCTGGGAGACGTAATTGGAGCGGATGGCGTCCGGGGAGCGGAACATGGTGGCCACCCGCATGGCAAAGCAGGAGCAGGAGCAGCAGTTGCAGATGGCCGCGGACTCCCCCAGGCCCTCAATGTTGGGGATCTGGTGCATCAGGCCGTTTTCCTCCGCCTTGCGGAGGATCTCCTCCGCCTCCTGCCGGGTGATCTGCCTGGCCCGGCCGGTGCGGATGTAGTACTCCGCGCCGGTGCCCATCTGGATGCACATCTCATGCTCCAGGTGCCCGCAGCCCTGGCCCAGAATCCGCCGGGACTTCCGGCAGGAGCAGTCGGACACGGAAAAGGTGTCGTACTTGTCCAGGTAGTAGGAAATGTGCTCATAGGGAACGGTCTGGGTGTCGGCGGAGATGGCGGTCTCAATGGGGATGACCCGCATCATGCCGGTGCCCATGGGCAGGTTGGGCGCGATGTTGGCGATCCGCAGGCGGGTGTACTCCTCAAAGGCCCTGCCGATCTGGGGATGGGCCTTCACCTGCTCGTCGTTGTTGACCATCATCTCCAGGATGCCCGGCGCGAAGATCTGCACCAGGAACACCTCCTGGCCCTCCTCGTTGTGGTACACCTTGCACACGCCGATCTGGGCCAGCTCCATCAGGATCTTTCTGGCCTCTTCCAGGGACTTGCCGCACTTCTCCGCCACATACTGGGCCGTGCGCTCCTTCCGCAGGCCCAGCTGCAGCGCCACATCGGCCTGTTCGTCGGACACCACGCACTCCAGCGCGTAGTATTCCGGGGCGTTCTCGTCGATGCGGTTGACCATACCGGTCAGGCCGCCCACCATTTTGGCGAGCTTTACGATCTTGGGCCTCAGAGCCATTGTCCTCATCCTTTCTCTTTATATCATTTAAGGTCGTCACTTTTGGTAAAAGCTCTCCAGCATCGCGCAGAACTGCTCCAGCCGGGCCCTGGCGCAGCCGTCGTCGGCGGGGCCGTTTCTGCCGCCGATGGCCAGCTTCTGGATCAACCCCAGCATGGCGTCGTAGGTGTTGTAGTACAGGCTGGCCATGTCGATGTCCCCGCGGACGCTGCCGTCCTCCATCCCCTTGTGGATGGCGGCGGACAGAGGCCCGGCGCCGTCCTCAAAGGCGGCCGGGGGCTTGTTCTCCACCAGCAGCGCCTTGCCGCAGCGGTTCAGGTACGCCTCCGCCTCGTGGACGAAAACCATCTGCCGCCGGTGGGTGAAGTACAGCTGGGCGTAGCCCCGCAGGATCCTGCCGATCCGCTCCGCGCCGCACATATCCCCCCGCAGCTCCCGCTGGGCCTGGGCGTCCACCCGGCCCATGGCCTCCGACCAGAACAGCAGCGCCGTCTCCAGCACCAGGTCCGCCTTGGTTTTGAAATAGCGGTATACGCTGCGCTCCGTCACGCCGGCCCGCTGGGCGATGTCCGCTATGGTGGCCGCCTCGATCCCCTGCTCCACAAAGCAGTCCAGCGCCCGGACAATCACCCGGTCCCGGTTTGTCTCCCGCCTGGAGCGCTTGGGCGGCTGCGCTCGATTGGCCATACCCCGTCCCCCCAGAGAAATTGTCAGTGAAACTGACAATTTTAGTATACCGCGGCTCCCTTCCAAATGCAACCGTTTTTACAAATTTCTGCATTTAGAACAGGAAAGCTTTTTCGTTCTTGTTTATTTTGACGGCGGCGGAGGGGACATTTTCCCCCAACTGTCAAGCGCGCCGCGCCAAGATAAGGATTGACACGCCCGCGCTGCCGTATTAAAATATTAGCATATCAGGAGGGCGGCGGATATGGCGGAGAAGGCAAAATTCGTTGGCAGCATCCAGCACACGGAGGACACGCTCCAGCGCCTGTTCAAAACGGAATACCGCACCTACCACCAGCTGCAGATCCTGTCCCAGCTGGCTGCCGGCTTTCTCATGGCGGCGCTGGCCCTGACGGTGGAGATGAGCCGTCCCCTTCAGGGGGTCCTGCTGCTGGCGGGCTGCCTCATCATGGTGAGCGGCGACCTGCCCGCCTCCCTCCGGGCGGACAAGGCGGCGGACAGCCGGAAGGGCCAGCTGCCCAAAAACGTGTGCACCTTTTTCAACAGCGCCATGGAGCTGTCCGGGGAGGGCGCCATGCGGCTGGAATACAGCCGGTTCCAGCGGCTCGTTGAGGACAGCGGGTACCTCTACCTGTTTTTGGGCCGCAAGTCGGTGTGCATGATCGACAAGGCCGCCGTCACAGGCGGCACCGCGGAGGAGCTGAAGGACTTCGTGGCCCAAAAGACCGGACTGGCCTGGCGGCGGAACCGGTCCTTCCTCAGCATGAACCTGGCCGACCTGCGCCAGGCCATCCGGGACCGCCGCGCCCGCTGACCATTTTTGCGAAGGAGAGCGACCCATGGCCGCATCATACAGCGCCCGGGAACGGGCATATCAGGCGCTGCGCTCCCGCATCCTGAACCTGGAGCTGAAACCCAACGACTGCCTGAACGACAAGGAGCTGGCCCAGCAGCTGGGCATGAGCCGCACCCCTATCCACGAGGCCGTCATCACCCTGGGGCTGGCCAAACTGGTGGTGGTCCGCCCCCAGAGCGGCACATACGTGGCTCCCATCGACACCGAGATCGTGGATATGGAGCAGTTCAGCCGCTTTGTCCTGGAAAAGGAGATGGTCCTCCGGGCCATCCCCCGCATGACCGATGAGGCCGTGCGGCGGTACCGGGAGAACCTACAAATTTACGAATTCTACCTGAGCTCCCACGACCCGGACCGAAAATCCCGGCTCTTTGAGCTGGACAACGCCTTCCACCGCATCGCCTTTGAGCTCAACGGGATGGACGCCCACTTCACCTGGATGCAGGGCCTGCGGCACCACATCGAACGGGTCCGGGTCCTCAGCTTCATCATGAACCTGGACGGCTGTATTGTGGAGGAACACCGGGCCCTGGCCGACGCCATGGAGGCGGGGGACGCCGCCGCCGCGGTCCAGGTGCTGGAATCCCACCTGACGCTCTATCAAAAGCACCTGCGGGAGATGAAGGCGGTCTATCCCCACTATTTCCAGGCCAAAACGTAATATAAAACACAGCCGCCCGCCCGCGGCAGAAACGGACCGTTTCTGCCGCGGGCGGGCGAAGCCATCGGGCTACTTCTCTTTTCGGTTCCTGCGGTACCAGTCCAGCCGGTCGTCGTACTTCCGGCCGGACAGGCGGTAATACACCTCAATGCCCGCCGTGATCGCCACAAAGATGAGCACAAAGATCACGCCAAACAGCACCCACGCCCCGGCCTGGTCCGTGGGGAACCAGCCGCAGCCCGCCGCGAACGCGGTGAGAATCGCTCCGAAGGGCACCACAAACACCACCAGCCGCCAGCCATAAGCCAGTTTTTTGATGACCAGATCGGAAAAAGCCACCAGCTGCATCGTCCCCGCCGCCAGGCACACCAGCAGCAGGGAGAACAGCACAGGCAAGGGCGCGCTCTCCTGCTTGAATAAAAACAGGAAAAACATATAGATGCACATGGCGGCGGTGTAGCTCAGGACCGTCCTCTCCTTGATGGAGATGACCACTTGAAGAAACTTTTTCATGGGGCGCGCTCCTTTCATAATCCCAATTTTGTTTTGATGGCGGGGACGTACTGGCGGTTGGCCACCACCACCTCGCCGTTGGACAGGGTAAGCCGCATCCGGCCCCCGAAGTCGGGGCGCAGGGAGCGTACCTGCTCAAAGTTCACGATGACGGATTTGCTCACCCGGATGAAATCCCGGGAGGACAGCTGCTCCTCCAGCTCGTACAGCCGCAGGCGGGTCTGGTACACTCCGCCCGCCGTGTACAAAAAGGTGCCGCGGTCCACGGTGTCGATATAGAGCACCTCAGACCCATCCAGGATGCAGGTCTCGCCGTCCTTTTCCCCGGTGAGCCGGGCGTCGGACAGCCGCAGCAGCTCGACCAGCCGGGCCGTCTGGGCGTCCAGCCGGGGACAGCGGACAGTTACTTCCGTGTGGTCCAGCCCCGGGCACTCCTCTACAGTCACCTTCATAGAATCCTCTCCTTTCGCAGCTGCACTTTGAGGATACACGAAATGGCTCCGCCTGGCAAGAGGCGGGTGCGCGACCTGCGCCAGCGGCGGTTTAAGCTGCAAAAAAAGCCCCCCGGTTCTCACCGAAGGGGCTTCTTTCATGGGTCATAAGGTTCGCGCCGGACGGCGCGAACCAATTCTGGCCGGCCTCTTTTCCCTCAGGGAAAAGCTCGCCCGCCTCACATGACAGGAACCAACTCGTACTCACGGCTGCCGACGCCCAGCGCGGCGGCGGCCTCCACGGTGTGGACGCCGTTCAGCGACTCAATCCGCTGGATCAGGTCGGCTTTGCCCGGGTCCTCGGAGGCGTACACCAGGTCCAGGCACGCCTGGTCCAGGGCCACCGGGTCCAGGGACGCCAGAATGCCGATGTCGCCGATTTTGGGGTCGGCGGCCACCGCGCAGCAATCGCAGTCCACCGACATATTCTTCATCACGTTGATATAGGCCACCTTGCCCGCGAAGCGGTTGTGGACGGACCAGGCGGCGTCGGCCATGGCCTCCAGGAAGGAATCGTGGTCGGAATCCCAGAACTTCTCCTCGTCCCCGGCGCCGTGGATATACACCTTGCCGTGGGAGGAGGCAATGCCGATGGAGATGTTCTTCAGCGCCCCGCCAAAGCCACCCATGGGATGGCCCTTAAAGTGGCTGAGAACCAGCAGGGAGTCATAATTGCGCAGATTTGCCCCCACAAAGTTCTTCTGAATCACCTTGCCGCCGGGGATAGGCAGTTCCATCTCGTCCGTCTCGTCCATGATGTCCACCTGGGCGGCGTTGAGCCAGCCGTGGCGCTCCATGGTAATCTTGTGGGCCTTGGTGGTGTTCCGCCCGCCGTCGTAGGCGGTGTTGCACTCCACGATGGTGCCGCCCACCTTGTCGATCATGGGCTTCATAAAGTCGGGGCGGAGGAAATTCTGGTTGCCCGGCTCCCCGGAGTGGAGCTTGACGGCCACCCTGCCCTCCAGCTTGACGCCCAAGGCGCCGTACAGGCGGAGCATGGCCTCAGGGGCCAGGTCACGGGTAAAATAGACAGTGGATTTCATGGCGGTCCTCCTAACACACGAGATGAATTCAATTTATTGTACCGAAATTCCGGCCCCGCGTCAAGGGTTTTTGGGAAAAGCCCCGCAGTCGGTGACTGCGGGGCTTTCTTCGCTTCCCTTTGGGTCAATACATCCCCATGTCGGGGGAGGGAGCCGGGGCGGGAGCGGGGGGCTCGGGCTTGTCGGCCACCAGGGACTCGGTGGTCAGCAGCACGGCGGCCACGGAGGCGGCGTTCTCCAGGGCGGAGCGGGTCACCTTGGTGGGGTCCACGATGCCGGAGGAAATCATATCGCAGTACTCCTCCTTGTAGGCGTCGAATCCATAGCCGGTCTTGCCCGCAGTCTTGACCTTCTCCAGCACCACGCTGCCGTCGATGCCCGCGTTGGCGGCGATCTGCTTCATGGGCTCGGCCAGGGCCCTGGCCACGATATTGGCGCCGGTCTTTTCGTCGCCCTCCAGGGTGTTCACCAGATTCTCCACGGCGGGGATGGCGTCCACGTAGGCGGCGCCGCCGCCGGCCACGATGCCCTCTTCCACCGCGGCGCGGGTGGCGTTCAGGGCATCCTCAATGCGCAGCTTCTTCTCCTTCATCTCGGCCTCGGTCGCCGCGCCCACCCGAATGATGGCCACGCCGCCGGCCAGCTTGGCCAGACGCTCCTGGAGCTTCTCCTTGTCGTAGTCGGAGGTGGTAGTCTCAATGGCCTTGCGGATCTGGGCCACCCGGGCGGAAATGGCGTCGGAGGAACCCTCGCCGTCCACAATGATGGTGTTCTCCTTCTGGACCTTCACCTGGCGGGCACGGCCCAGCATATCCATGGTGGCCTCCTTGACCTCCATGCCCAGGTCGGAAGAGATGACCTGGCCGCCGGTGAGGATGGCGATATCCTCCAGCATCTCCTTGCGGCGGTCGCCGAAGCCGGGGGCCTTGATGCAGCACACGTTCAGGGTGCCCCGCAGCTTGTTCACCAGCAGGGTGGACAGGGCGTCGCCCTCCACGTCCTCGGCCACGATCAGCAGGCGGCGGCCGGACTGGGCCACCTGCTCCAGGATGGGCAGCAGGTCCTGGATGGAGGAGATCTTCTTATCGGTGAGCAGGATGAGGGCATCGTCCAGCACGGCCTCCATCTTCTCGGTGTCGGTGACCATATAGGGGGTGATGTAGCCCCGGTCCAGCTGCATACCTTCCACCACTTCGGAGTAGGTCTCGGCGGTCTTGGACTCCTCCACGGTGATGACGCCGTCGTGGCTGACCTTCTCCATGGCCTCGGCAATCAGGGTGCCGATGGCCTCGTCGGAGGAGGAGATGGCGCCCACGCGGGCGATGTCGGAGGTGCCGGAGACGGGCTTGGAGTGGCTCTTGATGGCCTCGATGGCGGTCTCGGTGGCTTTGGCGATGCCCTTCTTCATCACCATGGGGTTGGCGCCGGCGGCCAAGTTCTTCAGGCCCTCTCGGATGATGGCCTGGGCCAGCAGGGTGGCGGTGGTGGTGCCGTCGCCGGCCACGTCGTTGGTCTTGGTGGAGACCTCCTTGACGATCTGGGCGCCCATGTTCTCAAAGGGGTCGGCCAGCTCGATCTCCTTGGCAATGGTCACGCCGTCGTTGGTGATGAGGGGAGTGCCGAACTTCTTGTCCAGCACCACGTTGCGGCCTTTGGGACCCATGGTGATTTTGACGGTGTCGGCCAGCTGGTTGACGCCCCGCTCCAGCGCGTGGCGGGCCTCCTCGCCGTAGCAAATGATCTTAGACATATCGCATTACCTCCAGAATTTTGAAATGTGTTAACGTTGTTGCCGCGCCTCGCCTGTTCGCAACGCTTGGCTCACGACGGCTCGGACACTTCCTGATTACTCGACAATCGCGAAAATATCGTTCTGCCGGACGATGGTATACTCCTCGCCGTCGTTCCCCACGAAACTTCGTTTCGCGGGGGCCCCCCTGGATTTTATAACCGGCTGCCGGAACTAAATTCCGTCAGCCTCCGGCGCTTACGCGCCGCCCCATCTGCGATGGGGCCCCAGGTGGACGGCTTCCATAAGCGCAGAGCGAAACGTTTACTCCACGATGGCCAGAATATCGTTCTGCCGGACGATGGTGTACTCCTCGCCGTCCACCTTGACCTCGGTGCCGGAATACTTGCTGGTCAGCACCTTATCGCCCACCTTCACGGTCATGGCGACCTCCTTGCCGTCCACCATACCGCCGGGACCCACGGCCACCACCTCGGCCATCTCAGGCTTCTCCTTGGCGTTGGCGGTGAGAATAATACCGCCCTTGGTCTTTTCCTCGGCCTCCAGGGCCTTGAGGATCACGCGGTCGGACAGGGGTTTGAGATTCATGATTGGTTCCTCCTTATTTGTAGTTTACGTATCAACTGTATTGCGCGAGCCGCCGCGAACAAGCGCGGCGTAGATGCGCCGTGTTAGCACTCAATTTATTCGAGTGCTAACCACAAGTATGATAATACCCTCTTTCCCCGAAAAAATCAACCCCCCAATTCAAAAAATTTGGGCTGGACGGCAAAAATTCACTCTCCGTTCACAATCTTCCGGGTGGAGTGCTAATTTGCGACCTGTTCTGACCGTCCGCCCCGCTCAATGCACAAACAGCCCGCCGGCAATCCGGCGGGCCTTCGTCAATTTCACCATTGGGCGCCGGGCGGCGAAGCGCACCGCCGCCCGGCCGCGTCATTTTTCCTCCAAAAGTTTGGTCAGTTCCGCCATAAAGGTGTTGATGTCCTTGAACTGGCGGTACACCGAGGCGAAGCGCACATAGGAAACCTCATCCACGTCCTTCAGCTTATCCATCACCAGCTCGCCGATCTCCGTACTGGGCACCTCCCGCTCCATCTCGTTCTGGAGGGACTGCTCAATCTCCCCCGCCAGCCGCTCCAGCGTGGAGATGGGTACCGAGCGCTTCTCGCAGGCCTTGAGCATACTGCCCATCAGCTTGTTCTTGTCGAAGGCCTGGCGGCTGCCGTCCCGCTTGATGACCATCAGGGGCAGGCTCTCCATGATCTCGTAGGTGGTAAACCGCTTGCGGCAGGACAGGCATTCCCGGCGGCGTCGGATGCTGTTCCCCTCGTCGGCGGGCCGGGAGTCCACCACTTTGCTCTCCAAATGGGCGCAGTACGGGCATTTCATAACGGCGTTCATCCTTCCTGGTTGAAATCGGCGGGTATGGGCCAGTCTGACAATATTATAACATAGCGTACCATATTTGGGTACTATTTTTGAAAAATTTTTTCCAGCCCGTATAACTTGGGGAACGGCGTGGCATACTGTCCTGCGTGAGGTGATAATCATGGATAACCGCAACAACAACAACAACAATCCTGAAAGCAAGAACCAGCAGAACAGTCAGAACAAAAATCCCCAGGGCGGCCAGAACAAGAACCCCCAGAGCAGCCAGAACAAAAAGGACTCCAACAACCCCGAGAATCGGAACAACAGCCGGGGCTACTGAGCCCGGCAGGAGCGGAGGGCTTTGCGGCCCTCCGCTCAACTTGCCGGGGCGTGAGCTCCGGCAATCGGAAGGGATGACACGCCTATGAAGCGCGAAAAACCGAACGAACGGGAGCGGGCCGCCCGCGACCCGCAGTACCGGCCGCCCCCCTATGAGGATCTGTCCAGCCTGGTGGCTGGGCGGATGCAGGCCGGACCGCACTCCACCCCGCCCAGGGCGGGGTTTGAGCTGGACGACTGGCAGGATCCAGAACTGTTCCACTCCCCGGAGCTATAGCCTCAAACCGCCGCCCCTCCCCCATGGGAGGGGCGGCCAGCCTATTGAAAAGCGGCCTGCCTGGGAAATATCCAGGCAGGCCGCAAAGCACAAAAGATACATACGGGCGGAAAACAATGTGAACCGGGTGATCGACGAGCGGTTCGTGATTCAGTGGGAACAGATATCCCAAATTGGAGCTGACAGCATTTAAACCGGCAGTACGGCGGCTCTCCGTCCTGGAGGGACGCCGTTCCACATAGAAGGAGCGCTGGAGCTTTGCCTCCTTTATCCTTTCGCGTCAGAGTTCTGAACCCTTCCGCTGAACCAAAGCCCCGCCAGCAGCAGGATCGGGAACACGATCCCCGCCAAAATGCCCCGTTTCAGGTTGTCCCCCAGGGCGCTGGACACCATGCCCACCAAGGTTGGCCCGCCAGAGCAGCCCAGATCCCCGGCCAGCGCCATCAGCGCGAACATGGCCGTCCCGCCCCGGGGCAGGCCCGCCGACGCCTTGCTGAACGTCCCCGGCCACATAATGCCCACCGACAGGCCGCATACCGCGCACCCCAGCAGCCCCACCGCCGGGCTGGGCACCAGGGCGACGCACAGGTAGGAGGCCACGCACAGCAGGGCGCTGCCCGCCATGAAATGATCCAGATTCAGCCGGCCGCCATATTTGCCGTAAACGGCCCGGGATGTCCCCATCAGCACCGCAAAGGCCATGGGGCCGGCCAGGTCGCCCACCGTCTTGCTCACGCCCAGGCCCTTCTCCGCGAAGGTGGACGCCCACTGGCTCACCCCCTGCTCGCTGGCCCCGGCGCACACCATCATCAGCAGAAACACCCAGAACACTTTCCGCCGCGCCAGCTCCCCAATGGTCATGCCCCGCTGTCCGTCCTCCATCAGCGGCGCGATGGGCACCCGGGTAAACGCGATCATGTTTCCCAGGGGGATCATGGCCCAGGCCAGCGCCAGCACCCGCCAGTGCCCCACCCCGAGCAGGGCGAAAAACACCGTGGACACCAGCACCACCCCCACATGGCCCCAGCAGTAGAAGGAGTGGAGCAGGCTCATGGCCTGCTCCTTGTGGTCGGAGGGACAAGCCTCCACCACCGGGCTGACCAGCACCTCCAGCAGTCCGCCGCCCACGGCGTAGACACATACGGACAGCAGGATGCCCACAAACGGGCTGGGCAGCAGCTCCGGCAGGATGGCCAGCAGGACCAGTCCGGCGGAAGCCAGGGCATGGGCCAGCACCATGGAGGCCCGGTAGCCGATGCGGTCCACAAAACTGACCGAGGCTAAATCTACCAGAAGCTGGAGGCCAAAGTTGAGGGTGACCAGCATGGTGATCTGGGACAGGGGAATACCGTAGCTGTCCTGGAACGTGAGGAACAGCAGGGGTACGAAGTTATTCACAACAGCCTGGACGATGTACGCCGCAAAACAGGCATAGATTGTTTTTTGATACTGGTTTTTCATTGGCTCCATCCTCCGAAGGCTAGCAGTTTTCAGGCAGTCCCGCATTATACCACCACCGCTTGAAAAAATCCAGCCCGGCGGATCAACGCGTTCCAAATCGCCCTGGCGCCCATCGGCCGGGAACTAACAGTGGCGGACAATTCGCAGCGCCCCGCTCCAGGACTTCCCGCGCCAGATGCGCGCCGCCACCACTTCTGTCACTGTTTTCTCCATGATGCCGTCCCCCGGCACATCAGGGTTTGATTTCTTCCCCCGCTTATGGTATTCTAATCAATAAATAGCGCAAATACGCCGCCGGAAGAAGTGACGGCGGCGATATCGCAAGGGAGGAATTCCAACCCGCTTCAAGGCCTTCACCGGCTGGGCGGCGCACATTATCCAGCACGGGGCGGTCGCTGCGATTGTGGCCGTGCCGCAAAAAAAAAAACCGGCGGAGCGGAATGATGGGCGGGGCCGGCCAAATTGAGCCGGGCCTGACCCACTCCCGAACGGGAGCGTTCCCCAGGCGGCGGACGCGGCGGCTCTGCACGTTCCACCCGGAAATGGCAGAATCACGGGAACGGTTCCCCTCCCTGGACGAAAGGATATTGGATCATGGACACTTTGAAAATCGCCCTGCTCCAGATCGCGCCTTGCGGTACGCTGGAAGGGAATCTCAAAAAGGGGATCGCGTCCTGCCGGGAAGCCGAATCTCTCGGAGCCGACATCGCTCTGTTCCCCGAGATGTGGAGCAATGGGTATCACATTTACGGCCGCCCTGCGGAACTGTGGAAAGCGGAGGCGGTTCCCGCCGGCAGCGAATTTGTCAACGCTTTCGGCGCGCTTGCCAGAGAGCTTGATATGGCCGTCGGCATTACCTTCCTGGAAAAATATGAGGGCGGTCCCCGCAATTCCATGATCCTGTTTGACCGGCGCGGGGAGCGGAAAATCACCTATGCCAAGGTGCACACCTGCGATTTTGATGCGGAGCGGAACCTGACGCCGGGTGAGGATTTCTATACCGCCACACTGGATACCCGCCGCGGAGCGGTGAAGGTGGGGGCCATGATCTGCTACGACCGTGAGTTTCCCGAAAGCGCCAGAATCCTGATGCTCAAGGGCGCGGAGCTCATCCTGGTCCCCAACGCCTGCCCCATGGAGGTCAACCGCCTCTCCCAGCTGCGGGCCAGGGCCTATGAGAATATGCTTGCCATCGCCACCTGCAACTACCCGGATTCGGTGCCCGGCTGCAACGGCGGCTCCAGCGTTTTCGACGGCGTGGCGTACCTCCCGGAACTGGACAGTTCCCGGGATACCTGTATTTTACAGGCGGGCGGAGCGGAAAGGATCTATCTCGCGGAGCTTGACTTGGAGCGGCTTCGGCGCTACCGGGAGAATGAGGTGCACGGAAACGCGTTCCGGCGGCCTCAAAAATACGGGCTTTTGATTGATGAAACGGTTGAACCTCCATTTATCAGGAGCAGCCACCGCCCATAAAAGGCAAACGGCTTTCATAACTCTCTGCGCGGCCCTCCCGCCCGAATCGCACACAGGCCAGCCCAGCCAGCCATGCCTCCGGGGCCGGTCCTCTTTTAACGGGACAGTACCCATTTCTCAATGGCCAGGGCCGCGCCGTCCCGGTCAAACGGGGCGGTGACCTCCCCGGCGGCGGCCCGGACCTCCGGGGGAGCGTTCCCCATGGCCACCCCCAGCCCCGCGCAGCGCAGCATCGGGATGTCGTTGCCGCTGTCCCCCAGAGCCATGGTGCGGGCGGGGTCAACGCCCAGGATTACGCAGGCCTCCATCAGTCCTCCGGCCTTGGAGGCGTCCGGGTGGGCAATCTCCACGCTGCGCGGCCCGGACCAGAACCAGGACAGCCCCAGCGCGTCCAGCATCCGCCGCGTGTTCTCCCGCGCCTCGTCCGGCACCCAGGGCAGGTTCACCTTATCAATAGACGGACCGCCCAGGAGAAACTTCCGCGGATTATCCAACTCCCGGCCGAAACGGGCCAGCACCTCGGTGAGGTGAAAATGGAGCGGCCCGTCCAGCTCCCGCTGGTAATCCCAGCTCCGGCGGGTGAGGTACAGCGCCCCGCCGCTGGAAAACTCAAGGGGCAGGCCCAGCTCCTCCGCAGCCGAAACCAGGGGCGGCAGGCAGCCCGGGTCGATATAGTGCCCCCGGAGCAGCGTCCCATCGGTGAGGCGGCGCACCTCGCCGCCGTTGCCCAGCACCACCAGCTCCGCCCAGGGAGCGCCGGGGCGCACCGCCGGGGGGAGGATGAAAAACTGCCGCCCGGTGACGGGGACGATATGCACCCCTCTCTCGTGGGCGGCGCGCAGGGCCTCGTCCAGCCGGGGCGAGAAGGATTTTCGGTCGGCCTGGAGGGCGGTGCCGTCCAAGTCCATCGCAATCAGCTCGATATCCATGAAAATCACCCATCCTTTTTGAGAAATTTCTGAACTTCATCCGGCTCCGCCCCGGCGGCCCGGCCATTTTGGTTTCTCAATTGTGAAAAGCGCGCCGGGTTTGCCGCCCGGCGCGCTTTTGAATGGAATCGGGATCAGATGTTGGCCACTTCCTCGGGCTTGGTGGCCAGATAGGTGAAGATGAAGCCCATGATATAGCTGATAACCAGGCCGATGACGAAGTACACCACGCTCATGACGGCGCCGCTGGGACCGGCGGTCATGACGAAACAGCCCAGTAGGCCGGAGGGGCCCCAGGTGGTGGAGGCCACCTGCATCAGGTTGACAAACGCGCCGCCGAAGCCCGCGCCCAATCCGGCGGTGATGAAGGGCTTGCCCAGGGGGAGCGTGACGCCGTAGATCAGCGGCTCGCCCACGCCCAGGATGCCGGCGGGGAGGGCGCCGGCGATGACGTTCTTCAACCGGGTGTTGCCCGCCTTCTTGCATTTCAGGTAGAGGGCCAGGGCCGCGCCCACCTGTCCGCCGCCCGCCATGGCCAGAGCGGGGTACAGATAGACACACCCGAAGGCGTCCTTCTGGACGGTATACAGGGCCACCAGGCCGTGGTGCATACCCATGGCCACCATGGGCAGGAACAGGGCCGCGCCCAGATAGCCGCTGACGGCCCGGACCACGGGGTTGGTGCTCATGGCCACCAGGCCCACCAAATTGACCAGGCCGGTGGAGATCAGGCCGGTGATGGGCATGATGATGAGGACATAGGGCACCAGGGTGACGATGAGGGTGATGACGGGGGTGAACACGATGTCCAGCGCGTCGGGCATCTTGGAGCGGACGGCTTTCTCAATCTTGCACATGAACCACACGCCGATGACGGCGGCCAGCACGCCGCCGCGGCCCGCGCGGAGGATGGCGTCCAGGGGCTGCGCCTCGTTATACAGGCCGATGACCTTGGAAATGGTGTCGATGCCGCCCAGGGTGGTGATCATGCCCACCATGCCGCCCAGGACGGGGGTGCCGCCGAACTTCTCCGCGGCCCGGTAGCCGGCCCAGGCGGGGATATAGGTCATGAACGCGGTGTTGACCAGCCCCAGGAAAGCGGTGATGAGGACGATGGCGGCGGGGACAGGATTTGTTTCGGAGCCGGGGAACAGCTGGCCCAGCAGGGTGTTGATGCCCGCGCACAGGCCGGCGGCGATGACGCCGGGGATGAGGGGCACGAAGATGTCGCCGAAGGTCTTGAGCATGGACTTGATCTTATTTTCCTTCTGTCCGGCCTTCATGGCGGCCTTGTTGGCCTGCCAGTCGCCGCCGGCGGTCATGTCCGCGCCGTCCGCGGCGGCGGGAATGCCCAGCTCCTTGCAGTAGTCGGAGCACTTGCGGCACTTGCCGGGACCCACCACAACCTCAATGTAGCCCGTGCGGTCGTGGACAACGCCCATCACGCCCTCGATGCCTTTCAGCGCCTCCTCGTTGATCGCGCCGTCGTCCTTCACGTTGATGCGCAGGCGGGTCATGCAGTTGGTGGCGGTGACCACGTTATTCCGGCCGCCCACACCCGTCAGGATGCTTTGCACCAGTTCCTGGATCGTCATTTCTACTACCTCTCTTTCGCCTACAAAAATGTTTGGGGAACAGTCTATGCGCGGCCCCGGTACGGGGCCGCAAAAACGGCGTACGCCGTTTTTGCCGGTTTTGACGCGGCTTGTTTACCGAATGGCCTCCCGGACGTGGCCGCGGGCCCGGTCCAGGCGGGCGCGGGCGTCGTCCGCCCCGCAGCCTGCCAGAATCATGACGATGGCGGTTTTCACGCTGCCGCCGGCCAGGTCAATGTTCCTCCGGGCCTCCTCCTGGCCCACGCCGGTGGCCTCGGTGACGATGCTCTCCGCCCGGCGGCGCAGTTTTTCGTTGGTTTGCATCACGTCCACCATCAGGTTCTGGTACGCCTTGCCCACCCCCACCATGGTGGCGGTGGAAATCATGTTGAGGATCAGCTTTTGGGCGGTGCCCGCCTTCAGCCGGGTGGAGCCAGTGAGCACCTCAGGGCCCACCACCACCTCCACCGCGATCTCGGCGGCCTTGCCGATGGCGCAGCCGGCGTTGCAGGAGACGGCGGCGGTGTGGCAGCCCACTTCCCTGGCGTAGTCCAGCGCCCCCAGCACGTAGGGAGTGCGGCCGCTGGCGGCGATGCCGATGACCAGGTCATTTTTGGTCAGGCCCCGGGTCTCCAGGTCCTGGCGGCCCAGCTCCCGGCTGTCCTCCGCGCCCTCCACGGCCTTCAAAAACGCCTTGTCACCCCCGGCGATGAGCCCGATGATTACGTCGTCGCTGACGCCGAAGGTGGGGGGGCACTCGGCGGCGTCCAGCACACCCAGCCGGCCGCTGGTGCCCGCGCCCATGTAAAACACCCGGCCGCCCGCCTCAATGGCGGCGATGGCCCGCTCCACCACCTGGGCAATCTGGGGCAGCGCCGGCCGGATGGCGGCGGGAACTTTCGCGTCCTCGTTGTTCATGGCGGTGACTACTTCCAGGGGGGTCATGGTATCCAGCCCCATGGTGCTGGGGTTGCGGGTCTCCGTGGTCATACGGCTCAGATCCATTGCTCATCAACTCCGATTTTTGAATTCTGCGTCGGGGCCGCGATCCGCGGAGAACCGGCGGCGTCCCTGCCAACTGTAAAAATATCCTAAATGAAATAAAAATTTTTGTCAACAAATTTGCAGGAATATGGTACAATGTTTTTTCAAAGGGGTGTTTTTGAATAAACTGGATAAAAGCTTGAACTAAAGGAGCGCAGAATTATGAAAAATATACTATTGAGGCTGCGGGAGGCCCAAGACGCCATGAGTACCACGGAGGCCAGCATCGCGCGGTACATCTGTGCGCACCCGAAAGAGGCGGCGCAGTTTACGGTTCGCGAACTGGCCGACAAAACTTATTCGTCTCCGTCCAGCGTGGTGCGGCTGTGCCGCTTTGTAGGGTTTGACGGCTACAAAAAATTCCGCCAGGAGCTGCTGCTGGAGGTCCACACATTGGGGGACACCGGTTCCCACGAGGAGGTTGAGCTGGACGGGACCTCCACCATTCCCGGAATCATCGAGGGCATCACCATGCGGAATATCCAGTGCCTGGAGGACACCCAGCATCTGTTGAGCGCCGAGGAGGTGGCCGCCTGCGTGGAATTGATCCGAAACGCCGGCACGATCCTGCTGTTTGGGATCGGGGCGTCCCTCGGCGTGGCCAGGGACGCCTACCTGAAATTTCTCCGGGTGGATAAGCCCTGCGTCATCAACGACGACTGGCACTCCCAGCTTCTTCAGGCCCGAAACGCCAAAAAGGAGGACGTGGGCATTGTCTTTTCCTATTCCGGCCAGACCGTGGAGATGATCGAATGCATCAAGGCGATGAAGGCCAACGGCACGCCGGTCATTGCCGTTACCCGCTCCGCCCCCTCCCCGGTGAGCAAGCTCGCGGACCACCGCCTCCATACCGCCACCAACGAGCTCACCTTCCGCATCGGGGCGCTGTCCTCGCGGATGGCCCAGCTAAACGTGGTGGACATCCTCTACGCCGGCTTTGTGAACGCGGAGTATGAATACTGCATGAAGCAGTTCGTCAGGACCCATATTTTCAAAGAGGGGCAGTAACCCGCGGCCCGCGCGGCCGCCTGTTTTGACGGCTTCAACCGCGGCGGCGGCATGGGAAAGCGCCGCCCCGAATGGAGCGGCGCTTTCGAAAATACGTTTGGGGAACGGGGGCGCGTTTGCCAGCGGTCCCGCCGCTGAACGGAATCGCGGCGCCCTTACTTCGCCAGGCACGCCGCGGTTTTTGCGGCCAGGCGGGCATTGTTGAACACCAGCTGAATGTTGGAGTCCAGGCTGTCCCCGCCGGTGAGTTCCTTTACCTTGGCCAGCAGGAAGGGGGTGGTCTCCTTGCCGTGAATGCCGCGGGCCCCGGCCTGGCGGAGGGCTTCCTCAATGGCGGCGTTGATGACGCCGGGATCCATGGAATACTCCTCAGGGATGGGGTTGGTCACCAGCATTCCCCCGTCAAAGCCCAGCTCCAGGCTGGCCCGGAAGGCCGCCGCCAGCTCCTCGGGGCTGTCCACCTGGTAGTCCACCGCGAAGCCGCTGTGCCGGGTGTAGAAAGCGGGCAGCTCGTGGGTGCCGTAGCCCAGCACGGGCACGCCGTGGGTCTCCAGGTACTCCAGGGTCAGGCCCAGGTCCAGGATAGACTTTGCCCCGGCGCACACCACCATCACGGGGGTATGGGCCAGCTCCTCCAGGTCGGCGGAGATGTCCATGGTGGTCTCCGCCCCCCGGTGGACGCCGCCGATGCCGCCGGTGGCAAACACCTTGATGCCCGCCATGTGGGCGATGATCATCGTGGTGGTGACGGTGGTAGCCCCGTCCTGCCCCCGGGCGCACAGCATGGCCAGGTCCCGGCGGCTGGCCTTCGTGACGGCGGTGCCGGTCCTGCCCAGATATTCGATCTCCTCCTTGGTGCACCCCGCCTTCAGCCGCCCGCCGATAATGGCAATGGTAGCGGGAACCGCGCCGTTCTCCCGGATGATGTTCTCCACCGCCAGGGCGGTCTCCACATTCTGGGGATAGGGCATTCCGTGGGAGATGATGGTGGACTCCAAGGCCACCACGGGCCGGCCCGCCGCCAGAGCTTCCGCCACCTCAGGGGAGACGTCCAGATATTTGTTCAAAGCCATGGTCAAAACCTCCATTATGATTCATGTTTATCATGGGTAAACAGCATCCTTTTGACGCCCTTCACACCCTCAGCCGCCTCCCATCCGCGCCGCCAGCGCCCCGGCGCTCATGGCGCCGTTGATGGTCTCCGCGCTCTCCATGGCGATGGCCGCCGCCGCCAAGCCCGCCCGGGCGGTGTCCTCCAGGGCGGTGCCCTCCAGATAGGCCCAGGCCAGCGCCGCCATAAAGGCGTCCCCGCAGCCGGTGGTATTCACCCGGTCCCCCGGCAGGCAGGGCAGCCGAACCCGGCCGCCGTGGTCCGCCGCCAGCACCCCGCTCCCCCCCAGGGACAGGAACACCCGGCGCAGGCCCGTCTCCAGCAGCTTGTCCGCCGCCCGGTTCAAACTGGCCTCGTCCCTGATCTCCACCCCGGACAGCAGCTCGGCTTCAAGGCGGTTGGGCTTCAAGGTGTGGAGCTTCCCCAGCACCGGCCGCAGCTTGTCCGCCTTGGCGGTGGAGACCGGGTCCGCAAAGATGGGCGGCCCCACGTGGTCCGCCAGCCAGCGGATGGCTCCGGCGGGGATGTTGGCGTCCACCACCACCAGCTGGGCGTTTTGCAGCAGCTGGAGCCGGGTGTTCAGAAACGCCGGGGTGATGTGGCGGTAGATCTCCATGTCGGACAGGGCCAGCTCCATCTCCCCCTCTTCGTCGGCAATGAAGAGGTACGTGGACGTGCGCTCCCCCGGAATCTGGAGCGCGCGGCTGATGTCGATGCCCAGCTCCCCGCAGGAGGCGGCAATGCGCTGGGCGTATAAATCGTCCCCGAAGGCGGTAATCAGCCGCACATCCAGCCCCAGCAGGGCCATGTTATGGGCAATGTTCCGGCCCACGCCCCCCAGGCTCATGCGCACCACCCCGGGGTTGGAGTCCGCCCGGACCAGAGGGGCGCGGGACGTGCCGCCGATGTCCATGTTCACGCCGCCCACCACCACGGCGTAGGGCGCGGTGGACACGATGTATCCCTTGCCGGCGATGTGGCCCTTTTTCATCAGGTTGGATATGTGCACCGCCACCGACGACCGGGCGATGCCCGCCTTGTCCGCCAGCTCCTGCTGGGAGATCAGGGGATTCTCCTCAATCCATCGGAGAAGCTGCCGTTCCCGCTGGGTCATGGGCGTCACTCCTAAGCTTTTCTATCTGTATTAAGCATATGCTTACTCCGTGTTTTTGTCAAGAGAAAACTGCACCCTTCGCGCCTTTTTTGCCCACAGCGTCCCTTCTCTAAATTCTGCCCTAAAACAGCGTCCGCACCGCCCAGGACGCGGCCAAAAAACCGGCAATATCCGCGCACAGCGCCGCCGGGACGGCGTACCGGGTCCTGCCCACCTTGGCCGCGCCGAAATACACCGCCACCGTGTAAAAAGTGGTCTCGGTGGAGCCCAGCATCACCGCCGCCGTCCGCCCCACCAGAGAGTCGGGGCCGTAAGTCTCAATGAGCTCCGCCCCCACTCCCAAGGCGGCGGAGCCGCTCACCGGCCGCACCAGCAGCAGGCCGATGGTCTCCGCCGGGATGCCCACCGCCGCCAGCGCCGGACCCACCGCCTCCCCCAGCAACTCCAGCGCCCCGGAGGCCCGGAGCATATACACCGCCGTCAGCAGGCCGATGAGGGGCGGCATGATGCGCAGGGACACCTGGAGCCCCTTTTCCGCCCCGGCGGTGAGGGCTCCCCAGAGGTCCACCCGCCGGAACAGCCCCCACAGTGCCACCGCCAGCATGAGGAAGGGCACCAGCATGGTAAATATCAGGTCCATCCCGTCACCTCCACAGGCGGGCCATCAGCTTGGAGGCCGTCACCCCCACCGCGATGGACACCGCCGACGCCAGCCACACCGCCGGGAGGATGTCAAAGGGGCTGGCACACCCCGCCGCCGCCCGCAGGGAGGCCACCGTGGTGGGGATCAGCTGGAACGACGCCGTGTTGCACACCACCAGCATACACAGCCCGTCGGAGGCCGTGCCGGGGGTGCGCTCCGCCATAAGCCGGGCGGCCTCCAACCCCAGCGGGGTGGCCGCGTTGCCCAGCCCCAGCAGATTGGCAGATAAATTGGCACTGACCGCGTCCATTACCCGCCTGTCCCCGGCGAAGTCCGGGTACAGCCGGCTGATGGCCGGCCGGAGCAGCCTAGACAGCCCCCGGGCAAGGCCGGAGCGCTCCATCACCTCCATCACCCCCGTCCACAGGCACAGCACCCCCAGCATGGAAAGGCACAGTTCCACCCCGGCCGCCGCGCCGTCCAGCGCCCCTTTGGCCACCGCCGGTCCGTTTCCCGTGGCCAGGCCGCACAAAACCGCCGCTCCCACCATCGCCGTCCAAATCAGCGACATCGCCATATATCGGTCCCTCCTTTGCCCGTCCCCCCATATATACGGCGGCCCGCGCCAATTCATGTCCCAGTATCAGGACCGTGTGGCACAATCCGACAGAGTTCCCAAAAATTACGGATTTTCCCCAATTTTTTGATTGACAAAATTATACGTTGTGTTATAATAAGGGTGAAGTATGTGATGGTAAAAATTTCGCAAGGCGCAAAGGGGGATTTCGAAAATGAAAGCGACCGGAATTGTCCGAAAAGTCGATGAGCTGGGGCGCATCGTGCTGCCTATCGAGCTGCGCCGTACCCTGGACATCGCAGAACGCGACCCGCTGGAGATCTACGTTGACGGACCGTCCATCATCTTGAACAAGTATCAGCCCGCCTGCATTTTCTGTGGGGATTCCCGGGAGATCACGTCCTTCAAGGGGAAAAACATCTGCACAAGCTGCCTGAAAGACCTGGGCGGCAAATAATTCCCCGCCCTACCGCCGTAGGAAAAGCCGCCTGTATGGGCGGCTTTTTTCGGTTCAAAAAAGTTTTTCCCGCGCCCGCTCTTTTTCGACAAATCCCGCGGGCGATTTGCACACCCAGTATTTCCCAATTTTATTATACGGTTTGTTATCATTTCCAGCCGTTGGCAACACAGGTAAGAGCTGCCAGCGGATTTCCAAAATTGGCAGAAAAAATGGAAGCGGCGGCTGGCACGGAGCCGCCGCCTGTTTGTCATTTGGGCGCTTTTGACAAACAAAACGCCCGCGCAGAGCTGATCTGGAGCCTTCCGCCCAGCCCGCGGCGCCCAGTCCATCACTGCCCCGCCAGCTGGTTGTACAGCCAGCGCTTTTTGACGCCGAACTCCTCCGCCGCCTGGGCCGCCGCCGCCTTCAGCGGCATCCCCTCCCGGCGCAGCTGCTCCGCCCGGGCCAAGGCACCCCCCTCGTCCGCCGCTTCCGCCTGGGCGGGACGGCCCGCCACCACCAGCACAAACTCCCCCCGGGGCTCCTGGGCGGCGTACCGCTCCGCCGCCTCCCCCAGGGTGAGGCGGAGCACCTCCTCGTGGAGCTTGGTCAGCTCCCGGCACACCGCCAGGGGCCGGTCCGGGCCAAAGACCTCCGCCAGGTCGTCCAGGGTGGCCCGGAGCTTGTGGGGGGCCTCATAGAACACCATGGTGCGCTCCTCCGCCGCCAGGGAATCCAGCTGGGCCCGGCGGTTTTTCTTGTTCTGGGGCAGGAAGCCCTCAAAGGTAAACCGCCCGGTGGGCAGTCCGGACACCGACAGCGCCACCGTCAGGGCACAGGGGCCGGGGATGGACTCCACCGCCACCCCGGCGGCGGCGCACAGGGCCACCAGGTCCTCGCCGGGGTCGGAGATGGCGGGGGTGCCCGCGTCGGTGACCAGGGCGCAGCGCTCCCCCTCCTGAATCCGCCGGAGGATGGCGGGCCCCGCCGTTCCGCAGTTGTGGCGGTGGTAGGTGGCCATGGGCTTTTTCAGCCCCAGGTGGTTCAGCAGCTTTACCGTCACCCGGGTGTCCTCCGCGGCGATGAAGTCCACCGCGGCCAGCGTCTCCGCGGCGCGGCGGCTGATATCCCCCAGGTTTCCGATGGGGGTGGGCACCAGATAGAGCGTTCCGGCCATGTCAGGCCCCTCCTTTTGATCCGTCTGCCCGCGCCTGCCCAGGCGGGGGCGAGAACCTGCCATTTTGTTCGGGGATGGACAACGTCACCGTCTTTTCGCAGTGGTGGGGCTGGCTCTCGTCCTCGCACCACAGCGACGCGCCAAAGGCCTCCGTGGGCTCATAGCCCACCGCCTCCACCCGCTGGCTGATGTGCACGCCCAGGAAGTCGTCCTCAAAATCCTCCCAGCGGTCCAGCAGGCGGTTTGCCTCCTCCTGGGCCGTCAGGACGTTGAACAGGTTCAGCCCGCCCGCCGAGCGGCTCAGGGACAGCAGGACCAGGGACTCCCGTAGGGCGCCCCCCACCGCTTTATCCTGGCTGCTCATGCGCAGCGTCACCGCCGTCACCCCGCCGGAGACGGTGTATTTCGGCTCTTCGTATACCGTGGTGTCGCCAAACAGGCCGAAGGACACTGTGCCGGGCTGTTTCCGCTCCACCCACCGGCCCTGATCGTCCAGGATGGGGGTGCTGGTTTCGCCGCGGTACTCCGCCACCCGCAGGCAGTGGTTGTAGTTCCGGGCGAACTCCGGCATATCCAGTTCTCCCCGGCAGGGGGGCAGCATACTCCACAGCATGGCCAGCACCAGCGCCGCCGCCAGCGCCGCCCGGGCCTCCGCAAAGGCCCAGACATCAAACCGCCGCTCCTCCTTGGTGTAGCGGCAGGCGCCCTCGCCGTTCCAGCTCCCGTTCCACCCCTCCAGGGCATCCTGCCGGTTCTTCCAGAACCGCCACGCGCTCCAGAGGGGGATGTTCCAGCCGTAGCCCTCCCAGGCCAGCTGCCAGCTGCGCTCCCAGCCCTGCTCAATGGACAGCTTTTCCCCGTCCTTGTCCCGGAGCTTCAGGCCGAACAGCCACTTTCCCGGCGTCCAGCCCCAATAGTGGAGCCAAAGGGGTTCCAGCGCCAGGGTGAGGGCCAGCATGGCCGTGCCCCAGAGGATGGCAACGAGGGCGTTCTCCGCTCGCAGCCAGGCGAAGCCCAAGTCCCGGAAGAGGAGCAGCCACACCACGTTGATGAGGGTGTCGTACAGCGCCATATCCAGCGTCCGGGCAAAATACCGCATCCAGGGGTGGTAGCAGGCCTGGGGCACGAAGTCCCGCTCGTCCGCCTCCCCGTTCTCCGGCGCGGCGGGGGGAGCGCCGGGCAGACTGGACTGCGGGGGCGCCTGGAGCTGGGCCAGCCAGGGCCGGGGCTCCAGGGCGGCGTACTCCACCCCGGACCGCTCCAGCTCCCGGCACACCGCCGCCGCCCGCTCGATGAGGGCCCGGTCCCCCTCCAGCTTGGTCGTCTGGGTAAACAGCGCCTGTTCCAGGCTCAACGCCCCCCGCTGCACCTTGCGGATGGTGTCGATGTCCAATTGCAGCTGCCGCAGCAGCTTGATCTTCTCCAGGGTCCGGGCGTCCTCCTCCGAGTAGTCCCGGTAGCCGTTGTCCAGCCGCCTGGGGGACAGCAGGCCCTCCCCTTCGTAAAAACGGATGTTGGCCCGGGTCATGCCCGTCCTGTTTTCCAGCTCCTTGATGGTCATGAAACCACCTCCCAGGGCCATCCTAACCTGTCAAGCGGCTTGACAGTCAAGGGTTTTTCGCGAATTTCCAGAAATTTTAATCGAGAGGGGAACCGTCCGCCCACTTCACAGCCGAGGCGGAGGCCTCCGGCACGGCGTAGTCGTAGCACTGGTCTTTCCAGAAGGACAGCCGCACCGGCCCGCCGTAGTCGAGTTGGATCGCGCCGTCCCCGCAAAGCTCCAAGTCGTAGATGCCGAAGAAGTAGGCGTACACCGCACCGTCCTGGTGGCTGAGCACCACGGTGTACCGGCTCCGGGTGACCGCGTCGTCCGCCCGCTCCGGCTCGCTCAGTTGGAGGACGCACTCCTCCTGGCCGTCGCCGTTCATGTCCAGCCAGACGTGGGCCTTGATCTCCAAGGATTCCTCGTTCCTGGGATAGGCCGCGCCGGGCTGAATGTACTCCGCCCAGGCGGTCCAGCCCACGTCGCCGTAAAAATGGTCGCCGGACGCGCCGTACACTTCCGTTTCCCCGTTCAGCGCCGCCAGGATGGCCGCCCGGGCCTGTTCCGAATCGCTCCCCGTGGCGGCGGGGCCGTCGCACCAGTCGGCGATGGGCAGCAGCAGGGCTTTTCCGGCGGAGGGGTGGGGCCGCCCGTCGTCAAACTCCCGCCACTCGCTGTCTGAGGTGTAGTATTTTCGATCGTCCCACTCCCCCAGCTGGGTCCAGAAGCGGTCGATGAGCCGCGCGCCGGGGACGATCTCCTCCGCCCCGGTGGGGAAATCCACCGGCCCCTCGCGGAAAATCTCCCGCTCCTCCGTGAGGACGCCCCCCTCCATGGGGTATTCGTAGATTGCGTAATGGCCCATGCGCCCCCCGGCGCGGAGGATCGCGTTTTTGTCCGGGTGGCTGTACAGGCCGCTGTCCTTGGAGTGGAACTCTCCCACGCACGTCACCTGCCCGTCCCGCCAAGTGTAGCACTGGGCCTCCCAGCCCATATAGTCCACAATCAGCTCGGGCACGCCGTCCCGGTCTATGTCGTAGAGGGAATAGGTTTCGCTGCCCGTGCACATCAAGTAAGTCATATCCTGGTCCACGCTCCAGATTCCAAGGGAATCCCGGCCGTCCGCCGCCAGCCCCTGGAAGGCCTCCCGCTCCCACTGGCTCTCGCTCTCAATCCGGCGCAGCCGGGCGAGGAACTCCATATACCCCACCTGCCAGGGACGGTAGTCCCGGCCGGGCAGGTCATAGCCCGCCAGCGGCGGGGCGGACGGCTCCGGGGACGGGGTGGGCCTCGGGGTGGGGGTGGGCATCGGGGCAGGCGTCTCCAGCACCGGGACGGATGCCTCCGGCGGCGGGGTGGTCAGGGCAGGGCTGGGGCCGGGCTCCTCCGAACCGGGGGCGCAGGCGGCCAGGCTCAGGGCCAGCGCCCAGGCCAGCGGCAGGAACATATTTCTTTTTCTCATGGCGGTCACTCCTTTGCCCCATTCTACCCCAGAGGGCCGGGCAAAGTCGTTAATCCGCGCTTACAATGCGGTTTCAATTCCGTTACAAACCGCCTAAAAAGATTACAGCTTGTCCTTCCGCATGGTCAGGGAGATGCGCTTCTTTTTCTCGTCCACTTCCTTCACCCACACCGTCACCACGTCGCCCACACTGAGCACCTCCGAGGGGTGCTTGATGTAGCGGCCGCAGATCTGGCTGATGTGGACCAGCCCGTCCTGGTGGACGCCGATGTCCACAAAGGCCCCAAAATCGATGACGTTGCGGACGGTGCCCTTCAGCTCCATCCCCGGCTTCAGGTCCTTGATGTCCAGCACGTCGGTGCGCAGCACCGGGGCGGGCAGCTCGTCCCGGGGGTCACGGCCCGGCTTCATCAGCTCCGCCGCCACGTCCAGCAGGGTGGGCACCCCCACGCCGCACTCCGCCGCCGCCTTTTCCTGGCCGTAGGCGGCCAGCTGGCCCTTCAGGTCCCCCAGCTTCCCCGCTTTCACGTCCGCCATGCCCCGGCCGCACAGGACCAGCAGCTTCTCCGCCGCCCCATAGCTCTCCGGGTGGACGGCGGTGTTGTCCAGGGGGGAATTGCTCTCCGGCACCCGCAGGAATCCCGCGCACTGCTCAAAGGCCTTGGGGCCCAGCTTGGGCACCTTCAAAATCTGCTTCCGGGTGGTGAAGGGACCGTTGTCCTCCCGGTATTTGACGATGTTTTTGGCGGTGGTGCCGTTGAGCCCCGCCACCCGGGTGAGCAGCGGCGCGGAGGCGGTGTTCACGTCCACCCCCACGGCGTTGACGCAGTCCTCCACCACCCCGTCCAGGGCCTCGCCCAGCCGGGCCTGGGGCATATCGTGCTGGTACTGGCCCACGCCGATGGATTTGGGGTCGATCTTCACCAGCTCCGCCAGGGGGTCCTGGAGCCGCCGGGCGATGGACACTGCGGAGCGCAGGTTCACGTCGAACTCGGGGAACTCCTCCGCCGCCAGCTTGGACGCGGAGTACACCGACGCCCCCGCCTCGTTGACCATGGCGTAGCTGACGCCGCCCTCCACCTTGCGGATCAGCTCCACCGCCATCTGCTCCGTCTCCCGGCTGGCGGTGCCGTTGCCAATGGCGATGTGGGCCACCTTGTGCTTCCTGATGAGGACGGCCAGCTTGTCAATGGCCTCCTGCTTGCCCCGCTCGCCATGGGTGGGGTAGACCACCGTGGTGTCCAGCACCTTGCCGGTGGGGTCAACCACCGCCACTTTACACCCCATGCGGTATCCCGGGTCCAGCCCCATGGTGACAAAGCCCTTTACCGGCGGCTGCATGAGCAGGGGCTTCAAATTCAGGGCAAACTGGCCGATGGCCCCCTCGTTGGCCCGGTCGGTGAGCTCGGACCGGACCTCCCGCTCCAGGGAGGGGGCGATGAGCCGGTCGTAGGCGTCCTCGGCGGCGTTTTTGACGAACTCCATGGCCGCCCGCCCCGGCACCACCCGCCGCCGCAGGGCCACCAGAGCGGCCTCCCGGTCCATCTCCACCGACACCTTGAGGATCTCCTCCCGCTCGCCCCGGTTCATGGCGAGAATCTGATGTCCCTGGGTTTTAGACAGCGGGCTTGAAAACTCGTAGTAGAGCCGGTACACGCTGTCCTCCGGCTCCTTGGCCGCCGCCTTGGAGGTGATGGACGCCCGCCGCCAGTACAGCTCCCGGAGCATTTTCCGCACGTCGGCGTCGTCGGAGACCAGCTCCGCGATGATGTCGGACGCCCCCTGCAGGGCGTCCTCCACGGCCTCCACCCCCTTCTCGGGGTCGATATAGTCCAGCGCCGCCCGCTCCATATCCACCGCCGGGCCCTGGGCGAAGGCCAGCATAGCCAGGGGCTCCAGCCCCTTCTCCTTGGCCGCGGTGGCCCGGGTGCGCCGCTTCTGCTTGTAGGGCCTGTAAAGGTCCTCTACTTCCGCCAGGGTGGCGGCGCCGTCAATGGCTGCGGCCAGCTCCTCCGTCAGCTTGCCCTGGTTCTCGATGGACTGCTTCACCTCGTCCCGGCGGTCCTGGAGGTTGCGCAGGTATTGCAAACGGTCCGCCAGCTGCCGGATCAGCTGGTCGTCCATGGCCCCGTGGAGCTCCTTGCGGTAGCGGGCGATGAAGGGGACGGTGTTCCCCTCATCCAGCAGGGTGATGATGTTCTCAATGTGCTGAACCGGGCGGTCCAGCTCCCGGGCCAGGATTTGTGTAATCGTCTCCAAAAATATTCCTCCAAGTTATTAGAATCCCTTCGGGCCAGCCCAATATGAGGTAAATTCAGTTGGCAGGCCTCCTGGGCGCGCCTGACATATTCCTTATTTTAGCATGGCCCGGTCAAAATGGCAAGAGCGCCCCTGGCCGCGTCCGGGGAGCGCCCCTCCCCCGCCGGTTTGGGATTGGCCGAAAAAGGTGTTGCACAAAGGGGCTATATGTGAGAAAATGATGATATAAACCGCAATGGATGGGCGGGGAACGGGAAACAGCGCCGCCGTCAAAGCGGCATGGAGGCGGCGAAGTCCCTGTCAAAGCGCCGCAGAGGAGGCGTGCAAATGAAACGCAAACTGAATATCCGCCAGCTCTGCCTGGTTGGCTCCATGCTTTTCGGGCTGTTTTTTGGAGCGGGGAACCTGATCTTCCCCCTGATCCTGGGCGGCCGGGCCGGCCATAGCCTGCCGGCGGCGCTGGCGGGGCTGCTGATCACCGCGGTGGGCATTCCCCTGCTGGGCATTGTGTCCATCGGGGTATCCCGCAGCGAGGGGCTGCTCGACTTGTCTGGGCGCGTGTCCAAACGCTTCCGCTGCCTGTTCACCTGCGCCCTCTACCTCACCATTGGCCCGCTGTTCGCCATCCCCCGGTGCGGCGCCACCAGCTTTACCATCGGCGTCCGCCCCTTTGCGGGGGAGAACACGCTGGCGCCCCAGCTGATTTTCACGGCGCTGTTTTTTGGCGCGGTGCTGTTTTTCTCCCTCCGCCCCTCAAAGATCCTGGATTCCGTTGGAAAATTTCTGAATCCGGCTTTTTTGGTCTTTTTGGGGATACTGCTGCTCACCGCCCTGGTAAAGCCGGTGAACTCGGTCTCCGAGGTGCCTCCCACCGGCGATTACGCGGATAGCGCCTTTTTCACCGGCTTCCTCCAGGGCTATGACACGCTGGACGCCCTGGCGAGCCTGGCCTTCGGCATCATCGTGATCCGCACAATCCGAACCCTGGGCGTGACGGAACCCGGCGCCGTGGCGGGCTGCTCCATTCAGGCGGGCGCGGTCAGCATGGCTCTGATGGCCTTGATTTACGGCCTCACCGCCTATGTGGGCGCCCAGAGCTATGCGCTCTACGCCGGTGAGCTGGCCAACCCGGAGTTCAACGGGGGAGACGCGTTCGCCATCATCGCCCGGCACTATTTTGGCCGGGGCGGAAGCCTGATTCTGGCCATCACTGTCACGCTCTGCTGCATGAAAACGGCAATCGGGCTGGTGACGGCCTGCAGCGAAACCTTTTTGGAGCTGTTTCCCGGCCGGCTGAACTATACGCAGTGGGCGCTGGCGTTTGCAGGGACGTCCCTGCTGATTTCAAACATCGGCCTCTCGCAGATCATCGCCCTGTCCGTCCCGATCCTGTATTTTTTGTGTCCCCTGTCCATCGTGCTGATTCTGCTGGGCCTCTTTGGGAACTGGTTCGGCCACGCGCGGATCGTATACCAATGCGCCGTGGGGGGCGGCCTGGCGGCGGCTGCGCTGGAGCTGGTCCGCGTGATTGGCGGCCCCTGCCAGCCGCTGGCGGAATGGATCGGGACCTGGCTGCCGCTGTACCGCTATGGATTAGGCTGGATCATCCCGGCGGCAGCCGGTCTGGCGGTTGGCCTGCTTTGCCGCCGCGCGGGCAAGCCCGCTGAATCCTGACTTCCGGGCCGTCATGGCCAGGCTGCGCCCATCATCATAATAAAGGCGCGGCGGGAACTCCCGCCGCGTCTTTTTATCATGGATCACGCCTAGCCGGCCTGGCCGGGGTCCGGGTCCGCCCATAGGGTGGAAAAGTAGTCGTAGCAGGGCATGAGGAAAGCAAAGCCATCCACCAGCCGGTCCGCCAGCCCAGGGCCGTAGATAAAATCGCTGAGGGGCTCCTCGTGGCCCACGCTCAGGGATTTCTTGTTGTACCAAGCCGCCAGTTTGGGCTGGGCGCACGGCTTCTTGCGGCTGTACTCCGGCCCCTCCAGCACAAATTCCTCCTGCTTGGCCAGCCGGTTATGGAGCTTCAGCAGGGGCTTGGGGTCCCTGTCGATGCGGGCGCGGTGCTTTTCCATCACCGACGCCTGGGCGCACCAGAAGCCCATGCCGTAGCTCCAGCTTTCCGGGGCCAGCTCGAACCAAAATACCGGGTTGTCCCCGCCGGACTCGCTGCCGAAGCGGAACAGGGACAGCCACAGGTGGTCCTTGTACGGCCCCCGGCCGAACAGCCGCCGGGCGTCCCGGTAGATGCGGGAGACCTTCAGGTTCAGCCCGCTCTTGGGGAAACGGTCCAGCAGCTCCCGCTGAACCTGCTCCCCCAACTCCCGCATGGGGGCGAGAAAATAGGTTTGATAGTCCGCCTTGTGGGCCTCAAACCAGCTCTTCTCATTGTTGAAGCGAATGCCCCACATGAAGTCTACCGTCTCCTGGGAAAAGCCTTGAAACATGGGATCACACTCCTCCCTGGGCGCCGGTTTCCAGCCAGCCCGGCTTGGGTATGTCCACAATGGGGGTGGGGGTGGGCTCGGGCGGAGGCACCGGGTCTTGGGTAGGCTGAACCACCGGGTCCTGAGTGGGCTGGACCGCCGGGTCCTGAGTGGGCTGGACCACCGGGTCCTGGGTGGGCTGGACCACCGGGTCCTGAGTGGGCTGAACCACCGGGTCCTGAGTGGGCTGAACCACCGGGTCCTGGCTGGGCGAGGGCTCCGCGCCCGTGCCTGCGCCCCAGGGGCCCTCGTCGGCGGGGTTGTAGAGGATCACCTTGTCCCGCTTGGCGTAGCGGCTGTGGTTCTCGTAGGTGCGGCTGATCTGGTTGCCCTGGGCGTCGTACACGCAGCGGTACACGTCCACCTCATAGCCGGTGTAGGGGGTCACGTCCACTTTGGTGGTGCCCCGCTCAATGGTCTCGTCGGGCTTGTACACGGTGGTCCAGGGGGTGGAGCCCAGCAGGTAGCGCTCCGTCTTGACGGTGATGCCGTCGGGATTGCTGCCGTAGAACTGGACCGTCAGCTTGCCCCAGGGCCCGCCCTCCGTATAGGCCACGATCTTGATGGGGAAGCCGGTGTTGTTGCGGAACTTGAAGTCCAGGCTGGGGTAGTACACCGTGGCGTCCAGCCCGTTGGGGATATAGCCGGTGGCAAAGGCGTGGCAGGCCCGCCGGACGATCTCCAGATTGGCGTACACCGCGCAGTAGTACAGGGACGAGGACACCTGGCACACGCCGCCGCCGTCCATGGCCACGGTTTCGCCGTTCTGGTAGCCGGTGCTGGTCTTGTAGCCGTTGCGGGCGCTGGGGTCGCCGATGGTGCCCAGGTAGGAGAACTCCTCCCCGGGCCAGATGACGGTGCCGTTGCAGAACTCGGCGGCCCGGCCCACGTTGAAGGACCGGGTGGCCACCCCGTCCAGGCTGGTGGTCACCTCGGACAGCAGATCCTTGTAGTACATGGACTCGTCGGCGGGGGTGTCCGGCGGGGTGTATTCCAGGGGGATGGAGCAGGTCTCGCCGGGGGCGGTCTGGTCCAGAATCGCCTGGGCCTCCTCCGGGTTGACGGACAGGCCGATCACCGCCGGGGACAGCTTCCCGTTCTCGTCCACGCCGGCGGCCCTGGGCTCCACGTACACCAGCTGGCTGAGGATCTCGCCGGACAGCTCCGCGCCGGGCACCGGCGTGGGCTCCACCACCAGCTCCTCCGCCCCCTGGGCCAGGGCCTCCTCCACCGCCTCCAGCAGGCCGGCGGCGTTGAGCTCCCGGCCGTCGGAGCCGGGGGTGACCTCCACGGCCTCCTCGCCCACGGTGTAGGTGAAGTCCACCGGGGGGGTATATACCTCGTCCACAATGGCCTGAATCACCTGCTTGGCCTTGTCCTCCCCCTCCGGGGTGAAGGCGGCGGCGGACAGGGGCAGGTCGTGGGGCTCCCGGGCCAGTCCCAGCCACAGGGCGCCCAGCTTCCAGAGGGGCTGTTCCTCCTTGGCGGCAAAGCCCGCCGACACGGTGTTCTCCGGGGAGCAGGCCATGAGCTCGCCGGTGAACTCCGCCCGCCGCCCCTCGCCGTAGTACAGGGTGAGCTTTCGGCTGTCCAGCCGCCGGTCCATTTCCTCGGTGACGGCGGCCAGGGCGTCCTCCCGGCCCAGCTTGCCCAAATCGACCGCCGTGCCGCCGCTGTCCCGGGCCACCGCGCCGGGCAGCAGCCGCCCGTTGCCCTGCACCCAGGCGCACAAGCCGAAATAGCCGCCCACCAGCACCGCCGCCAGCGCGGCGGCGGCCAGGCCGGCGATCAGCCCTGTTGGGATACGTTTTTTCGGAGTGGACTCTTCCATAAGCAGCAGACCTCCCGCGAACACAAGTAAAAACATTGTACCACTATATATTGAAATGGGCAAGGAAAAGTATACGGAAAAAAGGTTACAATTTGGTATCAAACTGGTGGAAAAGTGTGGGATTTAAAAGTTTTTAGAGAAACCCTCCCGCCGCGGCAGCGGCGGGAGGGTTTCTCGGATTTTTGGCGGTCAGGCCTTGTGGCTCTCCACGATGGCGCCGCTGCGGAAGGCGGCCACCAGGTCCACCAGCTCGTCGATCTGGCCCTGGAGCTTCCGGCCGATGTCGGTCTGGAGGATCATGGCCCGGCTCTCCAGCCGCTCGAACACCTGGGTGGTGGAGGCAATGTCGTAATTTTTGCGGATGGCGGCGGCCTTGCCCACAAAGGGCTCGTGGGCCACCAGCCGGAAGCAGGCGGAGTTATAGATGAGGGTGTACCCGGCGATGCCGGTGGTCTTTTGGTACGCCTTGCAGAACCCGCCGTCGATGACGATCAGCCGGCCGCCCCCCTTGACGGGGCTCTCTCCCCTCTTGGATTTGACGGGGATATGGCCGTTGATGATGTGGCAGTGGGGGCCCTCCAGGCCGAACTCCTTCAGGATGCCCTCGCACACCGCCGGGTCGTTGTACAGGGTGTAGTAGGCGTTTTTGGCCTCCGTATGGGTGGAATCGTCGGCGATAAACCGCCGCTCAAAGGTGGTCATGCGGTCCCGGCCGAAAATGGGGCTGTTCCGGCCCGCCCACAGCCACCACAGGAAGTCCATGCCCTGCTGCCGCTCCGGGGAGCCCATCTTGTTGTAGTAGGCCCGCCGGGCCACCCGGTCGGCGTAGTCCAGGAAGGCACGGCCGGACAGGTCATGGCAGCCCATGAGGGAGAAGCGCATGAGGGAGCCGTCCGGGTGCATGGGGATGCAGCCGTGGAAGAGCAGGTTGCCGTTGTAGATGCGGTACAGGCTGCCCTTGGAGTAGAGGAAGCGGACGTGGCGCTGGAGCTTCTCGCTGTGCCGGAAGGAGCGGGTGAGGGTGTTGATGAGGGCGTCCTCCTCCGGGGTGAGGGCGTAGGGGTCCGCCGGGTCCACGGTGGGGAAGTCGGTGTCCAGCAGGGGGTGGACCACGCCGTCGATGGTGATGGTCTTGGCGTCGTAGTCGATTTTGTCCAGCAGCAGCCGGTCGTCCATATGGAAGTCGGGGTTGCGCTTGATTTTCTGCCCCTCCAGCTTGAACAGGATCATGGAGATGGCCTTGTGCATCCGGGCGCACAGCAGCTTGTCCCGGTCGGTGACGCTGTCCTCGTCCTCCTTGGCGATTTTCACCTCGAAGCGGCTCACGTCGCAGTGGCGGTAGAACTCGTCGGCAAAGACGGACAGGGGCCGCAGGGAGATGCCGTAGCCCGTCTCAATGACCTCCAGGTTGTTGTACCGCAGGGAGTTGACCAGCACCGTGGCCACCAGGGTGCGGGAGCCGGAGGCCGCCCCCATCCACAGGATGTCGTGGTTGCCCCACTGTATGTCCACGCTGTGGTAGGCCATCAGGCTGTCCATGATGACGTCGGCGCCGGGGCCCCGGTCGAAGATGTCGCCCACCAGGTGGAGGTGGTCCACGGACAGCCTCTTGATGAGCTCGCACAGCTGGATGAGGAAGTTGGAGGCCCGGTCCAGGTCGATGATGGTGTTGATGATGTTTTCGTAGTAATCCCGCTTGTCCGCCTCGTTCTTCTCATAGTGGGTGTGGATCAGCTCGTCGATGATGTAGGCGTACTCCGGGGGCATGGCCTTGCGCACCTTGGAGCGGGTGTACTTGGCGCTGACCAGGCAGCACAGGTCGATGAGCCGGTGGAAGGTGATCCGGTACCACTCCCGCATATCGTCGCACTCCCGCTCGATCTCCTCCAGCTTCTCCTCGGGGTAGTAGATGAGGGTGGCCAGCTGGTCCCGGTCGGACCGGGGGACGGTGGCGCCCAGCAGCTCGTCGATCTTCACCCGGACCACGCCGGAGGCGGAGTTGAGGATGTGCTGGAAGGCCTCGTACTCCCCGTGGACGTCGGACAGGAAGTGCTCGGTGCCCTTGGGCAGGTTCTGGATGGCCCGCAGGTTGATGATCTCGGTGCAGGCGGACTGGACGTTGGGGTACTGCCTGGCCAGCAGCTTCAGGTAGTCCAGGCGCTCGGGGGAAAAGGTCACGGTGGGCTTCATGGGGCGGTCCTCCTTTGGCGGAAATTTTTGTATAGCCCTATTATGCCATAGATTCGCGAAAAAGGGAAGAGGAAAAGCGCAGAAACGGAAAAAATTCCGATTCTGCGCCTGATTTTTGTTAAAAAAGTGTCAAAAGAACGGTGTGGAGCCCGGCCCCGCGCAGGCCAGGTCAAATTTCCCGCCGCCCCTCCAGGGCGCGCATTAACGTGGCGTCGTCGGCAAACTCTAGGTGGCTGCCCACCGGGATGCCGTAGGCCAGCCGGGTGGTCTTCACGCCGAAGGGCTTCAGCAGCCGGGACAGGTACATGGCGGTGGTCTCCCCCTCGGTGTCCGGGTTGGTGGCCATGATGACCTCCTCGACGCCGCCCGCCGCCACCCGCTCCACCAGCTGGGCGATGCGCAGGCCGTCGGGGCCCACGTGGTTCATAGGGGAGATCACGCCGTGGAGCACGTGGTACACCCCGCCGTACTCCCGGGAGCGCTCCATGGCCATGACGTCCTTGGGGTCGGCCACCACGCAGACGGTGGCGTGGTCCCGCTTGGAGGAGGCGCAGATGGCGCACTCGCCGTCCCCGTCGGTGAGGTTCTGGCACACGGGGCAGCAGCCGATGCTCTTTTTCGCGTCCAGCAGGGCGGCGGCGAAGTCTTGCGCCGTCTGCTCCGGCTGGTCCAGGATGTAGAAGGCCAGCCGCTGGGCGCTCTTGCGGCCCACGCCGGGGAGCTTGGCGAACTGCTCCACTAAGTTTTCAAGAGCCGCGGGGAAATAGTCCATGGTATCAGCTCCAAAATAAAGTTATGCGTCCCGCTCGAAAGTGACCACGAGTCCGTTCTGACCCCAAGCGGTGGATTTGACCTGCCAGCCGGCGGCCGCCATCTCGTTCATCATGGCCTCTGCCCGCTTCACATCGGCAGACACCTGGATTCGATATGCTTTCATCCCGTTTCCTCCCCATTCCTCAACTTTTCGATAGCCCTGGCGGGGTCGGCCGCGCCATACACCGCAGACCCGGCCACCAGCACCGTGGCCCCGGCCTCGATGACCCGTTCCGCCGTGCCGGGGGCGATGCCGCCGTCCACCTCCAGCTCGCAGGAGGGGTTGTATTTGTCGATCAGCGCCCGGACCTCCCGGATGGTGTCCAGCTGAGATTCCATGAACGCCTGCCCGCCGAAACCGGGCTCCACCGTCATCACCAGCACCATGTCCAGCCGCTCGATATAGGGCAGCACGGCCCTGGCCGACGTGATGGGCCGCAGGGCCACCGCCTTCTTCACCCCGTTATCCTCCATGGCCCGGAGGGCGTCGGCGATGCGGGTGGGGTGGTCCGCCTCCAGGTGGACGGACAGCAGGTCCGCCCCGGCCTTGCAGAACTGGCCGATATACCGCGCCGGCTTATCAATCATCAGATGCACGTCTAAAAACATCTCGGTATGCTTCCGAATGGACGCCACCACCGGCACGCCGATGGTGAGGTTGGGGACAAACATCCCGTCCATCACGTCCACGTGGAGCCAGTCCGCGGCGGACACCCGCTTTATGTCCCGCTCCAAATTGCAAAAATCCGCCGAGAGGATGGAAGGCGCGATTTTGACCATGATTTTCTCTCCCTTTTCCAAAGAAATCCGCCTGCGGACGGGCCCCGTCCCGGCGGGCGCGGCGGCGCACCCGCCGCCCTGCCGCATAGGATAGAACACGCGGAGGTCGCCGCCGGGGTTGGCTGGACGGTTCCCCCACGCCCCCGCTCGCGCCCGGCCCGTGCCCGGTGGGCGCGCCGCACCTGAATACCCCCCGCCGCCCCGTGCGGCGGGGGGATTGTGGCGTTGGGGGCTATCCCGTGATGGTGCCGCTGGCGGCCACCTCCCGCACCTGATAACCCGCCTGGCGCAGGGCGTCCAGAATCTCCGCTTTGTGGCCGAGGCCGAAGGCCTCCAGCGTCACTTTCAGCTCCACCCCCGCCTGGCGGTTGATGTTGACGAACTGGTTGTGGTCCAGCTTGATGATGTTGCCGTTGAGCTTGGCCACCAGGTCGGCGATGCGCAGCAGCTCGCCGGGCCGGTCGGGCAGCTGCACCGAGAAGGTGAAGATCCTCCCCCGGTTGATGAGCCCGTGCTGCACCAGGGAGGAGATGGTGATCACGTCCATATTGCCGCCGGACAACACCGGCACCACGTTCTGCCCAGGGCAGTCCAGGTGCTTCAGCGCCGCGATGGGGAGCAGGCCGGCGTTCTCCACGATCATCTTGTGCTTCTCCATCACATCCAGGAAGGCGTCCACCAGCTCGTTGTCGTCGATGGTGATGACGCCGTCCAGGTTTTTCTGGAGGTAGGGGAACACCTGGTCGCCGGGAGTTTTGACGGCCACGCCGTCGGCGATGGTGGACACGTGGTCCAGCGTCACCACATGGCCCGCCTCCAGGCTGGCCTTCATGGAGGCCGCCCCGGAGGGCTCCACGCCGATGACCCGCACCGACGGGTTGAGCAGCTTGGCCAGGGTGGACACCCCCGCCGCCAGCCCGCCGCCCCCGATGGGCACCAGGATCACGTCCACGTCGGGCAGGTCCTTGAAGATCTCATAGGCGATGGTACCCTGGCCGGTGGACACGGTGAGGTCGTTGAAGGGGTGGACGTAGGTGAGCCCCTCCTCCTGACTCAATTGGGCGGCCAGGGCCGCCGCGTCGTCGAAGGTCTCTCCGTGGAGCACTACCTTGGCCCCGTAGTCCTTGGTGTTGTTCACCTTCACCAGGGGGGTGGTGGTGGGCATGACAATGGTGGCCGACACCCCCGCCGCCTGGGCGGCGTAGGCCACCCCCTGGGCGTGGTTGCCCGCCGAGGCCGTCACCAGCCCCCGGGCCTTCTCCTCCCCGGACAGGGTGGAACATTTAAAATAGGCCCCCCGGATCTTATAGGCCCCGGTGACCTGCATATTTTCCGGCTTGATGTACACGTGACAGCCGGAGGCTTTGGAGAAAAAGGGGCTGTACATCAGGTCGGTGCGGTGGAGCACGCCGTCCAGCGTTTTCCGGGCCGCTTTGAAATCGTCTAGCGTCATCATCTGTAGAGGACTCCCTTGTCTTTTGAAGTGCCGTTTTTTTCACATTTCCGCCCCGGCCGGGGCGGAAATGTGAAAGTAAGTCCGGCGGCATTTTGAAATGGCACCTTATTTTACATGAAGAAATTGTTAAAGTCAACCGTCCGCCCCCCTTCTTCTTGACAGGGGGCTTGTCCGGGGAGTAAAATAGAGGTCAGATTGTTGAAAGGGGGGCGAGGGCGGTGGCCTACATGAAAAAACGCAGCGTGCTGCCCGTCTATTTTGTCGGAGGGACGTGGCTGCTGTGGGCGCTGTTTCTGCCCCTGTACCGGCCCAGCCACTATATTATGGCGGCACTGGCCTCCCTGATTGCCTACTACGGGGGCAAGATGCTCTTCCCCGACCGGGGGTACGAGACGGCGGAGCCCGCCCAGGCCGCCCCCGGGCCGGAGCCGGAACCCCGGCCCGCCCCCAGGGAAGAGGAGAAGCCCAAGTCCACCGGCAACCCCGAAATCGACGCGCTGCTGGCGGAGCGGGACCGGGCGGTGGGGGAGATGCGGCGGCTGAACGACTCCATTGAGGACCCCGGGATCTCCGACCAGATCAGCCGCCTGGAGGACACCACGGGGAAAATCATCGACACCGTGGCCGCCAGCCCCGCCAAGCTGCCCCAGATCCGCAAATTCATGAACTACTACCTGCCCACCACCCTGAAGCTGCTCAACGCCTACGACCGGATGGACTCCACCGGGGCGTCCGGGACCAACATCGACGGCGCCAAGGGGAAGATTGAGGAGATGCTGGAAACCATCTGCGCCGCCTTCAGCCGCCAGCTGGACGACCTGTATGGCGAGGAGGCCATGGACATCTCCGCGGAGATCAAGGTGATGGAGCAGATGCTGGCCCAGGAAGGCTTCGGCGGCATGACCCTGGGCGGGCAGTGAGGCGGGCCTATGAGGGAAAAAAAGATCACCAAACAGGGCTACCGGGTGCTGGCCATCGTGTGGACCCTGGCCGCCGCATCCATGGCGGTGGCGTTTGTGCGGCGGCTGGCTGAGTTCAACCTGCTGCTGCTTCTGCTGCTGGTGTTGAGCGCGCTCACCGCGTCCAACTTTTGGAAGGCATACCGCAGGACCCCGGGGGAGACCAGGAGGGACCCCTTTCAAACCCCGCCCCGGTTTTCCGGCAATCCCCAGCTGTTCGACGACGACCCGGTTCCCTCGAACCGGAAAAATAAAGATTCGGAGGAGAATACCCCATGAGTGACGAGCTGAACATGATGCCTGAACTGACCCTGGACCCCACCGGCTCCGCCGCCGCCGCGGCGGCCGCCAAGGAGGCGGAGGCCGCCGTGCCCAAGGCCCCGGAGGCCCCGACCCTGACCCTGGACAACGCCATCACCCCGGACGACGCCGCCGCCGTCCAGGCCGCCCGGGACGCCCAGGCCATCCAGCTGGACGAGAGCCAGCTCACCGAGGCGGAGCGCAAGGTGGTCAACGACTTCGCCCAGAAGATCGACATCACCGACTCCACCCAGGTGCTCCAGTACGGCGCGGCGGCCCAGAAAAACATCGCCGGCTTCTCGGAGAACGCCCTGAACAACGTGCGCACCAAGGACCTGGGCCAGGTGGGCGAGGCCCTGTCCTCCCTGGTGGTGGAGCTCAAAACCTTCGGCCAGGAGGAGAAGAGCGGCATTTTCGGCTTCTTCCAGAAGAAGAAGAACGAGGCCATGGCCCTCAAGGCCAGTTATGACAAGGCGGAGGTCAACGTGGACAAGATCGCCTCCATCCTGGAGGGCCACCAGGTCACCCTGATGAAGGACATCGCCATGCTGGACCAGATGTATGAGCTGAACACCAAGTACTATAAGGAGCTCACCATGTATATCCTGGCGGGCAAGAAGGCGCTGATGAAGGCCCGGAACGAGACCTTGGAGGAGATGCGCAAAAAGGCGGCGGAGTCCGGCGCCCAGGAGGACGCCCAGAAGTACAACGACTACGCCAACCTGTGCAACCGCTTCGAGAAGAAGCTCCACGACCTGGAGCTCACCCGGATGATCTCCATCCAGATGGGCCCCCAGACCCGGATGATCCAGAACAACGACGCGCTGATGCTGGAGAAGATCCAGTCCTCCCTGGTGAACACCATCCCCCTGTGGAAGAGCCAGATGGTGCTGGCCCTGGGGCTGGAGCACTCCCGCCAGGCCACCGCCGCCCAGTCCGCCGTCACCAACATGACCAACGAGCTGCTGAAGAAGAACGCGGAGATGCTCAAGATGGGCACCATCGAGACGGCCAAGGAGGCGGAGCGGTCCGTGGTGGACATCGAGACCCTCCAGCACACCAACCAGCAGCTGATCTCCACCCTGGACGAGGTGATGCAGATCCAGAAGGACGGGGCCCAGAAACGCAAGGAGGCCGAGCTGGAGCTGGGCCGCATCGAGGGCGAGCTGAAGCAGAAGCTGCTGGAGCTGCGGGGATGAGCGCGAGCTTAGGCGCACCGCCTCGGATGGATCGGAGCGAGGGCAAGACGGGGAAGCCCGCAAGGCGGGCGGCGTTTTGCCCGAGTCGGAGAGAAGCCGGGGCGCGAGTGCGCCCAAAGCGAGCGTGACAACGCCGCACCCCGGCTATGCGCCCAATCCGAGCGCAATCACGCCGCGGTAGAAAGGATTTCATATGGTGCCTACATTTCCAATCAAAACGTTTTTACTGCTGATTATCCCGGTGGCCCTGGCGGCAATCATATTGGCCGTTGTGGGCAAGCGGGGAACCGGCGTGTTCAAAAAGCAAGGCGTGGCCTGGGGGCTCACGGTGCTGATGGTCTTTGCCGCCATCGGCATCGGCTACGCCAGGGCCCCGGTCAACAACCCGGCGTCCAGACCCGACTATCCTTCCGAAACCATCCCGCCCGCTGCCGCCGGCTCCTATGTGTGGGACGACGCCGGGGTGCTGTCCAGCCAGACGGTACGGGTGCTGGACCAGCGCAATGAGCGGCTGTGGAAGCGTTATAACGCCGTTGTCGGCGTGGCCCTCTGCAATTACGGCGGGAATGACCCGTACACCTATGTGACAACGCTGTTTGCCGATATGGGATTGGGCGGCGACGATATGCTGGTGGTGCTGGACATCAGCGGCGATAATTATTGGATGTACACCGGCGAGCGTGTGTCCAGGCAGTTCAGCGGCGAGGATTGCGACGACTACACCTACGGCTACATGGAGGACTTTTTTGCCCGGGGGATGTACGACGACGCCGTGCTGGCGCTCACCGAAGCGCTGGAAGTCTGGTATGCGGATTATTACGGCTGATCCGGGAAAGGAGGCGGCTTGATGGACGGCTTCAGCGACCTGATTATCATCCTTGTGCTGGCGGTGATCCTGCTGCTGGCCATGGAGGGCTCCCACCGGCGGCGGTACCGCAGCGGGTGGTACGGCCCAACTTACGTCTACCGGCCCTTCTATATCTTCCGGCCCCGCCCCCCCAGGCCCCCAAGGCCCCCCAGGGGGGCCGGCTTCGGTCCTGGCCCGGGCCCCGGGCCCCGCCCCGGCGCGGGTCCCCGTCCGGGCTCCGGCCCCCGCCCGGGGGGCTCCTTCGGCGGCGGGCGGCCCTCCGGCGGCGGCGGGCGGCCCAATCCCGGCCCACGGCCCGGTGGATCTTTTGGCGGCGGGCGTTCCTTTGGCGGCGGCGGGCGGCCCAGTCCCGGCCCACGGCCCGGCGGATCTTTTGGCGGCGGGCGGTCCTTTGGCGGCGGGCGGTCCGGCGGGTCCTTTGGAGGAGGGCGCTCCTCCGGCGGCGGAGGGCGCCCCGGCGGCGGCTCCTTTGGGGGCGGGCGCGGCGGCGGACGGCGGTAGAAAGCGCTGATATGCGGCGGACAGGAGTGAACCTGTCCGCCGCTTTTTCTGTTTTGTCAAAAAACTGACCATCCCGCGGCCAAAATTCGACAACATAGAGAAATTGAAAAAATGCGGGAAATCCCGCCAAAGATATGATATAATTGATGCGTTCGTATGTGTATCACAGTCTGCCAGAGAGCGGGCGCTGGGCCCGCGGGAAGGAATTGATCGCATGGGTATTGCGGACATCATTTCGCTGCTGGGCGGCCTGGCTTTTTTCCTGTTCGGCATGACCCTGCTGGGGGACGGCTTAAAAAAGGTGGCCGGCAGCAAGCTGGAAACCGTGCTGGGCAAGCTGACCTCCAGCCCCATCAAGGGAGTGCTGCTGGGCGCGCTGGTGACGGCGGTGATCCAGTCCTCCTCCGCTACCACCGTCATGGTGGTGGGCTTCGTCAACTCGGGCATCATGCAGCTGTCCAACGCCGTGGGCATCATCATGGGCGCCAACATCGGCACCACCGCCACGGGCTGGGTGCTCACCCTGGCCGGCGTGGAGGGGGAGGGAGGTTTCTCCTCCGCCACTGTGTTCGCATTCATCGCCTTCATCGGCATCATCCTCTACTTCTTCTGCCGTAAGCAGGGGCAGAAGAATGTGGGCTTGATCCTGCTGGCTTTCTCCGTCCTCATGAGCGGGATGCAAACCATGAGCTCCGCCATGGACCCGCTGAAGTCCAACGAGGCGTTTTTGCAGTTCATCTCCGCCGCCTCCAACCCGGCGGTATCCCTGGTCATCGGCCTGCTGGTGACGGCGGTGATCCAGTCCTCTTCCGCCTCCATCGGCATTTTGCAGGCCCTGTCCATCACCGGGGCCATCAGCTATGAGGTGGCCATCCCTATGGTGCTGGGTATGTGCATCGGCGCGTGCGTGCCGGTGCTGCTGTCCGCCATCGGGGCCAACCCCAACGGCAAGCGCACCGCCGTCATTTACCTGTATTTCAACATTGTGGGCTCCGCCCTGTTCATGATCCCCTTCTACATTCTCCACGCCTTCCTCCCCATGGAGTTCATGGCCCTGCCCGCCTCCGCCTTCGGCATCGCCGTGTTCAACACCGTGTTTAAGGTAGGGGCCACCCTGGTGCAGCTGCCCTTCACGGAAGCGCTGATGCGGCTGGCGGTACTGACCATCAAGGAGGACCGCTCCGAGGACGAGGAGGAGTTTCAGGAGAACCTGCTGGACGAGCGCTTTCTGGACTACCCGCCCCTGGCCCTGGAACAGAGCGGCCGCACCGTGGAGCGGATGGCCGCCGCCGCCGTGAAGAACCTGAACCGCTCCGTGGAGCTGTTCACCCGGTTCAGCGGGGAGAAGTATGAGAAGATCCTGGGCCGGGAGAACGTGGTGGACCGCTACGAGGACAAGCTGGGCAACTATCTCTTCCACCTGAACAGCCGGGGGCTCAACGAGCGGGAAACCCTCATCAGCTCCCATTATCTCCATTGCCTCACCGACCTGGAGCGCATCTCCGACCACGCGGTAAACCTGGCGGAGCTGGCCCGGGAGATGGAGAGCAAAGGGGTAGCCTTTTCCCCGGACGGCCTGGAGGACATGACCCGGGCCGCCGCCGCGGTGAAGGAGATCGTATCCCTGGCCCAGCAGGCGCTGGACCGGGCGGACATCAAGCTGGCCCAGCAGGTGGAGCCCCTGGAAGAGGTCATCAGCACCATGCTGGAGCAGATGAAGCTGCGGCACATCCGGCGGCTTCAGACAGGCGCGTGCACGCTGGAGATGGGCTTCATCCTCAACGACCTGATTAACAACTTCGAGCGCGTGGCCGCCCACTGCTCCAACGTGGCCCTGGCGGTGCTGGAGCTGCGGTACGCCGACATTCAGTTCCACGGCTACGCCCGGGACGTGCGCCAGGGCGACCAGCCGGAGTTCCGCCGGTGGCTGGCTTTCTACCAGGACAAGTACCTGAGCGCCCCCGCCACCCTGGAAAACGGGCCGCAAAAGTAACGTGTGGCGGTGAAAAAAATCCCCGGACCCATCACGGTGGGTCCGGGGATTTTTCGCGGACAGGCCCCGCAGGGTCGGTCTAGGAGGTGAAGCGCCCAGCGGTATAAGGGGCCCAGTCCAGCCGGACGAAGTAGTCCTGGCCGTGGCGGCAGACGGGGCAGACCTGGGGCGCGATGGTGGAGCGGATGATTTCCCCGCAGTTGAGGCACATCCACAGGGTTTCCTCCTTTTCGGAAAACAGGTTCCCCTGCTCCAGCAGGCCGGCCAGCATTCCAAAGCGGTCCCCGTGGGTCTTTTCGACCTGGGCGATGAGCTCAAACTGCCCGCCGATGAGGTCGAAGCCCTCCTCGTGGGCGGTTTTGGCGAACTGGGCGTAGTCGTGCTCAAACTCCTGGTATTCGTTGTGCTGCGCCGCCTTCAGCAGGTCCAGGGTCTTGTCGGACAGGTCGATGGGGTAGTTGCCGTCAATGGCGATGTTCTGCCCCGCGGAGGGCAGCAGCAGGTCGTAGAACACCTTGGCGTGGGCCTTTTCCTGGTCGGCGGTGAACTCAAAGACCCGGGCCGCGATCTCCAGCCGCTCCTTTCGGGCGGCGGAGGCGGCGATGGTGTAGCGGTTGCGGGCCTGGCTCTCCCCGGCGAAGGAGCGCATCAGGTTTTCCCGGGTGCGGCTCTTCATGAAGTCCACGCTGCCCTTGTGGTAGTTTTGATAGGCGTTTTGCATAGTGATCCCTCCAATGTATTTGGTAGGGGTAGTATGCCCGGTTTTGGAAAGAATTTGCGCGCTGTCACCTGCCCGGCGCGGAGGGAATACACTGGAATGATGACGGATGACGGACAGGAGGCGTTTTTCATGATACTGCGGGCAAAAAATATTTGGGTGGCGGGGGGCGACCCCCGGCAGGCGGCGCTGGCCGCCCTGCTGGCCGACGACGGCCACAGCGTACATACCTTTGCGCTGGAGCGGGGGGAGGGAATGCGGTGCGAACCGTCCATGGCCGGTGCGGACCGGGCGGACTGCCTGGTTCTGCCGCTTCCGGCGGCGGGACCGGGAGGACTGCTGAACGCGCCTCTGGCGGCGGCGGAGCATGGACTGGCGGAGGTGCTGGACGCCCTGCGGCCTGGCCAGCTGGTGTGCGCCGGGATGGCGGGGGAAGAACTGGTGGAAATGGCCCGGAACCGGGGGCTGGTCCTCCGGGACTACTTCGCCCGGGAAGAGCTGGCGGTGATGAACGCGGTCCCCACCGCCGAGGGCGCGATTCAGATCGCCATGGAGGAGCTGCCCATCACCCTGCACGACGCCCGGGTGCTGGTCATCGGCTTTGGCCGCCTGGGGCGGGCGCTGGGTCCCCGGCTGCGGGGGCTGGGAGCCCGGGTGCGGGTGGCCGCCCGGCGGTATGAGCAGCGGGCCGCCGCCGAGAGCATGGGCCTGGACAGCGAGGGAATGGACCGCCTCTCCGACTGGCTGTGCAGCTACGACCTGGTGTACAACACCGTCCCGTCCACCGTGCTGGGGGTGGAGGAGCTGGCCGCCCTCAAGGAGCGGGCCCTGGTCATCGACCTGGCCTCCCGCCCCGGCGGGGTGGACATGGACGCCGCCTCCACCCTGGGGGTGCGGGTGGTCTGGGCCCTGTCCCTGCCGGGAAAGGCCGCCCCCGTCACCTCGGGGCGGTACATCAAGGACACTGTCTATCATATCATGGAGGAATCAGACCTGTGAATCGAAAGGAATTACGAGTGGGATTCGCCTTCTGCGGGTCCTTCTGCACCATGTCCAGGGCGCTGGACGCCCTGGAACAGACCGCCGCCCGGTTCGGGCCGGTGACCCCCATCGTGTCCCAGGCGGTGGCGTCCACCGACACCCGCTTCGGCGCGGCCCACGACTTCATGCGGGAGATGGAGCGCATCTGCGGCCGCCGGGTGGTCTCTACCGTGGCGGAAGCGGAGCCCATCGGCCCCAAGGAGCTGCTGGATGTGCTGGCAATCTGCCCCTGCACCGGGAACACCCTGGCCAAGCTGGCCCACGGGGTGACAGACACCGCCGTCACCATGGCGGCGAAAGCCCACCTGCGCAACGGCAGGCCCCTGGTGCTGGCCCTGGCCTCCAACGACGCGCTGGCGGGCGGGGCCCCCAACCTGGGGACCATGTTCAGCCGCAGGAACATCTACTTCGTCCCTCTGGGCCAGGACGACTGCGTGGGCAAGCCCGCCTCCCTGGTGGCGGACTTCACCCTGCTGCCCGACGCCATTGAGGCCGCCTGCCGGGGGGAGCAGCTCCAGCCGGTGCTGCTGGGCCCGGGAGCGCGGCGTGCCGGCTGACCAGAGCGGGGCCGGACGGGAGGGCCCGTCCGGCCCCGCGTCTTGACAAGCGCCCGGTTTGGGCATACAATAGGGACCAGATTTTTACCCCAGAGAGAGAGGGGAGAACCCCATGATTGAACTGAAAAACGTGTCCAAATCGTTCCCCACCGCCGAGGGACAGCTCCACGCCCTGACGGATGTGAGCCTCACCATCGGCGACGGCGAGGTATACGGCATCGTGGGCATGAGCGGCGCGGGCAAGTCCACCCTGGTGCGCTGCGTCAACCTGCTGGAGCGGCCCACCTCCGGCCAGGTGCTCATCGACGGCGCCGACCTGTGCGCCATGCCCCCCCGGGAGCTCATCGCCCAGCGGCGGTCCATCAGCATGATCTTCCAGCAGTTCAACCTGCTCATGCAGCGCACCTGCCTGAAAAATATCTGCTTCCCCATGGAGATTGCCCACGTGAAGCGGGCGGACGCGGAAAAGCGGGCCCGGGAGCTGCTGGAGGTGGTGGGCCTGCCCGACAAGGCGGACGCCTACCCCGCCCAGCTGTCCGGCGGGCAGAAGCAGCGGGTGGCCATCGCCCGCTCCCTGGCCTGCGACCCCAAGATCCTGCTGTGCGACGAGGCCACCTCCGCCCTGGACCCCAAGACCACCCGGGACATCCTGCGGCTCATCCGGGACATCAACCGCCGGCTGGGCATCACGGTGGTGGTCATCACCCACGAGATGGCGGTGGTGGAGGAGATCTGCACCCACGTGGCCATTCTGGACCATGGCCGGGTTATGGAGACGGGCACGGTGGAGCAGGTGTTCTCCAACCCCCGGACCGAGGCGGGCCGCCGCCTGGTCTACCCCGACGGGGTGGTCATCGACCAGCTGCCCGCCGCCAACGTCATCCGCATCGCTTTCAACGGCGGGTCGTCCTACGAGCCCCTCATCGCCTCCCTGGCCATTGACTGCGGCGTGAAGGTGAACATACTGGGGGCGGACACCCGCAACGTCAACGGACAGGCCTTCGGCACCATGCTGCTGGGCCTGCCGGAGGACCCGGCGGAGGCGGCCAAGGCCGCCGCGTACATCAAAAACCAGCCCAACGTGACCATGGAGGAGGTGCGGGATTACCATGGCTGAGTGGATCATCTCCTTTTTCCACATCACCGACCCCGAGCTGGTGAAGGACATTGCGGAGCAGGTGCCCTATCTGCTGAACAACCTGGCCTTCGCCGCCTGGGAGACGGTCTATTCCACCGTGCTGGCCACCCTCTTCGCCTACCTCATCGGCCTGCCCCTGGGGGTGCTTCTGGTGGCGGGGGCGGCCGACGGCGTGCGTCCCCTGCCCTCCCCCCTGATGAAGGCGCTCAACGTGGTCATCAACCTGCTGCGGTCGGTGCCCTTCCTCATCCTGATGGTGGTGGTGTTCCCCCTGGCCCGGGTCATCGTGGGCACTTCCATCGGCACCAACGCCTCCATCGTCCCCCTGACCATCGCCGCCTTCCCCTTTGTGGCCCGGCTGGTGGAGGGCTCCCTGCGGGAGATGGACCGGGGCACCGTGGAGGCCGCCCAGGCCATGGGCTGCACCCCCTTCCAGATCATCTGGAAGGTGGTCCTCCCCGAGTCCCTGCCCTCCCTGCTCACCGGGTTCACCACGGCGTTCATCACCATCCTGGGCTACGGGGCCATGTCCGGCGCCATCGGCGGCGGCGGGCTGGGCAATATGGCGCTGAACCGGGGCCATACCCGGGGTATGCGCATTGTGCTGTATGTGGCGGTGATCGCGCTGGTGGTGCTGGTACAGATTTTCCAGTCCATCGGCACCCACCTGGCGGTGCGGGTGGACAAGCGGGTCACCGACCGGGGAGCCGGGCGCGGCGCCCGGAAAAAGCGCCGGGCGCAGGTAGAACAGGAGCGCAGAATGGGCCCTCCGGGTCCCATGTGAGGGCTTATATTTGTAAAGAAGGGACAAGGCGGAGCCGCCTTGTCCCTTCTTTATCTGTACAAACTGCCCCATTGACAAAAGTGCTTTTGTGCGTTAAACTATCAAAAATTGAACGTCGCTCCAGCGGCGGTTCTTGAGAAATTCAAAATTGCATAGTGGAAAGGCAATGATGAGGAGAGTACGCGGGGAGATACGGCACAGAGAGCCCGGGCAGCTGGAAACGGGCACGGAAGGCCCCGCCGAACATGGCCTCGGAGCCGCGCGGCTGAGAGACAAGAGGGTCCTTAGGCCGCGCCGGGCGCGCCCGTCACAGCGCCAGGGTATGTCAGTACCCGGTAAGGCCCGGCCCCGCGAGGGGCGGGTGAAGCAAGGTGGTACCACGTCGGCGCAGGCCCACGTCCTTGACAGCAGTGTCAGGGGCGTTTTTTTGTACCCCGCGCACCTGTTTTTGGTGATGTCCGCCATGCGGCTCACATAGATCATCCATCAAGGAAAAGGAGAAGAACATTATGAAAAAGACCGGCAAGTTTCTTGCGCTGGGCCTGACCCTGGCCCTGGCTTTGAGCCTGTCCGCCTGCGCCGGAGGCCCCGCCGCCGGCAGCCAGAACCCTGAGAACAGCCCCGCCGGCGGCGGGGACGCCGTTGTGCTCAAGGTGGGCGCCACCCCCGCCCCCCACGCCGCCGTGCTGGAGGTGGTGAAGGGGCTGCTGGCCAAGGAGGGCATCGACCTCCAGATCCAGGAGTTCGACGACTACATCCTGCCCAACACCGCCGTGGAGGACGGCTCCCTGGACGCCAACTACTTCCAGCACATCACCTACATGAACAACTTCAACGAGGAGAACGGCACCCATCTGGTCAGCGTGGCCGAGGTCCATTATGAGCCCTTCGCCATCTACGCGGGCAAGACCTCCAGCCTGGACGGGCTGGCCGACGGCGCGTCCATCGCCGTGCCCAACGACGGCACCAACGAGGCCCGGGCGCTGATGCTGCTGGAGGCCCAGGGGCTCATCAAGCTGCGGGAGGGGGCCGGCCTGGCCGCCACCAAGGACGACATCGCGGAGAACCCCCACAACTACGAGATTCAGGAGCTCACCGCCAACCTGCTCACCTCCACCCTCCAGGATGTGGACATCGCCATCATCAACGGCAACTATGCCCTGGGCGCGGGCCTCAGCGAGGACGACGCCCTGGCCTTTGAGGACGCCGCCGCCGCGGCCGCTCCCTACGTCAACGTGCTGGCGGTGAAGGAGGGCCGGGAGAACGACGCCGCCATCCAGTCTCTGGTGAAGGCGCTACAGTCCGACGAGGTAAAGCAGTTCATGAAGGACACCTACGGGAACGCGGTGGTGCCGGCGTTTTAATGAGAAGCGCGGAGCCGTCGTGAGCAGCACGGATGGAGCGGCGCGAGGGCAAAAGCCCAGCCGCCGCGGGCGGCACTTTCCACAGCGGCGCATGGGAAACCATGCGCCGCTTTTGTGGATTTTGTCCCGCCCTCTCTTGTTTTTTTCCGCGGGATATCGTATGATATAAGTAACGCACCGCAAACCGGCGGATCGCGGCCCCAGGGCGCGCAGGCGCTGGCGGTAAAAGGAATATGCACAAGCCCGGCGGAGTAACGATAGAGACAAAGGAGGTCATCCAAATGGAGGAGACGAAAATGGTTCGGGTCACGGTAGACGGGGCGGAGTACGCCTATCCCCGGGGAACGCCCTACCGCGCCGTAGCGGCGGACTTTCAGGACCGGTACCCCTGCGACATTCTGCTGGTCAACCGGGGCGGAAGGCTGTGCGAGCTCCACAAGACCCTGGACCGGGACTGCTCGCTGAAGATGGTCACCGCCCAGGACCGGCCCGGCATCCAGACCTATGAGCGCAGCGCGGTGTTCCTGATGCTGAAGGCTTTCTACGACGTGGCGGGCCCGGAGAACGTGGAGCGCGTCTCCGTGAAGTTCTCCCTCAGCAGCGCCCTGTTTTTCCTCGCCCAGGGCAATTTTACCCTGGACCAGGCCCTGCTGGACCGGGTGGAGGCCAGAATGCGGGAGCTGTCCGCCTTGGCCCTGCCCATCGAGAAGCGGTCCATCAGCACCGACGACGCCATGGAGCTGTTCCACCAGGCCAAACTGGTCCACAAAGCCCAGCTTCTCAGCTTCCGCATTAACTCCCACGTCAACGTCTATTCCCTGGACGGCTTTGTGGACTACTTCTATGGCTACATGGCGCCGGATACCGGCTATATTCGGTGCTTCGGCCTGGAACTGTTTGAAAACGGCTTCATTCTGCGCCTGCCCACCCAGAAAGACCCCAACCGCTTGGGAGACTTCCGGCCCTCCCGGAAGGTGTACCGGGAGCTCTACGAATCCACCCTGCGCTCCGAGGCCCTGAACGCCTCCAACGTGGCGGAGCTGAACACCGCCATCGCCAGGGGCGGCGCCACGCCGCTGATCCTGGCCCACGAGGCCATGATGGAAAAGAAAATCGGCGACATCGCCGCCGAAATCGCCGCCCGCCGGGAGGTCCGCTTCGTCATGATCGCCGGACCGTCCTCCTCCGGCAAGACCACCTTCTCCCACCGGCTGTCCACCCAGCTGCGGGCCTGCGGCCTGCGCCCCCACGCCATCGCCACCGACAACTATTTTGTGGACCGGGACAAAACGCCCCTGGATGAACACGGCAACCCCGACTTCGAGGGCTTGGGCGCCATGGACGTGGAACAGTTCAACACGGATATGGTCCGGCTGCTCAACGGCGAGACCGTGGATATGCCCATCTACAATTTCAAGCGGGGCGCCCGGGAGTACAGCGGCAATTTCCTCACCCTGGGGCCGGAGGACGTGCTGGTCATTGAGGGCATCCACTGCCTCAACGACGAGTTTACCCGGGCCCTGCCCAGGGAGAGCAAGTACAGGATCTACATCAGCTGCCTCACGACGCTGAACATCGACGACCACAACCGCATCCCCACCACCGACGCCCGCCTCCTGCGCCGCATTGAGCGGGACGCCCGGACCCGTGGCTACAACGCCCAGTCCACCATCAGGATGTGGCCCTCCGTCCGGCGGGGGGAGGAGAACAACATTTTCCCCTTCCAGGACAGCGCGGACATGGTGTTCAACTCCGCCCTGATCTACGAGACGTCCCTGCTGAAACCCTACGTTCAGCCCCTGCTGTTCGGCGTCCCCCGGGACAGCGAGGAGTACATCGAGGCCAAGCGCCTGCTGAAATTCTTGAACTACTTCCTGCCCATCCCGGCGGACAACATCCCCAAGACCTCCCTGATGCGGGAGTTTATCGGCGGGGGCTGCTACCACGCCTGACCCCCCAGGCCTTCCATGGACGCGCAAGCGGCCTGCCCGGTTTCCCACCGGGCAGGCCGCTTTTTCCGCTTTCGTACCCTACCGCGCGGATACATACTTGTGGAGGGTGCGGCGCACCGCCCCCGGCCCGGCGAAGAGCTCGGCGGCCATGGCCTCGACCCGCTCCCCCAGGCCGGCCTCGTACAAGTCTACGGCGAACACGTCCTTCCGGCTGTACAGGGCCCTGAGACAGCTCACGTCCTGGGGCTCCGCCTTGACCTCCAATCCGGCCACCATGGGCTGGAGCTGGTCCAGCAGGGGGTCGGGGGAGGGGGTGAAGGGATTCCCCTGGTCGTCCACACCCTTGAGATACCGGGCGTAGCCCGCCAGCACCAGGGGGATGAGCACCAGCCCATCCTTGTCCAGCCCCTTGGCCCCGTAGGCCTTGATGGTCTCCCCAAAGCGGATGGGCAGCTTTTGGGAGGTGTCGGTGGCGATGCGCTGGGGGGCGTCGGGCATGAAGGGGTTGGGCAGGCGCTTGTTCAGCACCGCGCCGATGAAGCCGGCGGGCTGGAGCACCCCCGGGTCCACCACCACCGGCATGGCCTCCTGGTAGCCCATCTTTGTCACCAGCCCCCGCAGGTCACCGTCCTTCATCTCGTCGGAGATGAGGGTGTACCCCAGCAGGCAGCCGTAGATGGCCAGGGCGGTGTGGAGGGGGTTCAGGCAGGTACACACCTTCATCCGCTCTACCTTGTCCACGGTGGCCCGGTCGGTGTACAGCACCCCGCCCAGCTCCAGCGGGGGCCGGCCGTTGGCGTAGCGGTCCTCCACCACCAGGTACTCCGTCTCCTCCGCGTTGACAAAGGGGGCGGTGTAGGTCTTTTTGTCCGTGATGATGACCTCCCGGTCCTCAAAGCCGTCCTTCTCCAGCATCCCCTGTACCAGGGCGTCGGGCCGGGGGGTGATCTTGTCGATCATGGACCAGGGGAAGGTGACCTGATCCCCGCCGCTGAGGTAGGCCAGGAAGCCCCCATCCACCAGTCCGGCTTCCTTCCAGGCCTGGGCGTAGGCCAGCACGGCCTCCCTCACCTTGTCGCCGTTGTGGGAGCAGTTGTCCATGCTCTGGAGGGTCAGCGGCAGGGCTCCGGCCTGATAGCGCTTGTACAGCAGGGCGGTGACCTTGCCCATGATGAGGGCGGGGGCCAGCCCCCGCTCCAGGTCCGCTGGGGAGACGGAGTACCCCTTCTCGGTGATGGTAAAGCTGACCATCTGGAGGGAGGGGGCGGTCATGACCTCCTCCATCCGGGCCCAATCCGCCCCGAACTGGGGGTCGGCCTTCAGGCTCTCGGTGACGGAGGCCACCACCTTCTTTCGGATGGAGCCGTCGGACTGGAGCACCACCAGCAGGCTCAGGTTGTCGTAGGGGGCGTAGGCTTTGTCAATGATCTCGTAGTCGAAGCCCTCGGCCACGATAACGCCCCGGTCGTACGCCCCCTGGTCCAGCGCGTCCTGGAGAACCGCCGCGGGGAAGGCCCGGAAGATGTTGCCCGCCCCGAAGTGGAGCCAGGTGGGCTGGTCATGGGTTTTGGCCCGGACGGCCCGGAGGTCAAACCGGGGCAGCTGATAGCCCTCCCAGGCCTCGGGGTCGGGGGCGCCCTTCAAAATATCCGTGAGCTTCATCTGCCCGCCGCCTCCTTGTCCATCAGGTCCCAGGCCCCCAGCATATACATGATGCCCAGGGCCCGGTCATACAGCCCGTAGCCCGGGCGGCAGGTGCCGGGGCCCTCCCCCCACAGGTGCCGGCCGTGGTCCGGGCGGATGTAGCCCTCATAGCCGCAGTCGTGGTAGGCTCTCAAAATGTCCAGAATGCCGGTGTCGCCGTCGCAGTCCCGGTGGGACGCCTCGGAGAAGTCCCCGTTGGGGAAGTGCTTCACGTTGCGGATGTGGGCGAAGGCGATGCGGTCGCAGTGCTTGCGCACGATGTCCGCCACGTTGTTCTTCGGGTCCGCGTTCAGGCTGCCGGAGCAAAGGGTCAGGCAGTTGTACGGGTCGTCCACCATGCTGAGGAAGCGGTCCACCGCCTCGCCGCTGGTGAGCAGCCGGGGCAGGCCGAAGATGTCCCAGGGGGGGTCGTCCATGTGCACCGCCATCTTGATGCCGCACTCATGGCAGGTGGGCATGATGGCCTCCAGGAAGTACTTGAAGTTGTCCCACAGCTTCTCCTTGGTGACGGGTTTGTACTTCTCAAACAGCTCGTCCAGCCGGGCCATCCGCTCGGGCTCCCAGCCGGGGAAGGTCATGTGGTACTTTTTGGTGAAGGACATGACGTAGTCCGCCATCTCCTTGGGGTCCTGCTTGATTTTCGCCGCCTCGTAGTACAGCGCCGTAGAGCCGTCTCCCACGGGGTGGAACAAATCCGTCCGGGTCCAGTCGAACACGGGCATGAAGTTGTAGCAGATCACCTTCACCCCAAAGGGGGCCAGGTTTTTGATCGTCCGCTTGTAGTTTTCGATGTACTGGTCCCGGGTGGGCAGGCCGGTCTTGATGTCGTCGTGGACGTTCACCGACTCCACCACGTCCATGTTGAAGCCGTAGGGCTCCAGCTGCTTCTGGACGGCGGCGATCTCCTCCTTTTCCCACACCTCGCCGGGCTGCTTGTTGTGCAGGGCCCAGACGATGGTGCTCACGCCGGGAATCTGCTTGATATCGGCCAGGGAGATGCTGTCGTTCCCCTCGCCATACCACCGAAACCCCATCTGCATCGGCATAGCTTGTCACCTCACATCATTTATTGGAACTGTTTTTTCCCGCGGGCGCCTCACACCTCGTCGGCCATGCCGATGAGGTCAAATTTTTCCGTGGACACCACAATGTCGAAGTCGTCCTTGGCGGGCTTGGGGCATTTAACCCATACGGTGCGGTCGGACAGGTTGTAATACCAGCCGGCTTCCGCCTCCTCCCAGTTGTCCCGGACCAGGAAGCGGGGAATCCGCTCCCCGTCCACCGTGACCCAGTAGGCCCCCTTGCTCTTGCTGACCACCTTCAGCGTCAGCCGCTCCACCGTGCCGGGCCAGCCGCCCTCCTTGTGGAAGGAGATGATCTTGCGCTCCGCGTGGGGGGCGGCGAACCGCACCGAGATGGTGGTCTTGGCGTATGCGCCGTTTTTGTAGTCCTGGGTGCGGCCGTCGTCGTCATAGAACACGAAGTCGCTCCAGGCGTCGGGCGCGATGAGCAGGTCCAGCTGGCGCATGGTGTCCGACTGGATGTGGGTCACGTCCCCGCTGGTGGGCAGGATTCCGCCCCCCCGCAGGAACATGGGGATGGTGTCCAGGGTCACGGGCACGGTGATGGTCTGGCCGCCCTCGTACTCCCGCATGAAATCGTTTATGTCATACCACTTGGCCCCGGCGGGCAGGTACAGGGTACGCGCTTTGGCCCCCTTCTCCACCACGTTGGCCACCAGCAGGGACGGGCCGAACATAAAGGCCAGGTTCTCGTCCCGGTAGCACTCCACGTCGCCGGGGAACTCCAGGAACAGGGGCCGCATGACGGGCATACCCGTCCGGCTGGCCTGGTACATCAGGGAGTACAGGTAGGGCAGCAGCCGGTAGCGCAGGGCGTAGGCCGCCCGGACCTGGGGCAGCAGCTCCTCGTACATCCAGGGCTGGGTGACGGTGTTGTCGTTGTTGGCGGAGTTGATGGTAAACCGGGGCTGGAACACGCCGCTCTGAATCCAGCGCAGCAGCAGCTCCCCCTCGGGGGCGCCCCCGGCGAAGCCGCCGATGTCGCAGCCCATGTTGGCGCAGCCGGACAGGCCCATGCCCATGATGGTGGCCAGGTTGAACTTCACCGTTTTCCAATCGGTGAGGTTGTCGCCCCCCCACACCTGGGCGTACCGCTGAATCCCGGCGTACCCCGCCCGGTTGATGACGTAGGGCCGCTGGTTGGGGTACATCTCCTCCAGGGCCTTCCAGCCCACGTAGGCCATCATGTTGGAGTGGATGATCTTCAGCTCCGCCATGGTGCCCCCGCCGCCCTCGTAGTCGCACCGGGCGTCCCGGTCCTCCACCCCGTCCATCTCGCAGTTGTCGTTCCAGACGGTGGTGCAGCCCTTGGCCAGGATGTTCTCCTTGAGCAGCTTCTTCCAGGCGTCCCGGCCCGCGGGGCCGGTGAAGTCGATGAACCGGCCCTCGCCGCCCCACCAGCGGCCGTAGTAGTCCTCCCGGCCGTCGGCGGTCCTGATGAACGCGCCCCGGTCCTCGTAATATTTGGCATAGGGGTGGTTTTTCAGCACGCCGGGCTTCAAATTGGGGATCACGTTGATGCCCTTGGCGTTCATGGTCTCAAAGAACTTCTCCGGGTCGGGGAAGCGCTTATGGTTCCAGTTGAAGGTGTACCGCAGGCCGTCCTCCTCCCCGGAGGAGTAGCCGGAGGCCAGCCAGAAGTTGTCGATCCACAGCTTCTCCTGGAGGTGCTTGTCGATGACCTTGTAGATCTCCTGGTCGCAGTCCTGCTCCAGCTCGGCGTAGTACATGGTGGAAGCGCAGAAGCCCAGGGACTGCTTGGTGGGCAGGGCGGTGCGGCCCGTCAGCCAGGTGTAGCGGTCAATCACGTCCGCCGCCCGGGGGCCGTTAATCAGAAACAGGTCGATGTCGCCGCCGTCCGCCTGCCAGTAGCAGTAGGACTCCCAATAGCCGCTGATCTCCTGGCCCAGGTCGAACACGCAGTCGTGGGAATTGTGGTAGAACAGCCCCAGGGCGTGGAGGTCCCCCTCGTTGACCCGGATATAGAAGGGGATGTGCTTGTACATGGGGTCCCCGTTTTCCGGGTCGTGGCCGATGGCGTCCTTGGGGCTCATGCGCAGGCGGCGGTACTTCTTGTCCAGGTGGCCGGTCTTTTCCCCGAAGCCGTAAAAGTGGTCGCCCTTTCGGTCCAGGCAGGAGTAGTGGCTGAGGCGGCCCAGCTGGTCCACCTCAAAGGCCCGCTCGGGCAGGTCCCGGTAGATGCACCGGCCCCCGGCGGTGTACAGGGAGAAGGCGAAGGGCCGCTTGTTCAGCACCAGCCGCAGAGTGCCGGTGGAAAAGGCCAGGGTTTTGTCTGTCTCCTCGCAGGGCGCGTCCAGGGCGGTGATCCGGGTGCGCTCTCCGGCAAACAGCGGGTCCAGCCGGTCCTCCCAGGCGGTGGTCACCAGGGCGTAGGACGCCTCGGGAAACTGCCGGGTGAAGGAGGTCCGCAGCCGGATCACGTCGTCGCTGAGGAACACCACCATCACGTCGGCGCAGTCGCCGTGGATCAGCCAGCCGTTTTCGGTCTTTTCCAGGGACTGAAAGCTTTTCAGAATCATGTGCGCTCTCCTTACATTCCAATCAGGTCGAAGTCCTCGAAGGACACCGTCAGCGTGACCTTGGACTTGCCGGCGGGGGCCTTGTCCTGCTGGGCGTGGCCGATATCGGAAATGCCGCGGGCGATGTCCCGGCGGGGGTTGGGGTACTTCACCAGCACGGCCTTTTCCGTCTGGCTGTAGTACCAGCCCTTTTCCGCGGCGTCAAACTTCCGGCGGTTGAGGAAGTGCTCCAGCTTCTCGCCGTCCAGAGCCACCCAGAAGGGGCTGCGGTCCTTGCGGACCATCTCCACCATCACGTCCTGCACGAAGTCGGTGTAGGACCCCTCGGAGGTGAAGTCCACCGTCACCACGTCGGCGCCCGACATATGGATGGCGGTCTTGCGGTACACGCCCTTCTGGAAGTCGTTGGACACGCCGTCGTCGTCGTAGAGGACGTAGGTGCGGTCCTGGCCGGGGATCAGGGTGAGGCGCAGCCCGGTGGCGTGGTCCCGCTCCATGCTCATCAGCTGGTTGACGGCCATGGGGATGACGGCCCCCTCCCGGAGGAACATGGGGATGGTGGACATGGTGACGGGCACCTCAATGGTCTGGCCGCCCTCATAGCACTTGAAGCTGTCGTTCCAGTCGTACCACTTGCACCCGGCGGGGAGGTAGACCCTCCGGGTTTTGGCCCCCGGCTCGATGACGCTGGCCACCAGGATGTCCCGGCCGAAGAGGAACTCGAAGCTCTCGTCGTACACGCCTGGGTCGTCCTGGAACTCGTACACCAGGGCCCGCATGATGGGCGCGCCGGTCTGATGGGCCTCGTACTCGGCGGAGTACAGGTAGGGGGCCAGCCGGTAGCGCAGCAGGATGGCGTCCCGGATGAGCCCGGCGGAGTTGCGGTACATCCAGGGCTCGGTGACGGTGTTGTCGTTGCTGGCGGAGTGGATGGAGAACCGGGGCTGGAACACGCCGTTCTGCACCCAGCGGACGAACAGCTCCTCGTCGGGGGCGGGGCCGGCGAAGCCGCCGATGTCCGCGCCCTCGTTGGGCTGGCCGGACAGGCCCATGCCGGTGATGATGGGGATGTTGTACTTCAGGGACTTCCAGCTGGTGTAGTTGTCGCCGCACCAGTTCTGGGCGTACTGCTGGATGCCCGCCGAACCGCTGCGGCACACCACGTAGGGCCGGGCGTTGGGGTCGTGCTCCACCACCGCGTCGCCGCCGATCTTGCACATGATGGTGCACATGAGGGGCTTCAGCTGGCCGATGGTCCCGCCCTTGCCGTCAAAGTCGCACCGGCTGTCCTTGTCCAGCAGGCTGTCGTACTCGCAGTTGTCGTTCCAGATGGAGTTGGTGCCCACGTCGATGACGTTTTCGGTGAGGTACTGCTTCCACGCCGCCCGGGCCTCGGGCTTGGTGTAGTCCCAGAAGGCGCCGTCGCCGCCCCACCACTTGCCCACGGCAAAGCCCTCGCTGTCCGAGTCCTTCACGAACACGCCCTTGTCCTGGAACTCTTGGAACCAGGGGTGCATCAGCAGGATGCCGGGCTTCACGTTGGGCACGTTCTGGGCGCCCTTGGCGTTCATGGCGGCGAAGTAAGCCCTGGGGTCCTTGAACCGGGTGGTGTTCCAGGTGAACACGCACCGCTTGTTCTGATAGCTGGTGTAGCCGGAGGACAGGTGGAACCCGTCGATGGGGAAGCCCTCCTCCTTGATGGTGTCGATGAACTCCAGCACCGCGTCGTCGCTGTCCTTCTCCAGCTCGGGGTAGTACATGGAGGAGCCCTGGTAGCCCAGGGCCCGCTTGGGCAGCAGGGCGGGGCGGCCGGTGAGCAGGGTGTAATTGTCCACAATCCGGGCCAGGGTGTTCCCACCCAGCAGGAACAGGTCGATGTCGCCGCCGTCCGCCTGCCAGTAGGTGTACCGGGGCCAGTAATTGCTCTTCTCCCGGCCCATGTTGAACACGGACTCGTAGAAATTGTGGTAGAACAGGCCCACCGCCTTCCGGGTGGCCCGGCTCAGGCGGATATAGAAGGGGATGTGCTTGTACAGGGTGTCCATTTTCTCCGCGTCGTAGCCCATGGCGTCGGTGGCCCGCTGGCGGAGGAACTCCTTGTTTTTGTTCAGCAGGCCCGCCTTCTCGCCGAAGCCGTAGAAGCAGTCGTCCTCCTCCATCCGGCTGTAGTGGGTGACGCGGCTGTTGGCGTCCAGCACGAAGGGATTCCCGGCCAGGTCCTCATAGAGCAGGGCCCCCTCATGGTCGTAGAGCCGGAAGGAGATGGGGTCCCGGTCCACCTCCAGGCGGAGCTTCCCGGTGTCGAACGTCAGGGTCTTCTCCCCCTCGGTGAGGCTGGGCCGGACGGGCTGGAGGCGGGTGCGCTCCTTCTCAAACAGGGGATCCAGCCGGTCCTCCCAGGCGGTGGCGGCCAGCACGTAGGACTCCTCCGCCAGCTCCTTGTCGAAGGAGGCGCGGACCCGGATGATCTCGTCGGTGACAAAGTACAGCTTGATGTCGGCGCAGTTGGTGTGCAGCAGGAACGCGCCGTCCAGGCGCTCCAGTCCGGTGACGGCGGAACAGATTTTCATGGGGTATCACTCCTGTCAAAAATAAAATGGGGGCGCGCTTTGCCCAAGGCCCCCAGCACGGGAGCTGAGGGCCTTGGGGCGCGTCAAGAAAGAGGGGGGATCAGCCCCACCAGAAGGAGGGCACCAGGTTGCACAGGTAGGGGATGATCAGCGGGATGGCGGGGATGAATGTGACCAGGAACAGGGCCACCACCATGGAGGCAAAGATGGGAACGATGTACTTGGTGACGCCCTCGATCTTCACGTTGCCCACGCCGCAGCCCACGAACAGGCAGGAGCCCACCGGCGGGGTGACGGAGCCGATGCCCAGGTTCATGATGAGCATGAGGCCGAAATGGACGTCGCTCATGCCGATGCTCCGGGCGATGGGCAGGAAGATGGGGGTGAAGATGAGCACGGCGGGGGTCAGGTCCAGGAACATACCCATCACCAGCAGGAACAGGTTCATGATGAGCAGCAGCACATAGCGGTTGTCGGAGATGCTCATCAGGCCCTGGCTGATGGCGGCGGGGATGCCGGTGTAGGACATGACGAAGGACATGATGGAGGAGGCCGCGATCAGGAACAGGATGGTGGCGGAGCTCTTCATGGTGTCCGCCAGCAGGTCGTAGAAGGTCTTGAAGGTCATCTCCCGGTAGATCACCGCCAGCAGGCCGCAGTACAGGCACATAACCACGCCGGCCTCGGTGGCGGTGAAGAAGCCGCCCAGGATGCCGCCCATGACGATGATGACGGCCAGCAGGGAGGGGATGGCGTCCACCCACACCTTCCAGGCGGGGTCGGTCTCCTTGACCTCGGACTTCTTATAGCCCTTCTTGACCGCCAGGAAGATGGCCAGGGCCGCCACGGCAATGCCCAGGATGGCGCCGGTGAGGTAGCCGCCCATGAACAGGGCCGCCACGGACACGCCGCCCGCGGTGATGGAGAAGAGGATCAGGGGGCCGCTGGGCGGGATCAGGATGCCGGTGGGGGCGGAGCAGATGTTGACGGCAGCGGAGTAGTTGGGGTCATAGCCCTCGTCCAGCTCCAGGGGGCTCATGATGGAGCCCATGGCGGAGGTGGCGGCCACGGAGGAGCCGGACACCGCGCCGAAGAACATATTGGCCAGCACGTTGGTGGTGGCCAGGTAGCCGGGGACCCAGCCCACCAGCATCCGGGCCAGGCGGACCAGCCGCCGGGCGATGCCGCCCTTGTTCATGATGTTGCCGCCCAGGGAGAAGAAGGGCAGGGCCAGCAGGGAGAAGGAGTCCAGACCGGAGAAGCAGCGCAGGGAGGCCACCACGGCCAGGGTGTCGGCGGGGATGCCGCTGGCCAGGGCGGTGATGATGGAGGCGATGCCGATGCCGGCGGAGATGGGCACACCCGCCATCAGCATGACGAAGAAGGACCCGAACAGGACCAAAACAGTGAGCAGCATTATGCGTCCCCTCCTTTTTTCTCAGTGAAATACTGGATATACTTCAAGATCCTGGCGATGACGATAAACACGCCGGACAGGGGCAGGATGGCGTACAGGAAGTGGTAGGACAGGTGCATGACGGGGGAGTTGTTGATGGCATACATGGCCAGCCGGAAGCCGCCGAACACAAAGACAAAGCAGACAAAGAACAGCACCATAACCTCAATGAACACAGCCAGCACAACGGCGGCGGGGCCCTTCACCCGGTCCTTGACCAGGTCCAGGGAGAGGTGCTCGTCCCGGTAGAAACAGTAGGCGGAGCCGATGAGGGAGGCCCAGATCAGCACAAAGCGCAAAAACTCGTCGGTGACGGTGGAGGGGTGGCCGGCCAGCTTGGTTGCGATCTGCCAGGTGCCGCCCAGCAGCAGGGCCAGCATGAACAGGGCCATCAGGAAGCGCATGGCCGCGTCCAAAATTTTCTCAAATTTCTTCACAATGTCATCTCCTTATGTCTTAACAGGACTTCAAGAAGCGAGCTAAAGTTCTTTTTGGTTCTTTTTCTTTCAAGAAAAAGAACTAGCCCGCGTTCTGGATGCGCTCCACAAAGGAGTACACCGCCGGGTCGTCGGACTGGAGCTTGGAGTAGATGGGCTGGCAGGCCTCCTGGAAGGCGGCCATATCCACGTCACGGATCAGCTCCACGTTGTTCTTCTGGGCCATATCCAGCACCTCGTTCTCGAAGTCAGCCCAGGCCTGCTTGTACTGGTCGGTCATCTCAGCGGCGGTCTCCCGCATGATCTGCCGCTGGTTGTCGGACATGGCGTTCCATGCCGCGGTGGAGATGACGATAATGTCGGGGATGCGGGTATGCTCGTCGAAGCAGTAGTACTGGGCCACGTCGCTGTGGTCCCGCAGGGCGGTGACGTTGTTCTCCGCGCCGTCGATATTGCCCGCCTGCATACCGGTGTAGATCTCGCTGTAACCCATGACCGTGGCGGAGCCGCCCAGGGCGTTCATCATGTCAATGGCCATCTGGGAGTCCATGGTGCGGATCTTCAGCCCTTTCAGGTCCGCGGGGGTGCGGACGGGGGTCTTGGCGGTGTAGAACGAGCGGGAACCGGAGTCCAGCCAGGTCAGGCCGATGAAGCCCACATCCTCGGTGAGCATATACATATCCTGGGCAATTTCCCCGTCCATGACGCTGTAGTAGTGGTCCTTGTCGTTGAACACATAGGGGACGGACAGGGCGTTCCACTCGTTTTTGAAGTTGCCCATGGTGGCGGCGGACACCTTGGTCATATCCAGGCCGCCGGCCCGCATGATGGTGATGTTGTCCGTCTCGCTGCCCAGGGTGCCATTGGGGAAGATCTGGATGGTGATGGAGCCGTTGGACTTGGCCTCCACCGCCTCGGCCCAGGCGGTCATGGCGATGTGGACCGCGTGGTCCTCCGCCAGGCCGTGGGCCAGCCGGAGGTGGAACACCTTTTCGCCGTCGGCGTTGACCTCCCCGGTGCCTCCAGGCCCGCCGCAGGCGGCCAAGGAGCAGAGAAGGACGGCGCACAGCGCACCGGCCAGAAACTGTTTGATTCTCATAGCTGTCTCCTCCTAGTCACGATTTGGGCGGGCAGCCTGCGCGCACGGCCTCCGGCGGCTGGTTGGCGGGAACCGCCGGTGGCGGCCGCAGGCGTCTCCGCCCTCTTGTTTGATATTTTAATATGTTAATATATCATTTTCAAGCTGACAGTTCCGCAAAATTTCCATATCATTTTTGTGTAAAACGCCGAAATCAGCATTGGGTCTTCAGGCCGCGGCGGGAACAACCCACGTGAACGCAATAAAGAAACAGCCTGCCCGGAGGCAGACTGTTTCGACAAGCTGGAGCGGTATTCAAGACGGAAGCTCCCGCCCGCACTTGGGGCAAAAGCGGAAATCCCCCTGGAGCTTCGCCCCGCAGTAGGGGCAGAACCTCGCGCCGCCCTTCGGGGGCTGGGACTGGCCGGGCTGGTCCCAGGGCTCCGCGCCCTTTACCCACCGCCGGCCCGGGTCGCCCTCCTCCCCGTCCTCGGTGATATCGAAGGCGGAGTAGCGGTCCTTGCCGGTGGCGTTTTGGTAGTGGTAAACCGCCTGTACAATGCCCACAACCACAAATATCACGCCGAACAGGGGGAAAATCGCGCCAATGAAGCCGAACCCGCCGTCGGCCGTCATGGCGAAGGCGCAAATGGTCCAGAGCACGCCAAAGGCAATGGCTCCGATTGTGCCCACAAAATTCAGGCCGGAGGGGCCCCGGCCCGGTTTGATGCTTTTCACCGTTACAATGCCTCCTTCAAGCTGATCTTAAGAACCTGCATTCACAACCTCAATCCGTCGTCTGAGCGGGTCTTTTTCCGCCATACTTCGTTCAATTTTCTTGCCATACATACAAGTATACCCGCAAAAATTTGCCTCATCTGGCGGGAAAATCCCTCGCCCATCCGCCGGTTTTGGCTGTGAATACAGGTCCTAAGAAAAGGAGCGGCCCCGGCGGGGCCGCTCCTCCGTTCATACTTCCCGCTCGAAAATCAGGTCGATGCGCGTCATCGCGCCGCTGGTGACATCCAGGGGCATCCAGCTCACAAACCGCCAGCCCTGGGCGGCCTCCCGGTCGATGACCTCCCGGTAGCTCTGGAACCCGGCGAAGATCCAGCCCTCCCGCTCTACCGAGACGTATTTGTACTGGTACACGGCTTACTTCTTGGGCGGGTTGGGCTCCACGGTGTCGAACACGCTCTTGGCGCTGGCGCACAGCCCCGCCAGCCCCTGGAGCTCGCTGGGGATGATGATCTTGGTGGCCCGGCCGTCGGCGGCCTTGGCGAAAGCCTCCAGCGCCCGGATCTTGATGACGCCGTCGCCGGGGGCGGCCGCGTTGATGAGCCTGATGGCGTCGGCGGTGGCCTGCTGCACCTTCATGATGGCCTCGGACTCGGCCTCCGCGGCCAGGATCTTGGCGGTCTTTTCCGCCTCGGCCTCCATGATCTTGGCCTGCTTGGCGGCGTCGGCCCGGAGGATGGCGGACTGCTTCTCGCCCTCGGCCACCAGAATCTGGGACTGCTTTTGGCCCTCGGCCTGGAGGATGGCCTCGCGGCGCTCGCGCTCCGCCCGCATCTGCTTCTCCATGGACTCCTGAATGTCCCGGGGCGGCATGATGTTCTTCAGCTCCACGCGGTTGACCTTGATGCCCCAGGGGTCGGTGGCCTCATCCAGGATGGCCCGCATCTGGGTGTTGATGTGGTCCCGGCTGGTGAGGGACTGGTCCAGCTCCAAATCGCCGATGATGTTGCGCAGGGTGGTGGCGGTGAGGTTCTCAATGGCGCTCATGGGGTGCTCCACGCCGTAGGTATACAGCTTGGGGTCGGTGATCTGGAAGTAGAGCACGGTGTCGATCTGCATGGTGACGTTATCCTTGGTGATGACAGGCTGGGGGTCGAAGTCCACCACCTGCTCCTTGAGGGAGACGGTCTTGGCCACCCGCTCGATGAAGGGGACCTTCAGGTGCAGGCCCACGCCCCACACGGTGCGGAAGGCGCCCAGCCGCTCGATGACCACGGCCTTGGACTGCTGGACCACCTTGATGTTGGAGGCCAGAATGCCCAGGGCGATGACGATGACCAGCAGGCCGATGATGGGGGCAATAATGGCGCTCATCTCAATGGCTCCGGCCAGTGCGAATGTTTTCATATCATTTCCTCCTTAAAATAAATCTCTTTTTCTGAAAGTCCGCTTCCTCTTCACCACGCCTTGGGCTCCCCCGTGGGAACCGGCGCGGACAGGGGCTCCACAAACACCTTGACCCCCTCGATGCGCAGCACCCGGACCATGGCGCCCGCGGGGATGGGCCCGCCGTCCTGGCTCCGGGCGGACCAGGTGATCCCCCGGATGACCACGGCCCCCTTGCCGTGGATGTTGTCCACGTCCTCGGTGACCTGGGCCTCCGCCCCGATGACCCGGTCGGCGTTGGTGGGCTCCACCCTGCTGTTCAGGAGCCGTTTGGCCAGGGGCCGCACCGCCGCCAGGCACAGCAGGCTCACCGCGAAGAACAGGGTAAGCTGAACCCACAGCGGCCCGCCCAGCAGGGCGGCGATGAGGGCTGCCAGCGACCCGGCGGCAAACCAGATGGAGGTGAGCCCCACGGTGGCGGCCTCGCTGGCGGCAAACACCACCAGCAGAACCAGCCATATAATCTGCATCAAAGAATCAAAGGGCATACGCTGCACTCCTTTCTCGCTTCCAATCCATTGTACCACAACTCGGGTCCGGGGAAAAGAAGATTTTCGCGCCGCGCTCATATTATTGTTGCCAGCGCTTCCATTTTACATTATACTATGTTTTGTAAACCGCTTCCCCTCCCTGTGACATGATACTACACCTTCCATCAAATGTAAAGTCAAGGGTTTTTTTAAAAAAATTTTTCCCCGTTATCCGGCGCCTCCGCCCGGCGGGCTGGGGCCGTCGAAAGCCAAGCCAAAGCTTTTCAAAACATTTTTCGGAGTATGCTATGGAAAAAACATTGCAGTTTGTCATACCCGCCCTGATGGGCGTGGAATCCACCGTGGTCTATGAGCTGAAGCGGCTGGGGCTGGACCAGGTCCGGGCGGAAAACGCCCGGGTGCTGTGCCGGGGCTCCCTGGCCGACGTCCCCCGGCTCAACCTGAACCTGCGCTGCGGGGCCCGCGTGCTGCTGTCCCTGGGCAGCTTCCGGGCCCGCTCCTTCGAGGAGCTGTTCCAGGGCTGCGCCGCCCTGCCCTGGGAGGACTTCATCCCCCGGGAGGGCCGCTTCCCGGTGAAGGGCTACTCGGTGAGCTCCCAGCTCCACTCGGTGCCCGCCTGCCAGTCCATCCTGAAAAAGGCGCTGTGCAAAAGGTTGGGGTCGGCGTATGGTTTGGACATTCTGCCCGAGACGGGAACCTTATACCAGGTGCAGTTTTCCATTTTTAAGGATACCGTGACGCTCATGCTGGACACCTCCGGGGACAGCCTGTACAAGCGGGGCTACCGGGCCCAGAACATGGGCGCACCCCTCCGGGAGACCCTGGCGGCAGCGCTGGTGTCCCTGTCCCGGTATAAGGGTCAGGACCCCTTCTGCGACCCCTTCTGCGGCTCGGGCACCATCCCCATTGAGGCGGCCCTTATCGCCAAGAACCGGGCCCCGGGGCTCAACCGCTCCTTCGCCGCCCAGCGGTGGGGCTGGCTCCCCTCCCGGCTGTGGATGGACGCCGCTGAGGAGGCCATGGACCAGGAGTTCCGCGGCTCCTACGACATCTGGGGCGGGGACATCGACCCCGCCGCCGTGGAGCTGTCCCGGCACAACGCGGAACTGGCCGGGGTGGAGGACACGGTGCGCTTTGACGTGGCCGACGCGGCCAAGTTCCACCGGGACGAGCCCCGGGGCCGGGTGGTGGCCAACCCGCCCTACGGCGAGCGGCTGCTGGAGAAAGCAGAGGCAGAGGACCTGTACCGCGCCTTCGGGCGTGCGGCCCGGGCGCTGCCCCCAGGCTGGGAAGTGGACGTATTGAGCTCCCACACCGAGTTTGAGCGGGCCTTCGGACGGCCCGCCAATAAAAAGCGGAAGCTCTATAACGGCATGATAAAATGCGACCTGTTTATGTATCGGTAGGCCGCTCTTCCAGCGCGGAGAAGCCGCGCCCCAAAGCGGAGCCCAGCGGAGTGGGTCCGCTTTGGAGAGGACGAGCAACGAAATGGAGCGGATGCCCGCCGCAAGGCGGGCGGAGCGGAATGGAGTTTGTGAGGACGATGAAACACATCTTCATCATCAACCCCTCGGCGGGTAAAAAGCGGAGCACCCGGGCCCTGGTGGACCGCATCCAGGCCCTGGAGCTCCCCCATGAGATCGTGTTCACCGAGAAGGCGGGGGACGCCCGCCGCGCCGCCCGCGGGGCGGCGGAGTCAGGGGAGGACGTGCGCGTCTACGCCTGCGGCGGGGACGGCACCCTCAACGACGCGGTCAACGGCGCGGCGGGCTTCGCCAACGCCGCCGTCACCAACGTGCCCACCGGCACGGGCAACGACTTCCTGAAAATTTTCGGCAGGGAGAACAAGGCCCGGTTCACCGACCTGAGGGCCCTGGCGGAGGGGCCCCAGGCCCCCATGGACCTCATCGACTGCAACGGCCGGCTGGGCATCGATATCGTGTGCACCGGACTGGACGCCCGGATCGCCGTGGATAAGGACCGGTACAACAGCTTCCCCCTGGTGTCCGGCATCGGGGCCTACGCCATCTCCGCCGTGGCCAACGTGCTGGTCAAGGGCATCGGCGTGCCCACGGTGGTGGACTGCGGCGACCTCCATTTCGACGGCGAGACCGCCCTGGTGTGCGTGTGCAGCGGCCGGTACTACGGCGGCGGCTTCATGCCCGTGGGGGACAATATGCCCGACGACGGCCTGCTGGAGGTGCTGGTGGTGCGCAAGGTGAGCCGCCTCACCTTTTTCCGGCTGCTGCGGCAGTACGGCAGCGGCAAGTACCGCAGCTACCCCGACCTGATCTGGTACCGGCAGGGCTTCCCCGTCACCGTTCGGAGCAAGACCCGGGAGGAGCTGGTGGCGGTGGTGGACGGCGAGCCGGTGCGGAGCCGGGAGCTGCGCATCGGCCTGTCGGACAAAAAGGTGAACTTCTTCTACCCCGCGGGCCTCAGCTACGGCCCCAAACCCTAGAACCGGCAAACAGAGCGCAGGGCGGCGGCCTTGCGCTCCGTTTTTTGAAATTTTTCCGTTTCCCGTAACCGTTCCCCCGTTTCCCCCGTATATACGGACAGAAGCACCTGTACAGAGGTTTCATGGAGGACGCCGTCATGGACGAGAGAACGCTGGCCCGCAAACTGAACAAAAACAGCCGGAGCGCCCTGGACCAGGCGGTGGCGCGGTTTACCCCCTACGTCAGCGCGGTGATCCTCCGGGCCCTGGCGGGCCGGGCCTGCCGGGAGGACGTGGAGGAGCTGTGCGCCGACGTGTTCGTGGCCCTGTGGGCCCACGCCGGGGAGCTGGACCCGGACCAGGGCCTGCGGCCCTGGCTGGCGGCGGTGGCCCGGAACAAGGCCGTGGACTGGCTCCGCCGCGCCCGCCCCAGCGCCCCCATCCCTGACAGCGCCCCCGACCCCTCCCCCGGCCCCGAGGAGCTGGCCCAGCAGCGGGACCAGTCCGCCCGGCTGTGGGCGGCGGTGGACGGCCTGGGGGAGCCGGACCGAACCCTCTTCGTCCGCTACTATTACGAGGGGGACAAGCTGAAAACCATCGCGGCGGAGCTGGACCTGAGCCAGACCGCCGCCAAGCAGCGGCTGTTCCGGGGCCGGAAGGCCCTCAAGGCCGCGCTACAAGAAGGAGTGGAGACGCCGTGAAAAACCGGCTGCAATCGCTGTGGGATGAAGTCTCGCCGGAGGGCGGGCCCTGCCCCCAGCCCAATCACAAACGCGTCCGCCGGCTGGTAGACGCCGCTCTGGACAAAAAGCCCCGGGCCTTCCATCCCTGGCGGACCCTGCGGCTGGCGGCGGTGTGCGCCGCCGCCCTGGCCCTGCTCACCGGGGCCGCGGCGGGCATCGGGGTGCTGGCCCCGCCCACGTACAACGTGCTCACCGCCTTTTTCCAGGGGGACGCCGCCCCCTGGGAGGAGCTGATGGACTTCCAGCCCGTGTCGGTGCGCGACGATAACTACACCCTCACCCTCACCAGCACCGTGGCGGACAGCAGCACCCTGTTTTACACCTTTACCGTAGAGGCCCACAGCGACGAGGCCTGGGAGGCGCTGCAAGCGCAGATGGCGGAGAGCTTTTACGACCTGTTCTCCTTCCGCTTCCACGGCAGCCTGGGCATCGGCGACGGCGAGATGGACCCGGAGTCCCGCACCATCTGCCTGGCGGTGGCCACCAGCCGCAAATGGATTGCCACCGCCGCCGTACGGCTCAACCTGATGGACGAGGGCAAATGGCTGAGCTTCTCCTACCGGCCCGTATCCGGCCTAAAGCTGACCATCGGCGCGGAGGGCCTGGGCCGCACCGACAGCCATGCGGCCAGCCCCGCCCAGGGAACTGTGACGCTGAACCGGCTGACCCTATCCCCCCTGACCCTGGAGGCGGAGTACACCACCGAGAACACCGATCTCTTCCCCGTGCTGTACTTCCTGTGGGAGGACGGCACGGTCAGCGAGGTGGAGTCTCTGCTGGGCGGAGATGGCCACGGGTCCGGCCGCGGCACTGCGGGCGAGGCGTGGGACTACACCAGGAGCTACAGCTTTGCCGCCGTCCAGGACCTGTCCCGGCTGGAGGCGGTGGTGTTCGAGGGCATGGCGTACCCCCTGGACGGGGGCGAGCCCTATGAGACAGGCGCCGCCCTTTCCGCGGACTAAAGCAAACCCGGCCGGAGGATCATCTCCGGCCGGGTTTTTTGAACTCAGCGGAAGAGGCCGCCGCCCTCCCGGCTGTCCAGCACATCCAGCATGGCGGACAGCATCTCCGCCGCCTGCGCCCGGGTGAGGGGCTTGGACAGGTCGGCGCTGCTGCTTAAAACGGACACCGCCTCCATGTTCACCACCGCCTGATAGGCCCAGGCGGGGGCGGTCTCGGCGGAGAAGGCGGAGGCCGTACCGGCCACGTCCCCGATGGCCAGCAGCCGGTCGATGATGACGGCGGCCTCCGCCTGGGTGACGGGGCTGTCGGGGGCGAACACGGTCTGGCCCGCCTCATTGGGGCTGCCCTCCACCGCCCCGGACACCAGGGCGGCGGACACATAGCCCTTTGCCCAGGCGGAGATGTCCGTGTCGTCATAGAACCCGGTGAGGGTCACGTTGGACAGGGGCTCCCTGCCCGCGGCGGTCATGGCCATGGCCAGGAACTCCTCCCGGGTGAAGCTCTCCTCCGGGTCGAAGCAGTACAGGTCCCCCACCCTGCGGCCGGTGTACACCCCCGCCTCCGCCAGCCGCAGGGCGGCGTAATGGGCGGGATCGCCGGCCAGGTCGGAATAGCTGACGCTGGCGGCCTGCTTCTGGATGACGATTTTCACCGTGGCCGGCTTGGAGGTGTTGCCCTTGGCGTCGATGGCCACATAGGTGAAGGAATCCTTGCCCTTCTTCCCCTCATAGGGGGTGTAGGTGAAGGCGGCGGGGTCGTTCTCGTCCAGGGCCACCTGGCCCCGGGCGGGGCTGTCCACCACCTGGAAGGTCACCAGGTCGCCCTCCGGGTCCACGGCGGCAAAGCGGCTGAAAATGGCCACCCCTTTATAGGTGTTGAGGGACAGGTCCTCCGCGATAGGCGCGGCGTTCTCCACGTCGGCGGTGGAGGTGGTCAGCGCCAGGGCGGGGACGGTGAGCGCCCCGGCCAGGCACAGGGACAGAATGATGATTCGGGTTTTCAAAGGGAAAGCCTCCTTTGTACGAGTATGGGACTAGCATACGCCAAAGGGGGAAAAATATGCAAACCGATATCTCGCAAGCCCCCGGACACCGCCTTGGCCATGCCCCGCTCGGACCGGGCGCGCTCCACTAGCTCGAGCTGGGCGGTCCGCGCCGGTCTCCGCCATCAGTTCCTCGCTGTACCGCGCCGCCGCAATTCCTGTCTTATACTCAGCATCTCCGACGCCCCAACTCCATCTTGCCATGTTTACAGAAAAAAGCCTGCCTCGCGGCAGACTTTTTGACAGACTGAAATGACCTGCCGCGGAGCGGCAGGTCATTTTTTCGCGTTTCAGCTTACTCCTCGGTCTGGGCGACCACGTTGGTGGCACGCACACCCTTGGCGCCCCGGGGATCGGGCTCGGTCTCGAACGTGACCTTCTGCCCCTCCAGCAGCTTTTTGTAGCCGTCGGCCACAATGGCGGAGAAGTGGACGAACACGTCCTCCGTTCCGTCCTCCGGAGTAATAAAGCCGTAGCCCTTTTCAGCGTTGAACCATTTCACTGTTCCGTTCATTTCCTGTATCCTCCTTATTTGTAAAAATTTCGTTTTGAAAGTAGAAGAAAAAAGTCCGCCCTTTCCATGTACGAAAGAGCGGGCACAAATCAGTTCATACATCAAAACCATTGTCAGTATAACACTATGCCAAAAGGCTGTCAAGCGGTGTTTGAAAAAAAACCGAAAGCAGCGGCACTTTGGAACAAATTTTCTGTCGCTTCCACAAAAAACAAGATTTTTCCTGATGCTTCCATTTTAATCCTATATACGGAAAAATTTCCGCCCATTTTCCAGCGTCGCCCTGGAACATTGATCCGATGATATTCCCTTCAGCTCCGCCAGTTTCTGACAGACCAGCCCCACGTAGCCCGAGTGGTTCCGCTGCCCCCGGTGGGGGACAGGGGCCATGTAGGGGCTGTCCGTCTCAATCATGATGCGGTCCAGGGGGACGGCCTGGGCGGCCTCCACCGCCTTCCGGGCGTTTTTGTAGGTGAGCACCCCGGTAAAGGAAATCATCCACCCCAGCTTCACCAGCTCCTTGGCCATCTCGGCGCTGCCGGAGAAGCAGTGGAACACCCCCCGCACCCCGGGAAACTCCCGGACAATGTCCATGCTGTCCCCGTGGGCCTCCCGGTCGTGGACAATGACGGGCAGATCCAGCTCCCGGGCCAGGGCCAGCTGGGCCCGGAACACCCGCTTTTGCAAGTCCCTGGGCGGATTTTCCGGCCAATAGTAGTCCAGCCCGATCTCCCCTACGGCCACCACCTTGGGGCGGCCCGCCAGGGCCCGCAGCTCCTCCACGTCCTCATCCGTCCAGCCCCCGCAGTCCTCCGGGTGGACCCCCACGGCGGCGTACACGAAGGGGTACCGCCCGGCCAGCTCCACAGCCTTCCGGGAGCTGGCCAGGTCGCAGCCGGGGTTGACCACCAGCTCCACCCCCTGGCCGGGCAGGGCGGACAGCACCTGGTCCCGGTCGGGGTCGAACTGGCGGGCGTCATAATGGGCGTGGGTGTCAAACAGCGCCATGCTCACGCGCTGAAACGGACGAAGAAGGAGTCGCCGTACTCGGGCTCGCCGCCCTCCTCCTCCGGCTCGCCGATCTCGTAATAGGCGATATAGAAGTCCTTGCAGTCCTCGGGCACCTGATAGAGCAGCACGCCGGTCTCCGTCTTGTGGATGCCCAGCTCAAACTCTACGGGGATCTGGTCATCCGATTTCACGGAGTACTCCAGCTCGCCGCCGGCGCCCTCCTCCTCATAGCACTCGGGCCAGGCCCAGGCGTCGTCGTCGTCCAGATCCCACACCACCTCGAAGTCGGTGTCGAACATGGGCTGGGTCACGTTGGTGTGGTTGTACAGGGTGAGGTCCGCCGCCAGGAACTTGTAGCCCTCCTCGGCGGTGAGGCCGTCGTACTCAACGCTGGTCCTGGGGTTTTCAACGGTCATCTCAAAATATTTCGTGCGCAGGGTGTCCCCCTCGTAGCCCAGGGCCACGCCGTCCTCGGGGGTAATGACATCGCTGTCCTTCTTACCGCCCTCCGGCCGGAGGCTCAGGCCGCCCTCGCCGCAGGCCGCCAGGGACAGAAGCAGCGCCAGGGCCAGGAGGGAAGACGCAAACCGTTTCATCATATTCTCACTTCTTTCTCTTGTTCTCAAAACCGCGTCCCCGGCAGCGCGGGGCCTGGGGACGCCGCCCGGCGGCCTCAGCAGAGTTTGGCCCCGGCGGGGATGGCGCCGTCCACCATGAGGAGGTGCAGCTTCTCCTCCCCTTTCTCGGTGTGGACGGCGGAGATGAGCATACCCTGGCTCTCCTGGCCCATCATCTTCCGGGGGGGCAGGTTGACGATGGCCACCAGGGTCTTGCCGATGAGCTCCTCCGGCTTGTACCACTTGGCGATGCCGGACAGGATCTGCCGGTCAGTTCCCGTGCCGTCGTCCAGGGTGAATTTCAGCAGCTTGTCCGACTTCTTCACGTTTTCGCAGGCCTTCACCTTCACCGCCCGGAAGTCGGACTTGCAAAAGGTGTCGAAGTCCACCTTCTCCTCCAGCTGGGGCTCAATCTCAATGGCGGGCAGGGCGGCTTTTTTGGCCGCCTCCTGAATGGCCTCCAGCTCGGCCAGCTCCTTGGCCATATCGATGCGGGGGAACAGATTCTCGCCCTTATGGACCTGAACGTCCTCGGGCAGGATGCCAAAGTGCCGCGCGCTGTCCCAGGTCCGGGCGGCCTCGCCCGCGCCGATCTGGGCGAAGATCTTCCCGCAGCTGTCCGGCATGAAGGGGGTCAGCAGCACGGTGCAGATGCGGACGGTCTCCAGCAGGTTGTAGAGCACCGCGGCAAGCCGCTCGCCGTTGGCGGCCAAGTCCTTGGCCAGGGCCCAGGGGGCGTTCTCGTCGATATACTTGTTGGCCCGCTGGATGACCTTGAATACCTCCTCCAGGGCGTTCTGGAACTGGAACTTCTCCATCTGCTCCTCGTAGCGGTCCCGGAGGGAGACAGCCATTCCCATGAGCTCCTGGTCCAGACCGGCGCTCTGCCGCCCGGCGGGGAGCTTTCCGTCAAAATATTTCTCCGCCATGGCGGTAGTGCGGCTCACCAGGTTGCCCAGGTCGTTGGCCAGGTCGTTGTTGATGGTCTGGATCAGCAGCTCGTTGGTGAAGTTGCCGTCGGAACCAAAGGGGAAGGTCCGCAGGACGAAGAACCGCAGGGCGTCCACGCCGTACCGCTCGGAGAGCAGGTAGGGGTCCACCACGTTGCCCTTGGACTTGGACATCTTGTCGCCGTTGAAGTTCAGCCAGCCGTGGCCGTAGACCTTTTTCGGCAGAGGCAGGTCCAGGCTCATGAGGAACGCGGGCCAGTAGATGGCGTGGAACCGAACAATCTCCTTGCCCACAAAGTGGACGTCGGCGGGCCAGAATTTATCCAGATCGTTATATTTATCGTTTTGATAACCCAGCGCGGTCATATAGTTGAACAGCGCGTCCAGCCACACGTAGACCACGTGGCCCGGGTCAAAGTCCACAGGCACGCCCCAGGTGAAGCTGGTGCGGGAGACACACAGGTCCTGGAGGCCCCCCTCGCAGTCGATGAAGTTGTTCACCATCTCGTGGACGCGGCTTTTGGGCTCCAGGAAGTCGGTGTTCAGCAGCAGGTCCCGCACCCGGTCCGCGTACTTGGAGGCCCGGAAGAAGTAGGCCTCCTCCTCGGCGTCGACAACCTCCCGGCCGCAGTCGGGGCACTTGCCGTCCACCAGCTGGCTTTCGGTCCAGAAGCTCTCGCAGGGCTTGCAGTATTTGCCCTTGTAGGCGCCCTTGTAGATGTCGCCGTTTTCGTACATCTGCCGGAAGATCTTCTGGATGGAGGCCACGTGGTAACCGTCTGTGGTGCGGATGAAGCGGTCGTAGGAGATATTCATCAGCTTCCACAGGTCCAGCACGCCGCCGGGGGCGGCCACGATGCCGTCCACAAACTGCTGGGGAGTGACCCCGGCCTCCTTGGCCTTGTCCTCGATCTTCTGGCCGTGCTCGTCGGTGCCGGTGAGGAACATCACGTCGTACCCGCACAGCCGCTTGTAGCGGGCCATGGCGTCGGTGGCCACCGTGCAGTAGGCGTGGCCGATGTGCAGCTTCCCCGAGGGGTAGTAGATGGGAGTGGTGATATAAAACTTCTTGTCATTCATCGGTGGTTTCCTCCTGTATGCTTGCTTCCCCCTGCACCTGGGGGATGGGGGTTCCGTTGATGGGGGGCGGGTTTTCCAGGCTGGGGGGCAGCCGCCACAGCACCGCCGCCGCCGTCAGCAGCTGGGCGGACAGCAGCAGCACGTCGCCCCAGTTCTTCTCCGCCGTGGCGGACATCAGGGCCGGCGCGGACAGCACCACCGTCATGGCCGCCATCCACAGCAGCCGCCGGAGCCGGGACGCGCCGGCGGATATCCCGGCGAAGTCCATGAAGAACAGCATCCCGCACACAATGGCCAGCAGCAGCGGGACGTAGTCCCACAGCACGGGGTTGGCGGCGTGGGCGCGGAAGCTCTCCATCAGCCACACGCAGCCGGCCACCCCGGGCAGGGCGGCGGCAAACCCCCCCCGGCCCCGGCGCCCGGGGCGCAGGCCGTCCCGGCCCATCTGGAGCAGGCCCAGGAAGCCCAGCAGCGCCCCCGCCGCCGTGGCGATGGTGAGCGCGCCGTTGCTGCTGGGCGGCTGGAGCCCGGCGTCCACGGCGGCCTTGTACTCCTGCCACTGGCGCAGCCCCAGGGGCAGCAGGGCGGTGGCCGCCGCCACCGACAGGAACGCCGCCACCACCACCAGGATGGGGTACACCGGGTCCCTGGCGTCCAGGAATACCAGGTCCCAGCGCTGCGCCTGCCCGGCGGTCCGGGGCCTGCGGGACAGGGGCTGGTACATGGCCAATATAATGAACCAGGCCGCCGACATCACCAGCACACAGGCCAGGATGACGCTGGCCGGGGCCCAGGGCACGGCCAGGCCGGTGTCCTCCTCAAAGGCGGAGTTCAGCTGCCACCGGCGCAGGGCCGCGGCGCACAGGCCCGCGGCCAGGGCGCAGATCAGCCAGGGCCTCCGCCCCGACATATGTTTAATCTTCAAATCCATGGGAAACCTCCCCCCGCAGGCCGGGGCGCAAAAGATAGGCGGGGCCCATCGCTCACAGCCCCTTCCAATGGGTGAACGGGAACAGCACCAGCACCCCGTGGCCGATGACGCACCGGTTGTCCACAATGCCGATGGAGGGGAAGCGGCTGTCCGCCGAGTGGTTGCGGTTGTCACCCATGACGAAAATGCACCCCTCCGGCACCTCCACGTGGTTGATTCCCTCGCCGTAGCCGGGCACCAGCATCTGCTCCTTGATATAGCGCTCCTCCAGGGCCACGCCGTCCACCTTGACGGTCCCCGTGCTATAGTCAATGTCCACCCGCTGGCCCCCGGTGGCGATCACCCGCTTCACGATGGAGTCCTCCTGATAGCTCTCCTGGGTGAGCACCACCACGTCCCCCTGCCGGGGGGTGTAGCCCAGGGCCCACACCAGAATCAGGTCCCCGCCCCACAGGGTGTTCTCCATGGACGGCCCGCTGACCACAATGATCCGGGCCACAAAGGTGAACATCATGACAAAGGCCGTCATCATCGTCACCAGCACCCGGACATTCAGGTACAGCTCCCGGCCGGGGGAGGAATCCTTGCGGGTCTGGCGGCCCTCCTCCCCGTCCGCCGGGGTTGAGTCCGCCCGCTCCTCCGGGCCTGGGCCCGCCAAACCTTCCGGGACCGGGTCTGTCAAATTTTCCGAACCCGGATCCGACTGCCCTTCCGGGGCCGGGGCCGGCCCCTCTCCGGCGGGGCCTTTCCCCTCCGGGGGCAGCTCCCCGCCCAGCTCCCGTTCCACTTCTGATTCCCAATGTTCCATCTCTCAGCTCTCCGTCCCGCCGGCGGCGGATTGCAGGGCCGCCGGGTCGTCATATGCCAGCTGGAACTGGCGCGCGTCCATAGTCTCATGCTCCAGCAGGAATTGGGCCACCAGCTCCAGCTTGTCCCGGTCCCGCTCCAGAATCTCCCTGCATTTGGCGTAGGCCCCGTCCAGCAGGTCCTTCACCTCCCGGTCGATGAGGGCGGCGGTCTGCTCGGAATAGGGCCTGGCCTGGGCCATGGACCGGCCGATGAACACCTCGTCGCTGCCGGCGTGGAAGGCGGTGTGGCCCAGCTTCTCGCTCATGCCGTACTTGGTCACCATGTCCCGGGCAATGGCGGTGGCCCGCTCCAGGTCGCTCACCGCCCCGGTGCACACAAAGCCCAGGGCGGTCTCCTCGGCGCACCGCCCCCCCAGCAGGGTGGACAGGGTCTCCACCAGCCGCTGGCGGCTGACGTGGTCCCGGTCCTCCTGGGGGCGGTTGATGGTCATGCCCGCCGCGCTCCCCCGGGGGACGATGGTGATCTGCTGCACCGGGTCCTGGGTGGGCAGGGCGCGGCTGACCACGGCGTGGCCCGCCTCGTGGTAGGCGGTAATCCGCCGGTCCTCCAGCAGCCGCTCCCGGCTGCGCTTCTCCGGCCCGGCGATGACCTTGACCACCGACTCCTGCACGTCCGCCAGGGTGATATAGGGCCGGTCCCGGCGGGCAGCCAGCAGGGCGGACTCATTCATCAGGTTCTCCAGGTCCGCGCCGGTGAAGCCGGTGGTCTCCCGGGCGATCTCCCGCAGGTCCACGTCGTCGGCCAGGGGCTTTTTCCGGGTGTGCACCCGGAGGATCTCCTCCCGGCCCTTCATGTCCGGCCTGCCCACATACACCTGCCGGTCGAACCGGCCGGGGCGCAGCAGGGCGGGGTCCAGAATGTCCTGCCGGTTGGTGGCGGCCAGCACGATGACCCCCTCGTTGGCGGCAAAGCCGTCCATCTCCACCAGCAGCTGGTTCAGGGTCTGCTCCCGCTCGTCGTGGCCGCCGCCCAGGCCCGTGCCCCGCTGGCGGCCCACGGCGTCGATCTCGTCGATGAACACAATGGCGGGGGACTCCTTTTTCGCCTGGTCGAACAGGTCCCGCACCCGGGACGCGCCCACGCCCACGTACAGCTCCACAAAGTCGGAGCCGGAGATGGACAGGAACTTCACCCCGGCCTCCCCGGCCACGGCCCGGGCCAGCAGGGTCTTGCCGGTGCCCGGCGGGCCCACCAGCAGCACCCCCTTGGGGATGCGGGCCCCCAGGTTCATGAACTTCTGGGGCTCCCGGAGGAAGTCCACCAGCTCCTGGAGCTCCTGCTTCTCCTCGTCCGCCCCGGCCACGTCGGCAAAGGTGACGGCGTCCCCGCCGCCCTCCACGGTGCGGGCCTGGCCAAAGCGGCTGGGCCCGGGGCCGCCCCCGCCGCCGCCCTGGGCGGCCTGCTGCCGGGCCCCCAGAACCGCCCACAGCGCCAGCGCCAGCATGGCCGACGCCCCGCAGGGCAGCAGCACGACAAGCCACAGGGGCATCTCATACCGCGGCTGGAAATCGTAGCTCTTGATGACCCCCCGCTGGTATTGGTCCTCAATGAGGGGGCCCAGCTCCCGGCGGAAGGCGTCCACGTCCGCCAGGGCGTGGCGGCGCACGGAGCCGTCGGCCATCTCCATGGACAGGGTCCCCCCGCCGTCCACCACAAATTTGACCACCTGCTCCTGCCGGAAGCCGGACAGGACGGCGGAGTAGGAGACCTTGTTCTGGTCCCCCGCGGTAAACAGGATGAACCCCCACAGCAGGGCGAATACCACCGCCAGGGAGAGGAGGACGTTTTTGATACTGTATTGCCTCGTCTGCCTCAAAATAACTGTTCTCCTTATGACGCGGCCGGGCCGCTTATTTTCGCCACAGCGGGGCCCGCTCCCCCGCAATGCCTGCGGGGGCTCTGCGGGCCTCCGTCATGATTCGTATACGGACTGCCTCAAAACGCCCACATAGGGCAGGTTGCGGTACCGCTCGTTGTAGTCCAGGCCGTAGCCCACGATGAAGGCGTCCGGGATGGTGAAGCCCACGTAGTCGGCGGTGATGGGCTTGGTCCTCCGCTCCGGCTTGTCCATCAGGGTGCAGATGCGGATGGAGGCGGGCTTCCGGGCCCGGAGCACGTCCATCAGGTAGTACAGCGTGTTGCCCGAGTCCAGAATGTCCTCCACGATGATGAGGTCCCGGCCCTCGATGGAGTCGGACAGGTCTTTCTTGATCTCCACCTGGCCGGAGCTGACGGTGCCCGCCCCGTAGGACGACACCACCATAAAGTCCACCGTCACGTCCAGGCCGATGGCCCGGGTGAGGTCGGCCATGAAGATGTAGGACCCCCGCAGCACGGAGGCCAGCAGGGGCCTGCGCCCCGCGTAGTCGGCGGTGATCTGCTGGCCCAGCTCCTTGATCCGCCGGCGGAGCTCTTCTTCCGTGTACAGGACCCGTTCCACGTCTGGATGGATCATAGCGCATTCTCCTCTGTCTTTAAAATGATATGCAGGGCGGGCGCGCCGGGCGCCGCCAGGTATTCCTTCCCGGGGCCGAAGCCCCCCAGGGCGGCGGCCTCTCCCCCCCGGTCCAGCACCGGGACCAGCCCCCGCGCCCCGGCGGGCACCCGGCCCTCGATCATCAGCTTTTTCACCGTTTTGGGCGGGCGGCTCCCCAGGGCGATCCGGTCCCCCTCCCGCCGGGGGCGGACGGTGTACCCGCCCGGCTTCAGGTAAAATTCCCATGGGCTCACATAGGCCTTGGCGGGGCACGCCGCCGGGGCGCACCAGATGCTCCAGCCCCCCCACGCCTGGGCCCCCTCCGCCAGCTCCGCCGGGGCGGGCGGGTCCGGGTCCGGGCCGGGGATAAACGCCAGCAGCTCGTACTGCCGCCGGACCCGCCCCCCGGGCAGGTCCGCCTGGGCGGAGGGGTCCTCCCCCAGGGCCAAGGCCATCACCGCCTCCAGATGGGCCGCGTCCCCGCCCAGGCCCGCCCGGCCCAGCGTCATGGCGCAGGCCCTCAGAGCCAGGGGCCGGGGAGCCTCCCGCAGCACCCGGACCGGGAGGGCGATCCCCTCCGGGATATCCAGCCCCTCCGCGGCCAGGGGGGCGGCCTGGCGGTTCAGCTCCTCCTCATCCTCCCGCAGGCGGCGGGCGGCGGCGGCAATGTGGGCGGCGGCCTGGGGGTTCAGCTCCTCCAGCAGGGGGAGCAGCCGGTGGCGGACCCTGTTCCGGGTATAGGCCGGGTCGGCGTTGGTCTCGTCCTCCACGTGGGGGACGCCATGGGCGCTCAGATAGTCCTCAATCTCCCGCCGGGACACCTCCAGCATGGGCCGGACGATGTTCCCCCGCCGCTCCGGGATGCCGCACAGCCCCTTGAGCCCGCACCCCCGGATCAGGTTCATCAGCACGGTCTCGGCGTTGTCCCCGGTGTGATGGCCGGTGGCGATGAGGGCCCCGCCCGCCTTTCGGGCCTCCTCTTCCAGGAAAGCGTACCGCAGCGTCCGGCCCGCCTCCTCCACGGACAGCCCGTTCCCGGCGGCATGGGCGGACACGTCCGCCCGCTCCACCGCCAGGGGCACCCCACGCTCTCCGCACCAGGCCCGGACGAAGTCCTCGTCCCGGCGGGCGGTATCCCGCAGGCCGTGGTTCAGATGGGCCGCCCGGACCGTCCAGCCGTACCGCCCCGCTCCCTCCAGCAGGCGACACAGCAGGTACATACTGTCCGCCCCGCCGGACAGGGCGCACACCACCCGGCCGCCCGGCGGGATCAGGCCGAAGCGGAAGCCGTCCCCCATGGCGCTAATCCTCGTCGTCGTACTGGTACGACAGGTTGCGGAAGGTGGTGAACTCCGGCCGCCACTCCAGCATGACGGTGCCCGTCTCGCCGTGGCGGTTCTTGGCCACGATGCACTCGGCCACGTTGGGGTTCTCCGTGTCGTCCTCGTAATAGCTCTCCCGGTAGAGGAACATGACAATGTCCGCGTCCTGCTCGATGGCGCCGGAGTCCCGCAGGTCGGACAGCATGGGCCGGCGCTGGCCGGTGGACCGGCTCTCGTTGGCGCGGGACAGCTGGGACAGGCAGATCACCGGCACGTCCAGCTCCTTGGCCATCAGCTTCATGGCCCGGGACATATCGGAGACGACCTGCTGGCGGTTGTCGCTGGCCTTCGGCGGCCCGCCGGCGGAGGTCATCAGCTGGAGGTAGTCCACAATGACCAGCCCCAGGTTTTCCACCCGGCGGCACTTGGCGTTGATGTCCGCCACCGACAGGGAGGCGTCGTCGTCGATATACATATTCGCCTGGCTCAGGTTGGCCACCGCCATGGCCACCCGGCCCCACTCCTCTTCCCCCGCGATCCGCCCGGTGGACAGCTTTTTGTTGTCCATCAGGCATTCGGTGGCCACCAGGCGCATCCCCAGCTGGGCCTTGCTCATCTCCAGGGAGAACACCGCCACGCTCTTGCCCGAGTGCTTGGCGGCCTCCACCCCAATATTCATGGCCAGGGAGGACTTGCCCACGCCGGGCCGGGCGGCCAGGATGATGAGGTCGGAGTTGTTGAGCCCCGAGATGCGCCGGTCCAGGTCGATGAGGCCGGTGGAGATGCCGGGAAACTCGTCCCCCTGGGCCTGCCGCTCCTTCACCGTATCCCACACCTCGCTCATCACGGCGGAGATGTGGCTCATCCCCCGGGCGGACCGGCCCTGGCGGATGGCGTAAATGCGCTGCTCGGCGGCCTCCAGGACTTGGGTGGCGGTGCCCGCCTCCGTCCGAACCATCCCGGCCAGTTCCCCGGCGGCCTCCCCCACCCGGCGCAGCAGAGCTTTGTCCTCCACAATGTCCACGTAGTCCCCCACGTTGGCGGCGGTGGGCGTGGTCTCCATGAGTTGGCGCAGATAGGGCACGGTGGTGTTTTCGTCGTACACCCCCGCCTGTTTCATCCGGTCCACCACGGTGATGGGGTCGATGGTGTCAAACCGGGTGAACATGGTGAACAGCACCTGAAACAGGTCCCGGTTCTGGCGCATATAGAAGTCGTCGGGCCGCAGCCGCTCCATCACGGCGGGGATGCACCGCTCGTCAATGAGGATGGCGCCCAACACCGCCTGTTCCGCCCGTACGTCATGGGGCATTTGCAATTCACTGAATTCCTCGGCAGGCATACGCCCATCTCCTTTCCACTGCTCTGGGATCTCTATACTTGTTCCGTCCCCCGCAAAACCGCACCTGATGGGAACAGGCGGCTTGCGCGCTTCTTATTTGTCCTCAATCACCAGCACATTGATGGCCCCGGACACCTCGCTGCCCAGCTTGCACTTCACCTGAAAGGCGCCAAAGGACTTGATGGGGTCGTTCAGAACGATCTTGCTCTTGTTCACGTCCAGGTCAAACTGCTTTTTCAGCTCCTCGGAGATCTCCTTGCTGGTGATGGAGCCGAACAGCTTGCCCCCCTGGCCCGCCCGGGCCCGGATGTTCACCTGCACGCCCTTGAGCCGCTCCGCCAGGGCCTGGGCCGCGGCTTTCTCCTCGGCCAGGCGGGCCTGCCTGGCCTTGTCCTGCATCTTCATGGTGTTCACATTCTCGGCGGTGGCCTCCACCGCCAGCTTCCGGGGCAGGAGGAAGTTGCGGCCGTAGCCGTCGGACACCTCCACCATCTGGCCCTTCTTGCCCTGGCCCCTCACATCCTGCTGTAAAATGACTTTCATAATTGTTTCCCTCCAAAAATCTGATCGCGGCCCGGTTCCCGGTGCCGTTCGCGGCGCGCGGCTTCACGCTTCTCCGCGCTGCTCACGACGGCTCCGGGCCCTCTTCCTCATCCTCATCAAAATAGTTGTCCAGCGCCGTGTGGAGCTCCTCCAGCACCTGGTCCACCGTCTTGCCGGGGATCTGGGCTCCGGCGGCCTCCGCGTTGCCGCCGCCGCCCAGCGCCTCCAATATGACCTGCACGTTGACTGAGCCCAGGCTCCGGCCGGACACCACCACCCGCTCCCCGTCGGGGTAGAGCACAAAGGACGCGCCGATGCCCGCGATGTTCAGCAGCTCGTCCGCCGCCTGGGCGGCGGTCACCCGGCCCACAGCGTGGCCGGAGGCCGCGATGGCCACGTCCTGGCGGTACATTTGGGCGTTCTGGATGATGGCGTACTTGGCCACCGCGTCGCTCAGGCCGGTCTGGAACAGCTTGCGGATCTCGCTGGTGTCCCCCCCCGCCCGGCGGAGCATGGCCGCCGCCTCAAAGGTACGGCCCCCGGTGCGGGTGGTGAAGTTCTTGGTGTCCAGCATCAGCCCCGCCATCAGGGCCTCCGCCTCCCCGGGCAGCAGGTCCGTGGGCTCCATCAGATAGCCGATGAGCTCCGCCACCAGCTCGCTGGCGGAGGAGGCGTAGGGCTCATGGAAATTCAGGTCCGCGCCCTCAATGTAGGTGGCGGCCCGGCGGTGGTGGTCGATGACCGCCACCTTGTTGCAGGAGTCCAGCAGCTCCCGGCTCTGCACCTGCTCGGGCCGGTTGGTGTCCACCACCACCAGCAGGGAGCGGGAATCCGCCCGGAGCATGGCCTCCTGGCTGTCCAGGAACACCCCCTGGTACTGGGGCATCTGGGCCACACGGCCGTACAGCTCGTCGGCGGGGGTGGGCCCATTGTCCCGGACGATATAATGGGGCACCCCCTTCATCCGGGCAATGGCGCACACCCCCACCGCCGCCCCGGCGGCGTCGAAATCCGGGGACTTGTGGCCCATCACCATGACGCAGGAGGCGTCCGCCGCCAGCTCGCCTATGGCGGAGGCCATTACCCGGCTCTTCACCTTGCCCCTGCGCTCGGTCTCCTTGCTGCGCCCGCCGAAGAACTCAAAGGTGAAGCGGTTTTTGATCACCGCCTGGTCGCCCCCCCGGGACAGGGCCATCTCCACCGACAGGTTGGCGAAACGGTACAGCTCCCCGAAGGTGTCCCCGTCCACCCCCACGCCGATGGACACGGTGACGGGGATGCCGGCTGGGCTGGCCACCTCCCGCACGCTGTCCAGCAGGGAGAACTTCTCTTCCTTATAATGGTTCAGGTACTGTTCCTCAAAGAGGAGCAGGAACCGGTCCCGGTCCAGCCGCAGGAACAGTCCCTGGGACAGTCCCGCCCAGCGGGACAGCCGCTGGCTTACCTCATTGAGCATGGCGGAGCGGACGCTCTCGTCCTGGCCCTTAATGGCGTCCTCATAGTTGTCCAGCAGCAGCAGGGCCAGCACGGGCCGGGTGGCCTTGTAGATGTCCCGGGTGTCCGCCAGCTCGGTGACATCCAGCCAGTAGGTGGTGGCCAGCAGGCCGTCCTCCTGGTCGGCGGCGGTCCGGGCCATATCCCCGAACACCTGGTAGCGCCGCCCATTCAGCTCCACCTCTTCCGGGCACTCGTCCTTGCCCTCCAGCAGCCAGCGGCTGTCGAACGCGGGGGCCAGGTCGGCCAGCCTGGTGTCGAACATCCGCTCCTCGCCGCCGGTGATGCGCAGGAACTGCTCGTTGGACCACACCACCTCGCCGGTGTCCGGCCGGAACATCACCAGGGGCAGCGGGCAGTTGAGGGTGCTGTCCCGGGTGGCCTGGTCCATGCTGTCCAGGATCTCCCTCATGCAGCGGTCGGCCTCCCTCCTCCGCCGGAAAGCGGATGCCGCGTACCCCACCAGCAGGGCCCCCACCGCCGCCAGCTCCGCCGCGGCCGCCTCCCGGTGGCCCAGCAGGGCGGTGGCCCCGGCAAAGGCCAGCATCACGGCAAAGTATACCCCGATGCGGGGAATCAGCAAACGGGTCAACTTTTGATACACCTCAGACCACCTCTTTCCATCGCCTCCGGGACGGGGCGCGCATTCCGATAGATATTAGATTATACCAAAACAAAAAGGCAAAAACAAGAGCGCATGACAAATCCGCGCGGTTGTTATTTTATTTTGCAAAGAAGGGTTGATAAGTTGGTCAAGGAATGGTAAAATCTTTTTCGAAAATGGGGAAGATTGCCCGTGATGTCTCCCCCATGATTAAGTAAGAGAGGTGAAGTCTTATGTCTTTAGAGGCCATCCAAAAGGTCGCTGAGGCAGAGCAGGCCGCGAGGGAGCGGCGGGCCGAGGCGGCGGAGGAGGCCAAGCGCATCGTAGCCGACGCGGAGCGGGCGGGCAGGCAGTTTGCCGCCGATGCCCGCGCCAAGGCGGAGCAGGAATGCCGGGCCATGCTGGCGGACGCCGAGGCCCAGGCGCAGAAGAGGTCCGAACAGACCCTGGCGGATAACGCCGCCCAGTGCCAGGCGCTGAAGCAGGACGCCCGCAAACGCCTTGACAAGGCCGCCGGCCTCATCGTCGGAAGGGTAGGGAGCAGCTGATGGCCATTGTCAAAATGAAACGGCTGCGGCTGCTGGGCCTCCGCCCGGACCGGGAGGGCCTGCTGCGCGCCCTCCAGAGCCTGGGCTGCGTGGAGGTCCGGGAGCCCGCCATCGACCTGAGCGACCCCCAGTGGGCCGGAATGGCCAAGCCGGACCCCTCCGGGCTGGAAAAGTCCCGGGAGCAGAGCCTTCTGCTCAACGGCGCGCTGGACGCGCTGCGCCGGTACGCCCCGGCTAAGGACGGCCTGTTCGCCCGGCGGCCCGAAGTCACCGAGGGGCAGCTGTTCGACGAGGAGGCCTATGCCCAGGGACTGGACGCCGCCCGCCAGGTGGCGGAGGCGGAACAGGCCCTGGCCTCCAAGGGGGCGGAGCGCGCCAAGCTCCTGACCCAGAAGGCTTCCCTGGAACCCTGGACCTGCCTGGACGTGCCTCTGGAGACCGAGGGCTCGGCCGCCGTGCCCGTCCATTTCTGTTCCGTTCCCGTCAAGACCGACTTCGCCGCCCTGGAGGCGGCGGTGGCCCAGGCGGCGGAACCCGCCCAGCTCATCCGGGCGGGCCATGACCGGGAGCTGCAATACTTCCTGCTGATCTGCCACCGCTCCGTCCTGAGCCAGTGCAACGAGGCCATGCGGCCCTTCGGCGCCTCCCGCGTCACCCTGCGGGGCTGGACGGGGACGGCGGCGGAAAATACCGCCCTGCTGGACAACCGCATCGCCGCCCTGGAGCGGGAGGAGACCCAGTGCAGGGCCGGCCTGGCCGCCCTGGGGGAAAAGCGGGACGTGCTGCGCCGCTGTGTGGACCGCGCCGCCCAGGAGATCAGCCGGGAGGAGAACAAGCTCCGGCTCATCGACACCGACGCGGCCTTCGTCATGGACGGCTGGTTCCCCGCCGAGAACGAGGGGGAGCTCCAGAAACTGCTGGGCGGCTTCCAGTGCGCCTGGGAGACCGCCGACCCCGCCCCGGACGAGTACCCCCAGGTGCCCATCAAGCTGAAAAACAACCCCGTCACCGCGCCCTTCTCCGCCATCACCGAGATGTACGCCATGCCCGCCTACGACACGGTGGACCCCAATCCGCTGATGGCCCCGTTCTTCATCCTGTTCTTCGGGTTTATGATGAACGACATCGGCTACGGCGTGCTGATGGTGCTGGGCACCGCCTTCTTCCTGGCCAAGGCCAAACCCAAGGGCGGCATGAAAAACATGATGTCCATGTTCTTCATGTGCGGCATCAGCTCCATCTTCTGGGGCTGCCTCACGGGCAGCTTCTTCGGCGACTTTCTGTCCAAGCTCTTTGAGCTCACCGGCGCCTCCGTCCCCGGCTACCACGACGCCGCGGGCGCTTTTGTCTGGTTCTGGAAGCCCCTGTTCACCCCCATCAACGACACCATTACCGTCATGATCGGCTCCATGATCCTGGGCGTCATCCAGGTGTTCGTGGGCATGGGCGTCAGCGTGGAGGAGAAGTTCCGCCACGGTCAGGCCATGGACGCCGTCACCCAGGAGGGCGCCTGGTGGTGCATCCTGATCGGCGCGGCCCTGGCCATCGGCGGCCCCATGATCCCGGGCGCCCCCGCCGCGCTGGGCACCGTGGGCATCGTGGTTCTGGTGGTGGGCGTGGTGCTGCTGCCCACGGGCAGCATCCTCCGCTCCAAGAGCGCCCTGGGCGCCGTCACCTGGATCTGGGACGCCTACCAGGGCATCTCCGGCTACTTCAGCGACATTCTGTCCTACCTGCGCCTCATGGCCCTGATGATGGCCGGCTCCATCATCGCCTCGGTGTTCAACACCCTGGGCTCGGTGTTCGGGCTGGTCCCCTTCATCATCGTGGCCATCATCGGCAACACCCTGAACCTGGTGCTCAACCTGCTGGGCTGTTACGTCCACACCATGCGCCTGCAGTGCCTGGAGTTCTTCGGGCGCTTTTATCAGGACGGCGGCAAAGCCTTCCGTCCTCTGGCAGTAGAAACCCAATATGTAGATATTTTGAAGGAGGAACACTAAAATGGTAGAATTTTTTGAGATGGTAGGCGGCCAGGCTCTGGCCTTCATTGGCTTCGCGCTGGCGGTGGGCCTGTGCTGCATCGGCTCCGCCAAGGGCACCGGCATGGTGGGCGAGGCCGCCACCGGCGTGCTGTCCGAGACTCCCGAGCACTTCACCAAGTGCATGATCCTCCAGGCCCTCCCCGGCACCCAGGGCCTGTACGGCCTGGCCGCCGGCTTCTTCGGCCTGTTCACCCTGGGCTTCTTCTCCGGCAATCCCGCCCAGCTCTCCGTGGGCGACGGCATGGCCATCCTGTTTGCCTGCGTGCCCATCATGCTGGGCGGCCTGCTCTCCGCCATCGCCCAGGGCCGCGTGGCCGCCGCCTCCGTCAGCGCCATCGTGTCCAAGAAGCCCGACGACTACATGAAGGGCGTTATCATGTGCGGTATCGTGGAGTTCTACGCCATTCTGTCCCTGGTGGGCACCATCCTCATGCTGATGTACGCGCTGTAAGCATACCATTGATTTTCAGAAAGGCGGTAAGCCAAATAAATGAACGGAATTGAAAAGATTACCGCACGCATCGAGGAGGACGGCAGGCAGGAGAACGAGGCCGTGCTGGCCCAGGCCCGGGCGCAGGCGGCGGAGATCACCGCCAAGGCTGAGGCCGAGGCCAGGGCCGCCGCGGACGAGATCCTGGCCCAGGGCCGGGCGGACGCCCAGGAGCGGGCCCGCCGCCTGGATTCCATGGCCCAGATGGAGTGCCGCAAGGCGGTGCTGGCCGCCAAGCAGGACGTGATTGAGGAGGCCTTCCAGCTGGCCCACAAGAAGCTGCTGGACCTCTCCCAGGAGGAATATGTGGCCTTCCTGGCGGACCTGGCGGTGAAAGCGTCCACCACCGGGCGGGAGAAGCTGATCTTCTCCGCCCCCGACCGGGCCCAGGTGGGCAAGGCGGTGGTGATGGCGGCCAATGAAAAACTGGCCGGGGACGCGGCCCCCAAGCTGCCGGACCCCGCCGGCTCCAAGACCAAGGCCATGCTGAACAAGGTGATCACCGGCGCGTCCGCCGTAATCAGCGGCACCGCCATGCTCACCCTGGCCGAGGAGACCCGGCCTATGGACGGCGGCTTTATCCTCTCCGACGGCGCGGTGGAGGTCAACTGCACCTTTGACACCCTCATCCGGCTCCAGCGCGGCGCGCTGGCCGGCGAGGTGGCCAAAGTGCTGTTCGGCTGACCGAACCCTTTCAATGGAAGGTGAAAGGGGGAAAAAACTTGTCAAAAGTGAAGAAGCTGAAGGAAAACGACTTTCTGTCCATCTCCGCCCGGGTGCGGGTGCTGGAAACCCGGCTGCTCACCGCGGAGCGGATGGAGCGGATGATCGACGCCAAGGACGTGAACGACGCGGCCAAGGTGCTGGGCGAGTGCGGTTATCCTGACCTGCCCGAGGTCACCAACTCCGCGCTGGACGCCATGCTGGCCCAGGCCCAGGCAGCCCTGTTCGAGGATATGGGCAGGGCGGTGGGCAACGAGGCGCTGATGGACGTGTTCCGAATCAAGTACGACTATCATAACGCCAAGACCCTGGTGAAGGCGGAGGCGCTGAAGCTGAACCAGGACCGGCTGCTGCTGGGCGGCGGGCGTTACGCCCCCGCGGTGCTGGCGGAGGATTTCCGCCGGGAGGACCTGCGGGCCTGCAGCCCGGCGTTCCAGAAGGCCGTGGCCCATGCCCGGGAGGTGCTGGGCTCCTCCGGCGATCCCCAGCAGGCCGACTTTATCCTGGACCGGGCCTATTTCCAGGAGCTCACGGGCCTGGCCCAGGCGTCGGGCAGCAAGTTCCTGGAGGGCTATGTGGCCGCCCTCATCGACGGGGCCAACCTGCGCTCCGCCGTCCGGGCCGCCCGGCTGGACAAGGCCGGGGAGTTCCTGCGCCAGGTGCTGGCGGAGGGGGGGACCGTCTCCCCGGAGGCCATCGCCAGGGTGAAGGGCAGCGAGCTGGGCAAGGTGTTCAAGGGCACCGGGTTCGCCGCCGCCGCGGAGGCCGGGGCCGCCCTGGCCGTCCCCAACGGGGGGCCCCTCACCGATTTCGAGCGTATGTGCGACGACGCGGTGATGGCCTACCTGGCCAAGGCCCGGATGATCCCCTTCGGGGAGCAGCCCGTGGCGGCCTACCTCTACGCCCGGGAGGCGGAGGCCACCGCCATCCGCATTATCCTCACCGGCCGCATGGCGGGCATCGACGGCGGCACCATCCGCCAGCGCCTGCGCCGGGCCTACTGCTGAGAAAGGGGGAGGCGCAAATGGCAAACAGCTATCAGATCGCCGTGCTGGGCGATAAAGACAGCGTCATGGGCTTCAAGGCCCTGGGGCTGACGGTCTTCCCCGTGGAGAGCGTGGAGCAGGCCCGCTCCACCCTGCACCATATCGCCCGGGAGGACTACGCGGTGGTCTACCTCACCGAGCAGCTGGCCGTCCAGATGGAGGCGGACGTAGCCCGGTACAAGGACGAGCTCACCCCGGCCATCATCCTGATCCCCGGCAAGGAGGGCAGCCTGGGCATGGGCATGGCCAACATCAAAAAGTCCGTGGAACGGGCGGTCGGCGCGGATATTTTGTAAGCGTCCGAGCCGTCGTGAGCAGCGCGGATGGACCGGAGCGAGGGCAAGAGCCCAGCCGCCGCGGGGCGGAGGCGGGTTTTGCCTGAGACGGAGCGAAAGCGGCCCGGCGGCGCGGCCAATTCGAACGTGACAATGCTACTGACAGGCAACGTATTCTTTTTAACAAAGACCTTTATGAAAGAAGGTATGCAGACCTATGGGAAAAGTAGTTAAGGTCTCCGGCCCCCTGGTGGTGGCCACCGGCATGGCGGACGCCAATATGTCCGACGTGGTCCGCGTGGGCCCCGAGCGCCTGATCGGTGAGATCCTCACCATGAACGGCGACTCCGCCTCCATCCAGGTCTATGAGGAGACCTCCGGCCTGGGCCCGGGCACCGAAGTGGTGACCACCGGCTCCCCCATGAGCGTGGAACTGGGCCCCGGCATGATTGAGAACATCTACGACGGCATCCAGCGCCCGCTGGAGAAGATCATGGAGAAGGTCCACGGCAACAACCTGCCCCGCGGCGTGGAGGTGCCCGCCATCGACCAGGAGAAGCTGTGGGACTTCACCCCTGTGGCCAAGGCGGGCGACAAGGTGGTGGGCGGCGACATCATCGGCACCGTCCCCGAGACGCCGGTGGTGCTCCACAAGATCATGGTGCCCCCCACTCTGAAGGGCACCCTGAAGAGCGTGGCCCCCGCGGGCCAGTACAATGTGAAGCAGGCCGTCGCCGTTCTGGTCAAGGAGGACGGCGGCGAGGTGGAGCTGACCATGAGCCAGCGCTGGCCCGTCCGTGTGGGCCGCCCCTACAAGCACAAGTACCCCCCCATCAAGCCGCTGTCCTCCGGCCAGCGGATCGTGGACACCTTCTTCCCCGTGGCCAAGGGCGGTACCGCCGCCATCCCCGGCCCCTTCGGCTCCGGCAAGACCGTGATGCAGCACGCCCTGGCCAAGTGGTCCGACGTGGACATCGTGGTGTATATCGGCTGCGGTGAGCGCGGCAACGAGATGACCGACGTGCTGCGGGAGTTCCCCGAGCTGGTGGACCCCCGCACCGGCGAGACGCTGATGAAGCGCACGGTGCTCATCGCCAACAC
>CAMNQF010000008.1 GCA_946548895.1 uncultured bacterium | reverse complement strand
CTGGTCCTGGCCGTTAGCACTTCCGTCTGGCTGAGCTAAAGGGATAACCACTAAAGAAAATATAATTGAAAATGCAGAAAGGATATGGTACACTTGAACAGGGTGATTTTCGACATGAAAAATCAAAATTCTTTGATTTCACTTGCGTATATAAAGGTTAGCGATAATCCCTTGTATGTATTTTGTCACTATATCCTGTACATATTACTGAAAGAACCCACACACGAACTTCGTGCAGATATATTGAAAGAAAGATTATTGGCCAAATTTGGATTGAATATGCCACAACAGCTTATCAATAATTGCATCCGGCTCCTTGAACAGCGAGCTGAAGTTGTGCGCTTACCTCATGGGGGCGGGTATAGAATTTCTGAAACGGACTTCGATCTTGACCGTTTCGAGAACACTATACAAAAACTCCAAGAACATGAAAATGCAGTACTTGGATCTCTTACTGACTTTGTAAATCAAAAATACAGAAAAAGATGGACAAAAGAAGAAGCAAGAAATTACTTATCTGCTTTTTTAGGAAAAGAAGGCTATGGGGCACAACTGTTTTTGCAAAAGGAACTAAAGATCGAAGGGAAACAGGCATCACCTTCTGTGTATATCGGACGCTATATTGACTGTTTGCAGGAGAAACCAGATTGTCTGGAACTTCGCTATTTGGAAGAACTTGTTAATGGAATGATGGTGCTTCAAGGAATTAGCCAAACAGGCGATTATCAGCAAAATAAACATCAAAAATTCAAAGGAACTGTATTCTATTTCGACACCAAATTAGTTCTGCGCGCCTTGGGTTTTTCTTGGAAAGCCCAGGTAGATTCAGTGCGTGAAATGGTCAGGCTTCTTCGTGATAAATATGAAGCTAAGATTGGGATATTTCCACAAACGCTGACGGAAGTAGAAAATGCTTTGTCTATGGCAGGGTCATCGTTCCAGAAGGGCCGACCTATACGAGATTTGGAGCTTAAGCTATATAGTGAGTTATACCCAGAAGATGCGGCAATGTTGTTAGACTTCTCTTCAATTGTTCCAGAGCTGCTGAAACGTGAACTGGGAATAGATGAGCCAACAAAGATTAATTGGGATAAATCTGAAACTCGAAAATATAACATTGATGTTAAAGTAATTGCCGACTATATTGAAGATCAGTGCGGTTGGAGACGTGGTGCTATTGATAATGACGTAGAAGTCATAAACCAAATCAATATCCTTCGAAAGGCTGACTACACGTGCCAGTACGGTGGCAAGGACAAGCTTCCCGTTTTTGTTACCTCTAATAGCAAATTAGCTTATACTTTCCGAGACTATATTACGGAAAACGAAGAAAACGGAAAAGGTTGGAGTTCCCATGCCTTGCCTGTTATATCTGACAATATGCTTCTCTATCGTGTGTGGCTTCCTTTTGCAACTGAGTATGGAAACTTACCAGCATTAACTCTATCTCGGTTTGCTTATTCTGCTCAGAGTGAGGGAATCGTATTCTACGAAAAGTTCCGCTCAATGGCATCTACGTTAGAAAAAACAAAAAATGTGGATCTGGTCAACGTAACAGAGGCAGCTCGTAGAAAAGTAGAAGATATCCTAATGATGGCAACGGATGGTAATCCAGAGCAAATGACTGAAGAAGTGGTTGCAACTTCTTTTGACGAATATGTACGCTTGGAAAAACTTCACCTTACAGAAGAAAACACAAAACTAAGTGAGCAAAAAGAAAGCAGAGATTCTCAAGTAATAAAATTGTTAGCCCAAAAGTATATTAATAAGTTGGGGCCAAAGCGCCTGCTGTTACCTCTTTCGAAACTATGGTGGCTTTTTGCGTTTGCTGCTCTGTTTGCCGCTACATCGGCGATTAGTGACAATGTTTATTTGCGTAGCATATCAATTATACCGCTTGCAGTGCAGATCGTACAATTTGCTGTAGATAAACTTTTTGATGACCGAGGCTGGCGTTTTTCTTTATACAATAAAGCGATAGCATATGTGAAACGTGAATACATAAAAAAGATTGAGCGAGGATTAGAGAAGGATGGATATGAGGCAGACAAAGAAGCTGTTGTTGCATACTGCTTGAGCTGTACGAAGGTTTTCAATAAGAATACTTAGCAAAGCTGATTTGCATAAAAGTAATACCGCGCAAAAGCTAATAAATACAACCTGGACTAAAGCCGACACACAAATTTATGGTTTGCGTGTCGGCTTTAAATTTGGCAGCACAAGCAAAATCTATTTTGTATTAACTCAAACTTTTATCATATAAGGAATACCCATGAAAAAACAGTCTGTTAATAAAACGTTTCCAATATTAAAATAGCCTTAGAATTCTTCACTTTTGATTCAAAGATAGGGAATCCATCATATAGAGCAGGCGATTAAGTAATGGTAAATAATTTGCTCCGATTCCATGTTGTAAAATTTCGATTCAGCACAAACTCTGGCGCTTTCACTTTGAAATATATGATTGTAGACAACCATATTCCTTTTTTTAGAGCTAATCAGTGGCTCGAACTAAAAAGTATCCGAAAAACAAGCACGGGACGAGAATATGCAAAAAAGCTGGCTACGTTCCTCAATTGGCTTGATAGCCATAGCATATCGTATGAAAACGCAACAAATCATCATGTGCGGCAATTCTTACACCATTTGATCTTTGGCGCTATGTTAAACGAGAAGCTGTTAACCTCCCAGGCCTCAGTGGGCAGTTCAACACTTCAAGGGTATATTACGGTCATAACTGGATTTTATAAATGGTTAGACGACATCAGCCAAACAGATATGCTCTGGAAAAGCAAGCATTTGTGTGCCAACAAATCGTTTCTGTATGGCCAAATCTACAACTACGAATACAGTCATTTGGTAGATGGATATGCCGCCATATTGAAACCGGGCCGCGACTACCTCAAATGGTACGATGAAGCGACAAAGAACGCTCTTTGTAAAAACTTCTTAACTCTGCGGGATGAGGCCGTTCTACGCTTAACTTTTGAGGGATTCCGCATTGATGAAGTCTCGAGCATCACGCTCAACAGCTACAATGCAACAAATCGTTTCGTCCAGCCCACAAGGTCAAAGGGCCGCACTAACGCCAGCAATAGCAATAACCCGTTAAGGTTTGTTGCGCTCCCAGAAGAAACCTGTGCCATTATTAATAGATACATTCAAACTGAGCGGATGACTGCAGAGATGGAAAGCGGGCGACTTAGTCAATATCTGTTCATAAATCTGAATTCAGGCAAAGCTCAAGGAAACCCTCTCCGTTATCATAACTACCTAAAAATTTTGAAAAGATGTGCAAAGCGTGCTGGTATTGACGCAAGCAAGATACGCACCCATAACGGGAGAAGCACTAAGGTCATGGAATTCCTTGAGCACCAATCGCTTCATCCAGAGGACAACATAACAGATGAAATTATCCGGGCAAGCTTTGGCTGGCGTAGTTTTACTTCTATTGACCACTACCGCGACTATAACAACCAAATCATTGCAAAAACCGTAATGGAAAAATTACACAAAGGCGATGGATGAAGTGGCAAAAGCAAAACCCCTCAATGATATGCAGCGACATACCGCCTTGAGCGCCATGAAGGGTCTCACCAGTTTGGCGGAAATTACAAAAGAGGCTGGAATAAAAAGTGTTATAGAATATATGCTGGAGGATACATCTGCATTGGAGCAATATCTCTCCGCAATGGCCGCAACAATTACCCGCCAACGGAAGCAAATATCTCACAATACATTGATCCTATTAATATTTCATAGCGAACTGGCATCGCTGAATATGTATGGCGAAGAGTTCAAATCGATTTTGCTTGATGTAGTAGAACGAGAGCGCAAAGTTCAACGTCGGATATTTTTAGCGGAGAATAAACTTCAAGTCAATATCCACAGCGATTTATGGAAACTATATGAACCTCATGGTAATATCCTTCGGTCGAAAGCAATTGATTTTACAAAAATACGGTCTGAATCCTTGCGCTATGAGATGAAATATTATCTTCAACATATCTTTCAGAGTAGAGGAAAAATTAATGCCCCCCTTTTTTGCTGCCAGTATATGGCCCTTAACGTACTGACAGAAACCAATCCAAACATTAAATACTTTGCTGATATCACAGAGATAGATGCAAGGGCATTGGTTCTTGCTCTTGAACGTGCAGTGAAAGACGATGGTACCCCGCTATCACAATACTATATAGCCAAAGCTGTAAATAGCATAAAGCGTGTTGTTGACTATTTGATGGGATCTTTACGGAGTAACGATATCAAAACGCCCAGACCATATTTGAATCCATTTGCGATTATTACATTCCATAATTTGCGACAGTACAATACCCCAACAACCATAATCCCCGAAGGAGTGGTTGAGCAACTTGACCGATATTCAAACGAACTGCCCCCACTCCATAGGCTGCTGTACGATATATTTGCAAACACAGGCTTACGCCTTAAAGAAGTATTCTTTTTGGAAGAAGACTGTATTGAGCCGTCCCGATATCCTGGAATATTTCAGTTGAAGTTCAAACCACATAAGGTTCTTGCAGCAAGACGCAGACATAGTGTTGGTGACTATCACCGAATCATGATACCGCAGAACTTGGCTAATGAGTTGTCTGCACATATTTCCGCTACCCGTTCTGTGAGAAGTGCTGTGGGATCTTCGTACATTTTTCTCAGTAAAAGACTGGGCTATGCTACAACAGTCATGGATTCTCAGCCGTTTATCCGAAGTATACGACATATTATTAAAAAACACAATATTTGTGGCGATGACGGTGAATTATGGCACTTCACCAGCAGACAATTTAGAAAAGCCATTGCAGTTAGATTAATAGAAAATGGAGCTTCAACAGCGGAGTTAGCATATTGGCTTGGACATCTTTGCAGCGACACGGCAGTAAAATACTACGCTGAAGTCCGTAAAATGAAATTAGCTGAACTCAACACTGAATTTTTCTTGGCTAAATTTGATTTGATCATCTCCAATGAACAACTCGAAAAGTACACCGAGGAAGAGCGGAAACTTCTCTATGCAGACTTTAGGCTGGAACAACGGCGCGTTGAACTGGGTTTCTGTATGGCCAAAGCTGCCGGGTCATGTCAGCATAGGAGCAGCCTTTACAACTGTGTAAACTGCCGGAACCTATGTACAGGGAAACGATATCTCTCATATTGGACAGAGTTATTGGAACAGCAGAAAATAATATTTGAGCGTCTGGTTTCAGCCTACCAAGCTGATGGAATTTCTCACTATCAAAAATACACTGAATACAAACAAGAGTTCCGTCTGCTCAAAGGATATGAGAGCATTGTAAAGGCGATCCAAGAAGGGGGTGTCCCTCGTGAATAGCGCTGTCGTAGCGGAAACCTTCAGTAAATCCAAGGAGTCTGAATATATTAGATTTGCAGAACGATTGGGTGTCGATGTTCGCTTCATATCAGACAAGTGGGTCTGTGATACTTTGCGCCGCTCCCCTGCTGAGAAGACCGGGGTGTATACGCTTCATTTTGACAGAATACCACTTCCCCACAAGGATATGGTCAAATACTTTTCGATAATCAGCCTAATAAGGAACAAATCCATAGCAACTGTAAAGACATATATCTGCGATCTTGTTCGCTTTTTTGATTTCTGGGTGCTGCATAGAAAAAATGCACCTCTATTTACTTGTGATGAATTCGCATCTATTGAATTTTATCAATATCTCGAAAACCGTGGATTAGCTGAGGCCACAAACATTGGAATATGGTCATCCATGAGTACATTTTTTAGGACAATGAATGGCTGGAATGGTGAAATACTTAAGAACCCATTCTCAGTATCTCCCTATTGCCGTCAGCGAAAGTACGACGAAAAATATATTCCAGAGAATGTGGCTAATCAACTTGATTATATATTCAAAAAAGATGAAATAGACCTTTATCTCCGCTGTGCTTATTGGATTCTCCGGCTAATTCCATCACGTATCAGTGAAGTTGTTGGGATGCCAATTGAGTGTCTAAAACGGTTTGATGGGAAATATGTTTTGTTTATTCCTACATGGAAACAAAATGGCGGATGGCGCAAGCCAGTTACACGAAGTATACACCTGGAGGAAAAGGGGATAGCAGCTTACCTTATTGGTCTTATCAAAGAGCAGCAAGAGGAAGCCCGACAACTACAAAAGCATATGCCAGATAACAAACAAGGTGCGTTATTTACTTATCGTCAACGCTACCTCTTCCGAAGAGAAGAACCGTATTATACTAAACTATGTTTCGTAGCTACACGTGACACTGTTCGAACCAGATTTCAGGATATCTGCGTGAGGTATGGGGTCCGAGATCAGGATGGTAGGCCATATAAAGTAACTACACATCAGTTCCGTCATAATGGAATCACTGACCGGCTTGCCGCCGGCTTTACCGCAGCGCAAATCGCAGATATGACCGGGCATCATGGTGATGCTATGATTTGTAATGCCTATGCCCATCTTGACCTAAAACCAGAAACAATAATCGAAAAGCAAGAATTTGTCTCTGAAGAATCTGGTAGCCGAGATAGCCGATATGTTCTCTTTGGCGGCAGAATACTGAACATGAATGAGCAATTAGAAAAGCGATTACTAAAAAACTTGCGGGCCCACAGGGTGCGAGGTGGAATTTGTAGCGATATCACCGGCTGCAAAAGTGATATGTGGAACTGCCTGGATTGCAAATTTTTTGTACCCGATGCAGAGCAAAAAGAATACTATATTGAGCAAATTGCGCTGTGGAAAGAAAAACAAGAGCGATTTCAAGCGTTCCCACTTATCCGAGAAAATGCTGAACGCAACATCAAACTGTTTGAAAATGTGTTAAAAAAGATAGATGAGGGTGTAACTTCATGACAAAAAGAAAATTGCCCAAATCGCTCATTGAGAAGCAAGAGAGGACTCGAAACAACACCATAGAGATGATAACCAATGCCATAATCGAACTGGAAGCACAAGGCTATAGCATAAAGATTCGAGATCTCATAGAAGTTACTGGTTTATCGAGGTCGGTGTTCGCCAAACCACACATCCGCAAGGTGTTAGTGGAGTATGGTATTTCAAAACCTGATTGGATTGAGTCTTCACCTGCACGAAAAAAGGAAGCGCGTGATATAGCAACTCTACCTTGCAGAAAAGGACGGATACATCCAACGGCTGCTCACTGAAAATGAGCAGATGAAATATGAAATTGAACTTCTGCGTGGAAAAATTCACTTGCTCATGCATCAAGTAGCTGCAGTAGGTGGCGAAATACTCTAAACAATTACTTTAGCAATTAACACGATTGGGTTTTAATGTGCCCAGTCGTGTTTTTTGATTATAGGTGTAAACCCGTTTAAATACAAGTGGTTTATACCAAAAATTTTTCAAAAGGAAGGAAACTTATATCATGTCAAAAGAAAAGGTAAGAAATACAGGCGGGAACAACCTCAGCCTTGTCATGCAGGAGGAGGAACCCGTGTTCTGCATCACCGGCAATGCCATCGACCGCCAGCCGGAGAACGGCGGGAACGGACTCGGCATACAGGAGGATATTGCCTATACCCTGACCGCCACCGACCACCACGCCGTTTTTGCCCGCCAGCGGTGCGACAAGTTCCAGGAGGACGGCGTGGCCTCCACCCAAAGCGCCCACCAGCAGAAGGATGTGACCGACCTCATATACCAGGAAACCGTCGGTGCGCTCACCGCTGGTGACAGCAAAGGGCCCAACTCCCAGTATGTTTCACAGGACAAATTGGTGGTGGAAACTCCGTTGCTTATAAGGCGTCTAACACCAAGGGAGTGCGAACGTCTCCAGGGCTATCCTGACGATTGGACCAATCTGCCCGGTGCGGCGGACTCCCCCAGATACCGTGCGCTCGGCAACAGCGTGGCCATCCCGTGCGTGGAATACCTGATGCATGGGATGGCCCTGGTTTTAAGGGCCGGGTAGTTGTTGATTTCGCTTCGTTTCAGCCGGTATCTTCGTTGGGTATGGTGAATAGCTATTCGGCCCGGTTGCCGGTATACTTGCGTTACAAAAACGGAGAGGAGGACGCCAATATGGCGGAAAATCAAAAAAATCTGTGTGCTATGATCCCGGCAGAACTGCACAGCCGGGTTCGGGCGGCACAGGAGCAGGCCGGGGTGACCCTGAGCGCGTACATCACCGAGCTGCTGACCAACTACTACGAGGGAGTGAGTGAGAAAATGGAAAAAGGGATGCGCACCATGGCCTTTCAGATGCCGGAGGAGATGTTCGTGCGGCTGAAGAAACTGCTGGAGCGGGAGAGCGCCCGCACCGGCAAAAAGGTGAGCCAGAAGGAGTTCGTGCTGGGCCTGATCCAGCGGGCGCTGGACGAGGCGGAGCGGAAGGAGGCGGCCAGTCGTGGCGCTGACCTGGGATAACAGCAGCCGGAAGGATCAGTCCGGCAAAGTGGTCAGCGAGAGCTACCGGGCGCGGCTCCCCCACTGGGGCGAGGCCAGCGTACACCCCCACATCCACCACCCCGGGGAGATGCTTCTGGACTGCCCCGCCTTGGGCATTGATATGCATCCCCTGGGGCAGGTCGGGGCCGTGGAGGCACTGAATCCCGCAGAGCGGGTGCTGATGCGGACGCTGAAAGAACACGCAGTGTGGTGCCTGGATGCCATGGAGGCCATCGGCAGCCCGGAGGACGGGCCATAGACGCAAAGGAGGGCGGCAAGCTGCCGCCCTTTCCCGTTCCGTCAGCCCTTCCGGGGCGGCTTCACGTTCAATTCTGGCTGTCCAACCCCTCAATGGCCCCATGTTCCGCTTCAAACTCGGCAATACGCCGCTTGATAAGCTGCTCAATCTCCTTGTTCTTTGTCCGGCCCTCATATGCGGCGACAACGGTCAGCTTATCCAGCAGAATCTGAGGGATCCGCAGCGTATAGCGCGGCAAACTGTCTTTCATGTCTATCATCCTTTTGACGCATTATTGACATCATTATATCGTCAAGGTATAATCTTGTGCAGTTTTGGCGAATGTATGACGCATAACTGACGCATAGAAAAGAGGAGATATTGTGAAAGTCGCCGTTATTGGCTCAAGAGGGCTTCATGTGGATCATCTGGAGGACTATCTCCCAGAGGGAGTCACTGAGATCGTATCGGGCGGGGCGCGGGGCATTGACGCCTGCGCTAAGGATTACGCCCTGCGGCACGGGCTGAAGCTGACCGAGTTCCTGCCGGAATACGAAAAATACGGCAGGGGCGCGCCCCTGCGGCGGAACATCACCATCATCGAGTACGCCGACCTTGTCCTGGCCTTCTGGGACGGAAAATCCAGAGGGACAAAGTATGTGATCGACAACTGCAAGAAACGAAATATCCCTGTGGCGGTGTACCAGCCCGCCGCAGGCTCGGAGGCGAATGAATTTCAATGTACATCTACCCCAACAACCTGAAAGCCAAGCCCACCCTTTGGCTGTGGGCGCTGCGGGACGTGGCGGTGATCGGCGTGGGCTTCATCCTGTCCGTGCTGGCGCTGGCCCAACTTGGCCTGGTGCCGCCGCTCATCGCCACGGTGCTGTACGCCTTCCTCAGCATCCGGCTGGAGGATTCCAGCATCCTGGACTTTCTGCGCTACGCCATGTGCTTCCTGTTTTTGAAGCAGCAATACTTTGAATGGAGGGAACCTGAAACTTGAACCGAAAACAGAAAAAGGAGCTGCGGGAGCGCCAGTCCACCCGCCAGCTCATGGGCATCAGCCAGCTCACCGATCACGGCGTGAAAACCGCCAAAGGGGAGCTGGTCTTTTTTATGCTCAGGCCGGATAACCTGTCCGTGCTGTCTCCCGAGGGGGTGCGGGGGCGGGTCACCGCCCTCACCAACCTGCTCCGGGCCACCCCCGCGGTGCGCTTCCTGGCCATGGACTCCCGGGAATCCTTCCAGGCCAACCAGGACTTCTACCGCCGCCGTCTGGAGGCGGAGCCCCTCCCCGCGGTGCGGGAGCTGCTGCGTCAGGACGCCGCCCACCTGGACGACATCCAGGCCACCACCGCCTCGGCCCGAGAGTTCGCCTTGGTGTACCCTGTAGATAAGGACAGCGCCGCCGATCCCCGACAGACCGAAAAAAGCCTCCGAGATGGGGGCTTCCATGTCCGGCTGGCGGATGCCCAGGACATCAAGCGCATCCTGTCTGTCTACTACCAACGGGACATGGCCACGGAGTCCTTCCCCGATTTTGACGGCGAGGAGGCGGTGCGCCATGGCTAAGAAAGTGCAGAAGAAGAAAACAGCGCCCAAGCCCGCCGCCCCGTCCAAGCCCAAGGATTTCCTGGACATGGCAGCCCCTTCGGTGGTGAAGTTCAACACGGATAGCTCCATTATCGGCTGCGGGTACCATACCTTCCTGACCCTGCGGGGCTATGCCGCCTCTACGGAGGAGCTGGCCCTGTTGAGCTGTCTGGGGGCAAAGGACGGGGTGAACCTCTCCCTCTACGCCCGGCAGGTCACCGCCGCCGAGGAGAAGCAGATCATCCAGAACGCCAGCAACAAAAACCGTCTGACCCGCTCCAACACCAACGACCTCCAGCAGTCCGTGGCGGCGGAGAGCGATCTCCAGGATGTGGCCGCGCTGGTCACCCAGATGCACCGCAGCCGGGAACCGCTGATCCACTGCGCTGTATTCATCGACATCAGCGCCCCGGATATGGCAAAGCTGTCCACCCTGAAGGACTTTGTCACCGCCGAGCTGGCCCGGTGCAAGCTCACCCCAGACCCCCTGCTGCTGCGCCAGCGGGAGGGCTTCCAGGCCGCCAACCCCGCAGGGTTCAACGCCTTCGGCTCCCAGTTTGAGCGGGTGCTGCCCGCGTCCAGCGTGGCGAACCTGGACTTTTTCAATTACTCCGGCAAGACCGACCCCCGGGGCTTCTATGTGGGCCGGGATCGCTACGGCTCCAATGTCATCGTCGACCTGGACCGCCGCGCCGAGGACAAGACCACCGCCAGCGTCCTGATTTTGGGCAACTCCGGCCAGGGGAAGTCATATCTGCTCAAGCTGCTCCTGTGCAACATTCTGGAGAGCGGAAAGTCCGTGATTTGCCTCGATCCGGAGCATGAGCTGATCGACCTGTGCGCCAATCTGGGCGGGTGCTTCGTGGATTTGATGGACGGACGGTACCGCATCAACCCGCTGGAACCCAAGGCGTGGAGCGTGGACACTGAGGAGGACGAAACAGCGCCTGAAACCTTCCGTCAGCAGACGCTCCTCAGCCAGCATATCTCCTTTCTGAAGGACTTCTTCCGCTCCTACAAGGACTTCACAGACGCCCACATTGACACCATTGAGCTGATGCTGGAGCGGCTCTATGCCAAATGGGGCCTGGACGATGGTACCGACTTCGCCGCCCTGGCCCCCGGCCAGTTCCCCATCCTCTCCGACCTCTACGATGTGATCGAGGACGCCTACCAGCGGTACGGGGACGAGGCCAGCCCCCTCTACCCGAAGGAGCTGCTCCGGGAAATTCTGCTGGGGCTCCACTCCCTGTGCCGGGGCGCGGAGAGCAAGTTCTTCAACGGCCACACCAACATCACCTCCAGCCGTTTCCTGGTCTTCGGCGTGAAGGGCTTATTGCAGGCAAGCAAAAATGTGAAGGACGCCATGCTGTTTAACGTGCTGTCCTTTCTCAGCGACAAGCTCCTCACCGTGGGCAACACCGTCGCCACTCTGGACGAGCTGTATATCTGGCTGTCCAACGTCACCACCATCGAGTACATCCGAAACACGCTGAAGCGGGTGCGCAAGAAGGAGTCGGCGCTGATCCTGGCGTCGCAGAATCTGGAGGACTTCGACGTGGACGGCATCCGGGAGCTGACCCGCCCCCTGTTCGCCATCCCCACCCACCAATTCCTGTTCAACGCGGGCAGCGTGGACAAGAAGTTCTACATGGACAACCTCCAGCTGGAGGGTTCCGAGTACGAGCTGATCCGCTACCCCCAGCGGGGCGTGTGCCTGTACAAGTGCGGCAACGAGCGGTATCTGCTGGAAGTCCATGCTCCGGATTATAAGGAAAAGCTGTTCGGGGAGGCGGGCGGACGATGAATATCGTCTCGTACGGGGCAGGGATCAACAGCACCGCAATGCTGATTGGACTGCACCAAAAGGGCATCCCCATTGACCTAATCCTCTTTGCCGATCCCGGAGGGGAGCAGCCCTATACCTATGAGTACCTGCCCATCATGGACGACTGGCTGGCTCGCCATGGAATGCCCAGGCTCCAGACCGTCTACTGCACCGACAAAAACGGGGCTCGGCTGACCTTGGAACAGGAATGCCTGCGCTCCGGCACCCTGCCCGCCATCGCCTACGGGTACAAGAAGTGTTCCTTGAAGCACAAGGCTGGGCCGCAGGACAAGTTCTGCAACAATTACCCGCCCTGCCGGGAGGTCTGGGCCAGAGGGGAAAAGGTGGTGAAGTTTATCGGCTACGACGTGGGAGAGGTGAACCGGCGTGAGAATGTCCGGGAACATGACGAGGCCGACTCCAAGTATATCAAAATCTATCCGCTGATGGACTGGGGCTGGACGCGGGAGGACTGCATTGCCGCTATCCAATCGGCGGGCCTGCCGCTTCCGGGCAAGTCCTCCTGCTTTTTCTGCCCCAGCATGAAGAAGAAGGAGATCCGCACCTTGTACCACCGACACCGGGATCTCTATGAGCGGGCCATCGCCATCGAGGACGGTGCGAAGCCCAACCTGGTCACAGTAAAGGGGCTGGGGCGGGACTGGGCGTGGCGGGATTTCGTGACGGCGGATCTGAACCAGCAGGCCATGTGCTGGATGTTCCCCGAGGACGATCTGCCCTGCAACTGCCATGACGGCGGGTGAGAAAGGAGAAAACTGCAATATGGAAATCATCGAATTTGACCGCTGGAAGCCCTCAGCAGACGATCCCCGGAAGGTGGAATACGCCGGCCAGCGCACGGCCCAGGAAGTGTACGAGGAGCTGAAGCACCGGCTGGATGGGCAGGGGTATCTGCCTGATGAGTATTTTCTGCTGCGCGACGAGTGGAAAAATGGCCGGGAGATTCCCCGGGACGCCGACCTGTTCTGCACCGTGGACTACGGGGCCAGCGAGGGTGTGTACGTGGACGTGTACCTCAAATGGTACGATGAGAAGCAGAAAAAGAGCATGACCGAGAGTTTTATCGTTGGCAAAACCCTGGGCGAGAACGGGAACGACCTGGACAGGATGTTCCTCACCGCCTCCGCCATCACCAAGGCCGTCCATGGCGACCACGCCACCCACGCCCGGTACATACAGGTCGGCGGCGTGGAAGATGATACTGGCGGAAGGGTGGTGCATCTCAGCCAGCAGGAGGAAAAGGTCATCATCCAGGCGCTGGTGGAGCAGCGGGAGCGGCAGGAGGAGGCCATGTCCCAGACCGAGCAGCTTCTGCGCCGGATGACGGGCAGCATCACAGCCTATATGGACACCGTGGGCCAGCGGCCCCTGCGCATCAGTGACTACGACAAGGCGGTGTTGGCTGTCCGGGACGGGGAGCTGTCCGCATTCCGGGAGCTGTACCCCAGGGTGCGTAATCAGGCAGGCGAGCTGCTGATCGAAACGGCGGGCCGCCCCGGTTTGGTGGGCAGGCAGATGACGCTTCTTCTCGTGGCGGACACGGAGCGGTTCCCGGAACCGGCCTACCGTACCGCCTGCCAAAAGGCCATCGCCATCAACGACCCGGTAAAGGTGGCCTTCCTGCTGGCTAACGCGGCAGAGCCGGTGGAGGGGCTGTCCCCCTCCTTCCATGGCGAGATGGCTGGCTACGCCTACATGGATCACCGGCACATCGCAAAAGAGATCATCAGGCAGTGTACCAATGAGCAGATCGCCGCCGCGCCGCCGTATCTCCTGGAGCTGTTTGCCCAAGACGCGGACTTCCACACCCTGTCCGCGCTGGTGGAGAAGGGCATCTCCGGGGGAGACAGCGCGGCGAGGACGCTCCATATGCTGACCTACGAGGACCGGGACAGCTGGATCGCGGAGGAGCTTCTGGAAAAGCGGATGTGGGTAGATGTCAACGACTACTATGCCCTCAAAGCCTGTGTGGAAAACGGCGCGGTGGACGTGGCAAAGCTGCTGCTGGACAACGGCATGGACTTTGAGCAGTACCGCCAGCAGTTTCCCGACAGCGGCAGCCCCGACACCATCCAGACGCTGGAGGAACACTGGCAGACGATCCAGGAGCAGGCCCAGAAGCTGGAACAGGAGCAGGCCGACGCGTCTGAGATGGGAGGTGGCATGGCCCTTGGTTGATCCCGTCCTGGTGGCAAAAGCCGCCGCCACCCTGCTCACCAACGAGAAAGCCCGGAAGGGCGTGGGCTGGGCCATCGCCGCCATTCTCTCCCCCATCATCGTGGTGGTGGCCCTGCTGTGCGCCCTGGGTTCCGGCGCGGTGAGCCACAACATCTCCGCCACCCAGCTGTGCTTCCAGGGCGGCGAGATTCCCGCCGACGTGCCCGCCGAGTACCGCGTGTGCATTGAGCAGATGCGGGCCAGCTTCGCGGAGCTGGACACTGTGATAGCGGACATCCAATCGAATATGGACGAGGGAAACAGCCTCGACCCCATCCGGGTCAAGGCTGTGTTTTTCTCCCTGTATTTCGGCGGCGAGACCCCGCCCTTCGCCCAGTTTGCCCACTGCTTCGCCGCCAGCGAGACCCGCACAGAAACCGTCACAGAAAAAGATGAGAGCGGCAATGATGTGGAGGTGGAGCGCATCTATAACGTGTTCGTTCCCATTGAGGATATGGCTAAGGTGTACGCCAACCTCACCGCATCCCTGGGTGTCGAGATCACAGAGGAACAGAAAACCAACGCCGACAGCGTGTACAGCCTGATCAAGTACGGCTATCCCGCAACGGGTGAAGGTGGTACCTTCGAGGGCGCGGATGTACCCTACGTGGGCGCGGACGGCTTCTGCTCCCCGGTGGGGGCCAACTGGCGGAACATTGTCACCTCTGAATTCGGCGGGCGCATCGACCCCATCACCGGCCAGCGGGACGGCCACACCGGCATGGATCTGGCCGTCCCCACCGGCACCCCCGTCCGGGCGGCGCTGCCGGGTACGGTACGGGTGGCCAAGTACGACTCCAGCTACGGCTACTACGTGACCATCGGCCATGAGGACGGCCTGCTGACCCTGTACGGCCACAACTCCCGCCTGTTGGTGCAACCCGGCCAGACTGTCCAGGCCGGGGACGTGATCTCCCTGTCCGGCTCCACCGGGCGTTCCACCGGGCCCCACCTTCACTTTGAGGTGCGGGTCAACGGGCAGAGGACGAACCCAAGATACTACTTACCATGAAGGAGGATGACAATGAAAATCAGAGCAGAAATGGGCCGACAACGCGCGCCCCTGTGCCCGCCTGAATATCAGGTGGACAGAGTGGCGGAGATCCCCAACACGCAGTTCGCTGCCTTTCTGATGAGGCCGCTGGATCGGTATGACTTCATCAGGAGCAACCAGGTTGAGCCGCACCAGGGCACCGGCCATGACCACTGCCTGCTGGTGCTGGGCGAGGGCCGGACGGATGGCGTGCTGGTACAGTGCGGCGCCGATGGCCGCGCCGCGTATTCCGCCTATGTGGCGGGGGCGCGGAACGTGGTGCAGGACAGACTGAACCAAGCCGCAGAGTTCATCGTCCAACAGTGCGCCGAAAATCCGGGCGGCGGAAGCTGGCACGCCTATTTCAACCAACGCCCTGGCCGCGGTGGCTGCAGTGTCAGCTTCGGGGAGCTGGAGGAACGGCTTGGGTTGACCATCCGAGGAGGCAGCGGGTTGGACAGTATGCTCTTGGACGCCCTGCGCCGCAGGCCGGAGGTGTCTGCGGTGGAACTGGATGATGGATGCGTCAGCGTGGTCTGTGATCTGGGCCTTCGCCAGGATAAAGGCGCGCCGGAGGAAAAGGCAGATATTTCGTTTTCGCCGGAGCGCACAGCGGAACTCTTTGAGAATGCCGTATCTGCGGCGCTTGAGCTTTACCGGGGGGAGGATTGCTACTCCATGCTCCATGGCAGCTTCGGCCTGACCATCCGGGAGATCCGGGAGCATGGGTATCTCTCGGATCAGGAGCTGTGCGATATCTGCCAGGTTCCCCAGCAGGTGCTGGAGGGCGGCATGAGGGTGAGGGACGTTCTCCACCTGGACGGCGTTTCCGAATCCGCCTCCCTGACCCACAAGGACTCTGCCGTCCTTGTCCCGCTGGAAGATTTGGAAAAGCTGACCGCCAGCGGCCAGGAGGACTTCGCCGCCCTGCTGGACGCCCGGGTGGCCGACATCCGGGTGGATGACGGAGAACCCGAGCTGGTGCTGGAGGGCGTCGAAGCGAAAGAACTGGAGCGGTTTTGCGACGCGCTGGAAGCCCACGAGCAGGCGGAGCAGGCCATGGGCGACATGACGCCATGAAGCAAAAAATCGATTTGGCCCAGGCATCCGAGGGGCTGGCCCTGTATGCCGCACGGCGGTTGGCAGGCTATAGGCAGGGACGCTTTGGCGATGCCTTCTGCCAACCCGAAACGCGCCATGAGTGGATCAGGGATATCACCCAGGGCATGGCGGAGGTGTGCGGACAGGATGCTGCGCCTCTGCTCCGCGCGTTCGGCCAGCGGTTGGATGCGGCCAGTGGTTCATCTAACATAGAGCCGCTCCCCCTAAATAGGCAGAAGTACACCGTCCAGAATCTGCGGCGGTATGTCTCCGCTTTGGGGCGTATGGAGGGCGACCAGCGGGCGCGGATTTTCGCCGTGAAGAAACTGCTGGAGGATGTGGGCGCCTACCTGCCCTGGGACGTGGGCGCCACCGGCGTCTACCCTGCCAGGGAGGAAACGGAGCAGGCGCTCCTGCGGGCGGTGGCTCAGCGGCCCATCCGCTTTACCCGCATCCTGTTGGGCGGCGAGTTGGAGCCGGGCGGCGTGGAATACCTGCCTGGGATGGTCAATGACACGGAAGCCGTGCGGCGCACCCGGGAGTTCCAACGGCTTACGCTGGAATATCCGAAGCGGGAGGAATGGCCCGCGCTGTGCATCGTCTGCATGGGCGGCGGGCGGCAGGCGGAGTCCAATACGATAGACGCAGACGGGCTGGATATGGCGGTGATCCGCGAATACGAACGGGAGTTTATGAAGCGGCCCGAAGTGCGTCCAGTATGGATGCATGAGCTGACCGTCCCCGTCCACGAACAGCTCCGAATGCTGAAATTCGAGCCGGGGAAAGCGCCGGAGGAGATCACCATGCCCAATACGCTGGAGGCGTTCCAGACGGCGGTAGGCGGGGACATTGAAACGCTGGGGCTGGACAGCGGCGCCGTCCTGATCTGCAACGAGGAGGGCAAGCTGATGGGCCTACCGGCCAACCGTCAGGTGGGCGGCGATACCATCGCCGGGACATTCCTGATCGCGGGATCGTCGGACGGTGGGTTTTGCTCCCTCTCGGATGAGGACGCCGCCCGCTATGCCCGGGAGTTCGCCCAATCCATTTCAGAACCGTGCCCGGAAGGGCTGAAGGAAATGACGTTCTACATCATGTAATGGAGGGATCAACATGAAGAAAGCAAACATCACAGTGGCGTTCGACGAGGAAAAGCTGGGCGCACTGGAGTTCTCACTGAAGAAAGAGGGCTCCTCCGTGCAGGCGCGGCTGGAGCAGACCCTGGGGCAGCTCTACGAGCGTACCGTGCCCGCGCCGGTGCGGGAGTACCTGGACAGCCGTGCCGCCCCCGCGCCCCGGCCCCGCCGCCCGGCCAAGCCCGCGCCCAAGGAGCGGCCCGCCCCGTCCGGCGAGGAGGGTGGCGTATGAATTCCCGGGACATCACCCTCTGGCTGGATGAGCGGTGGTATGACGCACTCTCCCGCCAGCTCAAAAAGAAGGACACCACCGTGGAGGATGAGCTGAACGAGTACCTGGACGCGATGATTGACCAGCTCCCGGAGCAGATGCGGGAAAAGATCAGCCGGGAGATCTGGGAGGAGGATCAGCGGCAGCGCGAGGCGACGGAAGCCGCCCGCCGCATCTCTGTATTCCGCGTCACCCAGGACGGGCGGACGGATCATCTGCTGACGCAGGGGACGATCCCTGTGGATGTGCTTCACATCGCCGTGGCACTGCGCTCCTACCTGCTGGCAAAGGGAAACAGCAGCCAGCGTTTCGCGGAGCGTCTGCACAGCGTGGTGGACATCGCGCCGGAGGTGTTCCAGGACTACGCCGACGAGCTGATGCGGCGCACCGGGCGGGTGACCGCCGCGCTGGACATCGATCTGGATCGGGGCGAGTTCTCTACCCTGGACGCGCTGAACGGTTGGGAAACCTACGCCATCCGGGATGTGTCCACCGCCGCGTGGCACGCCACCCGGAAGGATCATCTGGCATGGGAACGGCGGCTGGACATCTTCGCAGGACATCTGGAAACCCGGATGCTCCGCTGTGATGCCCCCGAGGCAGAACCGACCAACGGCCCCGTGATGTAACCTCGCTGTTGGTTTTACACACGCAGCCCCAGCAAAAATCGTTGCGTTTGCTGAATGGATATCCCGGCGCGGGTATGGCATTATGTTGCCTGCCCCTAATAAATCTGAAAGGAAGGATCACACATGAACATTGAAACCCATTTGACTGCCACAGAGGCGTGTACCTTGATCGCCCATGAAGCGGTGTCCATGCTGGACGCCGTGCAGGAAGAAATCCCTCAGAGCGTGAGGGAGTACCGCACTGCGCTGGAGGCGCTCACCACGGTTCATAACCTGGGCAAAGACGGCGAAACCCTGCTGGGCTGGCTGGACACGGAGATCGCCAACGCCGAACGGTATGCCGCCGAGGGCATCAACCTGCCCTACCTGATTGATATGTGCCGCCTGGATGCCGAGCCGGATGCGATGGCGCAGATGGATTTGGTCTGGCTGCTGTTCGACACAGCGGCGATGGAGGAGTGCGGGCCGGAGCAGCGGCGGGCGCTCCTGGGTACCGCGCGGACGGTCACAGAGGTATGCGGACTGGACGATCTGCTCCTGGCCATCCTGCGGCCCAATGGGGCCAAACTGGCCGAAGGGCTCAACACCGAGCTGGACGACATCCGCGCCGCGCTCCAAGCGGGCACGGAACTGTGTGCGGGAGCCGCATCGCAGGAAATGCGTTAGGCCGCCGTCAAACAGTCCTTCAAGGCCGAGCGCGAGGGCCGCTCCGTATCTGCGGAGCGGCCCTCGAACTGTATCCCCTGCGTTTGCCCTTTTGAGGACGTTTGTGGCCCTCTTGCGGCTCGGGCAGCGTCCCAGCCCCACCGAGGGGGTGAAACGCGGTGTCGGCCCCTTTGTGGCCGATTGTGCGGGCGGGCGGCTTTGCCCCCTGCCGGGGGCCGCCTTTTGCTCGCCCGGAAGGGCAATGCAGGCGGGGCCGCCAGGGCAATCCAGGCGTTCGATTTTTGTGCGGGATAAAAGCGGGTAGTCGCTTTGCGCCCTCCCGCCAGTGAACACCGCCCCGCAACGCGGGTCGGGGATGCGGCCTGGGTGGTCGGTTTCCGGCCTTTTTGCTGTGGCAGGTGGTCGTGGAACGGAAAAACACGCCGCAAACCACCAGTACAGCCACATTTCACAGGTGGCTGTGGCAGGTGGTCGCGGCTATTTTGGAGGTAAACATGGAGAAAAAGAACCAACCCGGCGCGGAAACGCCGGAGATCAAGACCCGGATCCCACTGTGGCTCTACCCCTCCACGCTGGAGGCGGTGGATCGGGCCATGGAGCGGGACAACTGCAAGAGTCGGAGCGAGTTCATTGAGAACGCCATCCGTTTCTACGCCGGATATCTCTCCGGCGAGGACGCGGTGCAGTTCCTGCCCGCCGCGCTGGTGTCGGCGCTGCGGGCAACGGTGGAGAACAGCGAGAGCCGCATCGCCCGTTTGCTGTTCAAGCTCTCCGTAGAAATCAGCATGATGATGCACGTGCTGGCGGCGGGGCTGGAGATCGATGCCAGCCAGCTGGACGCCCTGCGCTGGCAGTGTGTGCAGGAGGTGAAAAAGACCAACGGGTCGATCACGTTCAAGGACACGCTGAAAAAGCATGAGGGCGAGTGACCGCGTAAAAAGTTTGATCGTCCGCCAAGGGGGTACTGCGTCCTCTCGGTGAACCGAGTGTCGGTTCATGATGGACTGTCCTGAAGGTAGTCTCTCTAAGATTTTTTAATTCAGAAGGATAACAAAAACGTGGGAGGTGCTATCTACGCCGCGCGTCATTTTCAAATGCCCGCACATCAAGGGCGGCGGTGAGAAGGCCGCGGCCCACCGGGGTAACTACGTCAAATACGTGTCCACCCGCGATGGCGTGGAGCGCGTTGATCCAGGCAAAGCGGCACTGCCTGTCACGGAGAAACAGGCCAAGCTGGTGGAGCAGCTCCTCCGGGAGTTCCCGTCCAGCAACGGGCTGTTTGAGTACGAGGACTATCAGGCCGCGCCAACACGAGGAAACGCTTCCGAGTTCATCACCCGTGCCATTGAGGACAACTACGAGAGCATCGCAAAACGGGAAAACTATGTGGACTACATCGCCAGCCGTCCCCGCGTCCAGAAGCTGGGGGCGCACGGCTTGTTCACCGCCGATGACGGCCCGTTGGTGCTGTCCCAGGTGGCGGATGAGGTAGCCCATCATCCCGGCGTAGTGTGGCTGCCCATCATCTCCCTGCGCCGGGAGGACGTCGCACGGCTGGGGTATGACAACGCCGAACGCTGGCGCAAGCTGCTGTCCGCCCATGCCATGGATATGGCGAAGGCAATGAAGATCCCCGACGCGCAGTTCCGCTGGTACGCCGCCTTTCATGACGAGGGCCACCACCCTCACGTTCACATGGTGTGCTACAGCGCCGATGGCAAGTCCGGCTTCCTCACCAAGCGGGGGATCACGGACATCAAGTCCATGCTGGCGAAGGAGATTTTTCAACAAGACCTCTATGCCATCTACCAGCGGCAGACCCAGCGGCGGGATGAACTCACCAAGAATGCCGGGGAAGTCATGGCGCAGCTCGTCACCGAGATGCAGACCGGAACGGTGGAGAACCAGCATATCCAGCAGCTTATGGTGGAGCTGGCCCAGCGTCTCCAGCACTGCTCCGGCAAGAAGCAGTACGGCTATCTGCCGCCAGCGGTGAAGTCACTGGTGGACGGAATCGTGACCGAGCTGGAGAAAGATCCTCGCATCGCCGCCGCCTACGATCTGTGGTACCAGGAACAGGAGGAAGTGCTGCGGACGTACAAAGATGACCTGCCACCACGTGAACCGCTGATCCAGCAAAAGGCGTTCAAGCGGATCAAAAATATCGTTGTTGAGGAAGCCGTGCGGCTGGGTGAAATGTCCCTACCCAATCTAACCAATCAGACCGAACCTGTGGTTGAGCCGTCTGATGGTGGGACCGTGGACGAGCCGTTTGACGATGCAACTGTGGATGCGCCCATCGGCACCAGGGAGGTTTCTCCCCACGCTAAGTGGACGCGCAGCTACCGCACCGCCCGTCAGTTTCTGTACGGCGATGAGGACAGTCCTCCAGACTTCGCGGCGGCATTTGATCTGCTCACCGGGGAAGCAGAAGCCGGGAATGCCCTGGCCATGGCAGACCTGGGCCGGATGTATGCGGAGGGTCTGGGCTGGGAGCCTGATCCGGAGCTGGCACAGGAATGGTACGCCAAGGCGCTGGCCGCGTTTTTGGAAGCGGAAAGATCCGTGCCAGATCGCGCCACTGAATACCGCATCGGCAAGCTGTACGCTGCGGGATTTGGCACGGAGCAGGACTATGAGGAGGCCGCCCGATGGCTGGAGAAGTCCGCGGACGCCGGTTACAAATATGCCCAGTACACCCTGGCCGGGCTGTACCGGGATGGCAAAGGTGTAGATCAGGACTATGTGGCGGCACGGGAACTCTACGCCAAGGCGGTCACCTTCCCCTATGCCGCCTACGAGCTGGGCAAGCTGTACCGGGACGGGCTGGGCTGCGAGGCGGACGAAGAACGTGCCGCTCGGTATTTCCGTCAGGCGTTCACCGGGTTTCAGATCATGGCGGGCAGATCCCCGGACGACAGGCTCCAATACCGCATCGGCTGGATGCTCCTCCACGGGGTGGGTACAGAGCGGGACGAAGCGGCGGCGCTGCCATGGCTGGAGAAGGCCGCCGAGCGCGGCAATGCGCTGGCAAAGTATCAACTGGGCAAGCTCCTGCTTCTCGGCGCTGAAACAGTGCCCAAGGATGTGGAGCGGGCGCTGGAGTTGCTCACCGAGTGCGCAGAGGATGGAAATCAGTTTGCCCAGTACACACTGGGCAAGGCGTATCTGCTGGGTGGGGACGTTCCCCAGGATCAGGGGCAGGCCGTCCACTGGCTGGAGCTGTCCGCCCAGCAGGGCAATCAGTACGCCCAATATTATCTGAACCGCGTGTACAGCTCCATTTTTTCGTCCGCCGCTTCACTCCTCTACCACATGGGCCGCATCTTCCAGGAACAGCGCCCCCAGCCCGTGGGAGGTGTGCGTGTGGGGGTGGACAGCAAGCTCAAGCGTAAGATCCGGGAGAAAAAGATCGCCATGGGCCACAAGCCGGACGATCACGAGGAGCAGGGACAGACGATGTAAGGGCCACTCATGCCTCGCTGGCCGTGTCCGACGTGCGCAGTACCTTCTCCAGTGGTTTCCCCTTGGCCAGCTCGTCCACCAGCTTGTCCAGATAGCGGGCCTCCCGCATCAGCGGGTCAGCCACTTCCTCCACCCGGACGCCGCACACCACGCCGCGGATCAATACCCGGTCCGGGTTGGGCCTCGGCGCTTGGCGGAAAAAATCGCCGTAGGTGATATCTGACGCCAGCAGGCTGTCCATCTCCGGCTGGGTGTACCCCGTCAACCAGCGGGTTACTGTGTCCACCTCAGCCTTGGCGCGGCCCTTCTTCTCGGCCTTGCTCACCAGCAGGCCGTACACTTTGGAGAAGCTCATCTGGAACACCTTATGGTCACCCATCATAAATCACCGTCCAAACATTCTGGATACAAAAATTATACGGCATTTTTTCCAAAAAGCAAGGGAGGTAAGCAAATGCCCTACATCCATTTCACAGAAGAACAAAAACTCCAGGCCAACGCAGTAGACCTGGTGGAGTTTCTCCGATTCAAGGGGGAACCGCTGATCCGCGAAGGGTCGGAGTGTCGTCTGTCCAGCAACCACAGCGTCACCGTCCGGGGCAGCGAGTGGTACGACCATGCCACAGAAAAAGGCGGCGGCCCCGTGACTTTTCTCAAGGAGTTCTACGGCATGAATTATCAGGAGGCGGTGCTGACGCTGCTCAACGAGGACGTGGGCCAGATCTTCCCCCAGGTGAGCGCCCCCCAGGAGAAAGTAAAAAAGCCCTTCGCTCTGCCGCCCGCCAACGAAAACAACAGGCGGGTGTTTGCCTATCTCCTCAAGCACCGCCATCTGGATCGGGACGTACTCACCACCTTTGTCCGATCAGGATTGATCTATGAGGATCAGAAGTACCACAACGCCGTCTTTGTGGGCAGGGATGGTGACGGCACGCCCCGCCACGCCCACAAGCGCAGCACCAACAGCCAGGGGAAATCCTTCCGCATGACGGCGGAGGGCAGCGACTTCCGCTACGCATTCAACTGGCCGGGCACCAGCGGACACCTGCTGGTGTTCGAGGCGCCCATCGATATGCTGTCGCTGATCTCCATCTACCACGACAGCGACTGGGCTAAACACAGCTACGTGGCCCTGTGCGGCACCTCCTCCCAGCCCCTGCTGGGGATGCTGGAGCGGTGCCCCAACATCGAAAACGTCCTCCTGTGCCTGGACAACGACCAAGCGGGGCAGCTTGCCACGCGGCGGCTGGCAGCGGTAGTGCGGGAGCGCGGTCTGACGGTAGATGCGCGGGTACCCGTCAATAAAGATTGGAACGACGATCTGTGCGCCAATTTTCAACAGACGGAGGAGCAGCAATTTGAACAGAAACTATCATGAAAGGCAGGGTGTGCCATGCCCCAACAATTCATCATTTTAATCGTCGCCGCCCTGGCGCTGCTGGTCATTGGCGGCGTTTCTTTTTTGTCAGGGCGGGGTTCCCTGGACAGCATCAAGTCCAAGCCTGTGGGCGACGGCCAGCACGGCACCGCCCGCTGGGCCACGCCGCAGGAAATCAGCAAAACCTTCGCCCGCGTCCCCTTCCAGCCCGCCCAGTGGCGGCAGGGCAAAGAACTGCCCCGGGCCCAGGGGCTGGTGCTGGGTTCCCAGGGGAAGAAGGGCAAAATCACTGCTTTGGTAGACAGCGACGATATTCACTGCCTGATGATCGGCGCGTCCGGTGTGGGCAAGACGGCTTTCTTCCTCTACCCCAATCTGGAATACGCCTGTGCCTGCGGCATGAGCTTTCTGGCTCTGGACACCAAGGGGGATCTGGCCCGCAACTACGGGGCCATCGCGCAAAACTGCTATGGCTACGCGGTGTCGGTGATCGACCTGCGCAACCCCACCCGCTCGGACGGGTTCAACTTCCTGACGCTGGTGAACCACTACATGGACGAGGCAAACCCGCGCCCGGACGATCTGGCCGCCCGGGCCAAGGCGGAGAAGTACGCCAAGATCCTCTCCAAAACCATCATCAGCCCAGATGGGGACAGCGGCAGCTATGGGCAGAACGCCTTTTTCTACGATTCCGCCGAGGGGCTTCTCACCGCTGTGATCTTGCTGCTGGCGGAGTTCCTGCCGCCCAGGGAGATCGACGGCCAGCCTCGGGAGCGCCGCCATATCGTGTCGGTGTTCAAGCTGGTGCAGGATTTGCTGGAACCCTCCGGCACCAAGGGGAAAAGCTGTTTCCAGGTGCTGATGGGACGCCTCCCCTCCGAACATAAGGCCCGGTGGTTTGCCGGGGCCGCACTGAACACCTCGGAGCAGGCCATGGCGTCGGTACTGTCCACGGTGTTGTCCCGTCTGAACGCTTTCCTGGATACGGAATTGGAACAGACCATCTGCTTCGACAGCCCACTGGACGCCGAGACCTTCGCCAGCCGCAAGTCCGCCATCTTCCTGATACTCCCCGAGGAGGATCAGACCAAGAATTTCATGGCGGGTTTGATGATCCAGAATTTGGCGCGGGAGCTGTTCTCCGTGGCGGACGAGAACGGGGGCAAACTGAAAAACCGGGTGGTGCTGTTCTGCGACGAGCTGGGCACCATGCCGCCCTTCGACATCCTACCGCTGTTCAGCGCCGGGCGTTCCCGCCGCCTCACCCTGGTGCCCATCATCCAGAGCCTCGCCCAGCTGGAGAAAAACTACGGCAAAGAAGGCTCGGAGATCATCCAGGACAACGTGCAGGATACCATCTTCGGCGGGTTCGCCCCCAACAGCCAAACCGCCGATGTGCTGTCCAAGGCACTGGGCAGCTACACGGTACAGTCCGGCTATATCAGCCGGAGCAAGGGCGAGGACAGCCGGACGCTCCAGATGGGGGAGCGGCCTTTGATGACCCCGGACGAACTGAAGTCCATCCCCAAGGGGGAGTTCGTGGTAATGAAAACCGGGTCTCATCCGATGAAAACCCGGCTCCGGCTGTTCCTGGACTGGGGGATTACCTTCGGGGAGCCCTATCAGACCCCGGAGCATGGCCAGCGGAAGGTGTACTATGCCGGGCGGCAGGAGCTGGAGGAAGCCATTAAGCAGAAGTATTTGCTCGGTGCGGATGGGACAGAGAAAGACCGCTCCCATCAGCGGGAGCGTTCTTCGCAGAAACACGGCATGCCCGTTCAACAGGAAGCCCAGGCGGGCCAGCCGCTGGCAACGATCCCTGACTCACTAAAAAAGCAGGATGGGCCGCCGCCCGGGGAAGGAGGGTGATATCTTGGCCTACTATGAATCCATCTACAACGACCAGGAACTGAGCCACCGGGCCAAGGTGGTGTACATCTACCTGAAAGATCACGCCAACAAGGAGGGCACCTGCTGGCCTGGGATCAAGACTATCGCTGCCGGGGTGAGCCTGTCCCGCTCGACGGTAAAGCGGGCGTTGGATGATTTGGTAAGGGCAGGACTGGTGGAGAAATCCAGACGGTGGCGGAAGAATAGAAGTTTGTCTTCCAATCTTTATCAAGTTAGATAATGTTGTTCAAAAAAGCCCAATATCCAATATACTGTTTGCAACTTTCATAGTCTAACTTTTCTACATAAAAGAAGCGGGAACAGGGGCAGGAAGAACGGAAATTTTTTGCCCTCCGCAGGGTAGCACTGAGTGCCCCTGCTGCCAATATCCAGCAGGGGCCTTGGTGTGTTTTGTTCTTATCCGCTATACCGACGATTGCTGGGATTATGCGGCGATCCTCTGGAACGGCGCTCAGGTGGCAGCGGTCCAAGCCGCCTTTGAAAAACTGACCTATCGAGAACAGCGGCTTTGGGAGGAACGAAACGCCATCTGCATGACCTGTGGCCGGGTCAGTCCGCTGTCGGAGCGCAAAACCTTTGCGGAATTGGCGGCGATGTTTGAGGGCAGTATCGCCAGCGGTGCAGAAAGGGTCTATTCAAGCTACGCTCACTCAAAACGATTTCAGGAAACGCAGCCTGGGCGGGTGGGTTGGAGGGCGGGGCGGTAGGCTGGACAGGGGGCAGCGAGATCACGTCCGAAGCCGGGACGCTGGGGGCCGGAGGCTCGGACAGCTCCAGGGACGGATCGGCGGAGGGCTGCTCCGTTGGCTCTACGGAGGAGGCCGGAGGGGAGGAAACCGTGATATCTTCCGTGGGCTTGCAGCCCGTCATACTCCCCAAAACCAGCGCCAGAACAAGAAAGGCACAAACCATGCGCGGCAATGCCAAAAATCCAGGCAAAATCATAAACTGTTTTTTCATCAGAAATTCCTCCACAATGCTACGGTTGACGATGCGATATTTTCAGTGGTGAAGTCATACCACAAGACACTTTCTTTCCCGTTTTGCTTCTCAACCGCCGCCAGATATTCAGCCTCCGACGCGGTTTGACCGTTGACAAAATAGGAAATGGTCAGCTCATTGTTGGAATCATAGGCGGACTGGCTGTAGGTTGTCTCATTGATCGTATAAGCCTTGTCCGAAAATGAAATGGAGCCGAAGCCGCTGTCCGCCGCGCCGCTGGAAAAGGAAAAGGTTCCGTCCGTCTTGAGGTCCATGAAGGACCGATAGGGCAATGTGCACCCATCAATTTGCCCGTTCTGCTGGCGACGCAGGACTTCAAACCCATAGGCGTCATTTTCATTGACTTGAAGCCAGAGGATTGCTTCCGGCGCGCCGTCGCCATCCAGATCGGCGCACGTGAATTTTAACACTTTGACAGTAACGCCACTGTCGCTGCTGACGGCCCGCCCCAGTTCGTTGATGGTCAGGTTTTGGCTGGTATCGGTGCTGTAAAAAGGCTCGCTCCCTGTCAAAACAGCGTAAAACTTGTTTCCAGGAGTGCCCTCGCTGGGCTGGGCCGCCGTGGGCGCTGGGGCCGGTGTGGATTGGGCCGGGGGCGGCGTGACCGCCTCCGATGTCAAAACATCCTGGCTCGGTTCCGGGGCAAGGGTAGGCCCATCAGGGGATGTCGGCGGCGGTTCGGCGGAGGGCTGGCCGGACGGCTCCACGCTGGACAGGGGCGGCGGCGATTCGGTATGGCCCACCGGCGAACAGCCCGTCATGCTCCCCAGGGTCAACGCCAGGAGAAGAAAGGCGCACACCGCGCACAGCGATGTGAAAAAGGCGGCAAAGACAGAAAATCGTTTTCTCATAGTAATACCTCCGTTCTTTTTATGGGGCGTCTGCTTATCTGCTCACCCCAGGCTGTCATAGACCCGCATAATATCTTCCAACTGATCGGACACGATCAGAGAGACAGTCAGCCCATCCCGTCGAACTATCCCGGCCTGGAGTACGGGCTGGTATTCTGTCAAATAGAGCTGGCCGGATTCCTGTTTGTAGTCCAATCGTTTTTCCAGAAGCTCCTGGATGCTTCCAGCAGTTTCTTCATCCCAGCTCCGAACAATGATGATCTCGTCTGGGGCCGTGCCCTCACATAGCCGGTAGCATACTGCGCTGTCATAGCTGTCCGGCCCGATGCCGGTCAGGGCTTCCAAATCCGTTTCAGCGGTGTCTATCATTTCCGGCAGGTCCACATCGGCCTGAATCGCTGCAAACAGTTCGGCAGGAGCTGGCAATTCCTTTACCCGCGACCCACACCCGGACAACAGCAGAGCCAGGACAAGCAACACCCACAAACGCTTCCGCATACCCGTCACCGCCCCTCGGCAAAGGCTTCCAGCGCCTCCACCACTACCGCCGCGCCCTGGTGATTCAAATGAATGTACCCGTCCCGGCAGTAGTCATCGGGCAGAGCGCCATTTTCATTTTTGAGACATTTGTAGGCGTCCACATAGGGGATATTGTTCTCCCGGCACATTTGGGTGAGCGCGTCCACAAATTCCCCGATCAGTGCGTTTCCAAAGTGCCGGTTGGCGGTGTAGTCCGGCAGCCACTGGGAGGCCACCTTGGGCGGGTTTGTGATAATGATGCACTCTACCCCAGGGCAGGCCGTTTGAAGGTTGTCGATTAAGCGGATGTAGCGGTCTACGATATCTGCGATCACTGGGTCTGTATCGGAGGCCAGATCGTTCAGCCCCAGCAGTAGGAACACCCGCCGGGGCGCGATCTCCGCCACAATGTCCTCCAGGGGCCTTTCCTCTCCCTGGTAGCTGTACTGTACGCCGTTGTCCCGGTCCACCACCAAGTCGGCCAGGGACACCCCCATGGTGGTGGAGAGGAACCGGGCCGTGCCCAGCAGCTCACCCTCTTGACGTTGGGCGGCCACATATTGGCGTATGCCCTCCATGATGGAGTCGCCAACGAACAGGGCATTATCAAAATAGTTTCCCTCCTCCAACTCCGGGGATGGTATTGGGGACGGTGTGGGCAGCGCCAGCGAGGGCGGCGAAAAGGTTTCCACCGGCATGGACGACGGGGCGGGTTCCGGCGTGAGGGATGGTTCCTCCGCTTTTGATGTGCATCCGAACAGGGATAGGGCAACGGCCAGCCCTAAGAACAACAGGCGTATTGATTTCATGTGGTCAATCCTCCGATCTGTTTTCTTGTAACGTCAGGTTACATATTAATAGACTGCGTAATGGCAAAACTGCAACATAAAAAGTGCAAAAAAACGGGCCGGACTTGAGCCGCTGCCCGCCGCGTGGTAAAATGATTGAGGCCAAAAAATTTTTTGAAAATTTTATGTTGCGATTTGGTTGAAAGCCAGTCTATTGGTATAGAACGAGAAAGGAGGATGCCAGATGCTTCCTACAGTGATCACAGAAATGGAAAACGTCAGCGACCGGCAGTTTATGGCGGATGTCTATGAAAACTACCACCGGCTGATGTACCGCACCGCCGCCAAATGCGCCGCGGATCGGGACGAGCAGGACGAGGCCGTCCAGGACGCGCTGGTGAGGCTGATTGCCAAAGTGTCGCTGCTGCGGGGGCTGGACCGTCCCCGGCTGGCGGCCTATATTGTCCGCACGGTACGCAACACCGCCCTCACCCGGCTGGACAGCCGGAACCGGGAAAAACAATGGACGGTGGGCACGGATATCGACACCATCATCACCGAGGCCGACGATTCCCGGCCCCCGGAGGATCTTCTGCTGGAGGGAGAGCTGCGGGAGGACTTCCGGCAGGTGTGGGCCAGTCTGCCGGAGCGGGACAAGCTGGTGCTGGAGAGCCGGTACATCTTCCACGAGAGCAGCGGCGAGCTGGCCCAGCGCCTGGGCTGTCAGCCTGACAGCGTGCGTATGGCCCTGACGCGGGCGCGGCGGGCCGTTATCACGGAATTGGAAAGGAGGCAGGGCCATGAACCGGCACGGACAGTCGAGAGAGCAGTACGAGGATGATATCCTGGCTTTTTTGATGGACGGGATGCTGGAAGAAGAAGGCCGGGCGCTGTTAGAGGAAAACGAACGGCTCAACACTGACCCGGCGGCGGCCATCCCTGCGGAGCTGGATGAACGGTGCCGCGCCCTGCTCCGATCCGCTTTTCCCGATGAACCGCTGAAAAAGCCGGAGCGGATGACGTGGAAGATAATGAAGCGGGTGCTGATCGCCGCCGTGATCGCCGCAACGCTTTTCGCCACGGCCTATGCCGCTGTCCCGGAGTTCCGGGCCGGGGTGCTGAACTTCTGGACGGAAGTAAAAGAAATTGGAACCTATTTTTTCTTCTATTCAAGTGGTGAGAAAACACCGGCACCTACCCCGGCCTCGTCCAGTCCACTTGTCATAAAAGACGGGATGCCTTTTGAGTTCTCCTATGTGCCGGAGGGATATGAACCCTTTATGACAGAAGCCCGTGATGAAGGGATTGGCATGGACTATATCTGTGCCTACTGTAAACCAAATGATGATCCAAATAATTTTTCTTTTGAAATAGAACCTCTCTCAGAAGATGCAGGCTTGTTAGTGGATACAGAAGATGCACAAGTCACTGAAATGAAAATTAGGGGATTCGATGGATACCGCATAGAAAAGATTCACTCCAGATCAGGTCGGCAACGAATTATGTATCTTTGGTTTGATTTAGAGAATAAGTTGATATTTTTCTATGATAGTGTTGGTGTTTTGCCAGAGGAATCCCAGCGGATATTTGATGGAATCGTGATTTATGGGTATGAAACAGACGCGCCAGCGCCCACCCCGGCCCCATCCAGCCCGCTGGTCATAAAAGACGGGATGCCTTTTGAGTTTGCATATATTCCTGATGGATATGAATTAATGTTGAGAGAAGCATATGACCGCGGTGCTAACGGCACTATGTATCAGTGTATATACAGTTATCCAAATGACGATGCGAATAATTTTGATTTCCTTATCAGCCCTATTTCGGAAGGAACAGGGTTGTCTATTGATACCGAAAATGCCACAGTAACAGATGTAAAAATCCGTGGATTTGATGGACAGTTAATTCAGAAAACAGATGCTTTGTCAGGCAAAGAACGCATTACATATTTGTGGTTTGATTTGGAAAATCGTTTCCTGTACCGCTATAACAGCATTGGCATTCCTTTTAAGGAATCCCAACGGATATTTGACGGGATCGTGATATACGAGTAAGGACAAAGGCGGCACACTCCCGGCTGGGAATGTGCCGCCTCAACTTATTTACTCAACATCAATTTTGCCGATCACATCATCAGGGTCAACAATGTTCTCGCCGGGGTATGTGTATTTGCCGCTATCCCAGGTTCTCTTGAACCGCTGGCGGGATATTGGAAGCTACGCTGGGAATAATTCCTCAACGGGAAGGCTGTAATTTGCGGTGCCCTTAGCACTGTCGTCCATGAGGACGGAAATTGTCTCAAGATCAAGTACCCCGTCCCCATCGGCTGTGGCTGTGGCCTGGAGTTTAACGTTCACCTGCTGCTCGACCCCTTCATCCGTTCCAACATCCGCTCCTTTGCCGAGAAAGTACATTGTCCAAAGAAAGGTTGATGTAGTGCTGTTTCCATCGGTTGTTTCCTCATAGCCGGTCATTTCATAGTGCAGGCCGTCATAATACGGGGAATATGCTTCGTTAAACAGTTCCGATAAATAAGAGAATATCTGTTCCTTTGTACTCTTGACCACCGGATTGTTGCTCTCATCTGCTGGCGCAGGCGTTATGCTTTCCATGGCCTCCGTTTCCGTGGGCTGCGTAATCGCTGCCGAGGGCGCTTCCGATGGCGGGAGCGTGTTGGTTGGGTCCGGCCTATGGAATTGCCCTGTTTTCGATGTTGAGCATCCCGCGAGGGCCAGGGCAAGCATAAGCCCCAGAAGGAATAGGTACGTCCGTTTCATGAGTTCAGTCCTCCATGTTTAGTATTTGAGCTGGACGTGCCGGATGCAGGTGGGCAGCACTTCACAACTCCACTACATAAAGACTGTGATTGGGCGGTTTTGCAACATAATAAACGAGCATCACAATAAGATTTTTTCTGGCAGTTTATAATGCAGCCCCCGTTAGAGGGATTAAAAAATGATTGACAATATATTACGGTTAATGATATATTATATTACAGTAACTGTATTAAGGGGGAACTATAATTGAGGGACAATGTGAAAGGTGGTGCGCTGACTGAAGTGACATTCTATATACTCCTATCTCTGTTCACCCCCAGACATGGATACGCCATTATGCAGTTTATTGAAGAAAAAACAGGCGGGCGTTTATCCTTGGGCGCAGGAACCCTCTATGGCGCATTGAGTACATTGGAAGAAAAGGGATGGATCGCTCTTTATGGAAACAACACTGGCAGAAAAAAAGAATACCTCATTACTGATTCTGGCCGGAAAATTGCGGAAAAGGAACTGGCGCGTTTACAAGAATTGATCCAGACAGCCGCCACAATAATTGGAGGACATATATGAGCAAAAAATGTTATCGCTTTTATGGTGGCCTACTTGTATCACAAGAAAAGTGGCTGAACAAAATGGCTGCAAATGGATATAGGCTAATTCGTACTGGCAAACTGCTCTATGAGTTCGAACAGTGTACACCCAAGCAGTATCAATATTGTGTTGATTTTGTTGGGCAGAAATCAAAAGAAAAGGCAGACGATTATGCCCAATTCCTGGAGGACCTTGGTTATCGCGTATTTTTCAAAAATATCAATCTTGACTGGAATGTGGGAAAAGTCGAGTTACGTCCCTGGGCGGAACCCGGCGGGCGACTTGCTACAAATAGCACCACATACAACCATGAATTATTAATCGTGGAAAAAGAAAATGATGGAACTCCCTTTGAATTGCACACAACCTATGAAGATAAAGTGACCTATTACAAGCAGATGCGAAAACCTTCCGCTTTCCTGTTTCTTGTGTCGATGATATTAGGTATCGTCATGCAGGCGTGGCCTTGGGGTATTTTTGCTGTGTTTTCTGCTATCGGTTTAATTTCGTGTCAAATTGAACTGCGCCAGTTAAACAATCAATCGAAAATAAAGGAGTGGTGAGCGTGAAAGGGAAAATAAAAGGAAAGAAAGCAATACTAATTACGGCTGCTGTAAGCATACTTGCCGTTGTCATTGCATGGTGCTTGGGCTATACCAGCGTCCGATCTACAATAAGATTTGGATGTATAGAACATTCTGACCTGCATAGCTGGTCCGCCAGTTACTTTTATATGGATGGATTTATGGAAAGGACAATTTATCCTAATGACAATGTGTTAAATGTCACTGTCAAAACAGAATCTGGCGCGATTTCGATTGAAATCAAAGATGATGAAGGGGAAACTATTTTTAACGAGGACAATATTGAGACAGGTACGTTTCAAGTGGCCCCCACATCCAGCAGAGTGGTTGTTACCATCAGAACAGAGAAGCATAAGGGCAGCTTTGAAATATACAGCTAATTCCATGTTCTTTGCTCGTTTGCACTCCACCGGCTAAAATCATGAAACAGAGGTTCATTCAAAATGATACACATTATTTTCTATAACAAGAGCGTAGATGCGTTATTATACGGTTGGAACACTCCTACACTTAGGATGATTATGTCCATTGAACTTTTATCCATTTTTATAGGAATAGCAATAGGAATTCTTGCTCCAAAGAATAAGATTTCGTCCATTTTAATTTTTGTGGTTGGAGGTATAGGTTTGCTGTTTATTCTAAAAAACATAATATTTGGACTTAGCAGCGATGCTGAAATACTGCTTCCATTTGCTGGGGAGATACTTTTGGTGGGCGCAACGATTGCTTTCTGTGTAAGAGTGCGAAATAGGTTAAAGGATTTGGGAAAATAGAAATAATATTCTTTGGTAATGCAGGGCGACTGTGCGTAGCTGCCCTGCATTTTATACACTTAAGCCCATCATTTTGACGAATGATTTGGAAAATAGGACATTAGCGATATCAATCTAAAAAGGCGTAAAAAACGGGCTGGACTTGAGCCGCTGCCCGCTGCATGGTAAAATGATTGAGGCCAAAAAATTTTTTGAAAATTTTATGTTGCGATTTGGTTGAAAGCCAGTCTATTGGTATAGAACGAGAAAGGAGGATGCCAGATGCTTCCTACAGTGATCACAGAAATGGAAAACGTCAGCGACCGGCAGTTTATGGCGGATGTCTATGAAAACTACCACCGGCTGATGTACCGCACCGCCGCCAAATGCGCCGCGGATCGGGACGAGCAGGACGAGGCCGTCCAGGACGCGCTGGTGAGGCTGATTGCCAAAGTGTCGCTGCTGCGGGGGCTGGACCGTCCCCGGCTGGCGGCCTATATTGTCCGCACGGTACGCAACACCGCCCTCACCCGGCTGGACAGCCGGAACCGGGAAAAACAATGGACGGTGGGCACGGATATCGACACCATCATCACCGAGGCCGACGATTCCCGGCCCCCGGAGGATCTTCTGCTGGAGGGAGAGCTGCGGGAGGACTTCCGGCAGGTGTGGGCCAGTCTGCCGGAGCGGGACAAGCTGGTGCTGGAGAGCCGGTACATCTTCCACGAGAGCAGCGGCGAGCTGGCCCAGCGCCTGGGCTGTCAGCCTGACAGCGTGCGTATGGCCCTGACGCGGGCGCGGCGGGCCGTTATCACGGAATTGGAAAGGAGGCAGGGCCATGAACCGGCACGTACAGTCGAGAGAGCGGTACGAGGATGATATCCTGGCTTTTTTGATGGACGGGATGCTGGCGGAAGAAGGCCGGGCGCTGTTAGAGGAAAACGAACGGCTCAACGCTGACCCGGCGGCGGCCATCCCTGCGGAGCTGGATGAACGGTGCCGCACCCTGCTTCAGTCCGCTTTCCCGGACAAACCGCTGAAAAAGCCGGAGCGGGTGACGTGGAAGATAATGAAGCGGGTGCTGATTGCCGCCGTGATCGCCGCAACGATGTTCGTCACGGCCTGCGCCGCCGTCCCGGAGTTTAGGGCGGGAGTGCTGAATTTTTTCACAAGAGTGGATGACATTGGTACTCATTTCTTTTTCTATCCAAGCGGCGAGGGCACGCCAGCGCCCACCCCGGCCCCGTCCAGCCCGCTGATCGTAAAGGACGGGATGCCCTTCGAGTTCTCCTATGTGCCGGAGGGGTATGAACTGTATAGTAGCGGGGGCTACGATAGAACGTTTGAAATCACCTATATTGATAGTATGGATGATATGAATAATTTTAGCATCACCGTTCTGCCTGTTGGCGAGAGTGCTTCTATGACTGTAGATACTGAAGATGCTATTGTACAAGATGCTATATTTTATGGCTGGAAAGGAATGAAAATACACAAAACAGATACATTCACGCAGAAAAATCAAGTACAATATGTTTGGCTCGATGGAGAAAATAAATTGTTCTATTCGTACTTCAGCTTGGGTATCACATCTGAAGAATCCCAGCGGATATTTGACGGGATTGTGATTTATGGGTATGAAACAGACACGCCAGCGCCCACCCCGGCCCCATCCAATTCGCTGGTCATAAAGGACGGGATGCCCTTCGAGTTCTCCTATGTGCCAGAGGGGTATGAAATAAGTGACCGTGGGGTTTCCTATACAGCGGTATTGGGAACAAATTACACCTGTATCTATGTAGACCCTGACAATAGCCCAAATAATTTTTCGTTTCAAATTGGGCCTGTTAATGAAAATACAAATGCTTTGATTGATACAGAAGATGCACAAGTAACTGAAATGAAAATTCGAGGATATGACGGATACTTAATTCAGAAAACTCATGTCGATTCGGGCAGAAACATTATTCATTATCTTTGGTTTGATTTAGAGAATGAATTGATGTTTCAGTATGTAAGTGTTGGCATTCCCTTCGAGGAATCCCAGCGAATATTTGACGGGATCGTGATATACGAGTGAGAACAAAGGCGGCACACTCCCGGCTGGGAATGTGCCGCCTGATCTTTTATTGGATGTTTGCCGCCTTGCGGTACATCTCCCACAATTCCTCAGAGGACGGGAAAGAGCGCACCACATCCAACCCTACGCCGTCCTCGGCAATATAGGCTTGATACAATTCGTCCAGCGGGCCAAAGACCTCCTTCATAACGCTGCCATACTGCCCGCCGCTGGGCGGCAGTAGCCCGCTTTCTACGGTGTAAGTCCCGTCCCCGTTGTCCACAAGTCCAATGCGGCAGGGCGTGGCCAGGGACCCGGCCATATCATCGAACCGTTTTGTTTCCTCGTCGTAATAGTGCAGCTTATACATAATGTCGCACACATAGTATGTGATCCCGCCGTCTGCGTAGCTGCCCAGGACATTGATATGGGGCAGTACGATCCTGGGGAAGTCCGCAAACGAGGTGATCCACTCCTGGTCGAAGTATGCGCGGTAGGCCCCGTCAAAAAGGGCGGCGTCCAGGCCCTCAAAATCAAACATATCCGCGGCTGGCTCCGGGGGAAGCGCCGGGGCGCTCTCCACCGGCGCGGGCGGAAGGCTCTCCGTGCTGGCAGGCTCGGACGGAAGGATGATCTTAGGGGTTGGCGAGGGGGTGGGCTGCGTGGCCTGGGACGGCTCCGTGGGAGCTGCCCCGCAGCCCGTCAGGACCAGGGTGAGCGTCAGGCCCAGGGTAAGCAAGCATATTCGCTTCATGATGCTTAGACCTCCATGTTTAGTATTTGAGCTGGACGTACCGGGTGCAGGTGGGCAGCACTTCACAGCTCCACTACATAAAGACTGTGATTGGGCGGTTTTGCAACATAATAAACGAGCATCACGATAAGATTTTTCTGGCATTTTTATCAAGGCTATTTTCATCGCTCGCTTCCTTGTTTTGGCATACTTGCCCTCAGCCTTACAGATGGATAAACTAAAGCCGAAAATACACGCAATGAACCCCCAAAAAAATTTTCTCAAAAGAGTTCATCCTTTCTGCGTTCCTGACACGTTATACTAAATAGACGGGTGGTGAGGCAATGGAGTACAGCGACTATGATCTGATTCGGGGGATCAAAAGCGGCGACGGAGACGCGCTGGAGCTTTTGGTTCGGCGATGGTATCCCCGAATTTTTGGCTACGTTCAAAAAACGCTTGGGAATGAGCAAGATGCCTATGACATTACTCAAGAAATCTTCCTGTCTGTCGTACAAAATATCAAGGCCATTTACCCGTGGAGCAGATTCAAGAGCTGGATATTTACCATAGCTCACAACAAATGTCTGGATTTTCTCAGGCTTCGACGGCCTTTAGACGCAACAGATATTTACGATGTGGACATACCAGATCCATCCCCTTTGCCCGATGATCTGATTGAAAGCTCCTTGACTGTTGAACGTGCATTGAATATGCTTTCCACACCCCAGCGGGAAACCGTTGTACTGCATTATATGTATCAGTTCACCGCCAAAGAAATTGCCCACATGACACACACACCATTGCCAACGGTGAAATCCAGGATCACATCGGCTAAACGGCTTTTATCAAAATTTCTTCGGGAGGATTCCTCATGAATGAACGAATGGAACAGGAAATGAATCGGACAATTGCTTTGCTCCAAGCGTCTATGCCGCAGAAAAAGCCGGAGGTTTCTTTGCTTCGTCTGATAAGAATAGCAGGAAGTGAAATGAACCATTCGCTGTTATTCGCTCTGCTTTTGGGGTCGCTTCTGTTTGGTGTCTTTTCCACGAAAAATATCACATCTCCAATGGTCACAATATTTTGTCTCAGCCCGTTGCCGGTGTTGATTCTCTTTCATCAATATGCACTCAATTCCAATCAGGCTATGCGCGAACTGGAGGAAACATTTCCTTTTTCCTATACAGAAATGCTGGTTGGCCGCGCTACGCTTATATCTATCTATATGGCATTTGTATTCCTCTCACTTGCCGCACTCTTATCTTATTTAGCGGGAGAAAGCTTCATTCGACTGGCCCTGTGCGGAGCTGTCCCCAGCGTTTATCTGTGTGCTATACTCTTGGTGCTGTCTGTTGCGATTCGGAGCCAGGAAGGGCTGTCACTGGCTGCTATTATCTTATGGGGCGGAATCAGCTATTGCACACTGGCGCTGCCATTTGATCACTTTTTGATTCTGCTACCTACTGCCGTTTATGGGATACTTTTGGTGGTTGGAATCATTTTTTACAGTCTGTGCGCCCACAAAATAAAGCAAAGGAGATTTTCTTATGCCGTTGATATGGAATGAGGCCAGAAAGCAGAGGGCCTTTCGTGAGGTTTGGGTCGGATACCTGTTAGCGGCCTTGCTCTTATTTGTATTTATTTATAACGATTCAGGATCTCTTACGGTAGACCTTAAAAATTCGTGGTATCTGATACAACAAGATATTCACAGGTATGTGGGAGCTTTAACGGCCTTTCTGCTTGTGATTGGATTGTCCAGATTGATGTGTTACGAGACAGAGCGCAATACATCAGGATTGATTGGAACTGCCACGCATGGTCCGAATCTCACATGGGGTGCAAAGGTTGGATTGTCGATTCTTTACTGTGTGGTTATAGTATTGGTGTTGGGTATTGTGAACCTTGGCCTTCACGGTGCGCTGATTGGGTTTCAAGATGCGTTTATGCCTGCTTCAAATTGCGTATATTTTGAGAGTGTTCCACTAACAAATATTACCTTTTGTGCTGTTCAATATGTTTTCCTATTGCTGGGAGCTTTATATTTTGCGGGTTTTATTCTTATCGTTGCAACGATTAGTAAAAACACTGTATTCACCATTTCCTTCTGCGGGGGCTTGTGCCTGGCCTCCTTCGGCTATCAATTTGTGCTATCTTTCCGGCTGAATGGCATGTTGGGGCAAATCTGCGGCTTTATTTTTCGGTTTAGCTTCTTCGGTTTTATGCAGTTGGAAAGCTACCGCTGGTCGTCCATAATTGGATGGACAGGACAATGGGAAAATGTTTGGAAGCCTGTCCTGTTTGTTTTATCAGCAATTATCTTTGAATTTGCAGTTTTGTGGCTACTATGGAGGCGCAAAGCAAAGACATGAAAACAGAACTATTCCAATACCTCAAAAATCCGCTTTATTGGGCTGTGATTGGGTTGGGACTATCCTTCCGCACCGTATTGGCTTATTTTGACCGCCTGTACCGAGAACCGCAATTTTGGGAACTGGCTGCTGATTTTTGGAATAAAACTGGTTCCGTTACAGTCGGTTTTCTGACGTTGCTGGTAGTAATTCATCGCTTTTCCTATGATGTGGAGGTTGGAGTGTTTTCCGCAATTAACAGCACAGCTTACGGACGGCTTTCTCTGTTTTGGAATCGATTGACCAGTGGCGGATTGGCGGTGATTCTGTCTGTATTACTTTTATATGCAGGAAACATAGGCGTTTCATTTTTCTGGGGAAGTAAAATAAGTATGCCCTATGGCTGGATACGCTCCTTCACTTATACCACAGCGATTACCCTTGTTGGAGCAGTTGGTTATTTTGGCGTATCCGCAATGATTTGCGATTTGACAAAGAATCATCCTATTGCTATGTGTTTGTGCGGACTTCCTTTTGCCAGCAGCTATTTTGTAAACGCTGGTGCAGTAAAATCGTTCGATGTATTTTGGTTTTTCAGGTATGGATTTTTCACAGAGCTGGTGCGGGGACGGGCAATCGTCTCGTTGCCTGTGTTTTGGCTGATTTGGTACTTTGTGCTGATTAGCCTAATACTCTTTTTAACGATCAAGGAAAGAAGGGGGAACAAGGAATTATGAACCTTACCTTGGAAAATATTTGTAAACTGTTTGGCAAGACAGTTGCGTTGGAGAAAATCAACCTGTCTATGTCCAGCGGGGTATATGGATTGCTGGGGCCGAACGGTGCTGGCAAAACAACGCTGATGAAAATTATGACCGACCTAATACCGCCTTCAACGGGGCGAGTGCTTTTAGACGGTCAGGACATTACTGCAATGAGGGCCGCTTTCCGGGAGAAATTGGGCTATCTGCCACAGGATTTTGGTGTTTATCCCAATTTCACAGCGGAACAGTTTTTGCTCTACATTGCCCAGTTAAAGGGGTTATCGAGATATGAGGCAAAACGGCAAACGGATGACTTGCTTGTTATGGTAGGACTGGAGGAAAAAGCCAAGAAGAAGCTCAAAGGTTTTTCAGGTGGCCAAAAACAGAGGGTTGGAATTGCCCAGGCCCTTTTGGGCGATCCAGAGATATTGATCCTTGACGAGCCGACAGCCGGACTTGACCCCGAAGAAAGAATACGATTTCGTGGAATCATCAGCAACTTGTCGCAACAGAAAACCGTCCTGCTGTCTACGCATATCGTATCTGACCTTGAAGCAGTTGCCAACAAGGTGATTTTGCTCAAAAAGGGAACAGTCCTTGATGTGAAAAGGCCCTTTGAATTGTTGGAACAGATTGAGGGCCAAGTTTGGATCGTCACCGTTCCTACTGCGGAAGAAACAGCTCTTACAAAAAAATACGCTTGTAGCAATGTCATGCATACCGATGGAAAAAGCGTGATCCGCCTGCTCTCCGAGAGCAGACCCCATCCCGACGCTACACCAACAGCACCCAATATGGAAGATATGTATTTGTACTACTTCGGAAAGTGATGTATCTTGCTATTTACCGGCTGATTGTTCCCTCCGCCATTGCATATATTTGCGGCCCCAGTTAGGCTAATTAAGCGCAAAGCAAAAATGAGGTAGATAAATATGAATGTGACAAACTTCGCAAATCTTTTTCACCAAAACAGCATCTTCCAGCAAAATAAACCGCTGGGGCAGAAACTTGTTCAGCCACCAATCAATGACACACTGAATCGACTGTCGGAAAATCTGCTCAACACTCAGGTGCAGAGCACGGATCTAAAACGACGGTTTGATACTTTGGAACTGTCGGATGCGGCGCTTGAGCAAAAATCCTCACTCAGTGATGTGCCGGAGGGCTTCCTGCATTACTATTTGCATATGTGCAAGTTCGGTGCAAGCATAAGCCAGGGGCAGGAGTATGCTTTGATGGAGTACCGGGATCAGCTCTCTGCCTTTGACCAGACCATTCAAGAATACCAAGATATGCTGAGCGGCAAAACTGCGCTGCCCGAACAGATGAAACAGGAAGATGTTGCCCTCCTGCTGGAAACCACCAAAGTAGCGCGGGAGCAATTTCTACAGCAAGGAGCGGAGAAACTGAACCAATTTTCAAAAGAAGGTCCCACACCGAAGGGCTTCTTAGGGAGTGCGTATTCAATGATTACTGGCGAGACAGCGAACGCCCAGGATAATCCCCGTTGGCAGATTGATCCCTCTGCCCAAGACATCTATGGCGAGATTGACCGCGCACTCGCTTCTGCCCACAAGGTAACGTCCACGTTCCAAGATGGTGCCTCTGGTATCCTGGCTGAACTGAAACGCCGCGGCTGTGTGCAGGCGGGTGAGGAATTTTCTCTTGACAATCAGGAGGCTGCGGATAGTGGAGCCGCTACGCGGGCATCGCTGTTCCAGGATATTTATGATGGGATTTGGGAAACCTTTAAGCAAAGTATCAGCAATAAGACAGAGATGCAAAGGTGAAGCCTTTGGACAAAGAAAATTGGGTATTATGTTCCTGCCTGTAATAGTAAAACGCGGATAAAGATACGGGATGATACTGTACTTGAAAATTTTCCGCTCTACTGGTACATTGGCAGAAATTTGACGGCGGTATCTGCGGCCAACGCCAAAACGGGGGATTTTGCGCTCTATCCCGATTCGTCCCATATGCGCCAAGTGGGGAGGCACAACGGACCGCAAAAGAAACCGAAAAAACTCCCTTGGACCGCACATCTTATCATTTCTTTATAACATAGAGCAAATCAGGCATAAATCGTTTAGTGCTAAAATCGGGAAGTCGGTTCCTGGTTCTTCCACGGCGTCTCCCAACCCGGCAACCACAAATCCGCCCATTTTTGCAGCCTGTATGCCCGCAGGAGCGTCCTCTACCACCAGGGTTTTGCTGGGCTGGACGCCCAGCAGAGAAGCCGCCAGAAGGAACACCTCTGGGTTGGGCTTGGAATGTTTGATCTGGGTGCCATCGGCCACTGCGTCAAAAAATCCATCTAATCCCAGCCGGTGTAAAATCAGAGCGGTATTCCGGCTGGATGAACCGATAGCCAGTTTCAAGTTCATCTCCCGCAGGGTATTCAAAGCGCGGAAGGTTTCCCGTTCTAAGTCTGCCGGGGTCATTTTGCGCAGGAAGGATTGATAGATCCGATTCTTTTCCTCCGCCAGCCGTTCTTTCTCCTCCTGAGAAAAGTTTTTTCCGCTCTGTTCCAGAAGGATTTCCAAGCTCTCCAGCCTGCTGACGCCTCGCATTCTGGCATTGATACGCTCATCAAAGGGAATGCTCAGCCGATCTGCAATCGTTTTCCACGCCTGATAATGATATTGGTCGGTGTGGCAGATTACACCGTCCAAATCGAAAATTACCGCCTCTATCGACATAACCCCTCCGGCAAAACCTGCCAAGTGACCGGGCTGACAGCTTCTCCCATTACACTCACTTGTCCAGCGTCCCAAACAATGACGAAGCTGTTTCCCAGACTATCACGGAAGGACTGCTTTCCGCAGGAACCTGCCAGCAAAAAATGAAGGTTTTCATATTGCCCTACCCTGCACTGGGGAATGGAGCCAAGGGCCGGTTCGGAACCCAGATTCAGTGGAAGCCCAAAACCGCACCGCAGAAACACCGGCAGCCGGGAATTGCCCCCTGCTGTAACCTTTTGCCCGCCCTCATACCAAATTTGATCAAACAGTCCGATCCATTGGCCCTGGGGGAGATAGACTACCCGGCTCTCCGCATTTTCCTCCAGCAATGGAGCCACCAAAAGGCTGTCCCCCAACAGAAATTCGTCATCCGTTGCAGCGGCCAGCGAATCATCTGGCCAGTCGTAGACCAGCGGACGCATCATAGGCCTGCTGTGCGCGGCACAGTCTTGAGCGGTTTCCCACAAGTAGGGCTGCAAATTGACCCGCAGCCGGTGCCAGAAGCGCATTTCCTCCAAAAACTCCGGGGCCTGATACGCCTGCGCCATATTCCACGGGCTGCGCTCGTTGTTCCCCTCCGCCCCCGGCATCAACTCCCGGAACTGCCCACCGTCCGGCTCAGAGTGCCATTGCATCACTGGGCAGAAGCAGGCCAGCTGAGTGGCGCGGCGGTACAGATCCAAGGTGGGCAGCGGCCCGGCAAAACCGCCAATGTCGAACCCCCAGAACGGGATACCGGTGAGAGCGGCGGACAGGCCCGCGGTGAGCGCGCTTTTCAGCTCGCAGTTCTGAGACTGTTGATCTCCCGCCCAGTGGATGGGGGTGGTGTGCTGGCCCGAATAACCCGCTCGGCTGAACAGCACCCGCCCTTCCCCCAAAAAATCGGCGTAAGCCTGGGTATAATCCCGTGAATAGCGGTTTTTCCCCTGTTGCCCGGTGGAGCCGTCATGAAATCGTGCGCTGTCGCTGTAAATAAATTCCCCGCCGTCGGTTTTGAACCCGTCCACCCCCATGTCCAGCAGGTAGCGGCGCTTGGCAAACCAGCTGTCCACCGTATCGGGGTTGGTGAAGTCCGGCACCATGGAGCCGGAAAACCAATGCCCCTCCGGGATGACATAGGGGGTGCTGTCCCCGTTTCGGACGCACAACCCACGGGCCTGAGCATCCGCTCGGTCCAGGTCATTCTGGCGGTTAGGTATTTCCTCCAGCCCCTGCTTTTTGTAGACCGGCACCTGCCACAGCACCAGGCGCAGCCCCGCATCGTGGAGGGAACGGATCATCCCCTCCGGGTCAGGCCAGGGGGAACCGGCAAAGTCAAGATTCTCCCGTTCCAGTGCCCGGCCGTCGGGGACGGAAGTGTATTTGGCCCCATTCCAAATGTAGAAGGTGGCCTCGTCACTCCACGCCTCCAGCACCAGCACACTGGCCGGAAAACCGTATTCCTTCAGCTTTTGGAGCTGTTCTTCCGTATGCGCCTGGGTATTCCAGCGGTTGGCGGAAATCCACGGCCCGAAGGCCCATTCCGGGGGCAGCTTGGCGGATCCGAACAGCCCCATATAGTCCCGAATGATCTCCGCGGGCGTTCCAGCAAAGAGGATCACATCACAGTTCCGAGGCAGGTCCACGGCAATGCCGTCCTCCTCAAAGCGGAATATGGTGGTCTCGTTAGTTTCCGCATACAGGCCGAAGCCGGTGTCCGTCCAGAAAAAGGGGGCTGGGCAGTAGGTCTTGTCCCCCTGGAAGCAGAACTTCTCCTCCACCTGGTTGACCACAGTGCGTCCCTTTTGGTTGAGGGCATCATACCGCTCCCCCATGCCGTAGGCGCCCCGATAGGGCAGCGCAATCGTCAAATGGCCGCGTCCCTCCCGCTGCACCCAGGTCAAAGAAGCGGTACCTCCGGGGCAGGGCCACTCCAATTCTGTAAATACATCAGAAAATTTCACTCGTCTCATAAGCCGCCCCTATCCCTTGATGCCACCGGCCATCATACCGTTTTTAAAGTTCCGCTGTGCCATGATGTAAATGATGATGATGGGCACCATAGACACCAGGCTGCCCGCCATCAGCACATTATACTGGGGGTTGTAGGTGCCCTGAAGGGTGGCCAGCGCGATGGGCAGGGTCATCTGCTCCCGCTGGGTCAGCATCAGCAGCGGCCAGAGATAGTCGTTCCAGGACTCCATGAAGGTGGTCACCGCCAGGGTGGACAAGGTGGGCACACACATGGGCAGGGCGATTTTGCGAAACACCTGGAAAATACCTGCCCCGTCGATCCGGGCGGCCTCCAGATAATCCTCCGGGATGGCCCGCATCTGCTGCACCAGCATAAACACCGCAAAGGGCTTGAAGATAGAGGGCAGGATCACGCTGCCAAAGCTGTTGATAAGGCCCAGCTTGTTCATAATGACAAACAGGGGGATCATGGTCACCTGGGTTGGGATCATCATGGTGGCGAGGTACAGCTTGAGCAGCAGGTCATTCCCGCGAAAACGTACTTTGGCGAAGGCGAAAGCCGCCATGGCGGAGGAGAGCAGCGTGATCACCGTGTAGGATACAGAGATAAACAGGCTGTTGCCCACCGTGCGCAGAAAATTGAACTTGGTGAATACCTCCACGTAGGCATCCCCTGACGGTTCTTGGGGAATCCACTGGATGGGGATGGACATGATGGCCCCCTGGCTTTTCAGGGAAGTGGAAATCATCCACAAAAACGGGAACATGGACACCACCGCAATAACAGTGGAGACGACGTAATAGCCCGTTGTGCCCAGCCGTTTTTTAAGCGTCATAGTTCACCCACCTCTTTTGCGCTTTCATTTGAATTGCCGTACACGCCATGATAATGACAAATAAGATCCAGGAAAACGCCGCGGCGTAACCCATGCGGAAATAGCGGAAGCCGTAGCGGTAGATCCGCTCCACCATCACCTGGGTGGCCCCGTTAGGCCCGCCGTCCGTCATGATCATCACCTGGGGGAACAGCTGGAAGGCGTTGATAAGCGCCACGATCAGCACGTAAAAGATCGCGGGACTCATCAGCGGCACCGTGATGCGCCAGAATTTTTTCCAAGCGCCCGCCCCGTCCAGGGAGGCCGCCTCATAATAGCTTTTGTTGATTCCCACCATGCCGGACAGGAGGATCAAGCCAAAAAAGCCAGCGTCCTTCCACACCGATACCAGCACGATGGCGGCCATGGCCCACTTCTCATCCAGCAGCCAACCCGGCCCCTGGATGCCGAACAGGGCAAGCAGGTTGTTCATCGCGCCATACTGGGGGGATAGTACCGAGGTCCAAATCAGGGACGCCGCCACCCAGGAGGTGAGGACGGGGAGATAGTAGACCACCCGGAAGGCAGACACGCCCCGCCGGGTGCTGCTGAGCAAGTATGCCTCCAGCAGAGATGCGGCCAGCATCAGCGGGATATACATGATGATATAGGCCCCGGTGTTGCCCAGAACCTTCCACAGCTCCGCACCCAACAAAATGTTTTTGTAGTTTTCCAGCCCGATAAAATGCTCCTGGAGGAAACCCGGAGCCAGCAGCTGATCCAGGCCGTTCCAGTCGGTGAAGCTGATGAGCGCCGACACCAGCAGGGGAAGCAGGGAAAAAACCAGCAGCCCCAGCAGGCTCGGCAGCAGGAAAGGCACCGCGGTGAACAGCCCGTCCTTTTTCGGACCGCCGCGCCGGTTTGCTTTTTGCGGCATTGACGTGAGCACCTCCTTATGACATAAAAACGGGGGGAGGAGCCATGCTCCTCCCCCCTGCGCATCGTTATTTCAGGGAGATCTGCGCCTGGCACTCGCTCTGCGCTTGATCCAGGGCCTCTTGTACGGTGAGGGTGCCCGCAGCGGCAGCGGACAGTTTCTGGCCGATGATGTCGCTCATCAGGCTGTAGTCCTCGATCACGGGAGGCACCACCAGGTAATTCAAGGAATCGAACACGGCCTGCCGGTTGGCCGGTGGGGTGATGTCCAGATAGGCGGACAGGGTGGACTGATCCTTGATTGCGGGGAGATCCCAGCCCGCTTCAATACGGATGGCGGCGGCCTTGTCACTGGAGGTCAGCCAGGTGATCCAGGTGGCAGCGGCCTCCTTCTTATCGCTGGCGTTGTTGATGACACAGGCATCGGAGAAGAAGTGGGTAGCCTTCTGCTCCTTGCCGGGCTCCACGGTGATGTCCCAGTCGAATTTGCAGCCCTCGGCAAAGGTGTTGAAGGCCCAGATGCCGGTGGGCATCATGCCCAGGCGGCCGCTCATGAACAGGTCCCAGTCGCCGATGCCGCCCATCTGCACCTCGTTGGGCTGAACATTGCTTACCAAGATACGGTCAGCCATCATCTGAGCGGCGGCCACATTCTCCGGGGCGTTGATGGTAAACTCGGTTTTGTCCGCATTGAGCAGGCTGCCGCCGAACTGTGCCACAACCTTGTAGAACTCGTTGTAAGTAAGGGGCTGGTAATAGCCGTAAATGTCATCGCCCAGGGCCCGGATGGCCTCAGCGGCCTTCTGGAGGTCATCCTGAGTCCAGTCAGCAGTGGGGTAGTCGATCTTGGCTTGGTCAAACAGATCCTTATTGTAGAACAGCACTACGTTGGAGAACTTGCCGGGCAAGCCGTACTGCTTGCCGTCCACGTTGAACGCGTTCAGGGATGTCTCATCCAAGCCGCTGAAATCCACGCCGGTGATCTCGGCCAAGGCACCTTTGTTGGCATAGGCCGCGAAGTTTTCAATGTTCAACTCGTAGCAGTCGGGAGCGGTACCACCGGACACCCGTGTCTGGAGCTGGGTGAAGTAGTCGTTATAGGCAATGGTCTCGATTTCTACCGTGATGTTGGGGTACTCCTCATGGAACGCCTCATACATCTTCTGGAGGGTCTCCTCATTGCCGCCGGATGCGTTATAGTTGGAATAGGTGATGGTGACGGGCTGATCTGCGGGCGGGGTATCCTGCTGCTGGCTGGGTTTGGGATCGGGATTGCCGGGGGTGTTGGTGGGGTTGGACGCGGCCGGGCCGCAGGCGCTCATCAAGAGAACCAGGGCCAGGGCTGATGCAAGGATGGCGGACAGATGCTTTTTCATACTTTTTTCCTCCTTCAAATCATTTTGCGGTTGATTTTTCGGCCCGGTTCGCTTAAACTATCAATTAGCGAAAGGGCCTTTGCGGAAAGGGTCTTTTGCTGCGGTTCGCACCGGCTTTGACGGGTAGGTGCGGGCCGCTTTTTATATACCTACCCGCCAATGCACTTCACAGAGCCCCGTTCCACCAGCTGAACGGGAAGGATCTGCTCTTGCTTGGTGAGGTTAGGTTCCTTGATATTGTTGATCAGCAGTTCCACGGCTTTCTCTCCCTTCTGGGAGATCTCTTGGCGGATCGTACTCAGGCCGGGGGTCAGGTATTGGGAAATCTCCAGATCGTCAAATCCCATCACGGAGATGTCCTCCGGCACCCGGATGCCCCGCTCATAGAACCCCTTCATGGCACCGATGGCCAGGATGTCTGCAGCGGCCACCACCGCCGTGGCCGGGACCCCGGAGGTCAGCAGCCGCTCCGCGGCATCGATGCCGCTGGCGTAGTCAATCTTCCCCTCAAATACATAACGCCGGTCAAACACGACGTCGTATTCTGCCAAAGCATCCCGGTAGCCGGTAAGCCGCTTTTTCATCACACCGTTTTCCTTGATTTGCCCGGAAAAAAAGGCAATGTTTCGGTGGCCCTTGGACAACACATAATGGGTGGCCAGATAGCTCCCATAGGCATCATCAATGCGGATATTGTGGTAATAGTGGTCATTGCAATAGCTGTCCACCAGGACGATAGGGGTGCGGGACTCCTTCATCTGCCGGTAAAACTCGTCCGGGTACATCCCGATGACGATGATACCGTCCAGATTGCGCTCCCGGGCCAGGCGCAGGTAGCTCTCGTTGGCGTCGGTGGCGGAGATGATTATGTGGTAGCCGTTCTGCCGGGCATGGAACTCGATGCTGCCCAGAATTTCCGAATAGAAGTTGTTCTGGAACATAAGACGGCTGCCCTCCGTCTGGGGCACAACGATGCCAATGAGCTTGGAGCTGCGCTGGGTCAAGGTGCGGGCGGAGAGGTTTGGGATATAGCCCAGCTCTGCAATCGCCGCCATTACCCGCTGCTTTGTTTCATCCGGGAAGTTTTTTTTGTCATTGAGGATATAAGAGACGGTGGCTGTTGTAACGCCCGCTTTTTCCGCAACGTCCCGGAGGGTCGCGCGCCGTTCCATCTCAATTCCTCCTCTCAACGCAATTTAACCGATTAACTTCTCTTTGCCTACATATTACCTAATACTGGTTGTGTTTGTCAAGTCTTTTTATAAAATATTGCAAAAAATTCTTGACGAAACTTCAAGTTATGGTATACTCAGCATAAGTGCATTGGTTAATCGCTTAATTTATAAGGGAGTGATCTTGATGGGCATAAGATATTTCCCCACCGGGAATGAGATGATCAGCATCCCCAAACTGAACGAGGCCACGGGGGGCATCGAGGATGTCACCTTCCTGCATATGGGATACAAGGGCCTTGTCGAGTTGCGGGGAGGGGTGGATATATCCCTGATGGAACCCTTTGTGGAACAGGACGACCAGCCGGCTCCCCTTTCCAGTCTGGAATGGGATCGCCTCCAGTTTTGGGTACCCCACTTTTCTGGGCAGGCCGGACACATCCGGGTAGAGGGAACCGTCCTGACCCCGATTGAGGAGCGGGGCTTTCTCTACCGCATGGAGTTGACCAACATGGACAGCGCCCCCCACGCCATTGTGTGCGGTTTACAGGGTTGCTGGAATTCCGCGTGGCACTGCGTGAATGAGGACAAACAGATCGAGGGAACCATGCACTGCTTTGAAAGTGGCTGGAACGGCAGCCTCATTTTTGATATGCGGTGCGGCGTCCCCCTGTTCTGCTTTGCGCCCATGCCGGAGGACAGCTCCTGCGTCTCCACTTGGGAACAGTCGGACGCCGGGGTCTGCTACCGGCTGGCCCACAGCTATACCCTGGGACCGCGGCAGCGGCGGACGGTGACAGTTTATTGGGGGTTCGGCATGGAGGAGGTGTCCGCCGCCACCAGCGCCAAGGAGATGCTGCGGCGGGGGTATCCATATGAGGAGGCTCAAACCCTGCTTTGGCTGCGGGAGCGCACCCTCTGGCTGGAGGATGACGCGTTGCGGCGATTTTACAATACCAACCTGTTTTTCTGCCTCTTTTTCTCCACCGGCATTACGCTGGACACGGAGGAATTGGTGCTGGTGACCAGCCGGAGCCCCCGCTATTATGTGAGCGCCGCCTACTGGGATCGGGACAGCCTGCTATGGAGTTTCCCTGCCATCCTGGACGTAGACCGGGGGCTGGCCAGGCGTATGTTGGAATACGTTTTTGGCCGCCAGCGGCGGAACATCGGCATCCACTCCCGGTTTATCGATGGCACCGTGCTGGAACCCGGCTTTGAGCTGGATGAGCTGATGGCCCCGGCGCTGTCCCTGGGGCGGTATGTAGAAGCCACAGGAGATCTCACCCTGGTGGACGAGCGTGAGGTGCGCCGGGGGCTGGAGGATATCCTGCAAAAGCTGGAACGGCAGCGGCACCCCCATACCGCCCTCTACTCCACATTCCTCCAGCCCACCGACGACGAGATTGTCTATCCCTATCTCACCTATGACAATGTGCTGGTGTGGAAGGGTCTCACCATCCTGGCAAAACTGTTGGGCCGGGAGGAACTGACTCAGCAGGCGCAGCAGGTGAAACAGGCGATTTGGGATAACTGCGTCATGGAGCAAAACGAGAAACGGTATTTTGCGTGGTCTATCGACCTGGATGGACGCCATGACGTCTATGACGAGCCCCCCGGCAGCCTTCAGCTTCTGCCCTATTGGGGGTTCTGCGATGCCGGGGATCCGGTATACCGCAACACGGTGGACATGATCCGTTCGCCGGGATACAGGTACAGCTTCGCGGGCTTCCCCTTTGGGGAGATCGGTTGTCCCCACGCCCCTCACCCCTGGCTGCTCAGCGTTGCCAACAGTCTTTTGTGCGGACGGGTGAAACACTCCACGGGCATTTTGAAAAACGCCACCATGGACAACGGGATCGCCTGCGAGAGCATCGACGAAACCACCGGCGAATGTACCACCGGCGAGGCGTTCGCCACCTGTGCCGGGTTTGTCTGCCATGCCCTGCGCACAGCGATGGGAGGGACTGCCCATGCGGAATGACATTCAGCTGAACGGCTGGCACATCAGCGCCAGCGGGGCCATTGGCGACCCTTTTTTGGAGAGCGTCTTTTTTACCGGGAACGGGCGCATGGGCCTGCGTGGCTACCCTGCCCTCCGCCCGGAGCTGAGGCCAGTGGATACCGGGCTGTTCATCGCGGGATTTTTCGATGTGTACAAAGCGGGGCTGACCGATTTTGTAAACCTTCCTACCCCGGTCTGGGAGATCGTCACGCTCAACGGGCAGGCCGCCCGCCCCGCCGGGATTGCCCTGGATCTGGATCTGTCCTGTGGCAAGCTGGCCACATCCTATTCGCTGTCCATGGGGGATGCCGAAGTTTCCGTTGTGGAAGAACGGCTGTTCCCGCTGGGAAACCCGGCGCTGGTTCTCCAGCGCAGCCGCTTTGCTTGCACCGGCGGGGCGGGGGCCCTGACGGTGGACAGCGGTGTAGAACTGTCCTGCTGTAACCAGCCGGTTCCTGATGACCAGGTGAAACAGAATGACGAGCAACTGTGCTATACTCGCGCTGGTGAGCCACAGTTCTTTGCGAAGGGCTTTGCCGTTGAATTGGAAACTAAGGCCACCGGGCTCACCGCCCATTATCATACGGCGTTCCATGCCGCGGGCTTTGACATTCAGAGCCCCATCCCATCGGAGAACGGGGCAGGGCTGCGCATCGAAGCTCGGATCAAGGCCGGGGACACTTTCACGATAGAAAAGCTCACCGCTATCACCACCAGCAGGGATCATAACCCGATGCTGGCCCCCCTCCCCTTGAATTGGACGTTTGATGAATTAGAGCGGGAGAACAAAGAATTGTGGGCGAAGAAATGGGAAATGGCCGGGATCACCATTGAAGGGGATGCCGACGCGCAGACCGCCATAAGATATATCATTTATCAGCTCATTGTGAACTGCTCTGCCCGGGACGATACCGTCAGCATCGGCGCCCGTGGACTGACCCACACCCGGTACAAGGGCTGCTATTTCTGGGACACCGACCTGTTTATGCTCCCGTTTTACCTATACACAGATCCCCAAGCTGCCCGGAGCCTGTCCCAGTTCCGGATCAATACGCTGCCCCAAGCAAAAGCACACGCCCAAAAGATGAACGGCACAGGGGCGCGTTATCCTTGGATGGTGGCCTTTGACGGAACAGAACAGTGTGAAACCTGGGACATTGGCTGCAGCGAAATCCATGTGACCGCTGATGTGGCCTTTGCCCTGGGGCAATATATGGAGGTCACCCGGGACAAAGATCTTTTCCTGAACGGCGGGGCTGAAGTGCTGGTGGAAACCGCCCGCTTCTGGATAAGCCGCTATACCCCCGAGTCCGGGACAGGGCTTGTCAACCTGCTGTTCTGCAAGGGGCCGGACGAATACTGCGGCATTACCAGCAATAACCTGTTTACCAACATGATGGTACAGCACAATTTGGATCTGGCCATCCGCGCGGCGGATGCCTTGGCGCGGTTGGATCGGGAACAATACCACCGCCTGGGCCTCACGCCTGGGGAGCAGGAAGATTGGGCCAGATTGTGCCGTTCCATTAAGCTGCCAAAAGATTCTGCTTCGGGTCATTGGCGGACAGATGATACCTTCCATCTGCTGGAGCCAGTAGACCCGAAATCGTTAAAGGCGGGTGACGAGGCCAGCTACCATCAGGTCTGCTTTGACCGTCTCCAACGATATAAGGTAGTGAAACAAGCGGACGTCCTTCTCCTTATGACCCGATTGCCGGAACGCTTTTCCACCGCCGAGCGGCTGGCTGCCTGGGAGGATTTTGAGCCTCTGTGCCTCCACGATTCCACGCTGAGCTTTGCGTCCCATGCGCTGTTCGCCGCCCAGAACGGACTCATGGAGCGGGCAGAGGGCTACTTCCGAAAGGCGCTCTTTTTGGATCTGCGGGATATCATGGGCAACACAGGGAAAGAGGGCCTGCACATGGCCGGATTTGGCGAAACCTGGCAAACTGTAGTGTTTGGCTTCGCTGGATTACATTTTGTGGATGGGGAACCACGGCTAAAGCCTTGCCTGCCTGTCGGATGGGAGCGGTTAGCTTTTACATTCCAATACCAAAATAGAGCGTTTTTTGTAGACATAGAGGCAAATGGTATCACCCATATCACCCGTAAAGAATAAGTCCTAATTCGGCTTCGTGTTCCTGCCCGAATACAGCCAATGAATATTCTTCTTACAGCATTTTGTGTCTTACGGTAAAATGATATCGAATTCAAAGTATGTGGGGCAGCTTGACATGAAAGAGCCAAACGGATTACTTTGATACTTTACGAATTATGTACGGCTATTTGGACACTCAGAGTGATATTTGGTGTTATATGTAAGGACAGCAATTAGGCATTGGAAGTCCTACGCTGAGCCAGAGAAAGGAGTTTTGAACGGAAAAGACAGCGGCATCTGAGCCCAGAGGGGAAGCCACTCATGCCAAGACAGCGGAGATGCTTAAAAACTTTATGAAAAAGCAGTTAAGCTCATGAAAGCGGGGCGAAATTGCCCCGCTTTCTTCATGACCAAATGTGCAAATTTTGTAAAAATTTTCCGACGAAGTGTTTCAATTGGGCTAAAGTCTATAATAAAGAAAGGCGGCGTTTATGCGGTATCAAATCCTGATGCTGAATGTCCCACATAACTTTTGCCATGCCCTCAAATGTCGACTTCAATGGATGGATATCAATTACATGACGGCGCTCACACCTCAGAACGTTGAGGATATCTGCAAAAATCAACAGATCCACCTTGCCATACTCAAATTTCCTGAGCCTGCGATGTGCAGCGAATTCCTCGTCGCCCTGCGTAGAATCTGCTTCGCACCGATAGTCGTTATATTAGAAAAGTATGATGTCAAAATTGCCCATGTAGCACTACAATCTGGCGCTGATTTGTGCGCTGGAACGCAATGCTCTGTGGATTTGACCGTTGACCATATTATGGCGCAGTTTCGCCGCTACACGGGTTATGACCAGCACATTGATCAGAAAAAGCAGGGTTTTCAAATCGGTGACATATATATTGATCCGGCACGATGCGTTGTGCGGGTAAAGGAACGGATTGTCAAACTGCGTCCCAGGGAATTTTCACTTCTGCATTTCTTTATGGAACATCCAGATGAAGTCCTTTCTGCGGAGCGGATATGTGAAAAAGCCTGGCATATGGACGCTGGCTATGACCGCGGCGTCTCGCAGCCCATCTATTTATTACGTCAGGCGATAGAGCCAGATCCGGAAAACCCCCGCTATATACATACCGTGCATCGCGTAGGCTACCGCTTCACCCCAAATTTTGTCGAAACTTGCGATGAGTGTGATGGTATTGTGAGAAAATTGTGAGGACTTTGTGAGAATTGCGTGGTAGAATGTAGTTGCCGGTAAAAAATGGATGAAAAAGCAAGCAGCCTGTCAGACGGCATATAAAAAAACCGTCATTTGAACAGGTGCATATTGGCGTACCCAAAAGTGATAGACAAATCTACGGCGGTTTTGAAATGACATTTCAAGACCGCTGTTTTTTGTGCAGTGGTCACGTGGGGGGGCCAATCCATGTATTTGCTGCTAATTTACTGGGGTAATTTTTCAAAAAATCACCGCTTTTTTTGGCAGCCTCCAACCCTGCAATGTCGTAATCTGTCAAACCTTACACTTACGCGCCGGACGCTTATCAAAGGCATCCGGCGCGCCGCTTTACCCTCGAACATCGGTAGACGCTCAATCCTGGTTCCCCCGCTGCCGGGGGCCTCCGGCTTCTGAAATCACCAATTTCAGAAGAACAGGAGGTCAAACGCATGGGATTTAACTATGCGAAAGAGAAACGGCAGTTTGATTTAGAGTGGAAACAACTCCAGAAGGAATATACAGATGCCGGGATGTCCCCCGCTGCCATTGAGGCTATGCACAGCTATGACTGGGAAATGTTCCTCTCCCGGCGAACCTACGAAAACCACACGCAGGCCCTGCCGGATACATATTTGAGCGGCGAGATAGATGGGGAGCAAAGCACACTGTTTATGAGGTTTTCGTCACTCTCCGTCACTTTTGATGAGGAGAATTTTTCAGAACAGTATGCGTGGATTGACGCCATTGAGGATGCGTCCCTCTCTGCCAGGCTGTCAAAACTCTCGGAACAAGATCTGGAATTGCTTACTTTGTACGCCATTGAAGGGTATACACAGACGGAAATTGCCCTACTGCTGAAAAGGAACCAATCGGTCATTTCAAGAAAAATCAACCGCTTAAAAATTTTTTTGAAAAAATAGTATAAAAAAGGCCCTCTCGCTGCCTACACAGTGAGGGGGTCTTTTCCTTTTCCTCTCTGCACTTTGAAAAACACCGGGCCAGCCCGGTCACATCCGGCGACTGAAATACGTTCCCTGACGAGCAAGCGACCCTGGAGGGTGCGCCAAGACCCGCCTGTGGGGGTTCTCCCCCATCAAAGACGGCCAAATAAGGCGGCGAGCGGTACCCACCCGTCCAGAAACGGCGGACAAGCTGTTTTGCAACGACCTCGTCAGCACATAATGATACTCCTGCCTGCGGGCAGCTCGGAGCGATCCTCGGAGGGGTGAGATTCCCGTGACGCGCACAGCGCGGTTTCAGTCTACCGCCCACGCCTGGGGAAGTAGTGTCGAATACAGGCAAGCGAAGGACAGGAATACAACGTCCTTCAGGTATTCTCATGTTTTTGATTTCAGATGCCACGGGGGTCGCTCGGTGGGCGGCCCCCGTTTTTCTGGAATCAAGTGCCAAACTGTACAATAATAGCGGAGGTGTAGAAATGAGGTGCCCATATGCCAAACCAACAGACGAGTTTCATGGATGGAAGTGCGGGATCACCGGGGGAGAATGTGAGCTTATCTTCCCAGATGAAAAATACTGTACCGCATTGGATGATGACCCGGAAGAAGATGTTCCAGGGTAAAAAGTGAGCCGGGGCGGCAACGCCCCGGCTCTTGAGGATGGAGGATAGAATGAAAAAGAAAGGATGTCTCTTGCAAGTCTTATGATAGAGGTGTTTCATTACAAAAGTTTACGTGGAAGTGTTACAAAAGCATTAAACTTCATCCCGCTTCTTTCCCGCTGCCAGCTCATCCAGTGCAAGCTGCACCGCGCATTTCCTTGCGCTGGCTGAACTGAAATAGCGCACAGGGATGCCGTTCTTCCGGGCGGCGTCAATGATGCGATCATAATATTTGTGGGACATGGCATTGACTTGGAGCCACACCACGTCCGCGCCCCGGACGATGTTGAGATCAGGCAAGTCCTCCCGGTCATAGAACCGGGCACCGGGCAGCAGAGGCTTCACCGCCTTGCGCCAGCTATCGTGGCCGCCGAACACCGCCACCCGCCGCCTCACCTGCCACGGCAGCTCCATCAGCGGGCTGCTGTCCTCCTCCGCGCCATCCTCTCCAGCCCTCAGATTATAGAGGGTTTCCCGGAGCTGGGCCAGCTCCGCGCGGTCAATCTCGCCCTTCTGTTCCGCACCCCGGAGCTGTTCCTTCAGCCGCCCCGCCGCACGCTCCGCGTCATGAAGCGCGCCCCGCAGTTCCTTCACCTTCCGGGCCAGCGATTCGATTTGTGCGGCGTGATCCTCAACGGGAGGCGGAGCGGACAGGGGTTCCTCTGTTTCCTCTGAAGGAGCATCTGCATCCCCGCCGTCGTCAAAGGGCCAGTCGAACGCTTTCCATCCATGCTCTCCGGCGTCGGTATAATAGGCGAACATAGCCCCAAAGGCCAGCTCACGGGCCCGCTGTTCCGCAATCCCATGGGACATGAACCAACGGATCAGTTTATCGGACGGCTGCTGATCCCGGGGCGGTATCACGCCGGTGGCGATGTAAAACAGCTGTGCCTCGGAGGCCAGCCAGTCCGGGGCGTCATCGCCCTCCGTATCATCTTCAGAAACCATCCGGTACTCGTACCACAGCCTGTAGTCCGGCCCGCCCGGCTCGGACAGATCGGCCCTGGCGTCAAAGTCGTCCTGCGTCCAGGGCAGGTGCCGCTCGGCGCAGATCATCACAATGGCGGTGAGGCTGTTCAGATTAGCCAGCGCGTCCTTCTCCCGCTCCAGCAGCAGGTAGGCGGCGCACAGCGCATAGGGATCGTCAGTGCCGTAGCCGGACAGCAGCTCCGCCGCCTTCCGGGAACCAAGCTGCTCCTGGATCTCCGCCACCGGGCGGCAGATCAGCTCCGGAGCCATGAACAACGCAATCGTATCAGGACGCTCTGAGGGCAAAAGATCGTCCGGCGGCATGAAATCCGGGCCGGGCAGGCTTGCCCCCAAAAAGGGGGGCGGTTCCGATGTTACAGGTTGGAGCCGGTCATAGACCTCCAGGATCCGATCCATATAATCCAGAAAAGCAGCCTTGAACCGCTGGCGGAGCTCCGCAGCGACTTCATCATCGACCAGGGCCAGCAGAGCCCGGAACTCCTTGCGATATGCCCCGTCCCGGTCACGCAGAAGGGTCAATGTGCGAACCAGCACATCCCGGGAGTGATCCAGATCCTCCGAAAAAGGGATATCGTATTCCAGCCGCTCGTCCGACTCCAGGGGCAGCAGGGAAAGATAGTCGTCATCGCTGCCGCAGTGCATCTCCCAGTAATCCAGCAGCCACAGCGCCGCGCCCAGCAGGAAGTCCGTCCGCCGGGCCATCCGCGCCGACAGGGGCGCGGGAATCGCCGCTGTCGCGGAAACCACCTTGACCACGGCCTTCCGTCCATATGTTCCGGCATACCGCTCACACAGCGGTGCCGCAACCGCCATGGCGGCGCTCTGATGGAGCCGCGCGGCGGCTGGGGTCACCCAGTCCAGCCCGTTCTCCGTGCCACTGCGGAACTGCCGGTAGATGGAAAATTCCTCGGAGAATGCCTCCTGTTCCGCCGCGCTGAGCGGCTGGGAACGCACGGGCTCACCGGCTATCCTCCACATCTTGCTGGGGACGGCTTTTTTCTTTGCGCACATGGCTGTCACCGCCTTGTTTTCTCTGAGGCCAGTATACCATAGTTCTCCCAACGGCACAAACAGTTTCCACCATTCGAAGGAGGCACTACAAAAGATGAATGCAGAACAAATATCAATGTCAAACGCCAATATCGACTGCTGCGGTATCCGCAATCTGCTCCGCCTGCTGTCGGGGCACGGGTTTACCGAGCAGGAGCTGAAAAAAATCACCGCCCGAATTGTCAAAACCACGGGCGCGGACATCGTTTTTTGTTAGGTTTCACCGCTCGAATTCCATAGCTATTCGGGCCGGGTTGTGGTACTGTTTGTTGCTGACAGAAGGAGGTGCAGACCATGGGCAGACAGCCGCAGACCAGCGGGAGCCTCGCGCTGGAACAGAAAAATGTCATTGTAATCGAGGCCGCGCCAAGACAGGAGCCGGAGAAGCTCCGTGTGGCGGCGTACTGCCGGGTCAGCTCGGACTCCACCGACCAGCTCAACTCCTTCATGGCCCAGCTCAATTACTACACCACCCTGATCGGCTCCAAGGAGAACTGGACGCTGGCTGACCTCTATGCCGATGAGGGCATCACAGGCACCTCGGCGGAGAAGCGCCCGGATTTCCAGCGCCTCCTGGCGGACTGCCGTCGCGGGCGGGTAGACAAGGTGCTGGTCAAGTCCGTCTCCCGGTTCGCCCGCAACGCCAGGGACTGCCTGAGCACCATCCGGGAGCTGAAGTCCATTGGCGTGGGGGTGTGCTTCGAGGAGCAGCATATCGACACGTCCAATATGAGCGGCGAGCTGCTCACCGCCGTATTCGCCGCCATGGCACAGAGGGAGAGCCAGAACATCTCGGAAAATATGCGCTGGAGCTACCAGGTGCGCATGAAGGGCGGCACCTTCCTCCCTGCCGCCGTCCCCTTCGGCTATGTCCTCCGGGACAGGAAAATCGAGGTTGACGAGGGACGTGCGGAGATCGTCCGCAGTATCTTCCGGGACTATCTGGCCGGACTGAGCATGGAGGAGATCGCTTCCCGGCTCAACCGGGAGGGCGTCCTTGTGCGGATCGGCAAAGCGGACCGGCAGTGGGCTCACACCGCTGTCTCCTACATCCTTTCCAACGAGCGGTACATCGGGGACTCCCTCTGGCAGAAAACCTACGCCACCGACACCCTCCCCACCCAACAGGTGAAGAACCGCGGGGAGCGGGAGCAGTATTACGCCGAGGCCACCCACCCGCCCATCATCGACCGGGACACCTTCCAGGCCGTCCAGGAGCTGAAGCGCAGAAGGGGCGAACAGCAGGGTGCCAGACAGCGCCGGAGTTCCCCGCTGAAGGGCATGATATTCTGCGGTGAGTGCGGGGCATTGTACCGGGAGAAGGTCTGGAACGGCAAGACCTTCTGGGTCTGTTACAACCATGACCGCGGCAAGAATATCTGCCCTTCCGGGCGGATCCCCGAGGAGGAGATCCACGCCGCCTTCCTCCGGGTGTACCACAAGCTCCGACTCCACGGGGAGCCTATCCTCAAGCAGATGCTCTCAGACCTCCAGTCCGTCCGGGAACGGCGGATGCTCTGGAGCCGGGACGTCGTTGCGCTGAACCAAACAATCGCTGATCTCTCCGATCAGGGTCGAATGCTGGCCGACATGAACAAGTGCGGCCTGGTCGACCCTGATATTTTTATATCCCAAAGCAATGAGCTGGCCCGCCAGCTCCGGGCCGCGAAACAGGAAAAAGAGCGGCTTCTGGCGGATGGGGACGACGACGCCATCCCCAGGACGTGGGAACTGCTGGAAACGCTGGAAACCCTGCCGGAATTTCTCCCCGCCTTCGACGGCGAGATCTTCACCGACTTGGTGGAGCGGATCACGGCGGAGGGCGATGGCCGCCTGCGGTTCCGGCTGAAGAACGGGCTGGAATTGCTCGAAACCACCGAGAGGAGTGTGCGATGATGGCAAATCGGAAGCTGTCCTTTGGCTACTGCCTGCGCAACGGGCAGATACAGGAGGAAACAATGGAAGCGGAGCTAGTGCGGCTGATCTTCCGCCGCTACGGGGAGGGTGCGTCCTATGGGACGCTGGCCGATGAATTGAACGCCCTGGGCTGCCCCTACGCCCCCGGCAGGCCATGGAACAAGAACATGGTGGCGCGGATCCTCCAGGACAGGCGCTACCTGGACAACGGCGAATATCCCCGGCTCCTCTCGCCGGAGCTGTTCCACCAGGCCCAAAGCGCCAGGCCGGACGTGTCCGGCAGGCTGGAGCGCCCGGAGATCAAAGATATCCGCGTCCTGGCCCGGTGCGCCCAATGCGGCAAACCCATGCGGCGGATGCGCAAAAACTATTGGTACTGCTCCAACTGCATGGCGTCCCCCGGAAAAATCAAGGACGAAGTCCTGATCCTGTGTGTGGAGCAACTCCTCCGCAGCCTCCGGGAGCATCCTGAGACCATCTCCCCCGCCCCCGCCGCTGAGAGCGAGAACGAAGCTGTCCAGGCAGCTCAAGACCGCCTTACCCACGAGCTGGAACAGGCCGAGTTTGATGAAGCCGTCGCAAAAGCCCAGGTCATCGCCCTGGCCTCCGCCCGATTCGACGCTCTGGGCTCTGGGGACTACGAGACCATGCGGCTTCGCCATCTGCTGGGCGGTGCGGAACCGGGCGGAGGTTTGGATGCGGCCCTGCTCCGGCAGGTCACCACCGCCGTCCTGATCCACCCCTCCGGGGCTGTCAGCCTGAAGCTCAAGAACGGGCAGACGATAGGAGGATGAACCGCCCCCCTTGTTGGTTTCGCTTGGTTTTGACGGGCTGTCTTTGGTGGATATCGTGATAGCTTTACACTTCAAATCCTGGTATTGTTGTGGCCAGAACCCAGCGAAAACATGGAAGGAGGAACTCAAATGACCGCCACCGCCCCCAGGGTGATCACCATCCCCGCCAACCCCGCGCTGGCCCAGGCCAGGGCCGTCAGGCGGCAGCTCCGGGTGGCCGCCTACTGCCGGGTGTCCACCGACAGCGAGGAGCAGCTCACCAGCTACGAGTCCCAGAAGAAATACTATACCGACAAGATCATGACCAACCCGGCCTGGACTATGGCTGGGATCTTCGCTGATGAGGGCATCACAGGCACCTCTGCCGCCAAGCGGCCCCAGTTTCTGCGGATGATCCGCCAGTGCAGGCAAAAGAAGATCGACCTGGTGCTGGTGAAGTCCATCTCCCGCTTCGCCCGGAACACGGTGGACTGCCTCAACTACGTGCGGGCTCTGCGGGAGCTGGGCATCGCCATCCTGTTCGAGGAGCAGAACATCAACACCCTGGAAACCGATGGGGAGCTGCTGCTCACCCTGCTGGGGGCCGTGGCCCAGGGGGAGAGCGAGTCCATCAGCGAGAACGTCAAATGGGGCAAGCGCCAGGCCATGCGGGAGGGCAAAGCCGCCATCCAGTACAAGCGGCTGTACGCCTTCGAGAAGGGCGAGGACGGCAAGCCCCGGATCATCCCGGAGCAGGCGGAGGTGGTGCGGCAGATCTATGACAGCTTCCTGGGCGGTCACAGCCTGCGCATGATCAAGGACGCCCTGGAAGCAAAGGCCGTCCCCACCGTCACTGGCGGCTCAGAGTGGTCCATCGCCGTCATCCGTGGCATCTTGCAAAACGAGAAATACTGCGGCGACGTCCTCCAGCAAAAGAGCTTCGTGGCCGACTGCATCAGCCACAGGCACGTGCGCAATGTAGGCCAGCTTCCCATGTACCTGACCCAGGATCACCACGAGGGGATCGTCAGCCGGGATACCTTCCACGCGGCCAAGGCGGAGTTCGCCCGCCGCAGCGCCGGACGGGCCCCCAGCCAGAAACAGGCCCCTACCGGGCGCTCCTGCTACAGCGCCAAGTACGCCCTCACTGGGCGGCTGGTGTGCGGCGAGTGCGGCACCCTGTACCGCAGGTGCGTGTGGAGCAAGCGGGGGAAGAAAAAGGCGGTGTGGCGGTGCGCCAGCCGGATCGACTACGGCTCAGCATACTGCCACCAGTCCCCCACCCTCCAGGAAGGCCCCTTGCAGGCCGCCATCCTCGCCGCCCTCAGCTCGGTCATGAGCCAGAAGGACCGGCTGGTGGGGCAGATTGAGGACGCTATGCGCATGGAGCTGGCCCCCATCCCCGGCGAAACCATGAGCCTCGCCGATATCGACCGGCGCCTGGGGGAGCTGGAGCGGGAGTTCAAGACGCTGTTCCAGACCTCCAAGGAGGACGGCGGGTATCTGGGCCACGCCGGCGCCTTCCAGCGGATCACGGAGGAGATGGGGACGCTGAAGGAGAAAAAAGCCTTTCTCCTGACCCAGCAGGAGGGCAACTCCGCCGCCAGCCGACGCATCCGGGATGCGGTGGACATTCTGGAGGCGGGCGATCCCCGGTTTACCGAATGGAACGAGAGCGATATCCGCCAGCTGGTGGACACGGTGGTGGTGCTGTCGGCGGACAGGCTCCGGGTCTGCCTTCGGGGCGGGATGGAGATTGAGCAGGCGATAGAAGGAGGTCAGGAAACATGATTTTTGCCACAGGAGACTGCCACGGCGATTTCCAGCGGTTCGGTTCCAAATACTTCCCCCAGCAGAAAGGTATGGGCCGGGATGACTATATGATCATTCTGGGCGACTTCGGCGGGGTGTGGAACGGCTCCTCAGAGGAGCGGAAGCGGCTGGACTGGCTGAATGAAAAGCCCTTTACCACCCTGTTCGTCAGCGGGAACCACGAAAACTACTGGATGCTCCGGGAACTCCCCGTGGAGGACTGGCACGGCGGCAGGGTACAGCGCGTCCGGCCCAACATTCTGCACCTCATGCGGGGCCAGCTCTATGACATTGAGGGGCGCACCTTCTTCTCCATGGGCGGGGCTACCTCCCACGATGTCGAGGACGGCATCCTCGATCAGAATTCCCCGGATTTCCGGACGCGGTACCTCCACCTGCTCCTTGCGGGGCGGCGCAGGTTCCGGATCATCGGCAAGTCCTGGTGGCCGGAGGAGCTGCCCTCCGACGAGGAGTACGCCGCCGCGCTGGACGCCTTGGAGCGGGCGGGCTGGAAGGCGGACTACGTACTGACCCACTGCGCCCCCACCAGCGTCGCTCGGCAGATGAACCGGCACTACCAGCCAGACGCACTCACAGATTTTCTGGAGACCGTGGAACAACGGCTGGAGTTCGGCTGCTGGCTGTTTGGGCACTACCACGCCAACCGGGCAATCGACAAGGAGCACATTCTGCTGTACGAGGATATTATTCAGCTAACTGAATAGGCCGGCAGGGAAAAGCGCGGGACCGGGCTCCCGCGTTTTTCTTTGCCGGTCTCAAAAACAGGTGCGCAACGCCAGAAAGGAGAAGTCTATGAACGTCAGGAAGCCCACCAATTACAGTGTCCTGTTTACGGCACTGAATGCGCTGATGGCGGCGGAGCTGCCCCAGATGGAGTTGTACCGCGAGATTGGCCGCCTGGTTTGCGGCAGGCCGGAGAAGGGCGCGGCGGTGGCGGCTGCGGAATACCTACACGGTACCTATCCCGACAGTTCCGGCTTCTCCCCCCGGAACCTGCGGCGGATGAGGGACTTTTACCGCGTCTACGCCACGGCCCCAGAGGTGCTGCACGAAGCCATGTCCATCGGCTGGACACAGAACGTGGTCATCTTGGAAGCGGAGCTGACGCTCCAGGACAAGCTGTGGTACATCCGGGAGGTACGCCGGTTCGGGTGGAGCAAAGTAACGCTGGCGGAGCAGATCGCGTCCGCCGCTCATCTGGAGATAGCTCTCGACTTGGAAGCGGAAGTGTGCTATACTGGGAAAAACAGTACCACGGAGTGTGTAAACGATGACAAGGATCCTCTTTGTGTGCCACGGCAATATCTGTCGGAGTCCCATGGCCGAATTCGTGATGAAGGACTTGGTTCGGCAGGCCGGGTTGGAATCCCAATTCCACATCGAGTCCGCCGCCACCAGTACGGAGGAGATCGGCAGCCCGGTCTATCCCCCGGCCCGGCGCAAGCTGGCCGAGCACGGCATCGGCTGCGAAGGCAAGACTGCCCGGCAGCTCACCAACGGCGACTACGACCAATACGACCTCCTGATTGGGATGGATCAGGCCAACCTGCGGAATATGCACCGCATCTGCGGCGGCGACTTCGCCGGGAAGCTGCATCTGCTGATGGACTATACCGACCGCCCCGGCGATGTGGCCGATCCATGGTACACCGATGACTTCGAGACCACATGGAGGGACGTGCTGGAGGGTTGTCAAGGGCTGTTGGAGCAACTGCGCTCCAGGGAGGGCAAATGATGTTCGGCAGAAGAAAACGGCAGAACATCAGCCTCTATGACAAAACTGGGAAGATCCCGGTCATCCGCTCCAGCATCTGCACCGGCGAACAGGTGGCGGGGTTCAAGGACATCGTCAGCGGGAAATTTGAGGAGCTGATGCTGATCCGCGGTGAAAAAGACCTTGCCGAGTTCCTCAGCCGGTATCAGGTTGAAGAAAGCGAGATCAAACGGGAGTGGTGAGCGCCATGTGCCGCCGTCTGCTATGCTACGGCGATTCCAATACCTATGGTTACGATCCCCGCTCCTATCTGGGCGGGCGGTACCCGGAATCCGTCCGCTGGACAACCCTGCTAAGGGGATACGGGTGGGACGTTATCAACAGAGGAGAAAATGGCCGCTCTATCCCATGCGGTGATGGTAAAATCAAGGTCGCGATTCAGTCCCTGCGCCGCGTGGAGGCGGATATCCTGACCGTCATGCTGGGGAGCAACGATCTGCTCCAACCATCTTGTCCGTCCGCCAGAGAATGCGCGGATCGGATGGAGCGGTTCTTGACTGCGTTGCTCCATGCGGATGGCTGGGACAAATCCCGCAAGATTCTCCTGGTTGCCCCACCGCCTATGGCACTGGGCAACTGGGTGCAGGACGAAAAAACCATAGCTGCTTCCCACAGTCTGGCCGGGTATTATGAGGACATCGCCCGGTTGCTGAATATCAGTTTTGCCGATGCGGGCGGTTTGGGCATCGATCTCGCATATGACGGTGTGCATTTTTCTGAATCGGGCCACTTGGCCTTTGCGGAAGGGATCCATCAGGCGCTGTCGAAGCTCGTATCAAAGGACTGCAGTGATTAGAATTTGGTGAGTTGCGTTGCGGAATTGGCCATGCGGATGATCGGATGCTTATTGCGCCGGGGGTTCTAAAGTGTTCGCCCCTGCCAAGATAAGTTGACAGGCTACGCCAAGGGAGTAGTCTGTCAACTTTTTATATGTGGGAATGTGTGTCGCAGTGGTTTCACTGCGACATTTTTATTTGTGGAGGGAAAATACGATGGATACAATTCAAAAAAGTGAGGCAATTAAAACGGGGTTGCGAAAGGGTTTTCAGAATGGCACCTCAAAGATGGCCCAACGCAGGTGTTATGGATATATCACCGGCCCGGACGGTGAGCTGGTTGTTAATCCTGATGAGGCCATCGTTGTCCTCTGGATTTTCGAACACTACCTCAGTGGTGACAGCTTGGGTAAGATTGTCACAGGTCTGGAGCAGAAGGGTCTCCCGTCCCCCACGGGTAAGCCAAAGTGGAGCCGGGAGGCGCTCAGTAAGCTGCTCTCCAATGAAAAGTACACAGGCCGGGTGCTGCTCCAGAAAACAGTCCGCACCGGTGCGATTCAAATTGAAAATGATGACCTCATGGATCGGTATCTCTATACCGGCACCCATGAGGCCATTATCTCTGATGAGTTGTTTCTGGCGGCACAGCAAGAAAAACTCAGTCGGGCTAAAGGGCCGGAAAACCATATTGCCATGAAGCTCTCGTTTTGATATAATGAACTCAATCTTTGCGTTCCTGGAGGCCCAAAACTTTTTTGCCGAATTTTCTTGGAAAATGATTGAAGTGTCTCTTTCTTTGTGGTAGAATAGCCACGATTAAATCATAACTGACTGATAAAAAAGTTGCTGCGGGCCACTGAAAACCGGGCACGGCTGCCGGCAGTTATGCGGGGGAATGCTTTGTGTGGGAAGGACAGCGGAAGGGCATTTGGACGTTCATATCGGCGCTGCACCTACTGGCCTCTGTGGCTTTCCTGACCGCTGCCATAGCGCTCGACTGTTCCCATAAGCCCTACTGCTCCCCGGCTGTGGAGCAGTTTTTTACCTCGCTGGATCGGTCTACCTATATCAGCACGTCGCTGGTCATATGGACCTTCGGCACCGCCCTGCTGATCTACTTCATGGGGAGGATGGGCGACCGCTGCTTCGGCATCCGCTACTACGAGGCGCTGCTGGCTCAGAGGGGAAAGTGTCTCTGGGTGTGCAACCTCATCGTTTTCTTCGGCGAGATTGTCCTGCTGGAGATCGTCGCCTCGCTCTCCTGGCCGATCACGCTTTTTGTTATCAGTATGCTTCAGCTTTTGAATGCCGCCTACATCTTCTTCGCGGTTCTCTACGGGACCTCGCAGGGCAGCGTCGTGGATGCCGTCAAGGATCAGAATCGGAAGATTCTCGGGGACCTGACGAACCTGGTGAATCTGGCAGACCAGGCGGGCCAGACGGAAAAAACAGAGGAGCACCCCGGCGACGGGATGCGGAGGCTTGCGGAGCGCATCGACAAAGAAAAGCGGGGCTGGCTGTTGTTCAAGGTCATGCGGAACCTGAATTATAACAGCTATGAGGACATAGAGTGCCTGGCGGACAAACTGCTGCCGCGGGGCACCGATCTGACCGACGTGTCCAAGGAGATGCAGCTGCTCCTGTTCTGGAAGCTGGGCTCCCTGATGCTGGGAAACGGCGCGGCGCGGGAGAGTATCCCTGCGGCGATGGATCTCCTGTTTGCCGACGTGGCGGCCGACCGCGGCTATTCCCCGGCGGTCAAAAAGGGCCTGCTGGCCGCGCTGGCGGTGCGGGGGGACACCTGGGACCACCTGGACCGGTTTCAGGATATGCTGGAGCGGATAGACGACCCCCAGCGGGGCCCCATCATCGACTGGTGCTGCGGGTTGATGAAGGAGATTACGACCGAGCGGGCATACGCCTGGAAAAGACCGCTGCTGGACCAGCTGAAGGAGTACGGGCCCGACTACGGCTGTCAGGAGGGCCATGTGCTGGAGTGGAAGGAGTCGCGGGAGCTGGCCGCGTTTGTCGACTATCTGACCCATTCAGACGAGGATCGGCCGGACGCCGGACATGTGGCGGGGGCCACAAGGGAGGAGGCGGCGAGCCATGTATGATATTCGCCTGCTGACACTGTACAAGCAGCACTATCTGGATGCCTACAAAGACCCGCTCGCCTGCGACTACACCTGCTGGGGCTACTTTGACGGGCTGGATGTCCGCTCCGTCGAGGCGGGGCCGCTCTTTTCCACCCTCTGGCGCGCCAACGGGAAGAAGGTGGCGGAGCAGAAGGGGAATTTCAGCGCGCAGAATATCGGCCTGCTGCGCCATCTGCCCGATGAGAACGCCCGGGACGCGGTAAACAAATTCTGGGACGAGCATAAATGCCTTCCGTTTTTCGCCGTGATGCTGGTCCAACTGGACGACGCGGACGCGTACCGGGAGGCCGCCAGACTGGCGGAGCAGGCGGGCAGCTCGCAGACCGGGAAACCGGCGCAGGGGCCCTACTGCCGCACCATCGCCTATGGCTGCTTCGACAATACAGACCTCGTCCTGCTGGTCCACGGCAACAGCTTGGACAAGCTCCAGAAGGCCCTGCGCCGCATCGAGGAGCTGGAGCAGGTGCGCTATGTCCACTCCATCTTCGCGGTGTCGGAGACATATTTAAGGGCGATAGACAACGGCGCGGCCCCGGACAGGTTCCAGGGGAATCTGTGCTATGTGGACGAGCGCATCCCGGAGGTCCAGATCAATGTGGTGACGGATGGACGCCCCGAGACCCGGGACATCGTGTGCGCCCAACTGTGGAAGTGCCTGGGGGAGGACATCTGCCAGAATGCGACCGTCGCAGACAAGACCGGCCATGAGTCCTTCGCCTTCAGCCTGTACGAGATCCGGACGGGGGATATGCTGAAGCTGTTCCTGCCGGAGGGCTTTGCGACCCATCAGAACCCCTGCTACGGGAAGGAGATCTACAATATCTCCACGTCGCTGCTGTTTGACCGGCAGCCGCTGCCGCAGCCGCCCGCGGAGTCCGCAGAGCCCACAGACCCGGAACACCCGATGCTGTGGTGCGAATCGCTCATACAGGACTGCGGGCGTAAGCTGAAATTGGCCGAGGACGAAAAGGACGAGAGCCTGTGCTCCTACTACCAGGCCATGTTCCAGACCCTGAACACCATGTCCCAGTACGAGCAGTTCGCCCTCTCGGAGAATATTTTCCTGGCCCTGATCCCGCCCATGCTGATGTTCCACAGGCAGCTCTCCGACGCCCTGAGGAGCGACGCGGCCAAACAGCGCAAGGGCGAGTTCAAGGAGTCGATGTGTCAGTTCCTGGAGTACGCGAATATGGTGATCTACCACACGGTTCACACCGACCAGATCTTCCTCATGGTTCCCGGATACAGCGGCACCTCGTTCTCCATCCCGATCAAGCTCAATCTGCTCTTTTTGTGGCTGTCCCGGAAGCTGACAGAGGTTCTAAACGACTCCAACCACGAATATGAGTGTATCCTGACGCCGGTGATGGAGTCCACGCCGGCGACCCAGTTGATCGCCTTCGACACCGAGGACCAGAACCGGCTCATCGCGATCAAGGTGTCCCAGCGGCTCCTCTACAGCCCGTGGGAGCTGACGGTGGTCCTCTCCCACGAGATCGCCCACTACGTGGGCAGGGATCTGCGTTGCCGCGCATACCGGCTGGAGCAGCTCTCCCAGTTGCTGACATACTATGTAGCAGAGCGGCTGCTCCCCCGCGAGATGCTGGGGGACGCCGGTCCGTCCGACCTGCGGTGTGCCTACGAGCGCTGGGCCACCCTTCTGAGCCAGTCGCTACAGGCGTACCTGGAGCAGCACGCAGAGGTGTTCCAGACGCCGGAGCTGTCCTACTCCCACGCCTGCGTGGAGCAGCTCTCCGGGGCGTGCCAGTCCTGGCTCGCCCTGCAGGGCAACTCCGCCAACTCCCTGGTGCTGCGGGTCCCGAAGCAGTTGGAGGAGGAGTTGCTGGAGGACCGGGGCTCCTACGTGCGGCTGATGAAGGCCCTGTCCCACATCCAGTGGGAGGTGCAGAGGAACTGGGTCAACCTGCTGGCCGGCAACGACTGCGTAAACGTCACCACGGAGATATTCGATATCTCGCGGGAGGTGTTCTCCGACATGGCCGCGCTGGCCGTGCTCGGCTGCACCGAGGAGGAGTTCGCCAATACGTTCAGCGCCTCGGAGGGGGTTCCGGTGAACGCGTCAAACCGCTGCGCCAGACAGTGGTTCCGCCAGGATATGGCAAACCGGGTGGTGTTCGGCGGCGAGGGCGCGGGGAAAGAGTTCAACTCACCCAAGTCCCGCGCCCTGGAGGCGCTCTACAAGTACCGGGGCACCCCGGATCACTTCGCGGCCTACGCAGGCAGGTGCTATGAGGCGCTCCGGGCGCGGCTGGAGCAGGAGGCCGTTCGGAAGACCCGGGAGGAGATCCGCACGTTCTACAGCGCCGTCGCCGCCGGGGGGGACTGCGTGGATATTTATGCAGTGGTATCCGGTTGCATCAGCGCGTACAAAAAGGAGGTCAAGGCGCTGTTGCAGCGCAAGACGCAGGAGTACGACCTGGGCGGAGACGCGAAAAATTAATAATTCGCCGCCTTGACAAGCGGACTGCAAAGCTGTATAATTATTTATCGTTTTTCCTTTTGGGGAAGGAATGCGCCTTATATTTTTATAACGAGGAGAGATCGTCCATGCAGGCAATCTACAAAACAGTACCGCCCAAGCAGGAACAGCCCCGGCAGGAGCCGAGGACGGAGATGACCGTCACGGACCACTACGAACTCCCAAGGGTGCTGGGAAAAGTCAACAAGTTCTCCGATTCGCCCTGCCCGGAGGGGTGTGCGCAAGCAGTTGCGTATTCCATGGGGAGATGATCTCAGGGCGCGGCCCAGCCCTAACGGTTCCAATGGTCTGTTGCTGAATAGAGTAGGAAAACGGCGCAAACAGTGCCATGTACCAAGAGAGTATAGGGCACTATTGCCGTGTTGTAATTATAGCAGACGTTTTTCGGCGAGATGACAGGCAAAGGTCTGGCCAACGCTAGAAGGCAAAGCAAGTCCGCTTTCTTCACCGATGGAGGCGAGGCCAAGTCACTGGAGCTGTTGCGGCAGTGGGCGCTGCCTTGGAGCAGTATCCTGGAGAAGCAGCCGCTGAGGAAACCAGTGACTCTGGTGCAAGCAAATGGCTGGTGATTATATGCCATCCGGTGAATCAGGGCGGACTTTTGACAAAACGCAATTTGTTATAAAAATGTTCCGCGGCGTGATGTAGCCCGAGCCCAAAAGATAGAAAATCTAAAGTGGGCGGGTAATTCACGTCGCCGCGGACGTCATATCGTTCGCGGCGACGTTTTTCAAACGTCACCTCTCACTCATTTTGTCGCGGCTCCTTTCCCCACAAAGCCAAAGGCCGGCTTTGCGGGGGCCCCGGTTAGACCTAAACCAGGGCATCTAAAGCGTTCGCCCCTGCCATGCGGAGTGTCCTTATAGGGTTTGAGTACCCTGTTGAGGACACTCCGCATTTTTATTGCCCAAAACTGTATCAGGCAGTTTTGTCCGGGGAGTAGCTGACGGCTACTCCCTTTCTCGTCCCCATGGTGATTTGCGTGGCCGGGATGTTCCGGCGGTCAGGGACGGAAAACGCGCCGATACAGTTGTAGTAAATCGTGATGTGCTGGGTGGTAACGCCGTTCTTCTTCTCGGCGTGGTATACGTCGATGTGGTCGATCAACTCCGCCACCATGCGCTGGGTGATTTCCGTTGCGTTGGTGTACCGCCGGATGGTTTCTAAAAATGTGTCAACGTCCATCCGCTGGCCCTCGCTCTTTTTCAGCCCCAGCCGGAGGGCTTTGATCCGCTTGGCGTTCTCCCCCTGCTCCTGCTCGTACCGCTGGGACATTTTCGCAAACCGGGCGTCGCTGATCTTCTGATTCACGTTGTCCTCATAAAGTCTCTCAAAAAGTCCATCCAGCTCTTTATCCCTCGACAAAAGCCCGTCCAGCTCCCGCTGCTTTCTGGCCCGGTCATTGTCCGCCACCTTCGCGGACTGGCCCATCATGGCTTTGATGAAGTCGTCCTCGTACTCATTGGCAAAGTGGGCCAGACGGTTGACCTCATACAGCACTACCTGTTCCAAAAACTCCACCCGGATATAGTGGGTCTTGGAACATTTGCGCAGACCGGAGTTGTGATTCTGACAACTGAAGAATTTGATATCGTGGTTGCCCTGGTTAAAGTGGAAGTTTAGGTTTCCCCCGCACTCCGGGCATTTCAGAACGCCGGAAAACACGCTGGGCTCCTGGGTGACGGTGGGCCGCTTGCGGCGCGTCCCCTTCTTCATCTTCTGCACCTTCTCCCAGGTGGGACGGTCAATGATGGCTTCGTGGACGTTGAGGAAGATTGCCCGGTTTTCCTCCGGGTTCTCAATGCGCTTTTTCATTTTGTATGACTTGGAGTAGGATTTGAAATTGATCACATCGCCGCAATACTCCTGGGTGGTGAGGATTTTCTTAATGGTGGTGTGGCCCCATTTGGTGGGTTCTACGGTGCTTTTAGAACCGCCCCGGTTGGTCCCCTTGCTTCGCCAGTAGTAGGTGGGGTTGCAAATCCCGTCCTTCTCCAGCGCGGCGGCGGTTTCCGCCAGCCCATAGCCGTCCAGGGCCATTTGATAAATGCGGCGCACCACGGCAGCGGCCTCCGGGTCTATCACCCAAAAGCGGGGGTCCTCCGGGTTTTTGAGGTAGCCATAAGGCGGTGGGGACAGCGGCACCCCGGAATTTCCTTTCAGCTTGTTCACGATTTTTCGCTTTTTGGAAATATCCCGGGCGTAATACTCGTTCATGATATTTTTGAAGGGAGTAAACTCCTTCTCGCCTTCGTCGCTGTCCACTCCGTCCGACACGGCCACCAGCCGCACGTCATGGGCCGGGAAAAATTCTTCCGTCAGTCGGCCCACCTCAATGTAATTCCGGCCCAGGCGGGAGAGGTCTTTCACAAATACCGCCGATATGTACCCGCACTCGATGGCCTGAACCATCTTTTGAAAACCGGGCCGCTTCATGGTGGTGCCTGTGATTCCATCGTCCACGAAAAACAAGGTGTCCGAGTAACCTTTTTCTTTTGCCGCCTTCTGGAGAATTTTCTTTTGATTGCTGATGCTGTTGGATTCGGTGTCCAGATTATCGTCACGGCTGAGGCGGCAGTATAACGCGGCGGTTCCATCTGCGTGATTTTTGTTTGGCAGTTTCAAAATATCCTCCTTTCTCACCGCCAAACAAGAGGTTTTATCCATATTTATTATACTACCGCCCCTGTCCGGCGTCAAATTTCAGATAAAAAACTTAGGCCGGGCTGAGTTCCGCCAGCATAAGTTTCAGTAGGATATCACGCATTGGCTCGCCGTTTTCCTTATACACCGGGGTAACTACAAAATCAATGTTCCCCACATGATAGGTGTACTCCTCTTTTGGCGTCGGTTCGGACATGACGCCCTCCTTTCCTTAATTGTGTCTCACGGTGAGATTTAATTATGGAAATATCCGCACGATCCCAAATGCGGTTTTATGGGCAGGTATCAGACGGCTGGCGGCACAGCCCACGGGATTTTCACCCCCGCGTGGTTCTCACGCGGCCCTACCCATTGCCTGCGACGCTTTGAACGCTCGGACTGTGGCTATAGGGGAGTATCGTTGGCATATGTGCCGCTGGTTATAAGCTGCCAGCTTTCGGTGTAGGTATTTCTCGCTCTCCCATAAGGTATGGGGTTCTGGCGTACCCACCGACGCGGCACATACAGAATGTATCTGCTGCCCTATACTGCGCCGCCGTTATCTTGCGGGCTTTCTTTGTCAAGGTGCTGCGGCCATATAGCGGAGCGGGACGCGGAAAGGGTAAGTTCGTCCCGCCCGCCGCAGGCCGTGTTCAGCTCATTGTGACGATAGAGTGAATCAGCTTGATCTCCAAACGGCGCTTCATGTACTCGTCCAGGCAATCATAGGAACGGCCAAACTCATCACGGAATTTCCGGGTGCTGAGCTTATTGATGTACCCCTCATAGTACCGAAGAATACGATCCATGGCCTCGGCGTCCCCGGCCCGGGCGGCATGGATCACCGAAAGGGGCGGCAGCTCCTTGCCCTTGTGCTGGGACTTGCTCATACTTTTCCTCCTCCTGGCATTAACGCCGCTAATTTTGTCCGCAGGGCCTCTATCGTCCGCGTCCGGCGTTTCTGGACAGCACTCCGGCACAGCCCCATGACCGAGCCGATTTCTTTGTCGGTCAGATCCATCACGCAGCGCAAAATCAAAATGCTTTGATCCGGCGCGGACAGGCTGGCAAAGGCTTCGGCCACAAGCTCGTTTTCAATCGGCAGGTCACAACCATAGGAGCTGAACACATAGCTATCGCTGGGATAGCGGTCTGTCGCACAGAGCTTGTCCATTTCCGCCTGCGGCAAGGCGCTGAACACCGTTTCGTTGTCACGGCGGTATCGCAGCTCCCGCAGATAGTCAATGGCCTCATGCTTCAGCACCAATTTACAGTAGTAATCAAACTGGCACTGTTCGCCGCACTCGCGGGGGGTCGGTTCCATCTTCTCACCCCCTTTCGTTGGGGGGATGGGTGGTTCTTTCCCTTTCCGCCAGTAGAGCGAATGGAATAGCCTGCTATGCCACCAAAATGTCGCTTTTTAGAAAAATAATTTTGAGGGTTTCCAGCGGGGAAACCGGAATTGCAATACAGTTCATATTCCAAATTATGGGTGAACTGTATTTCACCTGTCAGCTTGTGATTATCCTGTCCGCAACATTGAAATACATATTCGAGCTAACGCTAATAGCGACCAGTTCCAACACAATACAGGCCCTCCCATGTCGAAATATGAATCACAGTGTACTAAAGAGCAGAATTGTGGTGAGTTCAATCGAAGTTTGGTGTATTGTAGAATATCTATGAGGTGAATTGCCATGCGAGAATTTTCCCGCACCCTTGGAGATGCCGTGAAACGGGCCAGGGGCAGACTTGACCTGACACAAGCCCAGGTAGCAAGTAAGATAGACCGGGACACCCGAACTGTAATGAACATAGAGCATTACAAGGGAAATCCCAAAATGGAAGTCCTGTACCCGCTGATTCATGCGCTCCAGATTGATTCCAGGGAAATTTTCAACCCGGAAATGGAACGCGAAACCCCGTCCATCCAACGGCTGCGCTCCCTTATCGCGGAATGTGATGAACAGGAGGCTGCCACAATGATCCCCGTGGTTGAAGCCGTCCTGTCCGCACTGAGGGCCAACCGGGTCAGGGCGATTAAAACGTCCTAATAACGTAAAAGAGCCTGCGTCCCCGGTCAAGGGGATGCAGGCTCTCCGCTTTATGCGTCTGGCTCACTTGCTCAAAACCATTCTGAATTTTACAATGTCCACCCGGATTTCCTTTTTGCACTTTGGGCAATACAGCGGGAATTTTACAAGGACAGTATCTTCATACACTTTTGTTTTCGTTCGCCCATCACATATCGGGCATGGCACCCATCGGGATTCATTTTGATTCTCACACACGTTCTGATCCTCCAAACAACAAAATCGCTCTGTGTTGAACATCTGGCTTTCTGTCGAATGTTATTCTCTCTAAAGCTTATATGCGACAATCAAAACTTTTTATCTGAGGGAACCGCGAAAAGTACCCCTGGCTGTATACCTGCAAATTTTTCAGAAAGCGGTTGACAGCGGAATCCTGGGCTGGATCGCCCTGGGTGAAGTTCAGCAAATCCGCCACATTACGCAGATCATCTTTGGAGAAATTGTAGAAGAAGTTCGTGGAGACAACGTGCTTGTTCCCTTGGGCGTCCCGGTAGGCGGCCCAGGTGGTGGCTGTCCTGTAGTCTGTGGGGTCGAAGCTCTTGGGCCTGTAATCTATAAATTCTGTGGTGCCGTCCGGGTGTCCGATGGTCAGGGAATCAGCCTCGATTACCTTACTTGTACCGTCGCCGCCAGATTGATAAAACCATTGAAAGTTTTCCGGCGGAACCGCGTCCGGGTCCAGCATGAATTGTTCATCCACAGCGAAGCCATTGGAAAAGGCGGTGTTATAGTTGTAATAGAGGTTCAGCCCCTCCGCCTTGTAGTCGGGAATGGTAAAGCCCCCATAGGCAGGCCCCTGGGCCAGCTTGTTCAGCCCGTCCGTGATGGCAGAAATGGCCGCTTCGCTTCTGAAATAGTAGTCGGAATTATAGTATTTCCAATTCCGCTGGGCGTTCATCTCGCCTGCTATATACTGTTTGCCCTCTTGGTTGCTGCGTTGGACGGCAACCTCCAAAATTTTCCGGCGAAATCCACTGTAAAAGGTCTCAGTTAAGGATTGGGTCACGCCTTTCGACTGGAGTGGAATCGGATAACCGGCCTCTTGGCAGGCATCGGAAAGCTGTCCGGCCAGAGTCTGGAATGTATCGGCCAACTCATCCTCGGACACTGTGCCGTCAAAAAAGCCATTGATGGCGGCGGTGGTCTTGGCATCTACCTCTTTCTTAACATCGGCCACGGGGCTTTGGAACAGGGCAATGTCGCTGTAGTACCCTTTCCATGCAGCCGTCTGGCTCTTAATGCTTGTGTCCAGCGTAACAAATTCGTCCACATTAACAGTTGCCGGGTCCACTCGATATATCTTGCTGGTCTCATTTTTGAACGTAAACTTCCCGTACTGGATATACTCCTGCCCAGAAAATGGGTTGTTGATAATTCCATCCATTTGCCTATTCCTCCCATGGCGAAAATTTATTATCAGGCCTGCACATCAAAACCGGCAGTCTCACCGCTACCTTGCACCAGGGCTGCTGTCTGCTGGGTGGCGGCCAGCTCCGCCCGTGCCTCCCTAAATGCCTGTGCGTAAACCGCGTCCGCCTCTCCTTGGAACTTCAATTCTTCCTGTGTCTGTATGACAGTCCATCCCCCTCCATTGCTGTTGTAGCTGGCAATAGTTTCACCGTTGGGGGCGTAGATATCGGCAGTCTGGCCGCTGGAGTTATGATGAATTTTCCCGAAGCAGTCTCCTGACATCTTACCCAGGGACACAAGGGTTTGTCCATCTTTGTGCTGGATTCTTCCAGAAAGCCGCTTCAATAGGCTATTGAGCAGTTCAAGTTGGGGATCATCCTCTTTTGCCACCACTTGAAGAACCTGTGTGGCTTGGGACATAGGGCCGGAGCGGTCAGGAGAAACATACTGCTTCATCTGACTGTGCTGGAGTTGGAGATATCCCTTGTCCATATAAATGCCCTTTTGGGCATCTTCCTTTGCCAGTGACTTGACCCGTTCAACAAAACCGTCAGTCATTGCGCTTTTTGCGGTCTTTTCGGTGTATTGGATTTTAGAGCTTTTCCCCCATTGGATCGGCGTATCAGTCCTGCTTGACAAAAAATCAATCATTCTCTTTCCCTTCTTTCACATCATTCAACTGATTCCGCAGTTCATTCATTTGTTTCAGAACCGCCTGCATTGCGCTTTGGTGGGATGCCTGGGCTGTCTGCACACCGCCAATAGAGGCCAGTGCATAGGGGTCAAACAGGGTCAGCCGAGCGCCGGTAAGCAAAGCCCGTTCCTGACGGTAGGCCATATCCCGTTGCGCCTGGGTCAAATCTGAACGGAAGATGCCGGAATCGGGGCGCTTATACTTTTCCGCGATATGCTCCAGCCCCTCCAAAAACGGATAGGCGCTGTTCTCCGCATGGGCCTCGACGTAGTAGCTCTCTATCCCTTTTCTGGCGTTCACCGCCAGCTGTGCATAAGCCCGCATATAGGTTTTCAGCGCAATCAAGCCATCAGGGTCAATGTCCCGGTTCTGATTGATATTTGAAGTTCTTAACATGTTCCCAACATTGCAGAATTTGTTTATAGGCTGTGGTCAGTAACCTCACTTCCCGCTTTGTATTCCGCAAACCACAAAATACCGAGGACGATGATCAACACTATTCCATTCAACATTGGCAAAACAAAAGCGGGCAGGATTTCTGTCATTCCTCCCGCAATGACCAATGATAGAGGAATTAAAATAAACGATATGGATGTTGATATGCCCAGAACTTTCCCCAGATAGTCAGGATCGACGAAAAGCTGTATTGTCGTCTTTGCTTTGATATTGATGTCCACCGACAGCCAGCCCACGGCGAACATAACAACACAAAGCACCGCTACGACCCAAGCGCCTTGATAGGGCAGGCAGGCCATCAGCGCCAGGATCAGCATACAGCCTCCAATCATCCCCAACTGCAAAAATGGATATTGGAGCCGACTGTCACCAGGATTCTTTGTCCGCCACATCGCGCACAGTACCGACCCAACCGCAATGCTGCTGGAAATCAAGCCATAACCGCTGGAGGAAATCCCCAGCGTTGTGGTAACGATGAGCGGTAAAGCCACGTTGACACCGGCGCTGAAACAAAAGTTGCCCAGGCTGTCGGCAATGAAGAACGTCCACAGCTTTTTCTGGCCGAACATATAAGAGAGTACAGCCCTTCCGTCCCTTTGAGCCATCCCAGCGTTCCGGGCGTTGTTCCCCGTTCGGCGCTGCCTGTATTTGAGCCATATTTCCCCAAGTGCGGATAGTAGGAACGAGACAATGTTAATGACAGCAAACATCTGGATGGGAAGCAGGCGGATCAGAATACCGCCAACAGAAGGAGCTGCAATATTTACCCCTGATGTAATAAACTGTGCGGACGATGTCAGCTTTTTCAGCATTCCCGCATTGTCCACCCCATCCAGATTGATAAGGTGTGTGTCAATGACATTATTGAAAACAGCCGAGATAGCAGACAGCAAAAAGATGGTGCAGTATATGGACACAAGGCCAAGGTGGAAAAGCGGCAGGCAGCAGACAATAGCACTTGCCACATCACACAAAACCAAGATGCGGTTGGGGTGGGATGTCTTGTCGCTGAGATTCCCTGCAAATAATGACAACGCAATTTGCGGCAGATAGTTTACGAGCAGCGATATGCTGAAACTCAACCCGGAGCCTGTTTGAGATAGGATGTACCAGCTCAGGGCAAACGTAAACAGTTTTGTGCCGATATGTGATATACCTTTACTGAATAGAAATAGAACTCTATTATTTATGCCCATTTATCTGTATCATCCTCCCTTTATTCATCCTCCGTAATTTCGTACCATAATGCTGTGAGCGTTTCATTTTTGCAAGTTTTAAGCACATTCAAAATAGCTTCTGTGGCGGTATCTCCCATATCATCAAAAGCAGTAACCCGCTTGTTTGAGAAAGCGAAACGCAGACCACTTCCATTGTGATCTGGCGCCAGATCAAATTGATTTGCCATAGTTTTTGCCATGCGGAGTGATTCCTTTGCCCCACCCATGTTGCCAAGTCCAACCTGCGCCTGGGCCAGATAAACGTAAAGCTGAGTGCTTGTTTTGTCCAGATAACTGTTTTGACCGGGTTCCCTCAGTTCCGAGAAAAAGTGCAAGGCCAGTTGGACAATATCGGCAGCAGAGATGAAATCCTCTTTCTGAATGTAGACCTTGAAATACCCAATCGTAATGCGAATCAGCGATGATATACAGCGCAGAAGTGCCCTGGACAGATAGTAAGTTGCTTCATCAGGACAATCGCAGGCCGTCCCCAAAGTATAGCCGATGAAATCATCATGGATGCCATGAGGATTATTTCTCTTAAAAAGGTTAGCTGCTTTTTCGTCCTCTCCTATGGCAGAATAGGCTCTTGCAATGCTGTAGTGAATGGAAACCTCGCTGATTTCGGGGTCGGTATTCTGGCTGATTAGGAGACACGCACGTTCCATCAACTCAATGGAGCGCAGCAATAATTTTTTATCATGGCGCATGAAGCCAAATACCCAGTACAAATCTGCGCTTCGATAAACAATTTCAAAACAGTTTGGATAACGAATCAGCAACTTGTCCGCCTCGGCAAGCCCGCGCTCGTCCTTGCGGTACAAAAAGTCTTTCAATCGTTCCGCCGCTACTTCTTGTTTGTTGCTCCTCACCTTGTAGCCGAGAAGGACATCAACGGAGGTATCAAATAAATCGGCAAGTTCCATGATTAAACCGACATCTGGCGTAGACAGTCCGGCCTCCCATTTATATATCGCGCCAGTAGTAAGGCCAAGTGCTTGCGCTAACTGCTCCTGTGTCAAAGAGCGTTCTTTTCTGAAAGTTCGGATGTTCTCGGATAGCTGCATATTATGTCCACCTTCCCCAGATAGCCTTTTCTATAATTATAGCCTTTATTTTTTGCCTATGGAACACACAACCCGTATATTTTGAATGGAAATAATTATACCGTTGGTATGTGTTTGACAGAATTTTGGAGTAAATTTTTAAGCCGGTAACCCTGCTAAGATTCATGTTATCTGTCAAGCTATCTACGTAATGCCATACTATCATTGTTTTGTCTCATTTCCAAATTACACGTTTATAAATGGCTACAAGTTCTGTTGTCTTTATATTAGCGCACAACCGAATTTGCGTCAAAAAATCGCGTCTCACCGTGAGATTTATTTTTCAGTCCATGAAGGACAGCTTGCCCACAGCGGTAAAGCCGGAGGCGGAAAACTCAGTGATCACGATGTTATTCTGCCCGCTGGCACAGTGACACACCAGCAGCTTCCCCGCCTCGTTACGGCCCACCACCATGCCGATATGGGACGAATCCGGGTAAAGCGCAAAATCCCCCGGCTTGGCGTTGGCGGTAGATACCGCTGTCAAATTTCTGCCGATGTACCAATGCCCATCGCTGGGCAGGCCAACATTTTTCAGCACCCAGTCCAGGAACCCGGAACAGTCCAGGCCGAAGGGCCGGTAGGTGCCGCTGGTGTCGTTTCCTGGCGAGGTAACTTTCATCAGCGTGCCCCAGCGGGGGTCCCAGCCGATGGCGCTGCTCTTGCCGCCCCAAAAGTAGTTTACCTTGCCCACCAGCTTACAAGCGGTTTCCACCACGGCCCGCCGCTCCGGGGAGAGGTCGTCCGGCAAACGCTGAAGCACTTCTATCACCCTCTCGTCTGATATGCCCAGGTTCGCCAGCAGGCCGCCGATCACGTCCAGCTCGTCCAGCAGCTCCGTTAAAGTGCTGTTTTGGTCGGCGGAAAACGCATAGGCCATCCGCATATCGTCCGCGCTCTTGGGGGTGATGGTGATATGCAGCTTCCTCTCCGTCCATGCTTCTGTATCGTCCGTGGCCGGGTGGTCGATGGTTTCTACGCTGGACGAAAGGGCGCACATATCCCAAAAGACGGCCTTTAGCCGCTCTACCCTGTCCGGGGTCAGGGCGGCCACGTCCACGCTGTCCGCCCCCATGGCGGTCTTGCAGGCGAATACCGCCGCCACCTCCCGCCAGTCCGGGGCCGCGCCCTGGATGTCGATGGCGCTGTAGGTCCCGGCTTGCAGGGCGGCCAGCTTGTCGGACAGCTCCATGTTGATCTGATTCACGGCGGCGGCCAGCGGCACCGCCCCAGGGGATGGCTCGTTGGCAAAGAGGATGCCGAAGGGGGATGCGATCACAGCGGCCACCAGGAAGATGACGCACATGGCGGCGGCCAGGGTGCCCCCGCCCACCAGGGCGGACAATGCGCCGATCAGCTCCTTCACCGCCTTCACCGTGGCCTGGGCCGCCCGCTTGGACAGGTCGGCGGCGGCCTGGGCCGTCTGCCTGGATTTCTGGAGCATACCGCGCTGGGCCTCCCGCTGGGCCTTCTTCCGGGCCCGGTCAGTGAATCCCTTGGCGGCGGCCTTCTTCCCTGCGGGGCCGGGGGTGCTGGCGGGGGCCGCCCGTGTCCGGGCGGCCTGTTCCACCGCTTGGCGGGTCTTGGGCCGGATGGCCCCAGCTTGGGGTTTCTCTTTCAGCACAGCGGAGCGCCTGGGGCGCTCCTTGATTGATTGATGGATAGATCGAGCCCCGGTGGGGGGATTTGGGGTGACAGGGCCAGGGGCAGGCGGGGGCCCGCCGTAATGGGGGCAGGCCGGGGCCTCCCCTTGGAACGCTGTGCCCACCTTGGGGTGGCTAAGCTGTTCCTTCCGCTGGTCTACTGCCCGCTGGCGCATACGGTCCCCCGGTATAGGGGCTGGGGGAGCCGTACTCCCGTCCGCTATCCGCCCATAGCGGGCGTCGGATGCAGGCGGCGTATCATTACCATGGATGCCGGGGGCCGGGGTCGGTATGTCCGGGGGCTGGCCCTGGGCGTCCGGCTGGCGCCGCCGCTCCTTGATCTCTCGGCGCTTCCGCTTGGTCTTGGACACAGCCAGGGACACGCCCCGCTTGGCAAACCTGCCCGCGTCAACGGCGGCGGCCTGGGTGGTCTGCTCCACCTGCTCCACGGCCCCGGTGCTGCTGCTGGCACTGGCGGAGCCGGTGGTGTTGGTGGAAACGTCGGTGATGTCAGTGAAATTATCACGGGGTATCTCGGCGGCGGGATGGCCCCCGCCCTGTTTCCGCTGGGCCAGCTCCTTTTTCAGCTTGGCCGTCATAACGCGGCGTGCGCTGGCCTGGGCGGGCCTGCCGCCCTTCTTTTTGCCTTTTATTTTCTCGGTTTGGTTCCGTTCCTTTATTTTGGGCATGGTGTTTCCCTCCTAAAAAAGCAGCGGGGCGCGCCCATGGCGGACGCGCCCCGGATTCATGGGTCAAGCACTTCCTTGATCCCCGCCATGATGTAGTCCGCGCAGGGCAGGGCGATGGCGTTCCCTAACGCGCGGTAACGCTGGCCTGGGCTGATCTCCTCCCCCTCCGCGCCGTATTTCGTCCACCCGTCAGGCAGGCCCATCAGCCGTTCACATTCCAGCTCCGAGGGGAAACGCACACAGCCCCCCAAAGGATCGTCGGCAAAGTAGAACGCGAAGGGGTAAACCGTCCCGGCCAGCAGCGTGGGGAAGGGATCGTCCAGAAAGCCGAAGCTGTCCCGGAACTGGACGTGGTAGCGGTCATTGGCCGCCCCCCTCATTCGGAAAAGCTGGAAAGGCCGGACGATGGGTACACGCCCCCCTGTTTCAATAACAGGGCCTCGATGAACCTGGGCGGCGGGCACCCCGCCTTCTCCGCCAGCCGGAGATACTTGGAACATTGGGCGGGGCTTAAACAGTATTTCGTGAGTACGCCGCCCTCCAAAACCGGCCACGAGGAAGATACGCTGCCGTCGTGCCAGCCGGGGGATTGCCCAATATTGGGCGTCCATAAGCCGCCAGCACAGGTCAATCCCAGGGCCTCGCACCATTCCGGCGTGGGCCCACACTCCAGATCGAGGAATTGGAATTGCGGTGTCTGTGAACGCCCGGAGCACTTCCGCATAGTCCAGCCGGTTATTTGAAGAAAGGCTTCCCATGACGTTCTCCCAAACAGCGATTGCTGGAAATTGTCCGTCAGTTGCATCCCTCATTTCTTTTATGATCCTGATTGCTTGAAAAAACAGGCTTGATTTTACCCCGGCCAGCCCGGTACGGTTGCCAATTTGGGACAGGTTTTGGCAGGGGGAGCCGAAGGTAAGGACATGGACGGGGGGAATTTTCCCCCCGTCCAGCTTGGTGATGTCCCCCAAATGCTCCATGCCCGGGAAGTGGCGCCGGGTGATGGAGATGGGGGCCTTTACAATTTCGCTGGCCCAAACCGGCACGATCCCATGGCGGCGGGCCGCCAGCGGGAACACGCCGATGCCGTCAAATAAACTCCCTAACGTGATTTCTCCCATGTCGAAAAATGTGTCTCATGGTGAGATTTAATTCTCGCCGGGGGTGGTGGACAGCGTGCGGTAAAGCTCGGTGTCCCTGGGGATGTCATTGGCGAAGGGCACCAGGGAGCCGCCCATTTTCAGCAGGCCGTGGCCCGGCTCGGCGTTGGTGATGTACCCCATTTGTGTGTCGGAGATGTGCAGGAGCCGCCCCAGCTCCACCCGGTCGGTGGCCGCCTGGTTGAACAGCAGCAGAAATTCAGAGTTCGCCAGCATAAGCCGGGCCGTTTCGGATTTCAGGCACTCCTCCACGTTTTGGGTGGCGGCGGTCATGATGCCCGCGTACTTTCTGAACCGCTTCCAGGCCCGGTACAGAAATTCCCCGGAATAGTGGTACTTGAAGTACAAATACACTTCATCCAGGAACACCCAGGTGAATTTGCCACGCTTGCGGTTCTCCATGACACGGTTCTGGATGGCCTCCAGCGTCACCACCAGGGCGGTGGGCCGAAGCTGCTCCCCCATCTCGTAGAGGTCGAAGGTGATAATGCGGTTGTTCATGTCCACATTGCCGGGGTGGGCAAACACATTTAGAGAGCCCTCGGTGATGAGCTCGGCGGCCAGGGCAATTTCACGAGCCTCCGGGTCAGCCTGCCGCATGACCTCATTGCGCCAGTCGGTCAGGAGGGGCATGGGGGCCTTGCCCCGGCTGTTGAAATAGTCCTGATAGACGTTGGCGGTGCAGCGGTCAATGATGGATTTATGGCTGCCGGACAGCCGCCCGATCCCCATCTGCTGCTCCAAAATGCTGGTGATCAGCTCGGACTTCATGGCGATGGGGTTTTCCCCGTCCACGTACTCCGCCGCCACCTCCAATGGGTTGATGTGGTGGGGGCTGTTGGGGGAAATCTCCACCACCACGCCGCCCCGCGAACGGGTCAGCGGGCCGTACTCGCGCTCGGCGTCAATGATGATCACCTCGTCGTTGGTAGACAGGATCACGTTGTTCACGGTGGCCTTCATACCCACCGACTTGCCGGAGCCGGACACGCCCAGGTAGAAGGCGTGAGGGGAGATCAGCCGCTTGCGGTCACAGATCAGCAGGTTTTTGGAAATGGCGTTCACCCCGTAGGACAGGCCGCCGGGGTCTTGTATCTCCTGGACGCGGAAGGGCATAGGGACGGCGGTACTCTCGGTGGTGAGGGTGCGCAGGGCCTTTACCCGGCGCAGGCCGTAGGGCAAAACGGTGTTCAAGCCGTCCTCCTGTTGATAGCGCAGGACAGAGAATTGGCACAAATGCTCCCGCCCGATGGAAAAGAGGGCGTCGGTGTCCGCGTCAAGCTGTTCCAGGCTGTCCGCGATATGTACCAGCGTTACCACGGCGAACATCATCCGCTGATCCCGTTCGGTGAGGTCGGACAGAAATTCCTTGGCCTCCCCCCGGAGCTGTTCCAGGTCGTAGGGCACGGCGGCGGTGAAGTTGTTCTTGTCGTTCTGGCGCTGCTGCCAGCGGGTGATGTCAGTCTCGATCCCCATGATCCGGCTTTGGATTTCCTTGACGGCCTCGTCGGTGGGGATGGGCAGGATGTCGATGGACAGCATAAGGCTGCGGGGGAAGTCGGACAGGGCGGAGATCATGCTGTCCTTGATGTAGCTGGCGTAGTCCTTCAAAAACAGAACCCGGCCCACCTTGTCCCCCATCTCAAAATAGCTTGCCCGGAACCGCATACCGTCCGGGCAGATCAGGTCTTTGAAGTCCAGGCCCCGGCGGATGGCGGCGGTTTGGTCGAAGGTGAAATACTGTTCCTCGCCGGGGCGGAAGAAGTCATGGAGGATGCGGAGCCGGTCATGGTTGGACACGGGCCGGGCCCCGCTGTCCAGCCGCCCGAAGCTCTTGGACAGGTTGGCGTCTACCCGCCGGAAATAGGCGCGGGATTCCTCGATCTTCCGCTGGGGGATGGACAGGGTGATGTACTTCTCCTGGACAAGATAATTGCTCTCCGCCGCCCGCTGGGTGAGGATGCCGTTGGCCTCCCTGCGGTACTCGTCCAGGCCGTCCCCCTGCTCCTTCATCAGCATGGCGCGCTGGAAGGCCACGGGGTTGAGGCGGCGGTTGATGATGGTGACTTTGGCGGCGGCGTCGGTGGGCAGGCTGTTCAGCACCCCGCCGTAGGACAGGAAGATCCCGCGCTGGTCGTCCTCGGACGCGGCGGCGTAGTTCACGTCGGAAAACCGCCATGTCCGGCTGTGCTTGCGGCCCACCAGCCAGATGCCGTCCTCATAGATGCGCTTGATGGGGATGGACTGCTGGACGCTGCGGGGGATGGTGAACTTGTCCTGTTCGCTCTTGTTGGCGGCGGTGAGGGCTTTAATCAAAGTCGTCACGCCCCTTTCGGTGGAACAGACCATAGTAGAAGTTTTCGGACACAAAGCGCCGCTCCCCGGCGTACAGCAGTTCAGACTTGAGGAAGGCCCACACAAATTGCTCAAGGGTCAGGCCATTGTAGCTGAAGAAGCCCGCCACGGCCACGGGCGCGGCGGCCAGGATGCACACCCAACTCGCGGTTTCCTTCCCGGCTACGGGACCCAGCAGCAGATAGACGGCCACGGCGATCCCCACGGCGGCCAGGGCGCAGAAAAACTGCCGGGCGGACAGGCCGAAGAAAATGCTCTCCTTGTGCTGGCGGACTTCTTTGGGAATTTTGATTTCGATAGTTGATCACCTCAGTTTTAGTGTAGTAAAATTTGTTGTTGAATTTTACAGCGCATTGGCGTATACTGTAAAGCAGAAAGGGGCTGAATGGGATGCCGAACATTAAACCTATCTCCGATCTGCGCAATTACAGCGAAGTGCTGCACGATGTAGCCGTGGGCTCCCCTGTCTTTCTGACGAAAAATGGCCGCGGCAGATATGCCATCGTGGATATCCAGGACTATGAAAAGACCCAGGCGACGTTGAAACTGATGGGTGAGCTTGCCAAAGGCCGTAGGTCCGGGGACACGGAGGGCTGGCTCACGCCGGAGGAGATGCGGGCACATTTTGAGGAGCGGGCCCATGGGGAATAATATCCGCTATTCCAAAGAAGCCCTCCGTGACCTGGACAATATCTGGGATCATATCGTCCAGGAGCTGCAAAACCCATCCGCGGCAAAACGTGTGGTGGACAGGATCATGGACGCTGTGGATCAGTTGAGGATGTTTCCCCTCATGGGCTCTCCCCTGTCCGCTGTCACAGTTGAAAGCGGTGATTACCGTTTCCTGGTCAGCGGGAGCTACATGATTTTCTACCGGCCCCATGGCTCCGATGTCTATGTGGACCGTGTGCTCTATGGCCGGAGGGACTATCTGCGTATTCTGTTTGGAGATATATCCGGCGAGGAACCATAATCAAGACCGCCTGCGGGTGTGCAGGCGGTCTTTTATGTTGGCGCCCAATCAATGGTGCTGTCCACCTCATTCCCCCAAACGTCCCAGCCGGGGGCGGGGCGGCGGGCGAACAGCTCCACCCGGGGCACGTCCCCCATCAGGGCCTCAATGCGGCGGCGGGCCTCGTCAGGCTTCCGGCTGTGTTCCTGGACATGGGAGATGATGACTTGGTGGACATTCCGGGCCTGCCGTTTGGGGTGGCCCCTGGTTGCAAGAAGGCACAGCTCCGCGTTGGCCCTTGTCCAGTGGCCCGGCCCCCAAAATACCGTGTTGGATTTCCGGCTGAGTTTGATCCAGACAAAGGCGCAGGTCACAAAGCGAAAGCCCCATGCCTCCATCACGCCCCACGCCTCATGGAGCATGGGCATGGTGATCCAGAGGAACAGGGCGCAATCGTCGGCGGCCAGTTCGGACACGGGCAAAGCCTTGATGTCCTCAATGGGCATGGTGGGGTAGTGCCGGTCAGCGGAGTGCCATGTGCCGTATTTCCACGGCGGGTCGGCATAGATGATGTTATATTTCCCTATAGGCCCAACATCTCCTTTACCACCCTGTCGGCGCCCTTTACCAGTCCGGTGAGGATCAGCATATTGAAAATTAGCTGCCCAATGTACTGCCATGCCATGGTGACGGCGGGCAGGCTGGCGTCGGCCGCCGGGGTGCTGCTGGACAGGAACGCGGAGTAGATCAGGCAGGCCAGCACGATCACCGCCCCCTCCATACACACACCAATGTAATTTTTGAGGAAGGCTTTGCCGCTGGCGGCGGTGCCCTCCCCGGCGAAGGACGCCAGGGGGAGCGGGGCCAGGGCGGTGAATAGATAGAGCCGGAAAAACCGCCCGTACACCGTCAGCAGCAGGATAAAGGACATGACGGTGATGAACAGGCTGCCCAGCAGGGACACCAGCCAGAGGGGTATGCTCTCCAGCAGGCCCAGGCCCTCAATGGCCGTCACGATCTCCGCGGGCAGGGTGGCCGCCGTAGACACCGAGCCGCCCATGCCGGACATGACGGTAGCGACTACCCCGCCGCATACGCTGAAAATGGCGGTCATGATCTCCATGCAGCTCCCCACGGCCACCTTTGCCAGCACGAAGCGGATGAAATGGCGCAGGGCAAATTCCGGGCGCTGGAAGTCTTTGAAGCTGGCGGCGCTTTGGAACACGCCCATGGCGAAGAACAGCACCAGCAGGCCATAGCCGATGCCCACCATGGCGGTGTGGATGCCGGAGATCACCGTCCAGATGTCGCCCCCTTTGAAAGTCTGCGGGGTCTGCGTCAGCAGCGTCCATATCTCGGACAATTTTCCGTTCCAGTCCGTCAGCGCGTTCTCCAAAATGTTTACAATCCAGTTGTCGCTCATTACGATTCACCCCCATAGGGGAAATGTGTCTCATGGTGAGACACATTTCCCCTGTTGATACTGGCCCGCCTCACAGCGCACCGATAGCGGACAAAATTTCCTTTGCAAAGGCGATGATCAGCCCGCCGAACACGCACAGCATACCCTGGCTGCGCTGGCTGGCGTCGTGGGACTGGATGCTCATGCCGAGCTGGACGATGCCCCAGCCCAGGATGATCACGCCGATGGCCTTGATGCAGGAGAAGATGAAGTCGGACAGGTTGTTGACGATGGACAGGGGATCGCTGCCGCCGCCGGGGGTGGCGAAGGCCGGAAGGGTGAACAGGGCCAGGGACAGCACCAGGGCCGTCCACGCCGCCATATAGCGGCGGGCCTTGGCGCGGGAATGGGTCAGGTCATGGTTATTCTTCATGGTCAGATTCCTCCAATTCGTCGATGATTTCGGTTTCGTCCAGGGATGTAAATTCAAAGTCCAGGTCGCCCGTGTCATAGAGACACTTGGCGTTGTGGACATAGGGAATGGCCCCGCCGTCCCCGGTGTACTTAATGTTCGGGTGCCGTTCCAGGTCAAATTTGGCGTCCATCACCGGGGCCTCGCCCCGGATCAGGATGATGGAAAGCCGGTTGTCCAGCATACGCACTTCATCTGGCGTCAAAAGCTCGCGCCCCGCCTGTTGAAAATTCTGGCTGTAGGAGCCGTTTCGCCCCTTGCTTTGGCTGCTGGTGCGGGTTTCGATGGTTTCTTTCCCCAAAAGCTCGGAAACGTACTTATGGGTCGATTGTTCGTTCCCGCCCAGGTAAATGAAGCTGTCCGCGTTGCCGATGATGCCTTCCCAGTCATCGCGAAAAAGAGCCTTCAACTGGGAGATATTCTGTAGTATAATGGTGGCCATGATATTCCGAGAGCGCATGGTGGCCTGGAGCCGGGCATAGCCGTCCGGCAAAGCCACGTTTGCGAACTCGTCGAACATCAGCCGGACCGGGACGGGCAGGCTGCCGCCATGCACCTTGTCCGCCTGATAGTACAGCTCCTGGAACGCCTGGGTATACAGCATTCCCACCAGGAAATTCAGCGAGGCGTCGTTGCTGTCTGGGATGATGCAGAACACCGCCTGCTTCCGCTCCCCCAGCTTGTCCAGCTCCATGGTGTCGGTGGATGTGACGCGCTGTACCTCCGGCAAGGTGAAGGGGGCCAGCCGGACGGAGGCGGTGATCAAGATGCTCATGGCGGTTTCACTGGGGGCCTGCTTGAACACCTTGTACTGGCGCAGGGCGATATGGTTCGGGTTTTCCTCCTCCAACGCCTCAAAAAGCAGGTCAAGGGGCGATTGGTAGTCCCCGTCCCCCTCTTTGGCCGCCCCATATTCCAGCATAGTCAACATCATTTCCATGGTCTGTTCCTCCGGGGGCGCCTCGTGGAGCAGGTAGAGCATAAGGGCGGAGTCCAGCGCGATTTCAGATTTTTCCCAAAATGGATCGTTGGAGTGGGCCCCTTTCGGTGTGGTGTTGCGGATGAAATTGGCGATCAGCTTCAGCACGTCGGCGTCGCTGCGGATGTAGTGGAAGGGGTTGTAGTGATCGCTGTGATCCAGGTCTACGAGGTCGATCACCCGGATCACATAGCCCTCCCGGAGAAGCAGCGGGACGGCGGCGCGGGCGAGTTCTCCCTTGGGATCAGTCGCTATATAGGAGGCGTTTGCCTCATAAATATTGGGCTTTACCACATACCGGGTTTTGCCGGAGCCGGAGCCGCCCACCACGATCTGTAACAGGTTGCGCAGGTGCTGCCGCCCGTTCAGGCTCATGTGCAGGTTTTGGGACAGGATGGCGTTGTTGTGAACGTCTTTGTCCCGGTATTTGCGGTCAAGCTGATGCACGTTCCCCCAGTGGGCGGAGCCATGTTCCTCCCCAGGGCGGCGGTTCTGCCTGCCGGACAGGTACAGGGTCACAGCAAATCCATAGACCACCAGGGCCCCCAGCATGAATTTGAGGGTATGGGGCGTCCAGCCAATGGCAAAGGGATGCTCCATGGCGGCGACAAAGCTGTCCAGGAGTTCAAATACAATCATGCCGTCCTCGTAGGCGTAGGCCAGGACCGCCCCCATCCAAAGGACGGGGGCGGCCAGCAGTACCCACGGGAGGACGCTGTGATTCGGCTGCTGCTTCATGTCGAATTGTGTCTCATGGTGAGATTTATTTTAGTAGCCGGTCTTGGGCAGGGTCGGGACCACGGGCTTCCCGTACACATTCGTTACCCAGCGGGTGACGGCCTGGAACCATACCCCGTTATAGGTGCCACCCACGTCGGCCACGTTGACGAAACTGCTCCCAGGGGCCAGATTGGACAGGGCCACACAGTATACCATGGGAGCTTCCACCTGGGAGAACCCTCCGGGGGCCTGCCCGAACACGAACATGATCTCGGTGACGCGCTCATTCGCCGCCAGCCCCAGGGCCACGGGGGACGCGGCCAGGGTGTAGTTTTTGCTGGTGCTGAGGTTGTCAGCCAGCGTGCGGTAGTCCCCAGTGTTGTTCACCTTATACACGATCTTGTAATTGCCGGGGAAGTTGTAGGTGCCCGTCACGATTCTGTCCAGCTTCACAGCGGCGGGCAGGGTGTCCCTCCAATAGAAGGATTCCAGCGTCACGTTGCTGGTGTTGCCGATGCCGCTGAACACATAGCGCACAGGCTGGCCGCGCATGGCCTCCTTGGGCCCGGTCTTTTCAATGGAAACCCCCGTGGACACGCTCTTGTTGGTGATTTCCAGCTTCACGATCTGGCCGCTGAACTCCAATACGGCGGTGTAAGTGTCGGTAGTCGCGCCGTAGTTGGCCGGGGCCTTGGTTTCTTTGATGGTATAGCGGCCCAGGGGCAGGGCCTTGGAGGACGCCAGCCCATTGCGGTCTGTCACGATGGTGTCCACCTTGTTCCCGTTGCGCTCGTTGTAAATCTCGAAGGTGGCCCCGGCCAGCGGTGTCCCGGCGGGCAGGCCGTTGGCGGAGTTGTAGTCGGCGGATTTCTTGATGATCTGGATTTGCCCCCGCATGGCGGTATTGGGCCACGTAATAGTGGAGCAGCCGCCGTACTGGACGTAGAAGGTCTTGGGCTGGGTGTCCAGAATGTACCCATCCGCACATTCCAATTCACGCGCGGTATATTTCCCGTCCGTCAGCTCTTTGTCGATGAACACGTAACCCCCGCTATCGCTTTCATACACACCCAGAGGGTTGCCCTTGGCGTCGGAGATCAAGAACTTCACGCCGTAGATGCCCTCCCCGGTGAGGCTGTCCACCTTATGGATGATGGCGCTCCCGGCCTTGCGGTTGGTGATTTCCAGGGTGGCGGTCTGGCCGTCCTTTACCTTGACGCGGTGGGGGGTATCGTCCAGGGTGTAGCCATCGGCGGCCTTCCGTTCCACGATTTCAAGCCAGCCCTTTTCCGCCTGGGGAAGCTGGATCACGCCGCTGCTGTCAGTGGTGAAGGTGCCGACGATCTCCCCGTTCAGTCTGCGGATTTCAAACTGTACGCCCTTGATCCGCTCCCCGGTTTCCTCGTCCTTTTTGATGATGGTGAGGCCGCCGATCTTGGTGTTATACACGGTGATGGTCTGGGTATCGCCGGGGTTCACCTTCACCGTCTGCGTCCTGGTGCCCTCGTCCATCACATAGCCGGGTAAAGGCGTTACCTCGGAAATTTCCAGTGTGCCCACCACGCCGTTGATCCTGATTTCCCCGGTGGGGCCTGTCTTATACAGGCCCTTGCTGGACAGGTGGCCGTAGTCGTCGTCCAGGTAGCTCCCGTCCGAATAGGTGATCTGGAACTCCACCCCGGCCAGCGGTTCGCCGGTCTGCTTGTCCAGCTTTCGGACAACGATGGTCCCCTGCATTTTGTTGTAGAAGCGGAGGTACTGCACCTCCCCGGCCTTGATCTTGATGGACTTGGGTGTGGTGTCCAGCACCGCCCCCTCCACTGTCTTGATCTCCTTGGCGGTGATGGTGGAACCGGGCTCCAACCCCTCCAGGACGATGCGGCCCGCCTCGTCCGTCACGAACTCGCCGTTGCTGTTTCCGATGACGGCCCCGGAGCTGTCGGTGACAAGGAAGGTCACGCCTTTGATGGGGGTGGTGGTCCCCTCGATGTACTTCTCAATCACAAGGGTGGTGCTGGGGGTGTTGTAAAAGGTCAAGGTCTGCGTGTCGTTGGGGTTCACAACCACCGTCTGCGTCCGGGTGGCCTCGTCGATGGAGTAGCCGGGGATGCTGGCCGTTTCCGTCACTACCAGCGAGCCCACCACGCCATTTATCGTGATTTTTCCCTCGCGGTCAGAATAGTAGATGCCATTGCTGGACAGCACCCCGTTTTCATCCGGCACAAATTCGCCGGTAGCGGTGGTAATTTTGAAGGTAGCCCCCTCCAGGGGCTTCCCGGTTCGGCTGTCCTTTTTCAGCACGATCAGTTTCCCGGCGGGCTGGTTGCGGAACTCCAATGTAACCGTTTCGCCCGCCTTGATCTTGGCGGTCTGCGGGGTATCGTCCAGCACATAATTGGGCCGCTGCCGGATTTCCTTTGCGATCACCGTCGTGCCGGGGGTGAGGCCGTCCACCCGGATAGTCCCCGCGCTGTCCGTCACAAATTTGCCGTTGGAGCTGCCAATCACGCCGCCCGCGCTGTCCGTCAGCAGAAATTCCACGTCGGACAAAGGCTTACCCGTCACAGCGTCCTTTTTCACGATCAGCAGGGAGGACATGGGCTGGTTGCGGAACTCCAGCGTCATTGTCTCGCCCGCTTTTACCTTCACGGTCTGCGGGGTATCGTCCAGGACATAGTTTGGTTTTGCCCTGGTTTCCTTCACGATCAGCGTTTCGCCGGGGTCTATATTGTCGATCAGGACGGTCCCGGCGCTGTCGCTCACATATTTTCCGTTGGCGCTGCCCAGCAGGGTGCCATCCGCTTTCGTCACCAAAAACTCCACATCGGACAACGGCTCGTGGGTGATGCTGTCGATCTTCTTAATCATGACAGAGCCCTTGGGGCTGTTGCCAAAATGCAGCTCCACCACGTCCTGCTGTTTGCCGGAGATGTAGGCCGTCTGAGGCGCGGTGTCGATCACATGGCCGCTGTCGCTGGAAAGTTCTTCCACCACGTAAGCGCCCGCCTGGAGCCGGGTGACGGTGAAGGAACCATTGGCCGAGGTCTTATAGGTGCCGATGACGGTGCCCCCGGTGCCGCTGGCGCCGGACAGGTACTTCACCTGGAACACGGCCCCCTCCACGGGCTGGCCGGTCACGCTGTCGTACTTCCAAACCACCAGGGCGGACAGGGGTATGTTCTCCACGGTCACAGTCTTGGTCTGGCCCGCGGCCAGATAAAACTCGTGGTCGGCCTGCTTGATGGAGTACCCGGAGGGCGATTCCAATTCAGAAATCTTGAACCAGCCGGGATCGGTGTGTTCCAGCACGATCTCGCCCGCCTCGTTGGAATGGAACACGCCCAGGTCGTAGTAGTCGCCCGCCGTGGTTTCACCGCTGGTCCGCCAGATTTGAAACTTGGCCCCCTGGAGCGGGTTCCCGGTGATGCTGTCCACCTTCTGGATTTTGAGGGTGGGCTTGATGATGTTGGTCAGCTCGATGGTGGTGGTGTGGTTGGGTTCCAACTGGACGATGTGGACGGTATCATCGTGGACGTAATTGGGGGCCGGGGTCACTTCAAAAATTTTGAACGCCCCAGGCCGCAGGCCCTCCCAAAAGATGGTTCCGTCCGGCCCAGTCTGGCGCTGGTCGGTAAATCCACCGTCCACTTCCTCGATCTTGAAAACAGCGCCCGCGATGGGCTTCCCGGTCTGCCCGTCCAGCTTCAGCAGCCGGACGCCGGGGCGGGTGCTGTTGGCAAAGGTCACGGTGATGTCCTTGCCCTGCTTGGCGTCGATCCAAACCGTCTTGCGGTTGTTGGTGTCCAAAATCCAGGGGGCGGGCACATTGGTTTCCTCCACCTCGAAGCAGCCGCTGGGCATATCGGACAGAACCGCTTTCCCGTCCGGGCCAACGGTCACATCGTTCTCGTAGCCGATGTTGACACCCCGGACATGGAAGCTGGTGTTGGGGATGGGATCGCCCGTTTCGGCGTCCACCTTCTCAATGGTCAGGGACCGCTTGTGGTGATTGGCCTTGGTCACAACGACAGTCTGTTCCCCCTGCAAATCCTCGGCGTTGACATGGACGCCCACTGGGGAGCGGTCACAGTCGAAGCCCTCGGGCGCGTGGACTTCACGAAATTCCCAGTAGCCCTCGGTGACATGGGACACGGTGATGGTTCCATCCACCTGGGTTTCCTCGGTGGCGATCACTTGACCGTCCCGCAGAACCACGAAGATGGCCCCGGCCAGGGGCTGACCGCTCTCGTCCACTTTTTTGAGCTGGACCTTGACCTTGGCCGAATTTTCAAACACCAGGGACACATCGGTTTTGCCGTCCCACACAAAGGGCTGCTTCACTTTGGCAACGTCGGAACTGAGGATGAAGCCCTCGGGCGGGGTGATTTCCTCAGCCAGATATGCCCCGGCGGGGAGCTGGGAAAAATCCAAATCCTCTTTGGAAATATATCCGCCGTCCCCGGTGATGTACTCCCCGAAGAAGCTGCCCCCATCGTCCAGCTTGACAGAGGTGATGCGGATGACAGCGCCGGGGATGCCCTCGGTGGGATCGTCCGCGTTCACCTTGCGGATGGAGCCGTCCCCGTCCGTGGTAGTTGTGGCGTTGTAGAAGGTAAAGGTGTTGGCGGCGGAGTTGTTGGGCAGAACGGTAACGAGCTGGGATTCGGTTTGGGCTATGTAGCCCTCCGGCACGGCCTCCTCGGTGATCAGGTACTGGCCCGCGGTGAGCCCGTCCGCGTCGGTCAGCGTCAAGGTGCCGTCCGCGCCGGTGGTGCGGGTGACGGAGAAATCCCCGGAGCCGGCCGCGCTTTTCACGCTGAAGGTTACACCGGCCAAAGGCTTGTTGCTCCCCGCCTCCAGTTTTTTCACGGTGAGCTGAAGGGTATCGTCAATCGGGCTGTCCTCCGGCACGGCGATCAAAAGCCGCTGCATGGGCACCCCGGACTGGCCCACCAGCTTCCAGGGCTGGCTTTTGTCCCAGTCGTACATCCACAAATGATAGTTGTGAAAATACTCCGGGTGATCCAGTACCAGGTTTACCCCCGTGGCGATGTAGTCATAGGCGGAGTTGCCGGTTTTGCCGCCGTCATTGCTGTCAATGATGCTGTGGGTGCCAATTTTGGACCAGTCTTTGATCCAGGAGGACTGGCCGTAGGTGTCATGGTAGAGGCGCATAGCGGCCACAAACTCCTCCGCCATCTGCTCAATGAAGCCTTCCCGGTTGCTGTTCACGTCCAGGATGGTGCCATGCTCATAAAGCCAGCTCCCAGCCTGGGCCACCATGAACCAGATATCGGACCAATACTGGCCCCAATGCTCCAATCCCACGGCGTCCCCGGCGTCGGTGAAGTCGCCGTAGGTGTGGGAATAGACATAGGTAAGCAGCACCCGCAGCGAGGCGTTGTTCACTTCCTCTTTGTAGTTCCACTTCTGGCCGTTGGCGGCGGGGCCCAGGGTGCCCTTTTGATAGGCGCACAGGGCGCGAACATCGCCATAGCCCGGAACCGTCACCTGTTCATCAAAAACATAAGGCAGGCCCACGCTATTGATGGCGCTGCTGGCGGCCTTATAGCGGACAGATTTGCCGTTGATCTTCATGTAGTCCGAGGACTTCTGTGTGATGGAGCCTGGGGCGCTGGACAACCCAGCGGCGAAGGCGGACAGGGGCAGCAAGCCCACGGCGCATACCAGCGCCAAAAGCAGGGACACAATACGGTTGATGGTTTTTTGCTTCAAACTTATACCTCCTTAAAAATGGGACAGGGCCAGACCGTTTTCACAGTCTGGCCCTGCCAGTGGTGGAAAGAAATGTGTCTCATGGTGAGATTTATTTCTTTTGCATATGGGTGTGCATAGGAATTTGGGCTATTGGGGGTATCTTGTAAACAGGATATACTCAGGCTGTTCTTCCAGCCACCAGCGGAAATACTGCCCGCCCCACCGGGTCTTATTGTTCAGGCCGCTTTCCGTAACGAAGATACATTCGTCAGTTTTCCGTACAACCACTACAACATGATTTGTTTCATCGCTGGTGTACTCCACAAGATCGCCGGGACGGATTTGGTTCCAGTCCGGCCTTTCGATCTTCCTCCAGGGCAGATTTCCAAAGGCGGCGTCCGAACACTTTACCGCCCAGCCCGCGCAATAGACTTCACTGACACGGTATGGCCCGCCCGAGTTGGAAATATAGGGGGCCCCATACAGGGTGCCGGACGGGTAAGTTTCTTTGAGCTGGGCCAATACCGCCTGTACGCTTTCTTCTGTCACCGCGGCGGAGGGGGTGGGCGTGGTCTGTGCAGGTGGCGTCACCTCCTGTTCATAATGTGCGCTGGGGTCGATGTAAACGCTGTTGGTGGTTCCGTCATAAACTACACCGAAGTCAACGGCCTGCCCGATGTCCCGCAGCTTCACAAAATTATTGCCGTGGATGGCGTATGCCTCAAACTGGATGGGCTGGCCGCTGAGATAGAAGGTCTGTGTGCTGGGTCTGGCTTGCAGATAGTCCGCTGCCGCCGCTGTGGTGCCGCACAACAGGCCGCCCACGATCATGCCCAAACCAAATTGCAGATACTTGTTCCTCATTTTTGATACCTCCCATTTGTTTTTTAGGGTCTTTCTCTAATGATATTGTATCAAAAACGGGGAAAAGCGTCAAATTTTCGCCCTATCCGGCCACGGCCCGGACACACCAGCGGTAGTCAGGCTGGTTCATCACGCAGGTAAACAACGTGATGCAGTTGTCCGCGGTGGCCTCCAGCATGGAGGTGTCAGTGACGCCCACCTTGGACACGCTGGTGACGGAATAGGTGCGGGTGCCCAGGGGCGTTGTCAAGCTGATGGTATCGCCGGAACGCAGGGTGTGGATTTTGCCGAAGTCATTCCGCACGCCCCGGTTGTGCCCCGCCACACAATAGTTTCCATCCCAGGCGGTGGTGCCGGTGAAATGGCCCGCCCCTTTCAGCAGGGGCGCGCTGCCGGTTCCCTCGTAGATTTTCACTGTCAAGCCCACGCTGGAGATTTTGAGGGTGCCCAAACTGCCGTCGCTGTAGTACAGGTCGGGGGTCAGCTCCGTAAACGCGGTGACGGGGCCGCTGGCGGTGGGATAGTCCACAGTGGGATAGCCGGTGCCGGTGGAGCCGCCGCCCGTGCCGGGGGCACCGGGGAGGGTTGCCGTCCCTACGGTGCCGGGGATCAGGCTGCCTCCGTTCAGCGGCCCGCCCGCCGCGAGGTTGGGGGTCAAAAATTCTCCGCTCCCCGGCAAATAGCTGGTGGGAGTGCCGAAGCCGGGCGGGATCAGGGCGCTGTTCTTGCTCCTGTCCACGTTGGGGTCCACCCATTCCCGGATGGTATCGTCGCTGGTGGGCGTCCCAAAATCCCCGGCGGAGGGGGCTTTGAAATTATAACTTGGGGCCCCCGCAAAGCCGCCCCCCAGGCTTTGTGGGGAAAGGAGCCCCAGCGTAGTGAGTGAGCTTTCGCCATTGGCGGAAGCGAAGGATACGGAGCTTGGGGCGACGCCATGGGCGTGGGCGGGCAGGGGCAGGGCCGCCAGCAGGCAGAACGCCGCCGCAAGGCCCATCAAACGGTTTTTCATTTCACATAACCTCTTTTCTTGTCCTTGATGTAGTTCACCAGCTTCCAGCCGCCGAACCCGGCCAGCCCCAGCAGCAGCGCGGCGGGGATCACCAGCACAGCCCAGTTCATGCCCGCGCTGGCCGGAGCGTCCGCCCCGGCGGGGGCCTGGGTGGGCTGGGGGTTGTTTTCAATTTGTGTCTCACCATGAGACATGAAAGTGGCGGTGTAGAGTACGGTGTCACAGCTCGTCCGGGTCACTTCACCCTTGTATTCCACTGTGGCAATATAGCCGGTGGCGTACTTACTGCTGGCGGTGCCGCTGTAGGTGGCGGTGGCGTTGTAGAAGCCCCCGGCCTCCTCCCACTGGACGTCTGCCAGGGTCAGGGTGCGTCCGCCGTCCTGGACCGTCCGGGGGATCAGGGAGGTGTCGGCGTCGGACAGGTTGGGGTAGGCGCGGGTGGCGGTGACGGTGCGGGAGCTGGTCTTGTAGCCCTTGGCCTCCACGGTGATGCCGGGATAGTCGGGCATGAGGGTGCCGGTGTAGCCGTCCTCGGTGGTGACTTCCATGGACAGCTCCAACTGCTGGATGATCACGGCCATGTCTTTGGTGTCCGTTTCCAGGGTGACGATCTCGGTGTAATCCTTGGCGTCCGTTTCGCTCTGATCCGTTTTCACCACATCCAGCAGAACGTAGTGATAGCCGCCCCGGTCAAAGTCCCCGGTGGGGATGTCCTTGGGGTCGTCGCTCCGGGAGAGCTGGTACACCTTGTCGATACGCAGCTCGTCCAGGGGGCCGTAGGTGTATTCCTCCACGGAGATAGGGTAGAAGCTGGCGGCGTAGGCCGGGACAGCCAGCAGGCATACCATGAGTGCCGCCAGGAAAAGGGTGGATGTTCGTTTCATTGGGTGTTCCTCCATATCGTATAAGGTGGGCGGCCAGCGCCGGGGCGCTGGCCGCTGGGGGCAAGGGAAACCTGCCGTTTCCCAGGATGGCAAATGCCGCCCTTGGGCGGCATTTGGGGTGTGTTCCCCTTAATGCCCGAATACGCCGCCGGACGCCGCCTGTCAAGGCCCGGCCAGTCCTCAGACTGGCCGGCTCGCGGGCGGTTGTGAAACAACCGCCCGGCCTTGACTGGGGGTGGCCGGTGGCGTACCCTCCGCGGGGGGAACACACCGCTGAATAGTGCCGCCTGACAGCGCCGCTTTACCGGCTGCGGCGGCGGTTCTGACTGCCCCGCTCCTGCTGCCGGGGGTTGATGGCCTGCTCGATGCCATTGCCCATATTCCGGGCGGCGTCCCGAACCTTTTCCAGCATTTCGCCGCAGACGGAGGGCGGGAGGCCGTTATAGCTGCCGCCCACGTGTTTTGCCATTTCCGGCTGGGGGCACTCCACCCCAAAGCGGCGGCACACCATGTAGCCCGCGCTCTGCGCGTCCAGGGCGTAAAACTCCCGCTTGAAGTTCCCGTTGTAGCCCCGGTCATGGGCGCGGGCCAGGGGGATCTCGGCGGCGAGGGCGGCGAACACCGCCGCGTGGCTGTAGTCCGGGTTGATGAAGATGGTAAGCCGCTCCGGGTCATAGAGGGCCGGGGCCTCGATCTCCTTGCTCTCGGCCACCGTCACCGGGGACTGATCCATCAGCGCGGCCAGCGCCGCCTCCATCCGGGGCCCCTTCCCCTCCAGGGGAACCAGGTCGGGCAGGGGCTTGCCCGTGGTCTGGCTCACGTCATAGTAGCTACCCATGAAGTAGCCCCGGTACTGCTTGTTGCGGGGCGGCACGAACACCGTGGCTCCGGCGCTGATGGCGTCGTCCCGCACATAGCGGCCCAGGCTGTGCCAGTAGGAGGTGGTGCCGATCTTGGTGGCCCCCTGGAGCTGGGCCATGGTGAGGGCTACGTTGCCCACGCTGCAATGGATGTTGTCCGCCTGCAAATCCAGGTACTGCTGATAGTGTTCGGGGCTGCTGGTGATCATGCTGAGGGAGCCGTCCCGCATGGCGGACAGGCTCTCCCGCTCCATCTGGCGCTGCTCGGTGCGCGCCTGGTCGCGGGTGGTCTTGTTTTTGATGATATCGCTGATACTGGGCGTAAAAATTCCTCCTTTTCAGATTATCGGGTGTCTTTGCCCCGCCTGTGGGTCTTTTCCTGGGTTCTGCCCTGGGTGCGGCCCTGCCCCGACATGGCTTTCAGCCCCTCCAAACGGGCCCGCACGGATTCCTTCAGCTCGGCGGGCACGTCCTGTTCAGTAGCCGCACTTGCTGTCGGGGAGGGAGTCGAGCCAGTCCCGCGCTCTGGCGAGGACTTCTCTTGTGGAACACGGGGGCTCGCTTTTTTTGGCGCGTTTTCCTCCTGGGCCCGCTGGGGGATGGGATAGCCCATGGCCTCCATCACGGCGTTGAGCTGGGCGGCGTAGTTCTGATTGGACACCACATTGATATAGCCGCTGGTGTTGCCCTTTTTCTGCGCGATGAAGTACAAAATGCCGTACTCCTGAGCCAGCTTCTTGAACTGCCCCCGGTCCTCCCGTTTCAGCGGGATCACTACGGGGGGGCGGGGTCGCGGGCCAGCCGCTTGGCGTTGGTCTTGCCCACCACCTTGTTGTCCTGGCGCTTCAAGGCCAGAAGCAGCGCCGCCACATTTTTCAGCGCGGAGCCTGCCAGCTTCACCGCGCTCTCGGTGGCCTGGATGCCCTCCTTCACCACCAGATCGGCGGCCTCGGCGCTCACGTCCATTGGATTCACCTGCCTTTCGATGTTGGTTTTTTACCGGGCGGAGCCGTGGGTGCGGTCCCGCTCTGGGTGGGTCTGGCGCTGTCTGCCCTGCTCCCGGTCTGTCTGGAGCTGCCCCCGGATGCGTGGGATGTCCGCCGCCACCCGCCCGCAGGTTTTCAGATCCCGGCGAAGCTGGCGCAGACGGGTGTTGATAGCGACTATTGCCGCCTCTACATCCTCGCCCTGCCGCTTTCTGCCGTACAGCCCCCGCCGCCGCTCCACCAGGGCGTCGATCTGCGCTTGAAGGGCCTCCCCCAGCATGGCAAGCTGCCCATCGTCATCAATGCGGTACTCCCGCAGAAGCTGGCATTGCCGCTGGTACTGGCGCAGTTTTTTCACATCCTCCCGCACAGAAAAGGGGACGGGGCGGCGGCGCTTGGGCCGGGGCCCGCCCAGCAGATAGAGGTAGTACACATAGAGGGCCCGGAACCCGCGGAGCTTTTTCCGGGGCGTCTGCCGGACATTGCCCCGCCGGATGGTATAGCGCCGGGGGACTATGGGCGGCGGAGGGGGCAGCGGCGGGGGTGCGCCCATACGGGCGGAGGAAAGCCGTGCGCGGATGTCGGCCTCGGTGTACCCGTCCCCCAGGCTGTCCAGGCGGAAATTCCGGCCAGCCCCAGGCGGGGCGACGGCGGTATGCTTCACGTTGGGGCCGCACTTCACTGTGTAGCCCTGCCGCCGCAAGACAGCCAGAAAGCCCTCGAAGGTGAAGCTCTCCAAAAGGGCGGCGTCGATGTCCTGGCGGACGAACCGGGATATACTGCCCCGGCCTGTGCGCTCCGCGTCCCATTGGGCGTAGTGCTTCCCATGGCCTTCCGGCTCAATGACAGACAGGCCAAATTCCCGGCTGACCTCGTTTGAGGCGCCCCGCAGGGTGTCAAAGTAGCTCTCGAAGTCGCTCCGATATTTTCTGCCGTCCACAAAGGACACAGAATTAAAAACGATGTGACAATGAAGATGCTCCCGGTCTGTGTGGGTACACACCAACGCCTCGTAACGGTCCCCCAGCAGACGGCGGGCAAACTCCACCCCGGCGGCGTGGGCCTGCTCCGGGGTAACCTCGCCGGGGGCGTAGGAGTGGATGATGTGGTAGCCCAATATGCCGCCCTTCTTGTCCCACCGCCGCTTGGTGGCCTGCATATCCCGGTAGGCACAGTCCGGGTCGCAGTTGATCCCCGTGACGAGCCGGGCCTTGGCCGGGTCCGCCCCGTAGTCCAGGGCATGGCCCAGGCCGGTCTTTTCCTCGTTCAGCGCGTAGTCCACGCAATGGTCCAGCCGGTGGTGTATGGGGATGATCTTATCGTAGGCCATTACAGTGTCTCCTTCACCAGCCGCCACGCCTCGTATACCAGGGCGGCGGCCCGCCGGATATCCGCCTCGGACACGCTCTTTTGAAGGTTGGCCCAGTGGGCGATCTGATTGGCGTTGTTGCCCAGGGCGGACAGCTCCCGGAGAAGGGCGGCGTAGGTGTCGGGCGGGCGGGGGCGGAGCTGGACACCCAAAACAAGGCTGCGGATGAAGGGGTCGATGCCCAGGCCCGCGATCCCGGCCTGACGCTTCAAGTGCCGGTATTCCTGTTCGTTCATCCAGACGCTTACATGGCGGTTCCTCTTTCGCATGGCGCCATCCTTTCATAGAATTGTGTCTCACCGTGAGATTTATTTTTGGGGCGGCGGCGTATTAACACGCCGGGTTTCGTGTCTCACCATGAGACACATTTCAGTGTGCCGCCCGCTATGGTTCGCATATCACGGCGAGGCGCATTTCGCAGGGGGTATTAGGGGGATTTCCCCCCTAACAAGGGTCATTTGTGCTACCAAATGACATACTTGCTTGGACAGCGCCGCACGCGGCGCTGTCTCGGCAGGGCTACCGGGCAGGGGGCTTTTTCGGGCGGCGGAGTCGCTGCTTCAGAAGTGGGGATGATGTCAGCTTTCTTTTCCATACCGCTCCGCGCTGTCCCCGCCGCCGTAGTCCGGGGAGAGGTACTTTTCCTCAAACTCGGCGGGGGTGTAGTACCCGGCCCCGGTGTCCATCACCAGCTCCCCCGGCTTCAAGTCGCGGGGGCCGTCCGACAGGACGGGGATGGGTACAGGGGTAAGCACCGAGGCCAGAAACCGGCCATCCCGCCCCTGGAGTTCGTAGAGGGACATTCCCGGATAGATGTCCTCCGGGTCGATGGGGGTGTTGGTATACAGCGCGGGGACGCCGAAGATTTCGATCTCCCGCATACGTTCGGGCATAGTGTTGGGTTTTTCCATGATGTATTCCTCCTAATGCTTGGGGCCCGGCTTCCGTTTGGGTTGGATCTTCATGGGGTCTGAACCGTCCGAGGGCCGGATGGCCTTGATCTGCTTGGCGGCGTAAATGGCGTTGTCGGTAAGCTGGCGCTGCCACGCCCCCTCGCTCCTGGCCCAGCGGAAGCCCTGGCCCTTCAACTCCTGGCGTATCTCCGGGCTGGGTATCTCGTCAAAAAAGATTTGTAGGCGGTTGTTTTCTGAGTTGGCAACCACCCGCCCGCCGTCGAACTCCCAGCCCTGGTAGCCCAGCTCCCTGGCCTCGGTGAGCTTCTGGATGCGCCCCTTCAACCGCCGGATTTCCGCGCTGTTGCTGGTCAGGGCGAAAGCGGGGTAGGGCGATCTGTCCCAGGGGTGGTATTGCACATCGCTGATCAGCTCGTCCGCGTCCTCGTCAGACAGGCCGTGGAAGCCCCGGCAGGTGCCGTTTTTACGGTAGTAGGCATTGATCTGCTTCATCCGGGTCTGCATGACCTGGAGGGATTCCAGCTTTGCCGTCAGCTTGTCAATGGCGTCCGGGTCGTCCGAGGAAATGGCGGTATTGTTCTCCGCCGCTTCCGCTTTGCGCTCGTAGTAGTCGGCTTTGTCCGACGCGGCAAAGGACTGCTCCGCTTTTTTTATGATCTGGTCACGGTAGCGTTGGTCGGCGGCCCCATGGATTGGCTGTCCCGCGGGGATGCCCGAAGCCATAGCCGATGACTGCTTCCACAAAGCGTCGCTTTGGGCGCGGGCCTGGTTCGCGCGCTCCCGGTAACGGTCTATCCGGGCCTGCTTTTTGTCCTTATAATCGCTCAATGATCCACTTCCTTTTCCGTTTGGGGTTTTCAGAGGGTGAATTACCGCCCCGGCGCCTTGGATGGGCGCTTGGGCTGATCCGGTTGGGTGTGCGGACGCGGTTCCACCTTCCGCGTGATGGGGGTGCTGCCATTGACGGCGATTAGGATTTCCGCATGGTAAAACTCTTTTTTGAAACGCTCCATCTGCTCCGGGGTGAGGGAACAAAAATTAGGCCGCTTGACTTCATGTACTTCATAGCGGCGCTGGTAATCAACGGTTCGGTCTGTATAGTCCTGTTCCGCGGCAGCACCATCACTGTGGTAATGGCCCCAATAATAGTCCCTGTGGCCCTGTTCCTCCGTAAACTGCCACGTCACAAAGCCCTCCCGGGGGTGTTCCCCCAGGGCAAAACCCCGTCCGTTGTCAAACAGGATCGATTGCCGGATCACATAGCCCTGGTTTGCTCCCGTGTCTCCGCTCAACCCGCAGACAAGGAATGTGCCGCAGACGCCGCCATAGCTGCCTCCAATGGTGCGGTTGAACTTCATGCCCGATTCAACGCTTGTACCGTTGCTGACAAGCGCCGCCTGTTCCCCGTAGGGATAAATGGTGGTGATCGGACCGCCCACCATGGCCTGCATTTCTTCCAGCCCGTTGATCTCCTTTTCATAGGGGGCCATACCGGGCTCTACTACCAAAACGTTCAAATGTTCAGCTCCTTTATGTTGAAATTGGGCGCAAAAAAAGCGCCCTCATGGGCGCCTGCGCTTGGGGCTGTCCCGGCTCCTGTGGGATCGGGGCACGGCAATCTTCTGCCGGATGGGGTACTGAAACACCTGATATTGCTCCGGGATGTGCTGGCCGTCATATACTTTTTGGAAGGGCTCAGGCCCGGCCAGCATATACCCCTGGGAGGTGAAGGTGCCGCCCTCGTTGATAGCGGTGTCCTCGCCATAGGCTTCAAAGTCAAAATAATCCCGCGCCTGCTCCGGCAGTTGTAACGCCATAAGTTCATCTACCAGCCAGAGGCCGTATTCTTCCGCGTTCTGGACGGGATAAAGCTCGTAATGATCCAGGTTGAAGGTGAGGTTGATCAATTCCTCCGCGCTGTTGGCGTACTCCCCATGTTCCACGGCAGCGGTAAATTTCATCAATTCTTCCGGGTCAAGCTCATTCAACCGGCTGGCGAGGTAGTTCAGCTCGTCGATGTGGGTGTACTCGCCCAGGGCCCGCGCCACCCCTTTGACGCCGATGGAATAGTCCAGAATGATGATCTCAGAGGAAAACAGGCGGTCTATACCAATTTCCCGTAGCGCCGCTTGCACCTGCTCCGTGGTGGTGGGAAAGGATAATGTCGTATCGCATAGTACCCCGCCGCCGTATTTGCGCAGATTGGCGATATTGGCGCTGAACTCCACCATGTCAGCGGGACGGGCCCCGCTTGGGGAAGATCGTCAGCTTTTCCTGTTGCTTCATCTGGCGCTGGCGGCGCTCCTCCAGGGCCTCGTAGATGCTTTCCTCGATCTCGCGGGGCGTCATCATCACGTCTGGGAAATACTTGCGCAGACGGTCCCCAGCCAAAACCACCTTCGTGTATTCGGGCCGCTCCTGTTTACCGTCAACGGGCTCCTGGCCTTCCTGGGGCTGGGGCGCGGAAGTGGACGGGCCATCAGGGGCAGCGGGCGCGGCCCCCTCCGGGGTCTGTCCGGGCTGCCCGGCGGCGGGGGCGTCCGACGCCGGGGTGGGCGGAACCACATCCGGGGACGGAGGGATGATGTCAACAGCGGGGGCACTGGCCTGGGACGATTCGGGCGCATGGGCCACCGTCTGCTTGGGCGGGTCCAGCACATTTTTGCCGTCCAGCACATCCCGCATGGACTGATCGTTCAGCTTGCCCGCTTTCTCCACCTTTTTCATGTATTCCACCCGCTCCGCGGGCACTTTGTAGCCCAAATCCAGCAGATGAAGCACTCCATCCTGGTTTGCCGGCTTCAAGAAGGACAGGGCCGACGCGACGGACAGGGTGAGGGAACCATCGTCCACCCGGTCACACACATCCTTGGTGGCCTCGGACAGCCGGACAAGGCGGTTGAGCTTGCTGACCGGCATACCCATCTCCTGGGCCAGCTTCGTGTCGCTGTATAGCTCCTCGGCTTTGAAACTGCCCTTTTTGCGGCGGCCCGCCTTCTGCTTCATGCCCTCCATCTTCATCCGCAGGGTACGGGACAGGTCGTAGGTAGAGATTTTGGGCCGGTGGAGGTTGCCGTCCGCCACCAGGATTTTGGCGTCGGCGTCGGAGATTTTCTGGATGATGGTGGGGACGGGATAGTTCAGCTCCGTGGCGATCATGTGGCGGCGCTGGCCGGAAATGATCTCCAGGGTGCCCTTCTCCCCGATCCGGGCCAGCACCGGGTCTTTCACGCCGTTCAGCTCGATGGATTTTTTCAGCTCGGCGTAGTCCTCGCTCTTGGTGTCCACCGACACGGTGTTATACTCGGACTTTTCCAGGTAGGCCGGATGGAGTACCACGGAAAAGGATTCACCCTCCTTGGGCGCGGGAAAATCCTTCCTGGCCGCCTCGTCCGGGGGCGAAAGCCGATCCGGAAGCACCTGGGAGATGGCCGTGCCGATGGGGCCCTTGGCGGCGGTGCCGGTGACAGTGGGGGCCTGGGCAGGCTGGGCGGTGGGCTTGGGCTCCTGGTCGGGCTTGTCCCCGTCCTTGGCCTTATCAGCGGCGGCGGGGGCGGCAGTCTGCGCCGGGTCCTTTCCCTCGGCGGATTTCTCCTGGCCCTGGTTGGCGGCGGGCTTGGGTTCCTGGGCAGGCTTGGCCCCATCCTTGGCCTTGTCAGCGGCAGCGGGGGCGGGGGCCTGCGCCGGGTCTTTCCCCTGGTTGGGCTTCTGCTCACCCTGGGCAGCGGCGGGCTTGGGTTCCTGGGCGGGCTTGGCGCCGTCCTTGGCCTTGTCAGCGGCAGCGGGGGCGGGGGTCTGTGCCGGGTCTTTCCCCTGGTTGGGCTTCTGCTCACCCTGGGCAGCGGCGGGCTTGGGTTCCTGGGCGGGCTTGGCGCCGTCCTTGGCCTTGTCAGCAGCGGCGGGGGCAGGGGCCTGTGTTGGGGCTTTCCCCTTGACAGGTTTCTCCTGGCCCTGGTCGTGGGCGGGAGTGGTCGGCTTTTCCGGCCCCTTGACGTCGGCTGTCGGCCCATTTTTGCCCGGGGCGGCGGGCAGCACCGGCTTACCGGGGATCGGGATACCGGGCTGGATGTTCACCTGACTGCGATAGTTCAGCGCCGCGGGCATGGACATCTCATAGATCAGGGCGGGGATGTCTTTCAGTTTTGCCAGCTCACACGCCCTGCGGCGGCGGTAGCCGGTGACAAGCTGGTACTCGCCGTCCTCCCGCAGACGGAGTACCACCGGCTCCTTCACGCCGCCCGCCTGGATGCTGGTGACGAGGCCGCCGTAACTCTTGTCCGGCTGCTTGCTGATCACCGCGCCGGGCAGATCGTGGATTTTGGACAGCGGGACGGCTTGGGGCTGGGGGGTCGGGGTCTTGCTGGGTTCGTTTGCCATTGAATTACCTCCATTTTGATTTATTTGCTAAAAATCGTGTCTCATGGTGAGACACAATTCTTAACACAAAGTTGGGTCTATAGCTGTAAATGTGTCTCATGGTGAGATTTATTTCAGCCAAAGTCATGCCGCACGGCGGCGGAATAGTAAGGGCCCATCGTCACCGGCGCGTTGTATAGCGCCGTGAGAAGATAGGCCCGGATATTGTTGATTTTTGTGGTAGTCTGGCGCATGGCCTCGATGACGTACTCGATGTGGGTGCCGTCCAGTAGTCGGAACCGCTGCTTCACCGTGTCCGCTGATAAATTTTCGCCAGCGATCCGCAGGGTGGGGGCGGTGCTGCCCAGCACGTCCACCACCAGCTCCAAAAGGCTCTCCACATCGTCATAGGGGTGGGCCCGCTGTAGGCCCTCAAAGTCAATATTCGCTTTGACTTCCTCCCTCAATTCGTATCGATCCATCCCCATGGCGGCGCCGGGAGGCTTGGGGGGAGGGATGGATGGATCAGGGTGGTTAGAGTCAGGCTGATTTCTCTTAGTTTGATTAGGGTCGGTTTTTTCGACCTCTTGAGGTGGTTTTTTTCGACCTCTTGAGGTCGATTTTTCCGACGTCTTGGGGTGGTTTTTTTCGACGTCTGGGCAGGGCGTGAAATCATCCGGGGTCGGAAAGGTCGGCTTTGAGGGCGCTGTCCGGGTGGTGAACCGCTTGACATAGAGCTTGGTGGGGCGGCCCTGGCCCTGCTTGATGCGCTCAACCAAACCGATCCCTTTCTTCTTGTCCAGCTCGGCCAGCAGCTTCATGGCCTTGTCCCGTCCGCAGCACATATCCTCGCATATCTCGTCTACGGTGTAGTAGATATAGACGCGCCCGTGATCGTCATACCAGTTGTTTTTTGCGGACAGGCCCATGCGGTCCAGCAGCATACCATAGAGCAGCTTGGCGTCAGTGGAAATGTGCTTGAACTTTGGGTCTGTGATCAGCAGGCGTGGGATTTTGAAATAGATAAATGTGGTTATCCCTTTAGTTCAGCCAGAGGAAAAGGCCGGAATAAGGGACA
>CAMNQF010000007.1 GCA_946548895.1 uncultured bacterium | reverse complement strand
TGACCCGTCGCGGAGGGTGCGCAGCGTGACTGCGCAAGAGCGCGGAGCCGTCGTGGGCAGTGCGGATGGAGCGCGGTGAGGGCAGAGACCCCGCGGCAGGAACGGCGAATGGAGGGATACCCATGAAAATTTCCACAAAGGGACGCTACGCCCTCCGGCTGATGGTGGATATCGCCCAGCACGTCCAGGACGGCCCGGTGTCCCTGCGGGACGCCGCCCGGCGGCAGCAGCTCAGCGACAAATACCTGGAGCAGATCGTCACCCCCCTGGCCCGGGCCGGGCTGGTGCGGTCGGTGCGGGGGGCCGGGGGGGGCTACCTCCTTACCCGGAAGCCGGAGGAGTACTCCGTGGGCGACATACTCCGCCCCCTGGAGGGCGACCTGGCCCCGGTGGAGTGCGCCACCGACGGCGGCTACTGCGAGCACAGCTGCGACTGCGTGACGGTGGAGCTGTGGCAGGACATCCACAAGGCGGTGTCCGCGGTGGTGGACGGCACCACCCTGGCCGACCTGGTGGAGCGGCAGAACGCCCGGCAGCGGCATGGAGCGCCCACGCCCTGCCCATGAGAGAGGCGCGGAGAAGCAGGCAGCGAGGAAGCTTGGAGCGGAGCGAAGACAAAAGCCCAGCCTCCGCATAGCGGAGGCTGGTTTTGTCCGAGCAGCAGCGAAAGCGGCCGAGCGTCTTGGCCGCTTCGCAGCGTGACAACAGAAAACGGCGAATTTTTACACGAGAGGAACGACCGTATGGAAATCAATGGCACACAGGTGCAGGAAACTTATTTTTATAAGGATATGGGCCTGTCGGAGGCCACCATGAAGGCCCTGGAAAAGAAGGGCTTCACCCAGGCCACCCCCATCCAGGGCGGGGCCATCCCCTACTTTATGGACTGGAAAGACGTGGTGGCCAAGGCCCCCACCGGCACCGGCAAGACCTTCGCCTTCGGCATCCCCATGGTGGAGCACATCGACCCGGACTCCGACGCGGTTCAGGCCCTGGTGCTGGCCCCCACCCGGGAGCTGGCCATCCAGATCCGAGACGAGCTGCGGGACCTGTGCGCCTTCCGGGAGGGGGTGCGCTCGGTGTGCCTCTACGGCGGCCAGCCCATTGAGAAGCAGCTCACCCAGCTCAAGAGCAAGCCCCAGATTGTCGTCGCCACCCCGGGGCGGCTCATGGACCACATGAAGCGGCGCACCGTCAAGCTGGACAAGGTGCAGACAGTGGTGCTGGACGAGGCCGACCGAATGCTGGACATGGGCTTCATCCAGGACGTCACCCGCATCCTGGACAAAATGCCCCACCGCCGCAACCTGGGGTTATTTTCCGCCACTATATCACGGGAAGTTATGGACATCTCCTGGGTGTACCAGCGGGACCCGGCGGAGATCACCGTCCGCCCGGTGGAGGAAAACCGGCCGGACATCCAGCAGTACGCCATTGAGCTGATGGGCCGGGAGCAGAAGCTGGACACCATGGCCGCCCTCATCCAGCACGGCGGCTATGACCGGGCCATCGCCTTCTGCAACACCAAGAACATGACCGACCGGCTGGCGGGGCTTTTGAAAATGCGGAGCATCTCCTGCGAGGCCATCCACGGCGACATCCCCCAGCGGGAGCGGGAGCGCACCCTCCAGAAGTTCAAGGACGGCAAGCTGCGGGTGCTGGTGGCCACCGACGTGGCCGCCCGGGGGCTGGACATCGACGACGTGGACGCGGTGTTCAACTACGACGTGCCCGACGAGCAGGAGTATTACATCCACCGCATCGGCCGCACCGGCCGGGCCCGCAAGCACGGCGTGGCCTATACCTTGATGGCCTCCGTCACCGAGTCGGTGAAAATGCGGGACATCGCCCGGAACACCAAGGCGGAGATCCAGCTGCTGCGGTACGACAAGGACGGCTGCCTCATGCTGGTGGACCAGGAAAAGTGATTGGACGGACCGGGGGATCGGAGCTCCATCCCCTGGTCTTTTTGCAGAGGAGGCTTTCTAATGAACATTCATGTACTGGCCGTGGGCGACGTGGTGGGGGACGCCGGGGTGGACTTCCTCACCCGGCACCTGCCCGCCCTGCGCAGACTCCACGGCGTGCACTTCACCGTGGTGTGCGGGGAAAACGCCGCCTGCGACGGCCTGCTTCCCGCCCAGGCTGACGCTATCTTTTCCGCCGGGGCGGATGTGATAACTATGGGGAATCACACCTGGGATAAACGCCAGATTGTAGACTATATGGAGGGCAATCCCTACATCATCCGCCCCGCCAACTACACCGCCCGGGCCCCGGGCCGGGGCTGGGGGGTGTTCGACGGCCCCCAGGGGCTCCGCGTCCGGGTGGTGGACCTCATCGGCCGGGCGGAGATGAACTCCAATTTTGACAACCCCTTCACCAGAATGGACGAAATCCTGAAGGAGGGCGGCGCCGACCTGACCCTGGTGGACTTCCACGCCGAGGCCACCAGCGAAAAGGGGGCCATGGCCTGGTATCTGGACGGCCGGGTCCAGGCCCTGTGGGGCACCCACACCCACGTACCCACCGCCGACTGCCAAGTGCTCCCCCAGGGGCTGGGCTTCGTCACCGACCTGGGCATGACCGGCCCCAGCCAGTCGGTCATCGGCGTGCGCCCCGACCAGGCCGTCAACCGCTTCCTGGGGGGGCTGCCCCGCCGGTTCCAGCCCGCCGAGGGTCCCTGCCGCATGGGCGCGGTCCTCTTCGAGATCGACGCCGCCGCCAAGCGGTGCGTGGCCGTCCAGCGGGTGGATATTAGTTGAGAGGAAAGATTTATGACGGATTTTACCATCAATGAAATGCAGGAAATGCAAAAAACGCTTCAGGACAAATATAGAGGTCAATGGGAGCCCATTTCGCCGGAAACAGGAAAAAACAAATTGCTGTGGATGATAGGTGAAATCGGGGAAGTGATTGATATCGTTAAAAAATATGGGGATCTGAAAGCGATTACGGACACTGAACTGAGAAAAGAGCTGGTAGAAGAAATGGCGGATGTTCTGATGTATTACAATGATGTAATGCTGTGCTACGGAATTTCTGCTGATGAATTAAAGCGGTCATACGCAAAAAAATTTGAGACAAATATGACGCGCTGGTAGATATCCTAATAATAGATGGAGAAAAACCTATGAAATTGCTTCACGCCGCCGATTTCCACATGGACTCCCCCCTCACCGGCCTGCCCCCGGACAAGAGCGCCCTGCGCCGCCGGGAGCTGCGGGACGTCCCCGCCCGCCTGGCCGCGCTGGCCCGGGAAGAGAAGGTGGACCTGGTCCTCCTCCCCGGCGACCTGCTGGACGGGGACCGCGTGTACCCGGAGACGGTCCGCTCACTGGCCCAGGCCCTGGGCGATATGGCCGTGCCGGTGTTCATCGCGCCGGGGAACCACGACTGGTTCCACGAAAAATCGCCCTATGCCGGGGACTTCTGGCCTGACAATGTACATATCTTTACAGCCCCTGAGCTGCAAGGGATAGAGCTTCCCCAGCTCAACTGCGTTGTACATGGCTGCGCCTTTACAGCCCCCCACCGGGAGGACGATCCGCTGGCGGGCTTTACCGCCCCTGACGACGGGAAAACCCACCTGCTGTGCCTCCACGGCGAGGTGGGTACGGCGGGCAGCTACGCCCCCATCGCCCCGGGCTCCCTGGAGCGCAGCGGAGCCGTATACGCCGCCCTGGGCCACGTCCACGCCGCCGGAAATGGCAGGGCGGGTCAAACGCTTTGGGCCTACCCCGGCTGCCCCGAGGGCCGGGGCTTTGACGAGCTGGGCCCCAAGGGGGCGTGGATCGTGTACATCGGAGAACCGGCCCAGGCGGCCGTCTCCACGCCGGACGGCCCCGCCGTGGTCTCCGTAAAGGTGACGTCGGGCCCCGTGTCGGGGAAATTTGTCCAGGTCTGCAGGCGGCAGTACCGAATTGAATCTGTGGAGGCCAATTCCTTTTCGGACTGGCTCCCCCGGATAGAGAGCCCCGACCTGGTGCGTATCCTGCTCACCGGGGAGAGCCGCGCCGCCCCCGACTTGGACGCCCTGACCGCCCTGGCCGCCCCCCGCTTCTTCCACGTGGAGCTGCGGGACCAGACCGCCCTGCCGGTGGACCTGTGGGCCCGGGCGGACGAGGACTCCCTCACCGGGCTGTTCCTGCGGGAAATGCGGTCCCGTTTGGAAACCGCGGCGGAGGGGGATCGGGACAAGCTCCTGCTGGCCGCCCGGTTCGGCCTGGCGGCTCTGGAGGGAGGGGAGGACATCCGGCCATGAGGATCAAAAAAATGACCGCCGCCTTCGGTGGTCTGGACGGGGCGGTGCTGGAACCCGGCCCCGGCCTCACCGTCATCACCGCCCCCAACGAGGGGGGCAAATCCACCTGGGCGGGCTTCTGGAAGGCCATGCTCTACGGCATCGACACCCGGGAGCGGGACAAAACCGGCTTCCTGGCGGACAAGACCCGCTATCAGCCCTGGTCGGGGGCTCCCATGGCCGGGGAGGTGGAATTGGAGTGGCGGGGCCGGGAGGTCACCCTCCGGCGCTCTCCCACAAAAACCAACCCCTTCGGCGGATTTCAGGCGGTATACACCGCCTCCGGCGACCCGGTTCCCGGCCTGACCGCCGCCGGCGCGGGCGAACGTCTCACCGGCGTGAGCCGGGAGGTATACCTGCGCTCCGCCTTTGTGGGCCGGGGGGGCGCGGCCATCGGCTCCAGCGGGGAGCTGGAGGCCCGCATCTCCGCCCTGGCCACCTCCGGGGAGGAGGACGTGGCCTGGTCCGCCGTGGAGCGCACCTTGAAAGACTGGCGCAACCGCCGCCGGGCCAACCGGGCCAACGGGCTCATCCCCCAGCTGGAGGAGGAGCGGGCGGGCCTGGACAGCGCCCTCCGGGAGATGGACCAGACCCGCCGCCGGAAAGGGTCGGCGGAACAGGAGCTGAAACGCCTGGAGGCAAAGCGGGAGGAGCTTCAATCCGACCTGGAAATTTGGGCGCGGATCGAGAAGCACGCGCTGAACCGCCGCTACGGCGAGGCATACATGGAGTGGGAGAAGGCAAAGGAAGCCGTCCCGGAGGACAGGCCCCACCCGGTGTTCGGCACCATGACTGGAGAGGAGGCGTGGGCCTTCGCCCAGAAGAAGCAGGACGAGCGGGAGGAGGCGCTGGAGGAGAACCGCCGCCGGGAAGCGCGGCGTGCGGAAGCGGAAAAACAGCGCCAGCGCGGGCAGATGGAACTGCTGATGGGTATCCTTCTGGGGCTGCCCATGCTGCTGATGCTTGCGGCAAAGCTGCTGGAGGGGACTTGGTTCATTGCCGCGCTTGCCGGTATGGCGGTGCTGGGCTCGGTCTGGTGCCTGCTGGACGGACGGAAGCTGGCGCGCCGCGCCAAAGAGGTCCTTGCGGCTCCATCTGTCCCCGTCCCGAAGGATGGGGACTGGCTGAACCAGGCCGCCGGATACCGGGAAGGGCTGGCGGCGGCGGTCCAGGCCCGTGCCGCCGAGGCCGCCGCCCGCCGCCGGGTGGACGACCTGGCCGCCCAGGGGGGCCAGCTCTTCGACACCCTGGAGATGCTCCATCCCCCCGCCCAGTCCAAGGAGGCCGCCGCCGCCCGGCTGGCCGCTGTGGACCGGGATCTGGACCGGGCGCGGGGTGAGCTGGCCCGGGCGGAGGGCATTCTGGCCCACATGGGCGGTCCCGAGGACCTGGAAGCCCGCCGGAGCCAACTGGATGAGCAGCTGGCCCGCCGCTCGGAGGAGTACGACGCCCTGACCGCCGCCTTGGACGCCCTGTCCGCCGCCAACGACGCCCTGCGCCAGCGGTTTTCCCCGGCGCTGAACCGGGAGGCCGGGGCGCTCTTCGCCGCCCTCACCGGGGGGCGGTGGGACAAGCTGTCCCTGGCCCGGGACTTCTCCGCCCAGGCGGCGGCGGAGGGGGACCCCCTCCCCCGGCCCGCCCTGGCCCTGTCCGCCGGCACGGCGGAGCAGCTGTACCTGGCCGTGCGGCTGGCCATCTGCAAGCTCACCGTGCCGGACGCCCCCCTGGTGCTGGACGACGCCCTGGCCTTTTTCGACGACCAGCGCTGCGCTTTGGCCCTGGAGCTTCTGCGCTCCCTGGCGGAGGACCGGCAGATCCTGCTGTTCACCTGCCACGGCCGGGAGGCGGACTGGGCCCAGGCCCACGGGGTCCCGGTGGTCCGGCTGTGAAGCTCCAATCCGAAACCAGCGCAAAACAGACCCCGCGCCGTTGGCGCGGGGGCTGTCTCACTGTTCCAGCGCTTTCTCCTGGGCCTCAATGGCCCGGAACCGGGGCATGATGCCGATTTTATCCGGCGTGTGCACCGGCAGCTGATAGATGTCGTGGCCGGGGAACTGGTTCCCCTCCACCAGGCAGGGCCCATCCGGGGTGAAGCACACATCCCACCCCACATACCCCACCTCGGGGACCACCTGGGCCGCCTGGGTGACCAGCTCCACCGCCCGGTCCCAGTCCGGGAACACAAAGCCCTGAATGGGGGTCCCGGTGGCGGGGTGGTTCCCATACAGGTTCTTCCGCTTGTCCAGCGCCCGGTCGGTCACCGTCCCCGTCTCCGGGTCCATGGGGGCCACCATGCCCCCGCTGTTGAAGTTGTCCACAAACTTGCCGTTCCCAATGCGGAACATGGCCGTCACCAGGTACACCCGCCCGCTCTTCCCCCGGATGGTCACCATCCGCACCGTGTTGATGGAGCCGGGGTAAATGGCCGCCACCGCCGGGTGCTGCTCAATGACCTCCTCCAGCTCCAGCAGGGGGGCCCTTTCCGCCAGATGGCCGTAGAGGGCGTCCAGAGAGGGGAAGTCCTCCGTGCGCAGCTTCTCGATGCCCCAGCCGCAGCTGCCCTTGGCGGGCTTGGCCATGAACACCGGGTGCCGGCCCAGAAACGCCAGCACCTCCTCCCGGTTCTCCCCCGTCACCGGCACCCACTCCCGGTGGAGGAAGGGGGCGAATTTGGCGTTGAATTTGATCTTGTCCCCCAGCTCGTCCATGTGGGCCTTGTCGTTGTACCGGGCCACCAGCTCGTTGTTCCGCCCCCGGGTCAGGTAGGTGTCCCGCTGGGCCGGGGTCAGGTTGTACATCTCGAACAGGTCGTAGTCCATATAGCCCGCGCCGTACTTCACCGCGCAGTCCCGCATATCCCGGAATATGGCCCAGCGGGACCGGCCCGTCTTTTTGTGGATGGAGCCGATCTTCTCCGCCATAGCCTTGTAGTTCATGTGCAGCGCCCGCTGGACCAGATATTTTATGTTCATGGAAACCTCCCGGCGTTCTGCCCGACAAGCTGAAATTGCTGTTATCCTACCACATCCCGGGGGAAAACGCAATGCCCGGAAAAACTCCTTGACAGTGGGGCGGCGTCTATTGTATACTGAATACCGAATTTTAGTTTACAATGGAGGGACCCTTATGACCGCGAAAACTCTGGCCGGCACCCGGCAGCTGGCGCTGTGCGCCGTCATGGCGGCGGTGATGTGCGTGATCGCCCCCGTCTCCATCCCCATCGGCCCCATCTCCATCACCGGCGGCACCTTCGCCATCTACCTGACGGCCTGCCTGCTGGGCGGCAGGTGGGGGACGCTGTCCACCCTGGTGTACCTGCTGGTGGGTTTTGTGGGCCTGCCGGTGTTCAGCAACTACATGGGGGGCGCGGAGCGGCTGGCGGGCCCCACGGGAGGCTATCTGGTGGGCTATCTGCCCATGATGTTCCTGGCCGGGACGGCGGCGGAGCTCGCCTGGCGCCGCTTCTCGGGCCGGGAAAAGAAGGACGCGGCCGTCATGCTGGCCCTCCAGGCCCTGGGGATGATCCTGGCCACGGCGGTGCTGTACGCCTTCGGCACCGCCTGGTACTGCGTCCAGGCGGGGGTGGGGCTGGAGAAGGCCCTGGCCGCCTGCGTGATCCCCTTCATCCCCTGCGACCTCATCAAGCTGGCCGCGGCGCTGGCGGTGGGCGTGCCCGTCCGGCGGGGGCTGGAGCGGGCCGGCCTGCTGTAAAATACGCGGCCCCCCTCTGAATTCCTCAGAGGGGGGCTATTTTTCCGCGTCCAGCGGGATGATTTCCGTCTCCGGCGCGGAAAGGTACAGCTCCTCGCACTCCTGCTGGGCGGCAATCAAAATCCGCACCGCGTCCTCTGTGGCGCGGAACATTTTCAGATAGAGCTCCTTGTAATCGACCATTTTCATCACCTTGTTGCATTATAGTTAAATTCTACCTTTCTGTCAATAGGTAAATTTGGCCTACGGTATCATAGCTTTGGTGATGACTATGTACCTGAGAATCCGAGACTTACGCGAGGATGCCGATTTGACGCAGAAACAGATTGCGGAGCTCTTGAACACCAATCAATCCAATTACTCTAAAACTGAGCGTGGGTTAAAAGCTCTCTCACTGGAGGAAGCTGTCAAGCTGGCTCAGTTCTATGAGACCAGCGTGGACTACCTGCTGGGCCTGACGGACCAGCGGGAGCCATATCCCAAATCCCGGCGGAAATAGCTTGCAATTTCCGCCCTGTCTGGTATAATGGTCATAGAGACGCTTTGCCTTACTTTCCTTTGATGAGGTGATTGAAATGCTCAATGCCATTTCCCCTTATTCCACCTATAGCTCTTACGGCGCGGCCTATGCCGCCCGCTCCGCCCAGCCCCAGGCCGCGGGAAAGGCCCAGGGCTCCGCCCTGGTGATGACCGCCCATAAGGCCCCCCAGCCGGAAACCCCGGTCCAGCCCGTCACCCCGGTACGCCCGGTGGACAGCCGGGAGGACCCCGCCCAGCAGGGGCTGCTCCGCTTTGCCTCCGACCCGGCGGAAATGGCCGTGCGGATGCGGATCCGCCAGCCTGAGGAGGCGGAAAACGCCGCCGGCGCCCTGAACGCCAAGGATCAGGCCGCCGCCCCGGAGGAGGCCAAGAGCCCCCAGGAGGTCATGGAGGAGGGCGAGTGCCAGACCTGCAAGGAGCGCAAATACCAGGACGGCTCCGACGACCCCGGCGTGTCCTTCAAGACCCCCACCAACGTGGCCCCGGAGCAGGCGGCTTCCGCCGTCCGCGGGCATGAGAACGAGCACGTGGTGCGGGAACAGGCCAAGGCCCAGCGGGAGGACCGCAAGGTGGTCAGCCAGTCCGTCACCTACCACACCAGCATCTGCCCCGAGTGCGGCAAGGTGTATGTCTCCGGCGGCACCACCCGCACCGTCACCAAGGCCGGCGGCGGCCAGCAGGCAGGGCAGCAGAACCAGGGGCAGAGCGACCCCCGGGTCCCCTTCTCCGCCGTGGCATAACGAAAAAAAAGAGCTTCGGGATCAGGTCCCGAAGCTCTTTTTCCATCCGCGGCGCCCTGCCGCGTCCCTGGAGATGGTCTCCAGGCCGGCGGTGGGGCTGCTCCGCCGCAGGTGGGCGATGCATCCCAGGCAGGCAGGGATGAGGAACAGGTCGGCGCAGATCCAGGCCGCCGGGGAGGCAAAACAGGCGGCGGTATAGCCCATGGCGGGGACGAAGAACTGCCCCACCACGGCCCGGGCGAGCATCTCCAGCACGCCCGCCAGGATGGCCAGAGTGCTGAACCCCATGCCCTGGATGGAGAAACGCAGGATGTTCACCAGGGCCAGGGGGAAGAAGAACGCGGTAAGCGTCACCGTGTACTGGCTGGTGAGGCCCACCAGCAGCTGGAACTGCTCCTCGCCGGAGTTGAGGAACAGCATGGCGCACTGGGGCGCGAAGAACAGCATGGCCACCAGGGCGGCGGCGGAGTAGCCCAGCCCCAGCAGGGAGCAGGACCGCACCCCCTGGCGCAGCCGGTCCAGCCGGCCCGCGCCCACGTTCTGGCCGCAGTAGGTGGCCATAGCCGCGCCCATGGCGTCAAAGGGGCAGGCGATCAGCTGGTACACCTTGGAGCCGGTGGACACCGCGGTGACATACACGCTGCCCAAGGCGTTGACGGCGGTCTGGAGCACGATGGAGCCCACGGCGGTGATGGAGTACTGGAGCCCCATGGGCAGGCCCATGGCGCACAGGCCCTTGCACGCCTCCCAGTCCAGGCGGCTCTCCTCCCGGGTGATCCGAAGGATGGGGAATTTCTTCACCATATAGGCCAGGCACGCCAGGCCGGACACCGCCTGGGACAGCACCGTGGCGATGGCCGCCCCGGCCACCCCCGCGTCGAAGAACAGGATGAGCGCCAGGTCCAGCGCGATGTTCAGCCCGGCGGACAGGGCCAGGAAGTATACCGGGGTCCGGCTGTCCCCCAGGGAGCGGATGACGCTGGCCAGCAGGTTGTACAGGAACACCGCCGGGATGCCCATGAAGATGATGAAAATATAGGCGTTGGCGTTCTCAAAGAGATCGGCGGGGGTGTCCATGGCGGTGAGGATGTCCCGGCAGAACACGCCGGTGACTGCCGTGAGCACCAGGGCGATGGCCGCGGAGAGGTAAGCGGCGTTGGCCACGTACCGGCGCATCTGGGGGTAGTCCTTGGCGCCCATGCGCTGGGCCACCGGGATGGCGAAGCCGCTGCAAATACCAAGGCAGAAGCCGATCACCAGAAAGTTGATGGAGCCGGTGGAGCCCACCGCCCCCAGGGCCTGGGAGCCCAGCAGCTTGCCCACGATCATGGCGTCCACCAGGTTGTAGAACTGCTGGAACAGCAGCCCAAACAGGGTGGGCAGCGTAAAGCCCAGGAGCAGCCGCATGGGGCTGCCTGAGGTAAGATCTTTTGTCATAACGAATGCCTCCTTCCAAGGCGGGAAAACGGTTTGTGCCTGCGGGCCGGGAAAGCCTCCATAATCCCGGCCATGTCCATAAGCCCCTCCGGGCCTCCGGCTTATGTTGGCAATATTATAGCGGCTTGGCGGATAATTGCAAGAGAATTTTTGAACAAGAATTCTTTCACGATCCCCTTTGATATCGGAAAATTACCAGTTATCTCAGGCCACATAATACAAATTTTTATATCTGCTGAAGTTTCATTTGTACAAAACGGCGAGACCCGCCCCCCGCATATGCGGGGGGCGGGTCTCGCGTCTGAATTCAGCGGGCTTTCCGCTTGCGGATCTCCATGCGCTGGACGATAAAAATGGCCCGGAGAAGCCGGTCCTGCTCCTTGGGGGACAGGCCCTCAAACTGGCAGCCGTAGCGTATCACGCCCTTTTTCCACAGGCCGGCCCGGCGGACGAAGCAGTTGAAGCTGAAAGTGGACTCCTCCGCCACCAGGGGAATGTTGGTGATAAGCAGCCGGTTGCCCACCCGGTACTCCTCGTGGCTGCTGATGAAGATGCCGCCGCCGCTGATGTCCAGCACCTGGCAGGGGTACAGGACCCCCACCGGGCCGCCCCAGGTGGCCCGCCTGCCGCACTGGGCCTCCAGGTTCGTGCTGACGCTCTGCCGGAAAAAGGCCCGCTGTTCCTTGAAAAAGGTGCTCTCCAGCCGGTCCACCTTCCACATCCGCATGGTGCTGCCACACACCTTCCCCCGGAGCACCACGTTGTCCTCCTCCCGGTAGAAGCGGATCTTCAGCTCTTTGTTTACCAGCACCATGGGCAGCTCGTCGTCGTTGATCTCCCGGATGTACACCGCGCTGCCGCCCACTTTGCTCACCTTGCCCACGTAGATCAGGCGGTTTTCCAGCGTCATCACCTCCGTCACCATGCCGGGGGCGAGGCCAAATTCGTTTGACGTGACAAGCTCTTCCTGCGGTCCGACACTCATGGTTCGGGCCTCCTCTGCTCTTAAGATCCGGCGCTCCCTCACATCGTCATGACGTAGTGGAGGATCACCGCCGCCTCCGCCCGCGTGATATAGCTGCGGGGGTTCATCATCCCCTTGTCGTCGCCGTTCACCGCCCCCATCTGGACCAGAACGCTGACGGCGCTTCTGGCGTAACTGGAGATGGAGCCGTTATCCGGGAACCGGCTCAATACGGTGGCGGATGGGGCGGGCTGGCTGACCCCGGCGGCGTCCAGGGAGTTCTTAATCATGACCATGGCGTCCTGCCGGGTGAGCTGGGCGTTGGGCATGAAGTTGGTGCCGTCCCCGTTGACGATGCCCAGCCGTTTGGCGGTGGCCACCGCCTGGGCGTAGTAGGCGTTGGAGGGCACATCGGCGAAGCTGTAGCCGCTGCCGCCGCTGAAGTGGAAGGCCCGGCACAGCATGAGCACAAAGTCCCGCCGCAGAATGCGCTGCCCCGGCCCAAAGGTGGTGGCGGTGATGCCGTTGGTGACGCCGTTCTGGTACAGGTAGTCCACCGATGCCGCCGCCCAGGTGTGGCCGCCCATGTCGGTGAAGTAGCCGGAGCCGCTGGAGCTGGAAATGTAGAAGGCAAACTGCCCGTTCACCTGCTCCCCGGTGGTGCTCACGGCGGTATAGGCCGCCGTGGCCTCCCCCTGATAGCGGCCCCGGGGCACAAAACTGATCTGGTCGATGTTGGGATTGCCCGTGGCGTAGTACCGGGTGCCGGTGTTCACCTGGGAGCCGGAGCCGAACCCGCTGTAGTTCAGGTACAGCTGGCCGGCGGAGGGGTCGGGCAGGCTGGTGAAGATGATGTAGGACAGCTGGCCGGTGAGCACGCCGCTGTGGGCGGACCGCACCCGGGCGGCGGACAGGCCGATGGGACTGGAGCTGCTGCCGCTGTAGCTGATGATGGTAGGCGTGACCTGAATCACCACCTCGTCCGTGTAGGACACGCCGTTGGTGTTATACCCGGTGTACGGAATGCGCACGGTGCCGGTGAAGGTCTTGGCCGCCTGGAAGGAGATGTTGCCGATCAGCACGTCCCAGCTGTTGGAGCTGACGCGGTAGTAGGAAGTGTTGACCTGGACGTTGCCGTAGATATTGCTGTTGCCGCTGCGGTAGCGCAGAGTGCCCTGGCCGATGGCGGGCAGCTGGGTGAAGCGGATGTAACTCAGGCTGGCGCCCGTGGCGGCCACGCAGGCGTTGTTGAAGTCATAGGCGTTGAGGTTGACCGACGCCCCGCTGTTGACCCGGTACCAAGTGTCGTCCTGGACCTGGTTGTTGTCGTTCCAGCCGCTCCCGGGGTTGATGTATACCGTGCCGGTGAAGGCGGTGCCCCGCACGCTGTAGCCGGTGTAGCGGACGGTCATCTGGCCGCTGGCGGTGGTGGCGGGGACAAAGGCCACCCGGTCCAGGGCCGGGCTGCCGTTCACCCGGTAATCGGTGGTGGAGGTCACGGCGCTGTCATAGCTGCCGTAACCCCGGTAGTTGTGGAACAGGGTACCCTCGCTGGAGGGAGGCAGCTCAAAGCGCACATAGGACAGCGTCTCGCCGATGACCCGCAGGCTGGCGGCGCTGAAGTCCCTGGCCTGGAACACCGCCCAGCCGTCCTGGGGCGCGTAGTAAAAGATATCGGCGGGGTCCCTGGTCGCGTTCTGCCGGGTCACGTTGATGGTCACCGTGCCGGTGTACGGGGTGTCGGCGGTGTCCACAGCGCGGTAGCTGATCCGCACCGTGCCCTGATACCCGTCGGCGGGGACGAAGCTCACCTTGTCCAGGCTGGGGCTGCCGGCCCGGCGGTATTGGGTGGCGGACTGCACCTTCTCCCCGGGGTGGCTGTCATCGATATAGCCGTAATACAGTGTGCCCACGCTGGACTGGGGAGGCGTAAAGGTGAGGTACTTCAGGCTGCGCCCGGTTTTGGCGCTGATGACGCTGCTGAAGTCGTCGGCCACAAAGGACACCGGGGACCCGTTGGAGGAATAGCTCACGTCGCCTCCGCCCTGGCCTGTGCCGGACACCGCCACCCGGATGGTTCCGTCAAAGGACCTGCCGTTGCTGCCCACGCCGGTGTAGCTGATCTCGGCGGTGCCGCTGAAGTCGGCCCGGGGCACAAAGGACACGGCGCTCAACGAGTCGAGGCCGGTGCGGCCGGGGTAATACTTCTCGGTGGCGCCGATGCCCGCGCCGGTGTCCGCCTCGGAACGGTGGGTGTTGTGGAGGATGCCCTGGGCGGTGGGGACGGACAGGTTGGTGACATAGGACAGCGCGCTCTCCGTCTTGGTCACGCAGGCGGTGTTCAGCTGGCTCTGGAGGCTGGACAGCGCCAGGGGCCTGCCGCTGCTGTAGGTGCCGGAGGCGGTGATGAGGGTGGAGGTGTCCTCCCTCACGGTGACGGTGCACTTGGCGGTGTAGCTCCCCCGGGTGACTTCCACGGTGGCGGTGCCCACCGTCCGGGCGATGAGCTTGCCGTTATCCGCCGTGACAATGGAGGTGTCGGTGGAAAACCATGTGGGCCGGAGGCTGGAATCACCGCTGGCGGAGCCGAAGGACTTGATAACCAGCTGCTCGGTCTGGCCCACCTGCATGGTCAAAGCGTTGTTCACCATGTTCAGCACGCCGCTGGTGGTGTCCAGCAGGATGCCGGGGACCTCCACTTCCACCGTGTCCTTGATGTTCTCATCCTTGCCGTATTGCACGGTGAGCTCCGCCTTGCCGGGGGCCACCAGGTTGATCCGGGCGTAGCAGCCGTTGGCATAGCTGGAATCCTTCTGAACGGTGAACACGGAGGCGTCCGAGCTGGTCCAGTTGATGTTGGCGGCGTTGTAGCTGGGGGCGCCGTAGCCGTTTGAACCGGGGACGGCGTGGATCAGCTTATGGTCGCCGGGGCCAACGCCGGTCAGAATGAGCTGGTTGTCGGAATTCTTGCCGTCAATGGTGAGCGTCTTCAGCGCCGGGGTCACCTCCACCTCGCACACGGCGGACTTGGTGGGGTCAAACACGGAGGTGAAGGTGATCTTGGCCTTGCCCAGCCCAACGCCGGTGACCCGGAACTGCTGGCCCTTGCCGTTGACATCGGCCACGTCCACAATGCCCAGGGGCTCCGTGGTGATGGACAATGTTTTATCCTTTACACTGCTGGGCTGAACAGCGGCGGTGAGGGTGTCGCTCTCCGCCAGGCCCAGTTTCAGCTCCTGCTTGCTCACCGTCACGCCGGTGACGTTGATCACCCCGTAGGCGGTGACAGTGACGGTGACGGAGGCGGTTTTCTTCTCATCCGCCTTGGCCTTGGCGGTGATGACGGCGGTGCCGCCCCCCACGGCGGTAATCAGGCCGGTGGCCTGGTCAAAGGTGATGGCCTGGTTGGGGTCGAACACCTCCCACACCACTTCATGGTCGGTGTGGCTGTCATAGGTCACCGTGGCGGAAACCTGGGCGGTGACGGGCTTGGTGGCGTTTCTGGGCAGGTTCAGATTGATCTGGGACACGCCCGTCTGGTAGGAGCTGTCCGTCCGATCAATCCGCACGCTGTTGACCGGCTCCGGCGCGGGGGGGGGCGTGATAACGGTGACCTGGCAGGCCGCCGTCATTGTCTCATCATCCTTCAGCTTGGCGGTGACGGTTGCGATGGAGCTGCCGGGCAGGTCCTGCTTTTTCGCGGTCACCTTGCCATTGGACCTCACTTCAGCCGCGTTCTCATTGTCAATGCTCCAGATGAGGGTATTCCCCATCAGCCGGGTTCTTTGGCCTGCGGCGCTGATTGAGTAGGCAATCAGCTGGAATGACGGGGGTTCTTTCGCGTCGTTATCATAGGTCAGCTCTATGGCGGTTTCGTTCAATTCAATTCTGACAATAGGGTCATCCGCGGGCCCGGACGCCGCCTGCGCGGGCCCGGACGCCAGGGGGACCGCCAGGGCCAGCGCCAGAGCCAGCGCGCCCAGGCGGCGCAAAACGCTATGCTTCATAGTTCGTACTCCTTTGCGCGGTGAGTTTGTTTCGAAAAATGGGGAGCGGGCGGGGATCCGCCCGCTCCCGGGGTCGAGTTTTGCGGCGTGTCAGGCGCGCAGGCCGGCAGGGCTGATCCGATAGCTGAACGTGTCGTTATCCTTGTCATAGGTGACCGTCACCGTGCCCGCCGTCACCGGCGTGCCCCAGCGGTTGCACAGGACGTTGGGGATGGTGATGGTGATCTCGGTGCCCGCCTTGTTGGTTACGTTCAGGTAGATGGAGTTGGTGTTGCCTATCGCCGGATCGTCATAGATTGTCACGTTGGTTCCCCCGTTCACCGCTCCGCCCAGGCCGTAGTGGGTGCCGCCGTTGTTGACCGTGGCGCCGTTCTGGGCCGACGCGGAGGACTGGGTTACAGGCAGGCGGGGATAGCCGCTGGGCTCCCGGTAGAGCTCCCGGTCAAAGGCTAGGACGATCTGGCCTTTGATTCGCTTGGTGGTGTCATTATAGGTCAGATCCAGGCCCACGCTGAGAATCTTCGGCGCCTGGTCGTTCATCAGCTGGATGGGGAAGTTGGCGCGGAAGGCGTAACTGGCATCCGGGCTGTTGCCCTGGGCGTCGGGGATGCTGGCCATGCCGAGACAGACGTAGTCCACGTTCTCCCGCAGGTTGGTGGAGGCGTAGGTCATGCCGGCGCTGCCGGTGGTGGCGCCGCCCCGGACGGGGATCTCATTGGGACCCCAGTTGGCCTTCACCAGCTCGCCCACGCCGCCGCCGGAGATCAGCTGGCGCACAGCCCGCTTGGTATCGTCGTCGGCGTACTGGTCGAACACGGAGGGGTAGCCGTTGGGGCCGGGGTTGACCCCGGTAAAGTCGTCGAACAGGGCCTGGAGCACCGTGTATGTGGTCTTGTCATAGGCGGAACCCGTGAAGTCGGTGTGCAGCGCGGTGTCCACGTGCTTGTTGAACGGCTCCATGAGCATATGCTTCGTGAGGCCGCTCATAATCAGCAGCTTGGACTGGACGGTGGAGGTGCGGTCCACAATGGCGGTGACGTTGGTGCTGCCGGTGCTCTCCAGCTTCAGGATGGGCCGCTCCGCCATGTCGGTGGTGAAGTAGTAGCCCGTGGCCTCCGTGGCAAAGGACTGGGGCGTGGAGCCCTGGGGCACCACACAGACATAGTAAATGGTGTTGGGCTGCACCAGGCCGGTCAGGTCGATGCGGGCGGCGCTGCCCCGGCCCACAAAGGCGGTGGTGCCCTTGATGACGCCGGAGGTCTCGCTGAACACGCCGTCCACCACCCGGTCGCTGCTGGGCGTGGTGAGGGCGGTGCCCGCGCCGCCGATGGAGCTGTTGATCTCCTGCATCTTGGTGACCGGCAGGGGCGGCGTGGTGGTCTCCCCCTTCAAAACCACTTCCTCCGAGATGAAGTAGCTGCTGATCCTGTCAATCACGCTGGTCACCGGGGTGCCGCTGAGCACCTTTTCCGGCGCGGAGGCGTCCGTCTTTTTATACATCAGGTCGCTGAGGGGGAAGATGATGTAGTTGACCTGGCCCGGGTGGTCCATGGTGATGGAGATCACGGGGCTGGTGTCGCTGGGGGTGACGCGGATCTGGGTGATCTTGGGCGCGGCCCGGTCGGTGAAGGTCATGTCCGTGTTGAAGGGGTCGGGGGTGCCGATGGACCACAGGCCCTTGGCCAGCACCTCGTTATAGCGGGCCTCGTTGTTCACCCCCACCTGGAGTTCCTGGAGGGTGGTGTCCGGGCCGGCCACCACCGAAACCTTGAGGTTGACGGTGTCGCTCCAGGAGTCGTACTGGTTGCTGTAGTCGCCCAGCTGGTTCAGCCGGTCCACGTGGATGGCGTACTCCCGGTCCTCCAGCTCGTGGAGGTATCCCGGCTGGCGCATACCCTCGCGGATGTCGGTGAGGCTGCGGTAGACGAAGCGCCGCTGGCTGTTGCCGTCCACCGTGCCGCGGAACTGGGCGGTGCCCTCCTTCTCCCAGGGGTCGGAACTGCCATAGGGCCGGGAATACAGGGTGATGTCCATGTTGGTGTCGGCCCAGATCAGGATGTCATAGCACATGGTCTGGTCCACGCTGTCCGGCTGGAACATGGGGTGGACCCGGAAGGCGCGGTCGATGCGCTGGTTTTCGTTGTCGTTGTTCTGGGGCAGGCTGCCCGGTTTGTAGGTCCCGGTGCCGTCGGCATTGACCGTATACTCAAACAGGGTGCCCCCGGTGGAGGTAATCTTGCCGTCGTCGTCCCGCACCACCGGCCGGTTCACCGCCTGGGTCATCACCGGCGGGCGGTGGCTCACCACGGACAGCTCCACCTCGGCGAAGCTGACGGTGAATTCAGGCAATTCGGTGGGGTTGGGGTCCAGGAGGTTGGCCTCGTCGGCGTTGTCGCGGATGTCCTTGAGGTAGAAATGGTGGGTGGTGCCGCTCACCAGGCGCAGGGCGTTGTCGGCCCCTGTGGTAGTGGGGAATGTGACCACCATTTGGCCGCTCTCCATCTTCACCACCGCGTTGCAGTAGTTGATGAGCCAGCCGTCCGCGTTGTCGTACACGATTTTATCCGTGGCCTCATCGTACGTACAGCCGTCGCAGTAGGGCGTCTCGTTCTGGTTGATGCCCGTCTTGCCGTAATACAGCTTGATGTAATCGTTGTGGAGCGCCTTGCCCAGGGCGGTGCGGGCGGTGGCTTCCGCCTTGGGGTCGCCCGCGTTCACCGCTTCCTCCACCATCTGGTACAGCTCCAGATAGGTTTTGTCGCTGACGCCGGGGCGGACCCCCTCTGAGAACACCAGCCGGATATCGGTGTTCGCCATGGGCTGGCCCGCGTTGTTGAGGCTGGTGAACTCCTGCTTCACGGTGGGCGGGACAGTGTCCCGGGTCTTGACATTGACCTTCTCCACCTTGGAGTAGTTGCCCGCGGCGTCCTTGGCCACCAGGTACATGGTGTAGGAGGAGGTGCCGGCGTCCAGGGGCCGGGTCTCGTTCATGGTGACCTGGGTGCTGGTATAGGCGGCGTTCACCGGCTTGCGGCCGTTCTTCACAATGCTGCCGCCGCCGGACTCAATCTTGATCTGGAGCTTGCGCAGCAGGGACTTCAGCTCGGCGTCGTCCTCCGCGCCCTCAAACACCTCGCCCTCGCCGGGCTTGTAGTTCTCCTCGTTGGCGCCCTCGAAGGCCATCTCGTAGTCCTCGCCCTCGGGGATAATGGCCCAGAACAGGGTGGCCGCCTCGTTGAGGGAGAAGGTCAGCTCAATGGAGTTGGCGTCGGCGTTGGTCTGCTCCCGGTCCACAATCACGGGGGGCTGCTCGTCGGGCGTGCGGAAGTTCAGGGCGTACACCTGAGAGCTCTTGGCGCCGTTGTAGTCGGTGAGCCACAGGTACAGGGTGTAATTGGTCAGCTCCTGGAGCGGGGTGTTGTTGACGTTGATGGGCTGGGTGACATTCTTCACCGCGTCCCGCACGCCGTAGCCCAGGTTGCCCCGCACGGCGTTGGCCTTGAACTCCGCCGGGGTGGGAGGCGTGCTTCCGGCGGGCAGCAGGGCGTAATAGAGCTGGCAGCTCTTGTTGGTCATAACCGTGACCTGGGCGTTCTGGGTGGTAATCATGGTCATCACCGGGTAGCCCGCGTTGAAGGCGGGGGTGGTGCCGTCCGGCGTGCTGAAGGCGGTGACCTTCACCGGGCTGCGGTTGCCCCGGCCGTCCACCAGAATGGCGCTGACGTAATAGGAGCCGTCCTGGGTCAGGTTGCTGAGGGAGGTGGTGTACTCCTCCTTGGAGGAGGTGACACTGATATTGCCGGAGGCCAGGATCTTGCCGCCGTAGGCGGGGGGTTCGATCAGGTCGTCCTCGCCCACGGAGCCGTCGGTGACTGCGGACACCGCCCAGTAGATGGTGCCGTTCTTATTGGCCTTGAACACCAGGTCGGCGGAGGTGGGGGCGATGTTCTTCACCTTGGGATAGCCCGCCTCCAGCCTGGGGTCGGCGGAGGACTCGGCGGCCTGGCTGCTGTTCATCTCAGAGCCGTTGATGTCCGCGTCAATGCCCGGGCGGATTACAATTTTGTCGGGCAGCTGCTCCACAGTAGAGCCCGCGGCGCCCACGTTCAGGTCCCTGATATCGCCCTCGCCGGTGACGGTGGTGCCCACGTCCAGGTCCAGCTCGTCCACCCGGGCGTCCCCGTCCACCAGGACGGTGGAGCCGGTGGCCTTCTCGTCCACGGTGATCTTGTCGGCGGAACCCTGGACCACCTGGAGGTTGGACTGGGGCGTGCGGTTAATGACCTCCTTGACGTTGCCCGCCAGCTGGAGCAGGGTACCGGGCTCGCCGTCCAGCTCAATAAAGCTCAGGCCATAGCCGGGCAGGGACGAGTCATCCACATAGGCGTTGGTGCGCACGGTGGTGGTGGGAATATCGGTGTTGCCCTCGGCGCGGATGGTGACAAACTGCTGGCTGATGCTGTCCACCAGCATCCTGTCCGCCGTCACGTTGCGCAGCAGGACGCTGCTCTGGCTGGAGCTGCTCTCGCCGCCGCCGCTGATGATGATCTCGCCCAGCACGTTGACGTTCTCCAGCAGCACGTCGCCCAGGTCGATGCCGCCGGTGAGGTAGAGGTTGCCGGCAATGGTGCCGTCCCGCAGCTTCACGCCGGAGGTGTTGACGGTGACGTTGCCGTACACGTCGCCCAGCAGGTGGTCGCCGGAGGTGTTGACGGGGGTGCCGATGGCCCGCACCAGCATGGCGGCCACCTCGCCCCGGGTGATGTTCCGCTTGGGCTGGAAGCTGCCGTCGTTATAGCCGCTGATGATGCCGTTGGCGGCGGCGGCGCCCACCAGGCCCCGGCTCCAGTCGCTGAGGGTGCGGGTGTCGGAGAAGCCCAGCGTCTCGCCCACGGTGGGCTGGAGCATCATGTTCCGGCTGAGAAGCACAGCCGCCTGCTCCCGGGTCAGGGTGTCGTTGGGGGAGGCCGTGGTGGCGGAGGTCCCCTTGAAGTAGCCCATATTGTAGGCGATGTCAATATCCTCCGAGAACCAGTCCCGGACGTTCACATCGGTAAACGGGTGGCCCGCCGTACGGGTGTAGCCGTAGGCGCGGTTCATCATGGCGACGAACTCCGCCCGGGTGATGTTGCGCTGGGGGGCCATATTGCCGTTGATGTCGCCCCGCATGACGCCCCAGTCCACCAGGGTGTTCACATAGGAGTCGGCCCAGTGGGCCTGGGCGGGGACCACCGCCGACGGCAGCAGTCCGGCCAGCAGCGCCAGGGACAGCAAGGCTGCCAGTCCCCGGCGCAGCCGGTTCCAGATCGTTTGGTTGGTTTGACGCTTGCTCATGTGTGTGTCCGTTCCTTTCCGGCGCGGCGGGCCGCCGCGTCTGTCCGTTTCTGTCAGCAGCTATATCTTGAACCGAGCGCTGGGCTCAGTTTGTTTTCGGCCTGCCCCGCAGCTGGAGGTTGAACACCGCCTCCCGCAGGAACGTCTCCTCGTCCTCGCACATATCCACAAACTTGGCGGCGTACAGCACGCTGGAGGCCCGCTCGGTGGGGCGCAGGCGCAGCACCTGGCACTTGAGCACCAGGGGCTCGCTGGTGACGGGGATGACAATCTCCAGCTGCTCCCCCGCCTGGAGGGAGTGGTCGGTAAAAAAGGCCACGCCGCCGCAGCTCAGGTCGTTGGCCTCTATCTCCCTGCGGCCCTTCCAGGCGCCGCTCAGGGGGTAGATCAGGCTCTTGAAGCGGGCCACCACCCGCAGGTTCTTCCGCATATCGCCGGCGTCCTGGTCCAGCTTGGTGATCTCCAGCTGGATCATGTCGTTGCGGCTGCGCACGATGACCCCCTCATAAGAGGGGCCCGCGTCCATGATGGACAGCAGCTTCAGCTTCTTATGCTCCAGGATCTCGTCGATCTTGCCGTCCTCCACCTGGAGCTGCCAGAACTGCCCGCTGGTGCTCCCCTGGATCTTCCCCCGGGCGATGGGGCTGCCCTTGCTGTCCAGCAGCAGGTAAATGCTCTGTTCCATCCTCATGCCTCCTGTTCCTCGTTCGCTTGGGTCCGGGCGCCCTCCGCCGGTGCCGGCCCGGCCTTGGGCTTGGCTCCCTCCTTAGGCTTATTGGGGTCAAAATGCAGAAAATACACGTAGATCTCCACGATAGCCTTGTACAGCTCCTCGGGCACCTCCTGGCCCAGCTTCAGCTGGGTGAGGATGGTGGCCAGGGAGTTGTCCTCGTAAATGGGCACGCCGCTGTCGGCGGCCACCTCCACGATCTTCTCCGCCATATAGCCCATGCCGGAGGCCACGATCACCGGCGCGCCGTCCCCGGCCTCATACTGAAGGGCCACCGCCTTTTTGGACGGGTTCCGCCTGCCGTCATACTTTGACATTGACACTGTTCTTCCCTTCAAAGATTTTGGGGAACACCTCGGTGAGGGTCACGGGGCGCTCCATTTTCCGCACGCTGACCCCGGCGGAGGTGAGCTCGTTCCGGGCCAGGATCTGGCCGATGGTCTGCTCCATCTCCTTGGAGAAGGGGGCCGCCCCCTCGGGGCAGCAGACGATGATTCCCACGTTTTTCTCCTTGCTGGAGAGAATCACGTCGAACAGGCCCAGCCCCTGCACGTCGATCTTGAGCAGGAACTTCATGCACTTCTCCCCCTGGCCCTGGCCGCTCCGCTTCTCCTCGGCGTCCGGGTCCACCCACAGCTCGGAAAAGAGCATCCTCCCGTCCATTTCCAGCGGGATCATGTAGTGGTTGAGGGGCATATACACGCTCTCGTTGACCAGCATGGCGTTGACCAGGTTGCGGAACGCCTGCTGCACCTCGGCGCTGCCCTCCCCCCGGAGGGCCCGGGCGGCGGCGGCGGCCAGGTGGTCGGAGAACTGGGTGGCCATGGACGCCCGGCCGAACTGCCCCGCCTGGAGCAGCTTCATCAGGGACGCCCCGTCGATGCCGCCCAGCATCCCCTTCAGGGTGCCGTAGCCGGACAGCTGGTGGAACGCTTCCTGGAGCTTATCCTCCGAGCCGTTCTCATACCGGGCCACGTCCAGGGCCAGCAGGCTCAACAGCTCCCGGGGGGTGCCCAGGTCGTGGGTGGCGTTCACGTACTCGGACATGAAGGGGAACACCTTCTGCTGAATCAGTTCGATGTTCCCCTGCCTGTCCCCGGCGGCCACGCCGTTCTCCAGCTGGGCCAGCAGTTGGCGCAGCTGGTCCCCCCAGCTGGCGGGCATGGCGTTGGCCATGTTAGACAGGTTGCGCAGCAGGTTGCCCTCAATATGGCCGGTGGAGGAAAAATCGCTGTAGCTTTTTAAAAAGGTAAGGATGTCCGCCCGGACCCCGTCCGATTCCGCCCGGGCATAGGCGCTGCGCAGCAGGGCGAACAGCGCCCCGCCGAACCGGGTGCCCGAGCGCATCTGGGCGCTGAGAAACTGGAACAGCTGTCCCTGGTCCATCTTCAGCATTTCAAGGACCTGGGACATCTCCTCCGCGATGCCCTCGCTCATGCCGGAGGACACCGACGTGCCTTCCCGAAGCAGCAGCCGGGCCATGACCCCAGTGATATCCTGGTTCCGGCGCAGCTGCTGAAGGAAGGTTTGGAAATTGGAGTCGTACCGAATCTGCCCCCCCGCCTGGCCGGCGTCCTGCTGTTCGGTGCGGTTGTCCGCGCCGGTGACCCGGTTCAGGTCCGGGATGTTCTGGACCTGGGTATTGCCGGGGGAGATGGGGATATTGCGGTTGACCGATGTATTGTCATAACCCGGTACCGGGTTGGTGGCTCCCAAGAGATCAGGCATTTTTCACACCCCTGCGATAAAACTTAGAAAAGCTACTTAATTTTCCGCCGCGCCCTGCCGATAATAGTAAAGATAAAAGATTTTACTGAGGTGGTGCTTTTTATGGGCAGCGGAAACGAAATCCTGGATATGTACATCTATGAGACCGGCACTCTGCTGGAGCAGCTGGAAACTATCGTCCTTGAGGCGGAAAAGGTGGACACTTTCTCTCAGGAGAACGTGAACGAGATTTTCCGCATCATGCACACCATCAAGGGCTCCTCCGCCATGATGGAGTTCGACACCCTGGCCACCGTGGCCCACCGGATTGAGGATATGTTCTTCATCATCCGGGAAGGCACCATGGCGGTAGTCCATGAGGAGGACCGGCCGGCCCTGTTCGACGTGGTGTTCCAGTCCATTGACTTCTTCCGGGGCGAGGTCGAGAAGGTGGAGGCCGACGAGCCTCTTGATAAGGATATCGACAGCTTCATGGCAAATATTAATACCTTGATTGCAAAAATCAAGGGTGAGCCGGAGCCGGAGCCCGTTCCCGCCGCGCCCGCGGCCCCCGCCGCCCCCGCGGCCAGCGCGGCCCCCCCCGCTCCCGCCGCCGGGGCCGACGGTTTCCCCCACGCCCTGCGGGTGAACTTCGAGGAGGGCTGCGGCATGGAGAGCCTGCGCGCTTTCATGCTGGTCACCGCGGTGAAGGACGTGTGCAGCGAGGGTGATTTCACGTTCCAGCCCGACAACGTGGAGAACGACCCCTCCACCTCCGAAACCATTGTGGACAACGGCTTCCACCTGATGTTCCGCAATGAGCAGGACAGGACCAGCGCCATCAACGTCATCAAGACGGTGGGCTCCGTCCAGGGCTACCAGCCCTACGATATCCCCGCGCCGGAGAAGAAGCCCGCCCCCGCGGCCAGCGCGTCGGCCCCCGCCCCGGCCCAGAGCGCGGCCCCCGCCGCTTCCGCCTCCCCGGCGGCTTCCGCTTCCCCGGCTCCCGCCGCCCAGCAGCAGCACCCCAAGGAGACGCTCATCAGCGTCAACCTGTCCAAGCTGGACCAGTTGTCCGCCGTGGTGGGCGAGATCGTCATCACCGAATCCATGGTCACCTCCTCCCCCGACCTGAAGGGGCTGGTGCTGGACGCTTTCTCCAAGTCCGCCCGGCAGCTGCGCAAGCTCACCGACGAGCTCCAGGACGTGTCCATGTCCCTGCGCATGGTGCCCGTGTCCAGCGTCTTCCAGAAGATGACCCGCATCGTGCGGGACATGACCAAAAAGCTCAACCGCCCGGCCAAGCTCACCCTCATCGGCGAGAACACCGAGGTGGACAAGACAATTGTGGACGCCATCGGCGACCCCATCATGCACATGATCCGCAACTCCATGGACCACGGCATCGAGGAGACCCAGGAGGCGCGCGTCGCCGCCGGCAAGGACCCGGTGGGCGAGATCATCCTGTCCGCCCGGGACACCGGCAGCGAGGTTATCATCGAGATCATCGACGACGGCCGGGGCGTCAACGACGAGGCCGTGCTGAACAAGGCAATCCGCCAGGGCATCGCCTCCCCCGACGTGGACTACAGCCATAAGGAAATCCTCAACTTCCTGCTGGCCCCCGGCTTCTCCACCAACACCGAAGTCACCGAGTTCTCCGGCCGCGGCGTGGGGATGGACGTGGTCAAGCGGAGCGTGGAGGAGCTGGGCGGCTCCGTCTCCATCTCCAGCGAGCTGGGCCACGGCATGACCACCACCATCCGCATCCCCCTGACCATGGCCATTATGGACGGCATGGAGGTGGCCGTGGGCGACTCCATCTTCACCATCCCCATCAACAACATTCAGGCCACCATGAAGGTGTCCCCCGGGGAAGTGATCCACGACTCCAGCAGCGGCGAGATCATCAAGGTGCAGGGCAACTTCGTGCCCATTGTCCGCGCCCGGGACCTGTACCAGCTTCAGGGCGGCTGCGCCGATATTGAGGACGGCGTGCTCATCTGGCTGGAGGCCGGGGACCACTCCTACTGCCTGTTCGTGGATGAGCTGCTGGGCCAGCAGCAGGTGGTGGTCAAGCAGCTGCCCGCCTATGTGAACAGCTTCAACGTGAAGCACTATGGCATCAACGGCTGCACCCTGCGCAGCGACGGCAGCATCAGCATTATCCTGGACGTGGCCAGCCTGTACACCGCCGCCCGGGGTATGTGAGAAGGAGAGAAGAATATATGAACGAAGAGATCCTGTTCGCCCGCGAGGACGAGATGGAGGCCCTGAATCTGGACGACGCGGTGGACTCCCAGAAGTACCTGATCTTTATGGCGGGCCACCTGAAGCTGGGCGTTGTGGCCGAGGACGTGGTGGAGATTCTGAACAACCAGGTCATCACCTACCTGCCCATGGTGCCCGAGTTCATCCGGGGCATCATCAATATGCGCGGCCAGATGATCCCCATCCTGGATATCCGCGCCCGGCTGGGCATGGAATCCCAGGAGGGCGACAACCTGGTGGTGGTCATCAATCTGGGGGAAGTGCAGCTGGGCATCCTGGTGGATGGCGTGGACCAGATGCTGGACATCCCCAAGGTCAACATCCATCCCCTGCCCGCCAACAGCACCCAGATGCTGGTGTCCGGTATGTGCTCCCTGCCCGACGGCTCCGGCACCATGATGGTGCTGGACTGCGCCCAGCTGATGCCTAATGATTAACCCGGGAACTGGAGCGGGCGGCTCTTTTTCCGCCCTGGCCATCACGGACGCCGACTTCAACCGGCTGGTCAAGTTTGTGCAGAGCAATTACGGCATCGACTTGTCCCAAAAGCGCCAGCTCATCACCGGCCGGCTTTCCACCGCCATTAAGCAGCGGGGCTACACCAGCTTCTCCGACTTTGTCAACCATGTGCTCCAGACCAAGGACAACGACGAGATTACCCTGCTGCTGGATAAGCTCACCACCAACTACACCTTCTTCATGCGGGAAAAGGAGCACCTGGACCTGTTCTGCCAGAAAATTATCCCCGACATCGTGCAGCGCCACCAGCGGGATAAGACCCTGGCCATCTGGAGCGCGGGCTGCTCCACCGGTGAGGAGCCCTACAACATCACCATGTTCCTCTTCGACTACCTGGGTCCCCAGGCCGCCCAGTGGGACTGCCGGCTGCTGGCCACCGACATCTCCAACCGGGCCATGACCGCCGCCAAAAAGGGCGTGTACGAGCTGCCGGACACCATCCCCGCCGACTGGAAGAAGAAGTATTTCGTCCCCCAGCCCGGCGGGCAGTACCAGGTAGCCCCCAAAGTGCGGGACAACGTGATTTTCCAGCCCTTCAACCTGATGGACCCCATCAAATTCCGCCGCAAGTTCGACGTGATCTTCTGCCGGAACGTGATGATCTATTTCGACCAGCCCACCAAAGACGCCCTGGTCCGCCGGTTTTACGACGCCACCGTCCCCGGCGGCTACCTGCTCATCAGCAAGTCGGAAAACCTCAGCACCAACACGCCCTACCGCCGCCTGGCCCCGTCCACGTTCCAAAAGTAATCGCAACAGCCGGGCCGATCCCCTCGCCGGTCGGCCCGGTATCTCTATGAAAAAGGAGAGGAGCTTCCTCTTATGACGATCCCTGCCGCAGTTAACAAGAAAATCCGCGTCATGGTGGTGGACGACTCCATGGTAGCCCGGAGTATGCTGATCCGCGGTCTGAACGCCCACCCCAGGATTGAGGTGGTGGGCTACGCCATCAATACCCTGGACGCCAAGAATAAGATTCCCCAGTACCAGCCGGACGTGGTCACAATGGACGTGGAGATGCCCGGGCAGAACGGCATTGAGTTTTTGAAGCAGTACCTGCCCGCCCACCCCATCCCCGTCATCCTGGTGTCCTCCTTAAATTTGAAGGTGTTCGACGCCCTGGCCGCGGGCGCGGTGGACTTCGTCCGCAAGCCTGACGGCACCACCAGCGAGGCCACCTTCCTGGCCGCCCTGGCCCAGAAGGTCATCATCGCCGCCAACGCCCGGCCCCGCACCGCTTCTGCGCCGGCGGGCGGCGGCGCGGCCACCGCCGGCGCATCCGCCATCCCCAGCCTAGGTCCCAGCGCCAACCTGGACCGGGTCATCATCGGCCTGGGCGCCTCCACCGGCGGCACCGAGGCCACCTTGGCGGTGATGAAGCGGCTGCCCGCCGACATCCCGCCCATGGTTATTGTCCAGCATATGCCCCCCGGCTTCACCAAAATGTACGCCGAACGCCTCAACCGCCTGTGCGCCATGGAGGTGCGGGAGGCCCAGAGCGGCGACGAGCTCCACCGGGGGCTGGCCTTGGTGGCCCCCGCCGACCTCCAGTGCCGGGTGGTGCGCATCGGTACCCGGTACACCGTCAACTGCACCCCCGGGGAAAAGGTCAGCGGCCACCGCCCCTCCGTGGACGCCATGTTCCAGTCCATGGCCGACGTGGTCACCTGCAAAATGGTGGGCATCATCATGACCGGCATGGGGCAGGACGGCGCCGTGGGCCTGCTGGCCATGCGGAAGAAGGGGGCCTACACCATCGGCCAGGACAAAGAATCCTCCGTGGTCTACGGTATGCCCGGCGTGGCCCAAAACATCGGCGCGGTGATGATCCAGGCCTCCTGCGACAACATTTCCAACGTCCTCCTCCGGCATTTGAAGAGCCTGGGCTGACGCCGGCGGCCGTAAAACGCCATAAAACATCGAATTCTGCCCGGAGCTTTTGGCAAAAGCTCCGGGCAGACGGCGTTTAGAAAGAAATTTCCTCCTTTTTCTTATGTTCTGGGCATCCTTGCCGATATATAAGTTGAATGTAGCGCAAGAAACCCTACGGATATCAAAAGGATGTGAGTGACTATGCTGACCTCGTCCGGATACGGCGCGATCTCCCCCATCAGTCCCGCCAAAATCTATCAGGCCAAGTCGGCCCGCGACAAAAAGGCCCAGGTGGTCTCGGGCGGCAACAAATACGACAGCGTTACCCTCTCCACTCCCAGTCAGGACAACCGCTTCCACATGGGGCTGGTCAGCCGGCTGTCCGGCGAGGTGCGCACCACCACCACCACCGGCGACATCGCCGCCCTGCGCCAGCAGGTGGCCTCCGGCGAGTATACCCCGGATCCCATGGCCATCGCGGCCCGGATCCTGTTCCTCGGGGAGGGGCGGTAAATGGGGGCGGCTGACTACCGATCCTATCTTGGCCTGCTGAACGAGTTGAGCGGCTGCCTGGACCGGCTTTCCGCCCTGGCCCAGGAGAAAGCGGATTCCGTCCGGCAGGACGACCTCATGGCCCTGGGCGACGTGCTCAAGCAGGAGCAGGCCATGACCCTCACCCTGCGGGGGCTGGACCAGCGGCGGGTCAAACTGCTGGAGGGCCTGGGCCTGAACGGCGTCTCCCTGGCGGAGCTGCCCGGCCGCGTCCCCCCCGACCTGGAGGACGAGGCCCGGCAGGCGGCGGAGGCCGCCCGGCGCAGCTACCAGGAGTACCGCAGTTACGCGGACATGGCGCGGAACACCTTGGAACTCAACCTGCACCAGATCGAAAAGGTGCTCACCGCCGCCGGAGTGGATCCGGCGGACCCGGGCGCGGGCTACGAACCCCCCGGCGTGGAGCCGCCTCAAAATATGAAAACAGATTTCCGCGCCTGACCGCGGCGTGTCAAGTAAGGAGTTTTAGCTATGGGTACTGTTGGAACATTTGACGGCTTTACCACAGCCCGCCTGGGCATTTATGCCGCCCAGCACGGACTGCGCGTGACTGGCAACAACATCTCTAACCTCAACACGGTGGGCTACACCCGCCAGCGGCTGGACCAGGTGAGCCTGAAAACCGGCGGAAACGATGTATACCGCTCCCAGTTTGACAACCACGTGGGCAACGGCGCCCTGGTCACCAGCATCAACCAGGTCCGGGACCCCTACCTGGACATCCGCTTCCGCAACACCGCCGCCAGCGTGGGCTATCACGACACCACCCTGGCCAGCCTCAACGAGATCGCCGACACCTTGGACGAGGTGGGCCGGGAGATCACCAAGGACAATGAGGACGACGGCGTCCTGTACGCCCAGATGATGGACATCCTCAAGCAGCTGCAAGGGCTGAACGAGGAGCCCACCAAGGGCAACGACACCCTGGTGCGCAACTCCGCGGAGGCGCTGTGCAACCTGTTCCACACCTATGCCGACAAGCTGGAGAACCTGCGGGAAAACACTGTGGACGACCTGAAGAAAAAGGTCACTTCCGCCAACGAGATTCTCACTAACATCCGCAACCTGAACGAGTCCATCCGGGAATCGGAGATCCACGGCGACAACGCCCTGGAGATGCGTGACGAGCGCAACCGCCAGATCGACGAGCTGTCCCAGCTGATGCACATCAAGGTGGAGTACTCCATGGAGGAGATCGGCGCGGGCATCGAGGTGGAGAAGCTCACCATCTCCCTGGGCGACTCCAACCCGGACCCCCTGGTCACAACGGACAGCACTGTTCTGGTGGACGGCATCTATGGGTCACAGATCTCCATCAAGCAGATCCCCAATCCCAACCCCAACCATGACCCCAACGACCCCGACAGCCTGCCCTACCTGGACCAGGACGGCAACCCCTGCGAAGAGGCCGACGCCGAGATGATCGACGACCCCATGTATACCATCATGGTGTCCAACCTGGTGGACCAGCGCAACATCGTGCCCAAGGACCTGGACATGAACAAGGGCCGCCCGGTGACCCTGGACGACAACGACCTGTTCGGCTCCATCCAGGCGGTGCGGGAGATGCTCACCGAAAAGGGCGAGTTCTCCACCAACGCCGACGTGGCCATAGACGAAAACGCCGCCATCAAGCGGGGCATCCCCTACTTCCAGCTGTCCATGGACCTGCTGGCCAAGAAGTTTGCCGACACCTACAACGCCCTGAACAAGGGCGCCATGATGGATCAGGACGGCAACCTGATCTATGCGCAGCAGACCGGCACCCCCAAGGACCTGGGGCTGACGGAAGCCGAAAACGGCTACTATGTGGACGCCGGCGGCTACTATGTGGGCCGGACCGACGGCGCCCACGCGCCCGAGTGCACGCTCACCAGGGCGCAGATCAGCGTGGACGACCCGCTGGAAAAGGTTATGGCCAAGATCAAGGAGGCCGCCGGGGCCGGCTCCGCCTGGGAAGCTGATGTGAACGGCGTTTTGGACGCCAAGGGCAATATCATTGCCGGCAAAGAGGGCGACGCGGAGGCAATCCTGAGCAGGTTCCTGGGCGATCACGGCGTGAGCGCGGCCGCCAATCCCCCCGACCAGGAGATCACGGTCAACGCCACCATGGCTCCGGAGGGCATGGGCCCCCTGTTCAGCAACCGCAACGACAACGACGATCCCACCGGCATCAACGCCTCCAACATCTCCATCTCCCACAGCTGGTCCACCGGCGACGTGAAGGTAGTCCCCACTTATATCCTCCTCCACGACGGAGATATTCAGAACACCACCAAAAACGAAAACATCGGCCACATGATCTCCAAGCTGACGGAGGACCTGGTCTACAGCCCCAAGGACCTGATTGGGGACGACTGTGTCAGTTCCAAGCTGTACAAGGGCAGTTTCAATGGGATGTATGACAACATGGCCTCCACCCTGGGCAACGACGCGCGCAAAAACAACGTCCAGCTCAATACCAGCTACACCCAGCTGGTGGAGATTGACACCAGCAGGGACGGCGTATCCGGCGTGGACCTGAACGACGAGGCCATGAACATCATGCAGTTCCAAAAGGCGTACTCCGCCGCCTGCCGCATGATGACCGCCATTGACGAGGCAATCGACCGGCTGATTAATAACACCGGCATCGCCGGACGCTGACCATAAGGAGGGTATCCCATGATCCGTGCTACAACAGGCGGCGTGCTGAGAGGCTACCGCAGAAATTTGATGAATTCCTTCATCTCTCAAAACCATGCCCGGGATACGATGCTCACCCAGCGCAAATTCAATTCCTACGCGGAGGATCCCGCCGCCGCCTCCAAGGCGTTTCAGCTGCGCAAGTCCCGCATGATGGCGGAGTACCAGTATACCAACAGCAACAGCACCTACCAGAAGTTCCAGACCGCTTTCAACAGCCTTCAGTCCATTAGCGCGCTGGTCGATACCGAAAACGGCGGCCTGGAACTGGGCACCTTGAAGGACACCACGCTGAGAATGCTGAACGACCCCTCCGGCGACGCCCGCACCCAGTTGAGCAAGGCCCTGAGCGTAATGACGGAGAACATAGTCCAAAGCCTGAACCAGAAATACGGCGACGCTTTCATTTTTGCCGGGGCGGATGGCCACAACGTCCCCTTCGAGGTAAAAACGGTGGACGGAATCAACCAGCTGTACTACCGGGGGGTGCCTGTGGACGCGGCGGAACCCAACGTCTGGAAGAACGGTGACACACTCATCCAAGTGGATAATACGGGAAAGCTGGATGTCACCGGCGCCAACCAAAATTGCTACCTCAAGACGGACAATATCATCAAGATGTCGGTCGCGGAGTACGAGCGGCTGTACACCCTGCCTAAGCTGGAGGCCAAGGATCCAGCTGAACCCGACAAGAACTTCGTGGAGTACAACAGGGACGGCTCCGTGTTCACCGGGGCCGAGGGAGAGCCAGGCGGCTATTTCCGCAAACTGGACGCCGCCGGCAACCCCGGTGAGCCGGCAATGTTCAACCTCATCTCAACGTCCGATTACTATGAGGCGGTAGCGCGCGTCGACTCCAAGCCCGACCGGCTGACCGACAACAGCGTGCCCACCAACAACCTCGTGTATGTGGACAAGGACGGCAAGGTATTGGCCACTCCTCCCACCACCGACGACGAGAAAAAGAACTCATTCTTCATGGTGATTGACGGCAAGGCGGAAGACCAAGTCATCACCAAGGAAAAGTACGATGAGGCCGTCGAGGATGCCGCCAAGCTGCAGACCTTGGTGAACGAAAAGCGCTTTGTGGACATCGGCCTGGGTTTCCAGGAGCACGACGGCAAGCTGATTGAGTCCAGCGGCTACAATGACGCTCTCCATGGCATTACCTTCATCGGCTATGGCCTGGACGAGGACGGCGACCCCCGGAACATTTACTCCATCGTACAGCGGCTCACCCAAATCGCGGACAGCGTCCCCAAAGAGGGCGAGTGGAGCACAGCGGTGTACGAGGAGTTCCGGGGCCTGGTTGGAAAGCTGGAGGACGCCGCCTCCGAGTTCAAGACCCAGTTCACCAATATGGACGCCAGCACCACCAAGCTGCAGAACAACACCAAGCTGCTGGAGGGCAACATTGATAACCTCCAGGAGCAGTACAGCGAATTGGAGGATGTGGACATGGCGGAGGCCATCAGCGCCTTCATCTGGGCCCAGTACAGCTACAACGCCGCGCTGAAGGTGGGCAACAGCATCCTTTCCCAGAGCTTGATGGACTATTTGAACTGAGCGGATATGCCACGCGCATTGTAAAGTTGTTGTGAGAGAGGAGCGAAAAATGATATTATGTATCCCCTGATTGAGATCAAGACCGTCCCCATTGAAATTGAGATGAAGGTCTCCCACGCCAAGCTGGAGTATAGCCGCGGGACCGCAGACCTGGAAATCTCCCGTGGGGATGGGGGGTTGAGCATCAAGAGCCGGCCCATCAAGCTGAATATCGACACCTTCGAGGCCCGGAATTCCGTGGTCCCCACCGCTGTGCGCTCCATTGAACAATACGCCCAGCAGGGCCAGCAGGCATCCTACACCGCCACGGCCACCTTTGCCCAGCAGGGTCAAATGCTTTTGGAGGCGAAAATTGGACAGGATATGATTACGCAATTCGCGGCTGACGCCACCACGAAGAACTACAAACCCAACGTGGGGCTTGAATTTCTCCCCTCCGTCCCCCCGGAGATCAGCTGGGATCCGGGCGAGATGCACATCCGCTATGAGATGGATAAACTGAACTTTGACTGGCGGGTAAACCAGCCCCAGTTCGAGTTCACTCCCGGCGATATTGAGCTGTCCGTCACCCAGCAGCCTGATGTGATTATCAAGTATGTGGGCGGGCCGCTGTACGTGCCCCCTTCTGCCGACCCCGATTACCAGCCGGTGGATGTGGAGGCCTGACCAGCCCATCCGACAGGAGGCGTTTGTTTGAAGCTCCAGACCAAATACTTCGGCCAGATTGACTACGAGGCGGAGGACATCATCACCTTCCCCGTGGGGCCTTTTGGCTTCGAGGAAGAACATGAGTTCCTGATCCTGCCCTTCGACGGCGGCGCCGGGTCCCTGCTGTGCTTCCAGAGCACCCGGACCCCGGCCTTGGCCTTCGTGGCCATGAGTCCCTTCTCCCTTCTTCCTGGCTATAACCCCATCCTCCAGCCCCAGGAGCTGAAGGACCTGGGCGTGACGGACAGTCAGGAGCTGGGCTTCTACGTGCTGTGCGTGGTGAAAAAGCCGGTGTCCGACAGCACGGTCAATCTGAAATGCCCGGTGGCCATTCACCCGGAGACCCGGGTGGCCCGGCAGGTCATTTTGGATACCGACGCCTACGAGATGCGCCATCCCCTGGCCCAATTCGGCGCAGAGGAGGGCAGATTATGCTGATCTTGCAGCGCAAGGCCGGCGAGGCCCTGATGATCGGTGAGGACATCACCGTCCGCGTGGTCTCGGTGGACGGCACGCGGGTGCGCCTGGCCATTACCGCGCCGGAGGACGTGTCCATCCTGCGCAGCGAGCTGGTCACTGCCACCGCCGCCAACCGCGACTCCGCTATGGAGGAGTCCGCCCCCGCCGAGCTGCTGGGCCTGCTGGGCGGCGTGCTGGATCATAAGCAGGCGGGGCGCTCCCGCCCCGTCCAGACCCAGTCTCCGGCCCCGCCGGAGGGAAAGGAGGAGTAACCTATGATGGAATCCATCGCCAGCATGGCAATGGGCATGAGCGCGGCGTCTTTTGCCAACAACTACTCCATCGCTGTCACCAAGAAGATGATGGACAGCCAGGAGTTGGCGGGCCAGGAGCTCTTGAAGATGCTGGAAGCGGTCCCCACTCCCGCCAAAGGGCAGTATATCGATGTATATGCGTAACGCCTCAAAAAAGCCGGCCTGAGGGCCGGCTTTTTTGTATGGGCGCGGTTGGCACTCCGCGGAGATGGCTATAATGTGGCCTATATACCAAAAAACTGAACGGTTGCTGCCCTATGGCCGGGGCGTATACGCCGCCTTTCGCGCCGCGGGCTTCCAGAACGGAAGCGTCCACGCCGGTACGGGCATCATCGTGAGGAGGCCGTCCATGGAGTTTTCCCAATTCTGCGCCTGCGGGCCGTCCGGCTATGCCCAGCTGAAGCAGCGGGTGGATGCCTGCGCCCGGCTGGGGCGGAGCTACGAGTTTTCGGCCTGCGCCCTTCCACCCGGCTGCCGGCCAGCCCAGGCCCAGGTGGGCTTCTGGCGGCGGGGAGAGGACTATCTGCTCTATTTCCGCCCCGCCGTGGCCTACGGCGGGGCCTGCGCCCTTCTCAGCGATTTTTTTGCCCGGGGGGCCGTACAGCGTTACGCCGGATTCCAGGCCATGGCCGACTGCCTGCGGGGGCTGGACGAGGCCCTCACCGCCCCGGAGCCCGACCTGCTTCAGATGCTGAAGTGGGAATTTCAGCGGCGGGTGGTGGGCCAGGAGGCGGCGGTGGAGGCTGCCGCCTTCAAGCTGCGCGGGCACATCTGCAAGAGGGATCCCCTGCGCCCCCTGTCCCTGATCTTCTATGGCCCCACCGGCGTGGGCAAGTCGGAGCTGGGCAAGGCTGTGGCCCCAGCGCTGAACCGCTGCCTGGGGGAGGAGCGTTTCCGCTCCGTGTGGACGGAGCTGAACACCTTTACCCAGGCTCACTCGGTGTACCGCCTCACCGGCGCGCCGCCAGGGTATGTGGGCTATGATGACGCGCCGGTGCTGGAGGCGGTGCGCCGCTGTCCCCACACCGTGTTCATGTTCGACGAGCTGGACAAGGCCCACCCGGAGGTTCTGAAGGTCTTTATGTCTATCCTGGACGAGGGCCGGTGCACTGCCCGCCGGGAGGACAAGCACGGGAACCGGGAGCTGGATTTCCGCCGGTGCGTCTTTCTGTTCACCACCAATACCGACCTGTCTGAGAAGAGGCGGGGGCTGGGCTTTGCCCCACCGCCGGCGGAAGCGGACGGACAGCTTCCGCCCGGCCCCGCCGGCCTGGCCGGACGGCTATACCAGGCGGATGAGCGCGCCCGCCAGGCCCTGGTCCGCGCCGGCGTCCTGCGGGAGATCGCCGGACGGTTCAGCGGCCTCATCGGTTTCCAGCCTCTGGACCTGGACGCCCGCCAGGCAGTCACGGTCCGGCAGATTGCCGCCCTATCCCGGGAATACGGCTTGAACGTAACCCAGGTGGACCCGGATACCGCCCGGGCCCTCACTCCACGGGAGGCCGCCTCCCCCCGTTCCAATGTTCCCCTGCTGGAAGGACTGCTCACCCCGCTGCTGTTGTCCTGGGCCAGTTTGGCCGGGGACGGCACTCCCCTGCGGCTCACCGGCACGCCGGAAACGCTGCGCCTGCTGCCTGTATAAAACCCGCCGGGAGCAAATGCTCCCGGCGGGCGCTTGCAAATTTTAGGGCTTCTTCATCTCTTCGATTTCGTAGGTGACGGGATCCAGTTGGTAGAGATGCTCGCCATCCAGGCTCAAAAGATAGCTGCCCATGAACTCGTTGCTGCCCTGGGCGTTGTTGCTGCTGTACACATTGATACGGTAGCAAGCCCTGCCGTCCACCATCTCGGTGCCGCTCAGGGACAACACCTCATACTCCTCCATGGAGGCGCCAGGCAAGCCCAGCTGCTCCGGGGCCATGCCCTCCAGCATCTCCTGGGCTCCCCGCCTGCTGATGGACTGGCCGGGCTGGGTGGTGCTGGGCGGAGGCGACGTCACTTTTCCTTCCACCTCGTCCGCAGTGACCACGCACTTGCCCTCCGACCAGGTGATACGCACGGTGTGCACATAGGTAACGGGCTCCGGGGTGGGCTCCGGCGTGGGGGTGGGTTCCGGGGTCGGGGTGGGCTCCGCTCCCTCCTCAGAGGGCGCCTCCGTGGGCTCCGGGGTAGGCTCCGGCTTCTCCACCGGCACATTCCGGGCCAACAGTACCATGCCCTCGGCGGCGGTATAGTCCGGCTTCTCCCTCTGCCGGACCAGCTCCTCATTTACCACACGGAAAGCTGGGTCCTCCTCCGCCAGCTGGGCGGCGTAGGTCTGGGCGGCCTTCCCCGCGTCGTTCAGATTGGTATAGACATAAGTGATAGTCTTGGCCTTCTCCGCCATGGCCCCGCTCTCATCTGAACCCAGGGCCATGCCTTTGATGACTACGTCCTCCCCGATGGGAATCTCGGTGGGCAGGACGGGAGGCTCCGGCTCCACGGAGACCGTGACCTCCGGGTCCGCGTCTCCCCGCAGGCGGGGCAGCACAAACACAAAGATGATGACCGCCGCCGCCGCGATCACCGCCAGCGGCAGGAGCAGCAGCGGCAGGGGCAGCTTTTTCTTCTTCCCCTGTTCCTCCAGCTCCTGGCCCTCCGCCTCGACCGGCGGCTCCTCGCCCTTTTTGCCTTTCTTCACCTTCGGCGGCTTCGGCTTTTTGGGCTTCTTCTCTTTAGGCGCCTTGGGCTCTTTGGGCGCCTTGGGTTTTCCAAATGGCATAGGAATTACACCTCTTGCGTCAGTTCAGAGTGATGGTGACAGAATCCTGCTCCTTCAGCGTGTGCTGGAAGCCCCGCTCCACGCCGTTGACCTCCAGGCGGACCGCCCGGTCCAGATGTTCAAAATCAATGCCGGAATACTCCAGCAGATCCATCAGGTAGTAGGGCGAACCGTCCTCCTTGGCCGGGAGAACCAGGGGGTCTCCGTTCAGAAACAGGTGCACCTCCCGGGGGCGCAAGGGCCGGGCAGGCTCCGCCAGGGTGGTGCGGGCCTGGGTGCCGTAGGCCTGCGCAGTGGGGACCGCGGGGGCCTCCTGGCGGGGCGGCGGAGTCTGGCGCAGGGTGAGCACCACATCGCCCTGGACCAGGGGCCGGTCCAGAGGGGCGATGGCGTTATTGACCATGGCTTTTCCATAGAAGTCCTCGCCCAACAGCTCGCCCAAGGTGCGGCGGGCGTCCTCTCCGCGGGTGGCGGGAATGAAACGAATCTCATCCCCGGCGTGGACGGTGGCGGACAAGGCGGCCTCCTCCCTGTTCACTTGCAGCACAGCGGGGACGGCGGGCTCCCCGCGGAACACCAGCCGCTTCCCGTCCAAGGTGACGGTGAGGCTCTTGCCCGTCTTGCCCACCATATCGGCGTAGCTGTAGCCGTTCATCAACAGGATGTCCCGCAGAGTGAGCACGCCGTTGCGGAACAGCTTGGCGCTCTGCCCGTTGAGGATGACCACGTAGCTGTCGTTGAGCAGGCCCAGGCCCGCCGAAATGGCGATGCCCAGCGGGGTGGCGTACTCCGGTTTTTCCAGCTCCAGGTTGTCGGAGAAAGCGGACAGGGCAAAGTTATTGCCCGCAATGGCCACCCGCTTCTCGTCCATCTCCAGCTGGGCGGCCACCTTTTCCCGCAGGCCGGTGAGCTTGCTGCCGCCCCCCGCCAGGAACACGGCGGACGGAGTGCCGCCGTTTACGTTCATAATCTGTTTGGCCACGGCGTCCGCCAGCTTATCCATGGGGTCCTGGATCACCTGGACCACCTCATCCACGGACACCCGCTCCTCCTGGCCCAGGATGTTGCGGCAGCGGATGAGCTCCTCGCTCTCGCCGATGGAGCGCTTAATCTGCTCCGCGGTGCGGAAGTCCACCAGGAAGGACCGCATAATGGCCTCTGTGACCTCGTCCCCCGCCACGGTGGCCATGGTGTAGCCCACCACGCTGCCGTCCCGGCACAGGGCGATGTCGGTGGTGCCCGCGCCGATGTCCACCATGGCCAAGTTCAGCAGGCGGAGCTCGGCGGGGATGGCGGCGTTCATGGCGGCAATGGGCTCCAGCGTCATGCTGGCCACCTGGAGGCCCGCCGTGCGCATGGCGGCGTACAGGCTCTCCACCACCTCGCCGGGGAGGAAGGTAGCCACCACATCCGCCTCCACCCTGCGGCCGGTGTGGTATTGGAGGTTGGCCATGGGGTAGTTGTCCAGCCGGTACTGGGCCACGGTGTACCCCACCAGGAACATCTGGCGGCGGCTGTCCCCGTCGGTCTGGAGGGCCTCCTCGGCGGCGGACACCGCCCCGGCCTCCAGGGCGCTGATCTGTTCGGCGTCAATGGACTGCTCCTCGGGCAGCTCCAGGGTAAACGAACCCTTTTGCGTGCGCAGGGCCCGCCCGGCGGCGGCCACGCACACCCGCTCCAGGCGTACGCCCAGCCGGCCCTCCAGCCGCTGCGTCACCGTGCGGGCCAAAGCGCCTACCTGGCGGATGTCGTCGATCTGGCCGTCCATCATGGCCCGCTTGCCGTGTTCGGCCATTTCCACATCCAGGATCTTCAGCCGGTCTCCCACCGGCCGGCCCACCACACCCACCACGCTGCGGGTGCCGATATCCAGGGCAAAGACCAGGTCCTTGTCCTGGGCCTTCATATCTGCCATAGGTCCGCTCCTCTCTTGGGGTTACGCGTGAAGTATCACGCAAAAAGCCGCCAGGAGACGGCGTCTACCGCCTCCTGGCAGTTTTTCGTGTTTCTCAGTACTTGCTGAACACGCTGCTGGCGGAGGCGTCGCGGCCGGGAGCGGCGTCGTAGCTGTCCTCATAGGAGGAAGCGGCGGCGCTGTAGACGGGCTGGGCCTTAGGCGCAAAGCCATCCTGGCGCAGCTTGAAGCGGCTGAGCAGCTCCTTCATCAGGGCGGCCTGGCTGGACAGCTCCTCGCTGGCGGCGGCGGACTCCTCGCTGGTGGCGGAGTTGGTCTGCACCACGGAGCTGATCTGGTCGATGCCCTCAGTCACCTGGGCAATGGCCTCGGACTCCTCCTCGGCGGCCTTGGTGATCTCCTGGACGGAGGCCACCACCAGGCCGGCGCGCTCGTTGGTGGCCTGGAGGGCGGCGGAAACCTTTTGGACAATCTCATTGCCCTCCTTGACGGACACAATGGAGCGGTCGATGAGTTCCTTGGTGGCCTTGGCGGCCTCGTCGGACTTGGCGGACAGGTTGCGCACCTCGTCGGCCACCACGGCAAAGCCCTTGCCGGCGCTGCCCGCGCGGGCGGCCTCCACGGCGGCGTTCAAGGCCAGGATGTTGGTCTGGAAGGCGATGTTCTCGATGGTGGCGATGATCTTGCCGATCTCGGAAGAGGAGTCGGAAATCTTCTCCATGGCGGCAACCATCTGCTGCATATACTCGGAGCTCTCGCTGAGGCTCTGGCCGGCGTCGGTGGAGTGGGCCGCGGCCTTTTCGCTGTTCTCGGCGTTCTTGCGGGAGTTGTTGGCGATCTCGGCGATGGTGGCGGACAGCTCCTCCACGGCGCTGGCCTGCTCAGTAGCGCCCTGGGCCAGGGACTGGGCGCCGGTGGACACCTGCTCGGCGCCGGCGGACACCTGCTCGGCGCTCTGGCTGATCTGGGTCAGGGCGTCGCTGAGGCCCCGGTTGATGGCCCGCACGGAGGTGAGGATGCTGCTCAGGGAGCCCACATACATATTGGCGTCCTTGGAGCGCACATCGAAGTTGCCGTTCCCCATCTCCTCCAGCAGGCGGCAGGTGTCGCTGATGACCTCGCCCAGCACGTTCTGGCTGGTGCGCAGGGCGTCGCACATCTCGCCCAGTTCGCTGGTGCTGTGGTAGTCCACGGGGATGTCCAGCTTGCCCTCGCTGAAGCCCACCAGGGCGTTGTGGACCTGTTCGGCAGGCACCACGATGCTCTTGATGATGGTCAGGGCGATGCGCAGCACGATGATGGTGGCGACCACCATCACGGCCACGATGACGCCCAAAGCGATGTTGGACACCAGATCCTGCTGCTTGATGATATCAGTCTGGGCCTTGGAGATTTCCTGAGCCAGCTGAGTGCCGGCGTCAGCCATCTGGTTCAGCACCGGGGTGCAGTCGGACACGATCAGCGCAACGGCCTGCTCCCGGTCGGTGCGGGTGACGGAGGCAATGGTTTTCGCCTCCTGCATCCAGCTATTGGCCAGGCTGGTGAACTTATCCAGCGCGGACTTGTCCTCCAGGGGATACATACTGGTCAGCTGCTGGAGGTCCTGCTCCAGTTCGGTCATCTTGGTGGTGGTGGTGTCCAGGCTGCTGGTATCGCCGGACAGCACGGCGTCACGCAGGTTGCGGGCGGCGATGTTATAGTCGATCCGGCTCTCGGCGACCATATTGTTGGCTCCCACGTAACGCGCCAAAATGTCGTTGTACTGGCTCTTCTGCACGTTCATCAGGATGAGCGACGCGATGATAATGGCCACAGAGACAACGATGGTGACCCCAAAACCAAGGATCAGGCTCTTTTGGATCTTCATGTTTTTGATCATGGACTCTTCCTCCTAATTTTCTTGACTGTGGATCTTTATATGAAATCGGTCCTGAGCTTGGTAAAGACCAGGGGTTTCCTGTCCCTTTCCAGCACATCGCCGTATTTTCCCTTTTTCTCATCCGAGACCACCCGTCCCCCCGACATAGTGATGACCCGCCGGCGGAGGATATTCACGTACTGGCTGTCATGGGTGGCCATGATGACCGTCGTTCCCCGCCGGTTCACATCGTTCAGCAGGTGGAGGGTATCCCAGATGCAGTCATCGTCCAGATTGGCGGTGATCTCGTCCAGCACCAGAATAGGCGGGCTGCCGATCAGGGCCCGGGCCAGCTCCACCCGGCGGCACTCCCCGATGGACAGCTCCACGGGGTATTTGGCCTCCACCCCCTTCATGCCCACCAGGCCCAGCACCTTTTTTACCCGGATGTCCACCATCCGGGGGTGCTCCCGGCCCAGGGCGATGTGAGAGGCCAGCGCCAGATTTTCTCCCACGGTCCGCTTGCGGATGAGGGTAGGGTCCTGCCAAATTTGGCCGAACATCACCGCCGCCCGGTTCCGGCTGAGGAGCATGGCCCGGTTCAGATCCTTGTCGTTCACGTAAACCTTGCCCCGGGTGGGTTTGGTCTGGCCGGTTATCAGCTGAAGCAGGGTGGTTTTTCCCGCTCCGCTGCCTCCCACCACAAAAACAAACTCCCCCTGGTGGATGGTCAGCTCCACATCCTCCACGCCCGTCTCCTGATGGGCCGGACCCTTCCTCCGGCGCTTGGGCTTATAGAATTTTGAAACGTGATCCAATAGAATGGTTGGCATAGGCGTCTGGCTCCCTCCGCGAAAAAGCGCGGGTCCGAAGTACTTTCCATTGAAAATGACGGGATATCTGCTATAATGAAGAAGATCTCAATTTTGGAAGGGGGTGTGCGGGTGAGCCGAAATGACCGCGGCCGCAGGCGGAGAAACATGATACTGGCGGTCCTGCTGGGCCTGCTGTGCATTGGCGCGGCGGAGCTGGCCGCCTGCAGCCGCTTTGACCCGGACACCTATGAGCGCATCGTAGCCCCCGTCCGCTCCGTTGCCGCCGCGGCGGCGGACGCCGGCGCGGCCGCGATAGACGCCGCCGGACAGTTCTGTGTGGCGGCGGCGGACAAAGCCGCCGAATTTGCCGCCGCGGCGGCGCGCCATACGGCGGAACTGGCCCGGCAGGCCGCCTTGGCCTGGGAGGCGTTCACCGCTCCGCCGCCGGAGCCCACCCCGGAAGCCACGCCGCCGCCGAAGGGATCCCCCCCGCCGGCCAGCGATCCGCCTGTCACCACCCTCCTGGAGGAGGACGGCAGGCAAATCCTCACCGGCAACCGCTGGGACGTCACTTACTTCTGCCAGTCCGACGAGGAGTGGGCGGAGCAGCTTTACGGCACAGACCCCATCGGGCCCTATGGGTGCGGCCCCACCGTCATGGCAATGGTGGTGGCCACCATGACGGGCACGGAGACCGATCCCGCCGTAATGGCCGCCTGGGCGGCGGAACATGGCTACTGGGCCCGGCGGAGCGGCTCGTACCACTCCATCATCCGAGGCACCGCCCGGGCCTTCGGCCTGGAGGCCGAGTCCCTGGCCGAATGGACCCCGGAGGCCCTGCGCCAAGCGCTCCGGGACGGCTGCCTGGTGGTGGCTCAGGTGGGACCCGGCCACTTCACCAATGGGGGGCATTTCATTCTGATCCGAGGCACAACCCTCTCCGGGGACGTCCTGGTGGCGGACCCCAACAGCCTGGAGCGCAGTCTGGTGGCCTGGGACCCGCAGATCATCCTGGACGAGCTATCCTCGGCCCGGGACAACGGCGCGCCGCTTTGGGCGCTGTCCGTCCCCGGCGCATGATACTTATGTACGTTCGCGGAATATCGGCCCGGCTGCCTGCCGGGCCGATATTTTGTTGTTTCGGTCCCTATTGGTATGCTGAATTTTCCCTGCCCAGCCGTTGGTTCAGCACCCGGTCCAGCTCCCTCACCTGTTTGAGGCGGCGGTGGTTGGAGCCCACCTGCTCGCACAGCATGACCTGTGGCCGCTGGGCGGTGTCGGCGGGGGGCCCCCCGTTGAGCATGGCGGCCAGCGCGGCCGCGTCCTCCCGGTTGGGCAGGGCCTCCAGCTGGTCCCGCAGGGCCTGGTCTGCCGCCAGGAGCTTGCCCAAGGGCTCCTCCCGCATGGCGATCAGCATCTGGATACTCACCTGGTCGCTCCGATCCAACGCCTGGCCTAGCTGCTGGGTCAGATCCCACAGCTCGTTAAGCAGGTTGCCGGTGCGCTTCATCTGCACCAGGGCGTCCATAATGGCCTTCTCGTCCATCGCGCTGTCCTAGCCCTGGGTGCCGGCGCCCGCCGCCTCCTGGGCGGCTGCCTCCTGCCGGACGTTTTTCTGTGCCTCGCGGAAGGTATCCCGCAGTTCCCCCGCCATGCCCTTAACCCGGTCCAGCTCGGTCTTGTTCCGGCCGGCCTTCACCCGGTTCAGCTCAAAGCTGAGATAGTCGTACAGGCGGTTCAGGTTCCGGCTGATGGGGTACTGCATATCCAGGGTGTCATCCAAATAGCGGATGATCTCCAAACTTCGGTCCACACTGGCCTCAAACAGGACGTAATCCTCCTTCCCCAGGGCCAGGTCGGCCCGGATCAGGCGCTTGACCAGCTCATCGTACAGCAGGAGGAGCAGCTCCCCCGGGGACAGGTCATTGATGCCCTGCTCCTTGTAGCCCTGATATCCCTGGTAGCCTTTGAAATCCATTCTTGACTCCTTCTCGCCCGGTATTTGGGTTTAATAGCCGCTCTGCCCGCCCATCAGGCCGGCCATGGCGGAGGCCTGGGAGTTCATCTCGGCGATCAGCTGCTCCAGGCGGCTGAACTGGGTGGTATAGCGGTCAATCTGGTCAGCCATCTTGTCCTGCCAGCGGTCGATCTGGTTGTCGATGCTGTCGATCTGGCTCTTCAGGCTGTTGCTGTTCAGAGAGGTGGGGGCTTTCACGGAGCCCGCCCGGGTAATCAGTACGCCCTTGGGTTCGCCGGTGGTCTTAACATAGGCGTTCAAGGTGTTCTGCATGGTCTGCATCAGGCCGTCGGAGGACGCGCCGCCCTCCTTGGTCTTGGTAAAGGCGGTGCGCACCTTGTCCGGGTCGCTCTCCAGGGCGCTGCGCAGCTTATCCTCGTCCAGGCTCAGGGTGGTCAGGCCGTCGCTGTAGCTGGTGTTGATGCCGATCTCCCGCAGGGTCTGCCCGTCAGTGCCGCCGGGGCTGATGGCGTTGAGCAGTTTGCCGTACATACCGGACAAGTTGGTATCGCCAAACAGAATGCCCTGCTTGGCCTTCTCGTTGTAGGCCTTCAGCTCACTCTCGGTGTACTGCTCTTCCTGCTCGGCGGTAAGGGGCTCGTAGCGCTCATTCTTGTTCTTCTGGGCGGGCATGGTGGAGTAAGCGCTCTTGATCTCGGTAATCATGGCGTTATAGTCGTCCACGAACTCCCGGATGGTGTCCACAAGCTTGTCGCTGTCGGTGGTGGTCTCGAAGGTAATGGGGTCCACAACGTTGCCCTCCGCGTCCCGCACGGTGCCGTCGGCGTCCACCTTGCCGTCCTTGTTGAACTCGCCCTTCACGTTGATGGTCATTCCGTCGATGTCGAAGCTGTTGCTGGCGCGGGTCAGGTTCTCGAACCGCTTTCCGTTGATCTCCACGTCCATAATGGTATCCTGGCCGGTGGTATGGGAGGCGCCAAAGTTATGTTCTTTGTATTTGTTGCCGTTTTCGTCCAGCATTTTGAAATTCACCGTCTTGCCGGTCTCATCGTCGGTGATGATAATCTGGCCCGAGAGTTCATCAAAAGAAGCGGTCATGTTGTGGTTTCTGTTCAGCGATCCGTTCAGACTGTCGACAACGTCCTGTACCGTGCTGTTCTCGTCAAAAGTATTGCGGTAGTTGTAAGTGCCGGCGCCTTCGATTTCAAAGCCCAGCTTGCTTCCCAGCGAAATGTCATACATCTCGGAGAACTTGTCGCCGGCGCTGCGGCCATGCGCGGCAAACATATCCTTGGCCAGCCCGCCCAGCTCAATTTTGCTGTTGGCCCCGGTCTCGGTGGCGGTAAACTTAAACTCGTTGGTCAGCTTGGAGTAGCTCACCTTCACCCCCGCGTCGGGATTGGAGTTAATGGAGTTCATCAGGCTCTCCAGGGTAGTGTCCTCGGTGATGTTGATGTGTGCGTCGTTCACCTGGAAATCGTAGAGGTATTTGTCGTCGTTGCTGAGGCGGTAGCCATCCTTGTCCACCTTGTTGCCCTTGCTGTCCACGTAATAAGTGCCGTTTTTGCTCAACGTGGGCTTGGCGCCCTCGTCGAAGGTGCCCATCAGCCGGTTCTCTTTCTTAAAGAAGCCCTCGCCCACCAGGTCGGACAGCTTCTTGCTGGCGTTGATGTAGTTGCTGTCCCCATCCTCAAAGCCCATGGCCTTCACGGTGGAGCCGCCCACGCTCAGGGTATCGCCTTCGCCCTGCGGCGCGAAAGCCAGCTTGCCGTCCTCGTAGGAAGCCTTGATCTTGCCCGCGCCGAAAGCGTCGTCCAGTTCGCCTTGCAGCGCCTGGATAAACTTCTGGTTGGCGTCCGTGCCGGCGGGGTCGTCATAGGTGATCTTGGACTTCTCGACCGCTTCGGCCAAACTGATCTTTTTGGTGACGCCATTGAAGGTGATGCCCAATTCCTTGTCGGCCAGATAATCCCTGGTGTTGACATCCTTGGTCAGGGCCTGGTACGCCCGGATCGACGTGTCGCCTTTCTTGATGCCCAAGTTGTCCTCAATATCGCCGGAGACAAAGCAGACATTGACCTTGTTGCCCTCATTCAGGCCGTCGGAGAGGGAGATGCTGCCGACAACGGGGTCCGCTGTCACCTTGACCACTTTGTCGGCGGTGGTGGTCTCCCGCACGCCGTTTTTTGTGTAGGTATAGCTGATCTCGCTCAATTTGTTGTTGATGGCCTGGGCCAGCTTCTCGGCGTTGGTGGCGTCGGTCTTTTCCGTCCCGTCCGCGTTATACACCTTGACGTCGTTGACGTTCTCCAGTTCGCCGAACTTGATGTCAAAGACGGTGCCGTTGGTGCCGCCGTACTGGAAAGACAGCGAGCCGGCCACGGTGCTCACCGGGGTAGTCCCCTCGATGTCAAAGCCCTTGCCGGCCTGGACGCCGCTGCTGGACCCGCTCAGGGCGGTATTCATGCCGGATACGGTATAGGAGGCGGCGGAGGCCAGCTGCTTCACCGCGTTGATCTTGACGTCGCTGGAGGTCTTGCCGCTGGCGGTAATTTTATCGGCGAAGGTGCCTTTGGTGGCGGTGTTCACCGCGTTGCTGAAGAAGCTGTTGCTGAGCAGGTTGGTCTTGGAGGAATAGGAGGTGTACTTGTTGTTGAAGTTCACCGCCTTGTCGATGATGCTGCGGTAGGCCTCCTGCTGCCACTCAATCTTGGTGCGCTTCTTGACCAGGTTCTGAATCTTCAGTTTGATGCCGGATACCGCGTTTTCGATCATGGTCTCGGTATCCATGCCGCTGGCCAGACCGCTGAGTACGTTTCGGTTGCCATAGATGCTGCTGGTGCTATAGCTGCTATTGCTCAAACTGGTAATAGACGCCATGCCGGACCGCTCCTTTCTAAACCGGGTTATGGGCGGAATGCCCCGTCCCAAGCTTATTTGGCGAAAAATTTTCTCAAATTTTTTTACAGTTTTTTTCGCTGTACCTCTGTTCTTTTTTATCGACCTGTAGTATATTAAACTTAAGACTTTTCCCCAAGTTTTTGTGAAAGGGAGGGAATGTTCCTTGACTCAAATCATCACCGTCACCAACCAAAAAGGGGGCGTAGGCAAAACCACCACCGCCGCCGCCCTGGTATGCGGCCTGAGCCAGCGCGGGGCCAGAGTGCTGGGGGTGGATCTGGACCCCCAGGGCAACCTGGGCTTTAACCTGGGGCTGGACATCGGTTCGGGCAGCACGGTCTACGATGTGCTGAAGGGGACCTGCACCATTGAGGACGCCATCCAGTCCACCGAATACGGCGACGTGCTCCCCTCGGATATCATGCTGTCAGCCGCCGAGGTGGAGTTCACCGTCCCCCGCCGGGAATTTATGCTGGACCAGCAGCTGTCCGCTGTGCGCTCCCGGTACGACTTCGTCATCATCGACACGCCGCCGGCCTTGAACATCCTCACGGTCAATGCCTACGTGGCCTCCAGCGGGCTCATCGTCCCCATGGAGGCGGAGGTACTCAGCCTGGTGGGTGTCACCCAGCTTCAGGAGACCATTGAGACCGTGCGGGACAGCTTCAACCCCCACTTGAAGGTGATCGGCATCCTCATCAACAAGTACAACGGACGGCTTACCCTCTCCAAGGACATCTTGGAACTGGCTCAGGACGTGGCGGAGCAGCTGGGCAGCCGGGTGTTCCAGGCCAAGATCCACCGGGGGGTGGGCGTGGCCATGGCCCCGGCCCACGGGCAGACCGTGCTCACCTACCAGCCCGACTCCCGTCCCGCCCAGGATTTCCAGGAGATCGTGGACGCGGTGGCTGGGGAGCGCTTCCCCCGGCCCAAACAGACCTTCCGTCAGAAGTATATCTCTAAATTTTTTAACTGAGTAAGGAGTATCGCATCATGGCAAAGGACAAAACCAGTAAGACTGCGCGGGTCATGAACCTGTTGAGCAAGAAAGCGGACCCCGTTGACGAAGCCGCCGCCCCGGCCCCCGCCGCCCCCGTTCCGCCCATCGTCACTTCCATGGCGCCGGACGCCGCCGCGTCGGTCCAGATCCGCAACGCCCTGGAGGACGCCCTGGAGGGAGAGCTGGGCGCCCAGGCCGCGCCTGCCCAAGCCGCGCCCGCCGCCCCGGCGCCGGAGCCCGTCCGGCAGGCGGCTCCTGTTTCCCGGGAGCCCGCCCCCGCCGTCCAGCCGGAGCCCGTTCCCGTTTCCCAGGAGCCCGCCCCCGCCCAGCAGCCTGTCCCCGGGCAGGAGGAGCATCTCTTCCTGGAGCCGGATAACCCGGGCTACATCAACGTGATGCAGGTGCTGGTGGAGGAAAAGGCCCCCAAATATGTGAAAATGTTCGGCCTGTGCTCCTGCAAGCGGTGCATGGAGGACGTAAAGGCCATCACCTTGAACCACCTGCCCCCCAAGTATGTGGTGCTGGAACCCAATGATCGGGTGCCCCGCCTGACAGTGTATGAGGGCAAATTTAACAGCGACATCACCGCCCAGCTTCTCCAGGCCTGCAAGCTGGTGATGGAACGCCCCCATCACGCCCGTTAACCGGTGGAAAACGTAAAATCTCTGGCGGAGCCCAGCTCCGCCAGAGATTTTTTACCTTTTTGATCCGGCTCACTGCGCGGGGACCTCTCCCCCCTCGGGAGCGGGCATCTGATGGGGATAGGGGTTGGTGAGCTGCTCCCAAAGGGTGTTCACGTTTTCCATGCAGATGAAATAGACGCTGGTAATCATATTGTCGGGAATCTTCAGCTCTTCGGCCAGCACGGTGATCTTTTCCCAGTCGGCGGACTCATAGCTCAGGACCAGGTCGTACAGCTTCCCGCAGCGCCCCTCATGGCGCAGCAGGGCGGCCTTGATCTCGTCGGCCACCGGCACCTCCTCCAGGATATCCTCCAGGGGGGCGTCGATGAGGTAATTCAGGGTGGAGAACATTCCCATCAGGTAGGCTTCCGCCTTGGAGATGGGCATATTCTTGGCATAGTTCATCAGCTCGCTGCAAAAGTTGGCCCGCATGAAGGAGCGCTTCAAGAACTCCTCCGAACCGGCGTCCACTTCGTTCTCCGCGTTGCTGGCACTGAGCAGGTAGATCCACTGCTTCAGCTGGCCCAGACCCAGGGTCATGATGGCCTGACGGATGGTGGTGGCCCGGTAACGAAGGGCAAAGTAGGCGGAGTTGACCATCTTGAGCAGGCCGTAGGACAGGCTGGCGTCGGCGGCGATCATCTGCTCAATCTCCTCCACGTTAGGCTCGTCCCGGGTGACGGCCACCATCAGCTGAAAGAAATTGCTCTGGATGTAGGCGCTGCTGTGGGCCTTGGTGGTCAGCTTATCGGCCACATAGGTGCCCTCCATGGCGTCCGCGCCCAGGGCCACCGCCCGCTGGTAGAGCTTTTCCTCGTCGATGTTGGTGACGATGCACTTGATATTCATGCTGTGGGCAATCTCCACCGTATTGCGGATGGTAACTTCAGTGGCGGTCTTGGCGTTGATTTTGATAAAGTGGATGTCGTCCAGCAGAGCCAGATACCGGGGCGTAAACTGGAAGTCGTTCACCGCCACGCGATAGCCCTCCTTGGCATACTGCCGCACCAGGTGCATGGACAGGGGGTGAATGATGACGGCGTCATCAATCTGGATGACCAGGTCGCTTTTGTCAAAAAGCCGGGGAGTCTTTTTCATCAGCAGCATGGTGGTGAAGGTCATGAAGTTCAGCGTCCCCTTCAACACCTTGGGGCTGTTCTCCGTGAGAAAGCTATAAATGGTGTTGGCGGCGGCAAATTCCGCGCTGGAAGTGGAGCTATCGCTGCTGAAAGCCTGGTTGGCCCCGTAGTAAAGAATCTCATGCCCGATGGTGTTGCCAGCAGCGTCCCGGATGGGCTGCCGCACGATATACTTGCCGCTCATAAGCTAAGCGCCTCCTACTAAATCCTGTCTTACGGGCGGCGCACAATCGCGCCCGCGGGCCGCCCGGTTCTGTCAGCCCCTGGCCTGCCGATCCTGGCGCGCCAGCAGGCGGTCCATCACGTCCACCAGGTGGCCAATCTCCGGCTTGGTGAGCTGTTCGTCGGCGCCCAAGTCCCTGCCCTTGCGCCGCATCTCCTCGCTGATGAGGGAGGAGAAAATGATGAGGGGAATCTGCTTCAGCCGGTTATTTTCCTTCACCAGCTTGGTCAGCCGGTGGCCGTCCATCTGCGGCATCTCAATGTCGGTGATGATGAGGGCCACGTCCCGGAACACATCGCCCTCCTGGGGCAGGGAAGCCAGGGCCTCCCACAGCTCCAGGCCGTTGGAGAACATATGCAGGTTCACATAGTTGGCCTTGCGCAGGGAATCCTCAATCATCTTGCTCAACAGGATAGAGTCCTCCGCCACCCAGATGGGCTTGTCGTTGCGGTCCCGGGGGCCCAGCTGCTCCACCTCAGACATCTGGATGGAGGTCTCCGGGGCGATCTCAGCCACAATGCGCTCAAAATCCAGGATGGTGACCAGTTCGCCGTCGCACTGGGCGATGCCGGTGGCCACGCCCTCCGCCCCGCCGGAAACGGTCTTGTCCGGCTTCTGGATGTCCGTCCAGGAGATGCGGCTGATGCGGTCCACGGCGTGGACCCGGAAGGCGATGAACATCTTGTTGAAGTTGGTGATGATGAAGATGTCCTTGGGGTCCTTAGGGCTCTCCACGCCCAGGTACTTGGGCAGGTCCACCACGGTGAGCACCGTGTCCCGGGGTTTGAAAATGCCCTCCACCGACGGGTGGGCCATGGGCATGGGCTTTACCGGCGCGGAGATCATAATCTCCCGCACCTTGGCCACGTTGATGCCGTACAGGTTTCCGCCGATGGTGAACTTCATGATCTCAATCTCATTGGTGCCGGATTCCAGCAGGATGCCCTGTTTATTATCTTCCATCATTGCCAACACTCCCTCTCCGCTGTCGCGGTGTCAAATGATAAGTTCCTGCCGGCCATAGCTGCGTATACAGGCCAGGCCGCTGTTCACATCAAAGAGCAGGGTGCGGGCCACAGTGCCGCCCACGTCCTCCTTCAGCAGGCGGACGCCCTCCTTTTTCAGGTTCAGCTTCACGCTCTCAATATTTCTCTGGCCGATATTGCCCAGCGAGCCGCTTCCATCCTTGAACATCATGGCCCCGCCGGCAATTTTGGCGGTGATCCTGGAGCGGCTGGCGCCCTTGGCCTCCATCTGCTTCAAGGTCTCCTTGATCCCGGTATCGGCATATTTCATCGGGTTTTTCCGTCCCGTCTCCATATTCAGCGGCAGCATGATGTGCACCAGGGCCCCAAGCTTCAGGGACGGGTCGTGCAGGCAGATGCCGATGCAGGACCCCAGCGCGTATGTGACCAACATTCCCTCCCCTTTGGCCATCTTCATGTCCGCAATACCGATCGTGATCTTGTCAGCCATCGCTTACGCCCAGCTTCCGTAAAAGGGCATTTAAGGACCTCAGGTCCGGCGACATCAGCAGGCGGCAGGGAACCTGCTTGTTCTCGCTCACAAAGTTGCCTCCGATGGTCATGATGTAGTCGGACTGCCCGCCGTACTCCGCCATAGGCACCGCCAGAATAGCGCCCTGCATATCCACGGTGAAGGCGGGCACCGTCAGGTTCACATCCATGCCGGCCAGGCCGCTCAGGGCGTTGATGAAGGTGGAAATCATGATGTTGCCCACCTCCACCAGGGCGGAGTGCTCCATCTCCGTCAGTTGGTCGTAGCTGCCCACCGTCTTCCCCATCATGCTCTCCAGCACGATATTGACAAATTCCAGCGGCTGTACCGACAGCATGATGCCGTTGACATGGCCGCTGAGTTTCACCAGCACGCCGGCGGTGATCTCCTCCGGGCCGCCGATCCACTCAATGGCCTCGTTGTAGCCCATAATGCGCACCTCGGGCAGCGTGATGCGCACCTGCCTGCCCAGCATCTGGGACAGGGCGGTGGCGGCGTTGCCGGTGCCGACGCTGCCGATTTCCCGGAGGGTGTCCAGCTCCAGGGAGTTCAGCTCGTCGTAATTCTTAATCGACATTCAATTCCCTCCTCAGCCGCGCAGATTATTGATGGTGTTCTCGATCTCGTCGGAGGTCTGCACCATTTTCAGGGCCATGCCGTAGGCCCGCTGGGACTCAATCACCTTGGTATACTCCTGGGCCAGGTCGGCGTTAGACCCTTCCAGCACCCCTTGGCGGAGGACGCCGCTGCCGTACCACAGGTCGCCGTTCTTGTCCACCGGCAGATAGCGGGTGTCGTCCAGCTGGACCATGCCGTCATAGTTGGCAAAGTCGAAAATGCCGATGGGCAGCTTCTGCTTGGGGTCCTCCACCTCAATCAGGCCGCCGGACTCACTGAGCACAAAGCGGCCGGTGCCGTCTCCCAGGCAGTACACCGTCTCCAGGATGGGCTGGCCGTTCCCATCCACCTGGCCGGTGGGCCGCTCCAGCGAGGACATCACAAAAGCGCCGTTGCGGGTATACGTGACTTCCCCCGTGGCCAAGTCCACCAGGCCGAAGAAGCCCTCCCCCTCAATCATGTAGTCCAGGGACCGGCCGTAATCCTCCACGGGGCCCTGGGAGAAATCGGTGGAGGTCATGAGCAGCCGGGCGCCCACGCCCATGGGCAGTTCCTCCTCGATGCCCCGGTGGTTCTGGTACATCAGGGCGCTGAAGTCGGATCGGTCCGCCTTGAAGCCCACGGTGTTCAGGTTGGCGATGTTGTCTCCGTGGATGTTCAGGCGGCGGAGCTGCTGCTGGGCGCCCACGGCGCCGATATAAAAGGATTGATTCATGGCCGCTCACCTCATCCCATCCGGCCCACGTCGCTGGCGGCGTGGCCCATAACCTCGTCGTACATTTTGGTCACCGACGCGGCGCTCTGCAGCGCCCGCTGGCTGGTGAGCATCTCCGTCATCACCCGGACCATATCCGTGTTGGAGCGTTCCAGATACTTCCAGAGCACCTGGGGAACCTCCATGGCCTGGGCCCCCTCACCGGTGAAGAAGCCCTCGCCGTTGTGCTCCAGCTCCTGGGGGTCCGCGAAGGTATACACCCCCAGCTGGCCCAGATAGCCGCCTTCCTGGGTGGTCAGGTTCCCTTGTTTGTCTACCACCAACTTGTCGGTCCCCAGCTGGATGGGGTTGCCCTCCGGGTCCAGCACGCGGCCCGTGCCGGGGAAGCACAGGTAGCCCTCCTCGTCCAGGGAGAAGCTGCCCGCCCTGGTGTAGACGGTGTCCCCGCCCTCCTGCTGGATGGCGAAGAACCCGTCCCCCATGATGGCGAAGTCCAAGGAAATGCCGGTGGGCTCCGGGATGCCCTGGCTATAGTCCACATAGATCTCATCGTTGGCGCGGATGTAGCTCTGGCGGCCAATCTCGGTATAGATTTTTTCCTCGTTGCCTACCCGGGAATACATCACGTCGTCGAAGGTGCTGGCGATGTACCGGCTCTCCTTGAAGCCGGCGGTGGAGATGTTCACCATGTTGTTGCCCACCACGTTCAAGTTGCTCTGGTGAGTTACCATGGCGGAGGTGAGGTTGTAAAAGCCTTTAAACATCTTGCATCATGCCTTCTTCCGCTTTTTGGAGTTTTTCGCAGGAGCTTCACTGTTCAGGTATCCGCTCATGTGGTCCCGCAGCTTCTGGATGGCCCGGGAGTGGATCTGGGAGATGCGGGGCTCGCTCACCCCCATCACCTGGGCGATCTCCTTCATATGCAGGTTTTTTTCATAGTAGAGGGACAGCACAATCTGCTCGTTCTTTTGCAGCGCGGCCACCCCCTGGGCCAGGGTCTCCTGGAGCTCCTGGTCCTCCAGCACCAGCTCGGGCTGGACCGACGGGTCCTCGGAGGACACCTCGAAGCGGTAGCCCTCCATGTCCCTGGCGTCCATCAGCGCGTCCAGGGACAAGGTGTTGCTCAGGGCCACCCGGGCGGCGTCCTTCTGGTACTTGTCCGTAGGCACGCCCAGATGGCCGGCCACCTCCTGGTCGGTGGGGAAGCGCCCCAGCTCATTGGCCAGGGTGGACACCGCGGCGTCGATCTCCTTGGCCCGCTGGCGGATGTTCCGGGGCAGCCAGTCCTGCTTCCGGGCCAGGTCGATGACCATCCCACGGATGCGCTTGGACACGTAGGTCTCAAACTTGATTCCCTTCTCCGGGTCGAACTTGTCGATGGCGTTGAGCAGGGTGAGGATGCCCTCGCTGACGATATCATCCACCTGGGCAAAGCTGCTGTACACGCCCCGGATCTGGAGCGCCGCGCTCTTGATGAGCCCCTCGTACCGCAGGACCAGGGGCCATTTTAGCTCCTCGTCCCCCGTGGACTTGTAGAGGGCCAGCAGGTCCGGGGTGCTCATGGCCTCAATCTCGTCCTCCGTGAGGCGCTTTTCCAGGACGGGGCTCATGTGGCCACCGCCCTTCGCTGGGCCTGGGCGGGCGCGTCGGCGGTGATGTTGCCCAGGGCCTGAATCTGCACGTTGTTGGTGATCTCATTAAAGGACAGCACATAGACGTTGGGGTAGAACTGGGTAATCATCCGGCTGAAGTAGCCCCGGATCACCTGGCTGACCAGGATCACCGGCGTCTGGGACAGGTCGCCGAATTTCTTCAGGTGCTCGGCCAGCTGGGAGATAATGGTCTGCATCAGCTCGGGGCCCATGGCCAGGTACACGCCCTGCTCGTTGCGGGTGAGGGAGGAGATAATCCGCTTCTCCACCTCGGCGTCCAGGGTGATGACCCGGAGCTGCCCGTCCTCGCAGAAGCGGCGGGTGATGGTGCGGGCCAGGGCGCCACGGACCTGCTCGGTGGCCATATCCAGGTCCCGGCCCTGGGAGAAAGCGTCGGCGGCGGTCTCGATGATGGTGCCCAGGTCCTTGATGGGCACGCCCTCCTGGAGCAGGCCCCGCAGCAGCTTCTCCAGCTTGGCGTAGGGGATGATACCGGGTACCGCCTCCTCCACCAGCTCCGGGGAGGACTGCTTCAGGTTTTCCACCAGGCGGATGGTCTCCGCCCGGTCCAGCAGCTCGTAGGCGTGCTTTTTCACCGTCTCCGCCAGGTGGGTCAGCATGACGGACAGGGGGTCGATGACGTTGTAGCCGTAAATTTCCGCCATCTCCTTGTTCTCCGGCAGAATCCACCGGGAGGGGATGCCGTAGGCCGGCTCGATGGTCTCGATGCCGTCGATCTCCCCCAGGGGGTTGGGGGGCTCCAGGGCCAGGTAGTAGTCCACCAGGATCTCGCCCTCGGCCACCACCTCGCCCTTGATGCGGATGGCGTACTGGTTGGTGCCCAGCGTGGAGGAGTCGTGCATTCGAATGGAGGGGATGACAAAGCCCATATCCTGGGCATACTGCCGCCGGAAGATGACGACGCGGCTGATGAGCTTGCCGCCGTGCCGCTCGTCCACCAGGGGGATGAGGCTGTAACCGAACTCCATCTCCACCGGCTCCACCGACAGCAGGGTGTATACGTTGTTGATATCCTTGTAGAAGTCGCTCTCGCTGGGGGCGGCCTCCTCCGGGATTTCGGCGGGGGTCTGGGCCGAGGCGGCGGCCGCCTGGCGCTGGGCGTCCATCCGCCGGTTGAGGAAGAATCCTCCCCCCAGCAGGGCCGCGCCGCCGATGAACAGCGGGACAGTGGGGGTGCCTGGTATGACCGCCAGGATCAGCAGAATCACGCCGGTGGTCATAATGGCCCGGGGCTGGGCCTTGAACTGCCCCACCACATCCGCGTTGAGGCTGCCTTCGGACACGGACCGGGTGACGATCATGCCGGTGGCGGTGGAAATCATCAGGGAGGGAATCTGGGACACCAGGCCGTCGCCGATGGTGAGGATGCAGTACCGGCTCATCACCACGTCGATGGGGTCGCCGCTCATCACCATGCCGATGATGACGCCGCCCACCAGGTTGATGACGGTGATGATGATGGACATGGTGGAGTCGCCTTTGACGATCTTGGTGGCGCCGTCCATGGCGCCGTAGAAGTCGGCCTCCTTCTGGATCTTCTCCCGGCGTACCCGGGCCTGCTGCTCGTCGATGAGGCCGGAGGACAGGTCGGCGTCGATGGCCATCTGCTTGCCGGGCATGGCGTCCAGGGTGAACCGGGCGGCCACCTCGGACACGCGCTCCGCGCCCTTGGTGATGACGATGAGCTGCACCAGCACAATGATAAAGAAGATCACGAAGCCCACCACGATGTCGCCCTGGGTGATGAGCTGGCCGAAGTTGCGGATGACCACGCCGGGGTCGCCGGTGGTGAGGATCATCCGGGTGCTGGACACGTTCATGCCCAGCCGGAACAGGGTGGTAATGAGCAGCAGGGACGGGAAAATGGAAAATTCCAGCGCGTCGGAGATGTTCATGGTGATCATCAGGATCATGATGGACAGCCCAATGTTGACCACCAGCAGGATGTCCAGGATGGCGGGGTTCAGCGGGATGAACAGGAACATGACCACAACCACCACAAACAGCGCTATGGCATTGTCAAGAATGCGTTTGAGCATGGCGGGTCACACCTCCTTCGCCGGAGAAAAGTCTGCTTGCTTCCGCGTCCCCGTCCCCGCGGGAGGGAGAACTGCCGAAGGCCGGGGGCGCGGGGCCCTGCGGGGCCTGTTACTTGACGATCTGCTTCTTGCCGTTCAGCTTGAAGATATACACCAGCACCTCCGCCACCGGCCCGTACAGGTCGGGTGGGATGAACTGGTTCAGCTCCGCCTGGGCGTACAGCGCCCGGGCCAGAGGGACGTTCTCAATCACCGCGATCTTGTGATCCTCGGCAATCTGAACGATGCGCATGGCTACGTTATCCTGGCCCTTGGCCAGCACGATGGGGGCGTCGTCCTTGTCCGGCTTGTACCGCAGGGCTACGGCGAAGTGGGTGGGGTTACGGATGACCACGTCCGCCCCGGGCACCTGCTGCATCATCCGCTGCTGGGCCCGGCGGCGCTGGATCTCCTTAATCTTCCCCTTCACCTGGGGATCGCCTTCCATCTGTTTGAATTCTTCCTTAACCTCTTGCTTGGTCATCTTCATGCCGCGCTCGAATTCCCACCACTGGTAGAAGAAATCCATGACGGCCACCGCCACGAAGGCAATCGCGATGCGCATTACCATTCCTGCCGTCACCTCCACCAGGTGTGCGCAGATGACGGGGAGGTCGGTGTACAGGTAGTTGGAGCTCTCCAGGAACATATCCCGGACGCTCAGGAAGATGATCGTCATGAGGATGATGATCTTAATGAGGTTCTTCAGCGTTTCCACCAGGCTGCGCAGGGAGAACAGCCGCTTAAAGCCCTCCAGGGGGTTGAGGCGGCTGAACTTTGGCTTCAGCGGCTCGGTGGTGACGAGGAACCGGGTCTGGGCGAAGGTGGCCGCCACGGCGCACAGGATGGCCACCGCCACCACCGGCCCCACGGTTCTCCCCAGCAGCGCGATGGCCTGAACGGACACCTCCTCCAACACGCTGGACACCTCTCTGGCCTCCTGCCCCGCTATGGCCACGCACAGGGCCATAAAGCCGGCCAGCTGTTCGGCAAACGCGCCGGTGAGCAGCCACAGCGTAAGAAAGGTGCCCAGCAGGGTGGCCACCGCCACCGCGTCGCGGCTCATGAGGACGTTTCCCTTTTTACGTTCGTCCCGCCGTTTTTTTGGCGTCGCTTTTTCTGTCTTATTGCCTTCGGCGGCCAACGTCCATCCCCCCTTGGCCTTCTGCGCGCGTTCTCCACTGGGCCGGAAGGGCGGGGAACGGGGTTCATTTCAATTCGTTACGCCATATTTTGCCGGCGGGCCTCACCCGCTGAGAACCAGCAGGTCTTCCAGGCTGTCGAGCATGGCCATTTCCGCCTGGATCAGGAATTCGCTGAACGGGATCATCAGCACCAGCAGAAGCGTCAGGCCCACGATAACCTTCAGCTCAATGTTGATGGCAAACACGTTGATCTGAGGGATGACCTTCATCAGCACCCCCATACCCACCTGGGCCACAAGCTCCGCCGCCAGAATGGGCATACACAGCTTCACCCCCAGCACGGAGCACTCCACGAACAGCTCCAGCATCAACTGATAGGCGGGCAGCCCAATGGATACCTGCCCCAGGGGCACCACCTCCTCCGAGGTGAGAAACATCCGCAGCAGCGTCAGGTGCCCGCCCCCGGCGAAGAACAGCAGGGTCATCAGCGTGTTGAGCAGCTGCCCGGTGGTGGACATATTGGCCGACGCTCCGGGGTCATACATCTGATTCATCATCATACCCATCTGGGTGTCGATCATGGAGCCGGCCAGTTGCGGGATGTAAAAGAAAAAATTCACCGCCATACCCAGCAGGAAGCCCACCGCGATCTCCAGCAGTACCAGGACGCAAAATTCCATCACGCCGGACGGAGAGGGAGGCTGCTGTTCGGATACCGCCGTCACAAAGACGGACAGGACCAGGACCATGCCCGAGCGGAAGGCGGCCGGAATGTTGGTGCGCCCCAGGATGGGGTTGAAGAGGATGAACCCGCTGACGCGGGCGGTGACAAACAGGAACAGCGTCAGCTCCGGCCAATCAATCATGGGCGCCTCCCAATCAGCTGGCGATCATGGTAAAGATCTGCCGGGTAAAGTCTTGGAGTGTGTCCATCATCCAGCCGCCGCCCACCAGAAGGACGGTGCCTACCACCACGAGCTTGAGCACAAAGCCGATGGTTTGCTCATGGATCTGCGTGACCGCCTGAAAGATGGCCACCAGCACGCCCACCGCCATACTCAGCAGCAGCATGGGGCTGGCCAGGCGGATGATGATGCCCACCGCTTCCCGCATGAGGTCGGCCACTTGGCCTGTATCCATAAGTCACCCTCCTTTCCTTGGGGTAACGTCAATTGACGCTCTGCACCAGGGAGGAGAACAGCAGGTTCCACCCGTTGACAGACACGAACAGCAGCAGCTTGAAGGGGGTAGAGATCATGGCCGGGGGCAGCATCACCATGCCCATGGACATCAGCGTGGAGGACACCACCACGTCGATGAGCAGGAAGGGAAGGTACAGCAGCAGGCCGATGTAAAACGCCCGCTGGAGCTCCTGGGTCATGAAAGCGGGCACAATCAGACGCATGGGCAGTTCCATGGCCTCCGCCCTGGTCTGTGGCTCATCCACGTGGGCCAGGTTGCAGTACATCTCCAGGGTGTCCCAGTGGGTGTTGTCCAGCATAAAGTCCTTCAGCGGGACGGACGCCAGGTCAATAAATTCCTCCTGGCTGATCTCCTGCTCCCGGTATGGCCCCCACGCCTCATCCTGAATGCGGGTGATGGTGGGGTTCATGGTGATGAGGGTGAGGAAGATGGCGATACCCACCAGCACCACGTTGGGCGGGGTCTGCTGGGTGCCCATGGCGGTGCGCAGAAAGGACAGGGAGATGATGTACCGCGCAAACGAGGTCATCATCACCACCAGGGAGGGCAGCAGGGCGATGAGCGTGGTGAGGAACAGGATTTCCAGCGTCTGCACGCTGTCGCCGTTGATGTTAATCAAGCTGTCGGTCGGCATCCCATCCTCACCTCGGTTTCTTTTGCTTGAGCACGGCCCGCAGCGCCTCCTGGAAGCTGACGGGCGCCGGCCGGTCTGGAGGCGTGGGACAGATGGCCTGAGCTTCCTCCTGGGTGAGCTCCGCCACCAGGGACACCCCCGAGGGGGCTACGCCCAGCAAGAACCAGCGGCCGCCGGCCTGGACCAGCGCCAGGGTCTGCTCCCGGCCCAGGGAGAGGCGGGCCAGCACCTGGAAGCGTTCCGTGCCGCCGGACTGGCCCAGGAGGCCGGCTCCCCGGCCCGCCACGTACCGGGTGAACAGGTATGCCAGCGCGATGATAACCACCACGCACACCAGCACCCACATGAGGGACAGGATATTATCCAGCGCCGATATCTCCAGGGCGAGGCCAAATCCGCGGGGGAAATTACCCATCAGGGCGCGCCCAGAATGGAGGTAACGGTCTTGAGGACACGGTCAGGCTTAAAGGGCTTGACGATGAAGTCCTTGGCGCCGGAGCGCACGGCGTCCATGACCATGGACTCCTGCCCCATGGCGGAGCACATCACCACATTGGCGCTGCCATCCTTGGCGCGGATGGCTTTCAGGGCCTCCAGGCCGTCCATGTTGGGCATGGTGATGTCCATAACCACCAGGTCGGGGCCGATCTCGCTGAACTTCTCCACCGCGTCGGCGCCGTCCACAGCTTCGAACACCTCGGTGTAGCCGTTCTTGGTCAGGGTGTCCTTGATCATCTTGCGCATAAAAGCGGCGTCGTCCACTAACAGAATTTTCTTAGCCATGGTAATCCATCCTTTTCCATTTATGTTGTGTGCCCGGCGCAGGGCGCGCGGGCCGGTGCGGCGTTACTTTTTCTTTCCAGACAGCATTTCAATCGCGGGTGTCTGCACAATCTCAGTGATGCGGACGCCGAAGTTGTCCTCAATGACCACAACTTCGCCCCGGGCGATGCACTTGCCGTTGACGAACAGGTCCACCTGGTCGCCCGCCAGCTTATCCAGCACCACCAGGGACCCCTTGGCGAACTCCAGAATGTCCTGCACCTTCCGCCGGGCCCGTCCGATTTCCACCGTCACCTGGAGGGGCACCTCCATGATGAGGTCCAGGTTCTGGGCCTGCTCCTTCCCCAGCCGCTCCATGGGGTCCATCTCCTCCATGTGCACCGGCTTGGTGGAGATGAGCTTCGGCTCGGGGGCGGCCTTCTGGACCGTGCTCTCAGGCTGCGGCGGATAGGGATAGGGATAAGGGGGATAGTACATGGGGGGGTAGCCCATATAGCCGCCCTGCATCTGGCCCTCTCCGCCGGGGGCGGGGTAAGGATAGGGGGCCGGCATCTGCCCCGGCTGGCCCATCTGAGGCATCGTGGGCATCTGGGGCGCGGCGGCAGGGGCCTGGGCGGCGGGAGCCTGCTGCTGGACCTGGGGCGCGGGGGGCGGCGTGGGTTCGGCGGCTATGCCGCCTGCCAGCATGGCCTCAATCTCCTCCTGGGTCATCTTGTGCCCGCCGCCGGAGGGCTCCGCCGCCGGGGCGGGGGTCGGAGCGGGTCCGGCGGCCGCGCCGCCCGCCAGCATGGCCTCAATCTCCTCCTGGGTCATCTTGTGCCCGCCGCCGGAGGGCTCCGCCGCCGGGGCGGGGGCCGGGGCGGGTTCGGCGGCTGCGCTTCCCGCCAGCATAGCCTCAATCTCCTCTTGGCTCATCTGGCGGTTGCTGGGCGGCTCCTCCGCCGGGGCGGCGGGCTGGGCGCCCTCTACGGCCGACGTCACCTCGTCCTCCAGGCCCAGGCTTTTCAGCAGCTCCTTGGCCAGAGCCACCGACATGACGTTCATGAACTCGCTCTCCAGCGCGTTCTCAATTCTCAAGAAGAACCGCACCACCACGATCTGGTCCGCGCCCTGGGGCAGATGCTCCCGCTTGAACTGATCCAGATTGTCCAGCTCAAACGACTGGGGTGTGGAGATATCCACCCGGAAGCCCAGAAAGTCGGACATAGCGGTGGCCGCCGAGCCCATCATCTGGTTCATGACCTCGCACACGCAGCTGATGGTCAGCTCGTTGAGCTCGAAATCCTCGTCGGCGGTCTCCATGCCCATGAGGATATCTACGATAACCTTGATGTCGCTGCGCTTGAGCAGCATGATGTTGCTGCCCTCCAGGCCCTCCACGTACTTGATCTCCACACCGATGGCCGGTTCCAGGTTGCCCAGGGAGAAATCCTTCACGTCCACTACGGAGACGGTGGGCGTGGTGATATCCACCCGATGGTCCAGCATATTTGACACCGCGGTGGCCGAGGAGCCCAGGCTGATATTCATCATTTCGCCCAAGGCGTCTATCGCCATTGGGCTGAACATTTCCTTCTCCATCGCTTACTCGCTCCTTTGTTCGGCCGAATAGCATACCTCGTCTATCTTGATGGCCATGTTTTTCTTGTGGGTTCCCATGCGTCCGGTAAACCACTGATAACCGCCGATCTCCAGGAACACCGGGGAGTCCTTGCTCCGCCCCAGGTCCACTACGTCGCCAACATTCAGATGGTAGATATCGCTGAGGGAGAGCTGCGTGTCGCCCAGCTCGGCGATGATCTCCAGGGTGGAGTCGCGCAGCTGGTCGAAGATCTCCTCCGAGTTGTCCTCGCTGGCCATCTTCCGGCCCATGCTCTCCCGGTTCACCTCGCCGAATACGCTCATCAGCACATTGCCCGGGAGCACTACGCTCATCCGTCCCTCGCTGCCGCCGAAGTCCAGCTTCATGTCCACCAGCACCACGGTCTCGTCCAGATTCAGCAGGGTAACCAGGGTGGGATTCACCTGGGTGCGCTCATACTCAAAGGTGACGGGCACATAGTTCTCCCAGCTGCTGCCCATCAGGGCGATAATGTCGCGGATGATGTGCTCGTAGAGCTGGAGCTCCAGGTCGGTGTAGGCGTAGCCCAGGGGGACCTCCCGCTCCGCGTCGCTCTCGCTGCCCATCATGCGGTCCATCATCCCCAGCGCCGTGGAGGTGGACAGGTACACCATCACCGGATCTTCCGCTATGATGTCCTCCCCGCCCTCCGTTCTCGGGTGAATGGTCACGTTCACCATAGCCAGCACGTCCCCTTCGGTGAGGGCGTTGTTGAACTCGTAGAACTTCTGCTCCTCAATGCTCTCCACCGTGATCTCGCAGCTGGTGCGCAACTGGGCGTTGAGCCGGGAGCTGATAACACGGGTATAGTTCTCGAAGATGCCGTTGAGCATCTTGATTCGGTCCTTGGTAAACTTGCGGGGGGTGGTGAAGTCGTATTTGCGGTATTTTTTCTCCGGCTGCTTCTCCTCCGCCTTTTCCGCGTCGCCTCCGCTGCGCATAGAGTTCAAAAGCGCGTCAATCTGGCTCTGCGACAATACCTCAGCCATCGAATCACCTCACCTTATCTGCGAATGCGCGTCTCATGGGTTTATGGGGCCGCGGACTGGCCCGGCGCGTCCCCGTCGATTGTGGTCATATAGTTGGACATGGCCTCGTTGAAGGCCTCCGCGCTCAGGTCCCGCCCGCTGATGACCATCTCCACCCGGCGGTTGGGGGCGCGGCCCTCCGCCGTCTTGTTGCTGGAGATGGGCCGCCACTGTCCGTAGCTCTCCGGGATGATGCGGGTGGGGTGGATGTTGCTGTTGTCCCGGAGGAACAGCGTCACCGCGATGGCCCGGTTGGCGGCCAGCTGCATATCGTTCCAGGGATCGTTGCGCCGGTTGGGGGAGCCCTGGGCGGTGTGGCCCTGAATGCGGATCTCGTCAATGGCGTCCTCCGCCTCGTTCAGCAGGGGGCACAGGCTGCCCAGGATGGCCTGGCCCTCGGGCAGCAGGTCGTACTTGTCCGCGTTGAAGAACACGCTGTCCCGGAAGGAGATGTACACGTCGCCGCCCTCCATGGACACCTGGACAACGCTCTGCCAGCCCTCCTCGGACACCGCCGTCTGGATGGCCAGCAGCAGCTCCTCCATGGTCTCCTCAATATCCCGCTGGGCGGCCACATCGGGCTCGGCGGGGTAACCGCCCTGGGATTCGTCCGCTGGGTCGGCCACGGGGCCGTTGTTGCCCACGGGATCGGTGGGGTCCTCCTGGGCGAAGGGGTTGAAGCTGGTGACGATGGCCCGCCATTTTTCCTCGCTGATGGTGGACATGGAGTACAGCAGAACAAAGAAGCACAGCAGCAGCGTCACCATGTCGCCGTATGTATCCATCCAGTTTGCGCCGCCGCCGCCGCTTTTTTTCTTTTTCACGTTGATCTCAACTCCTTACGCCACGCATATGCGGGGCTTGGGCTTATTCCCCGCTGGCGGCGGCCTTGCCGCCCTCGGTGCGCTTGCCCTGGGGAATATAGGTCAGCAGCTTCTCGCGCAGGGCCTTGGGGTTCTCGCCGGACTGGATGGACATGATGCCCTCCACGATGATCTGCTTGCACAGCACTTCCTCGCTGTCCCGGGTCCGAAGGTTGTTGGCGATGGGGCCGAAGATCATATGGGCCAGGATACAGCCGTACAGGGTGGTAATCAGGGCCGTGCCCATGTCCTTGCCGATGGACGAGCCCCCGTCCCCGCTTAACTCCATGTTGTTCAGCATATTAATCAGGCCCACCAGCGTGCCCACCATGCCGAAGGCCGGGGCCACCGACCCCGCTTTGTCGTAGAGGGCGGCGGCGTCCTCGTGCCGGGCGGACATACACTCAATGTCGTTCTCCAGGATGGCGCGGACCTTGTCCGGGTCGTTGGCGTCCACGATGAGCATGATGGCCATTTTGAAGAAGGGGTCCTCCTGCTCGTTGGCCTTGCCTTCCAGGGCCAGCAGTCCGTTTTTACGGGCGGTCTGGGCCAGGTCCACCAGCTGGTCGATGTACTTCATGGGGTCGAACTTGTTGGCGTTGAGGATGACCCCGAAGTGCTTCGGGATGGCCGCCAGGGTGTCCCCCGGGAAGCTGGCCACCACGATGGCAAAGGTACAGCCGATGACGATGAAGATACTGGCGGCGTCGAAGAAGTTCCACAGGTTTGTGGGGGTGAAGGTGATGGGTTCCAACCCCGCCGCCTTGGGGCCGATGTTGATGCCCAGCACGCAGCCCAGCAGGAATACCAGGAGGGCGGCCACCAGGCCGATGATATAGGTGATATTCATTACGCAGCTCTACCTCCAACAGCTCAGGCGGCAGCCGTGCCTGTTCCGGCCTCTGTCTGTCTCGCCTGTCGATTGCGGGCCTGTGCCCCAGCACCCGGCCTGGGGCGGTCCTCAGCGATTGTCTACGACCGTGATCTCCCGGTGGATGTCCATAACCTTGGCGTTGTAGCGGGCGATCTTCTCTATGATCTCCTCGGTGCTCTCGCGGACGAGGTAATAGTCGTGGTTCATCATGACGATCTTGGATTCGGGGATGGTCTCAATATACTCGATCTGCAGGTGGTTGACCAGGAACTTCTCGTGGTTGCGTTTTGTCAAAACAATCATCGTGTAAGCCTCCTTCTCTCCTCATGACAGGACTACAGGGGGGCAGCCCGGGGAGAGTCCGGCTCTCCCCGGGCCGTTTCAGAACTTATCAGCGCTTCATATTGACCAACTCTTCCAGCATGGAGTCGGTCACGGTGATGATGCGGGTATTGGCCTGATAGCCACGCTGGGTGAGGATCATGTTGGCGATCTCCTGGGCCAGGTCGGTTTTGGACATCTCCAGGCCGCTGGACAGGCACTTGGTGTCGGTGGTGCGGGGGCTCAACCCGTCGATGGTGGGGACGGTGGCGTTGGGGTCGGGGTTGCCGTTGGCGTCCGTGACGGAGTACTTGGAGGCGTTGATCTGGGTGATGCCCATGGCCTCGGCGTTGCCGCCCAGGATGGCCACCCGCAGGTCGCCGGAGCCGGGGCCCGCCTTGTAGTAGTTGTCGCCCTCGTTGGTCACGCCGTTGGGGTTGGTCACCAGGCCCACGGCGATGCAGCCGATGGTGACCACCTCGCCGGTATCGTTGCTGGTGCCGGTAATCATACCGGTGACCTTGTCGATGGAGATGCCGTTGAACAGGCCCCGGGGCAGCGCCTCGATCACCGGGTCTGTATCCGTGCCGGTGTTGATGGTGGCGTCGTTCACGCCGCTGGCGTCCGCGGTGGGGTAGGCGATCACCTTGGACTTCTTGGCCTCGAAGCCGTCCTTCACCCCTTTGCTGGGATCAGCGGGGTCCACCAGCGCGTCCGCCGCGGTGACTTCCTTGAGGGTGCCGTCGGCGTTCTTCTGGAAGTACTTGGTGCCCTCCTTGATGCAGGGGTAGCGCAGGGGCACCAGCTGGTCGCTGAAGATGGGGTCGCCGATCTTCTTGCCCTCGGGCAGGTCGATGGCGTTGGCGGGGTCGTTGGCGCCGCCCGTCTTGATGGGGTGGTTCTCGTCGCCGTACTTGCCCACGCACAGGAAGCCGTACACCACGTTGCCGTCGTTGTTGGCGAAGTATCCGTCGGCCTTGAACTCGAAGTTGCCCACCCGGGTGAGCTTCAGGGAGGTGAGCCGGTCCACGTCGTTGGCGGTGCCGTCGAAGTTGTTGGCGATCTCCTTGTCGCCCACCAGGAAGAAGCCGTCGCCGTCCAGCATACAGTCGGTGGGCTTGCCGGTGACGTTGTAGTTGCCCGTGCTCATGTCGATGTCGATGGTGGACACGTTGGAGCCGTAGCCAATCTGGGAGGGGTTGGTGCCGCCCATGACGGGGGTGCCGTCGGAGCCGCCGGTCATGGTGGTGTAGAGGGAAGTCTTGAAAATAGCCCGGCTGGACTTGTAGCTGGCGGTATTCACATTGGCTACGTTGTTGCCGATGACGTTCAGGTTCTGCATATGGGTCCGCAGACCCGCGATGGCCGCATACATTGCACCAGTCATAGTTGAAAAGTTACTCCTTTCGGTTTGGCGCCGCCCGCCCCCCGCCAATCGGGCGGGGGGCGAAGGCATCCGCATCCGGTCCTGCCCTCAGTCTGTCTATTCTATTACAGGAAAACGGCGCCGTCAATATTGGTGAAGATATTTTCTCTCATTTCTTCCTGGGTGATGGCGGTGATGACCTTGGCATTGGGCACATTGATGATAAACGCCTTTTCAGAGTCCATGGCCAGGATGTTGGTCGCCCCCTTGGCCTGGGCCCGGATGACGCTGCCCGCCAGCTGGTCCATCAGGTCTGGCGTGACCTCGATGCCCCGCTCCTGCGCCCGGGAGATGGCGTGTTTGGAAAATGCCACGCTTTGGGACGGCTGGCCGCTTTTCGCCAGCTCCTGCTGGAGCAGCTCTCCGAAGCCGCCGCCCGCCGGATCGCGCTGTTGTATCCGGGCCGGTGGCGCTTCCCTGCGCTGTAGTCCTGATACACGCTGGATCATCTTATTGTCACCTCATTTTCTCAGGCGTTATCGGTAGGCGCGCCCTGGTCGCCGGTGTACTCGGGGCTCTCGATCATCTGGGGGGTCTCGGGGGGCGTATCGGGGACGCTGGGGGTTTCGCCCTCTTCAGAGCCGCCGCCCTCGCCGGGCTTGCCGGCGCCCTCGGCGCCTTCGCCGCCGTCCACCTTGCCGCCGTCCTCGCCGTCGCCGCCGCCGGGCACTTCCTCACCCTCCAGGGGGGGCAGCTGGCCCACGGCCATAATCTGGTTCAGGGAATAGGTCTCCACATTGCCCTTGCCGTCCTTGCCGAAAATAACCTGCTGGCCGTTGGACATACCGGTGCCGATGACCACAACTTCCCGCTCCTCCAGGCTGTCGCCCTGGACCAGGCCGATGGTGACCACCTTGCCCACCAGGGAGCTGGCGTAGCTCATGATGCTGGTCTCGGTCATGTTGGTGATGGCGGAAACCATCTGCATCTGCACCATCTGGCTCATCATCTCGCTGGTGTCCATGGCGTTGTCGATGGTCTGGTTCTGAAGCTGCACCACCATCAGCTGGAGGAAGTCCTGCATATCCAGATCGGTGTTGCCCTTCCGGCTGGTGCTGTTTTCCGCTTTTACCAGGCTGGCCGAGTTGGTCAGGTTCGCGATGTCAGCCATTGAATAGGTTCCCATTTGTGCCTGTGCACTCCCTTCCGTTTAAGATTCTCCGTCCATGGGGATGAGACCCAGCCGCAGCTGCTGCATAAAGTCCTGGCTGCTGGTGTGGGTCCGGCGCTGCCGGCGCTCCTGCTCCTGGCCGTCCTGGGCGTGGCCGTTGTGGCCGTCGTAGCCCTGCTGGCGCTGCTGGTTCTGGTTTTGCTGGCTCTCCTGCCCCCGCTGGACCTCCACCTCCACGGTCTGCTGGGTGCGGCTGTTGAGCAGCCCCTGCAAGTCGCCGGCGTGGCGCTCCAGAAGGGAGCGGGTCTCGCCGCTGTGGGCGCTGAGGGCCACCCGCAGGATGCCGTCGGCGCTCTGGCTGATCTCCACCGTGACCTCGCCCAGGTTCTCCGGGTTGAGCCGGATGCGAACCATGGACTCGCCCCTCTCCAGGGCCTGGGCCAGCTGGACGTCGATCTGCTGGGCCACATTGGGGGTTTCAGCCTGCTCCTCGCCGGACGCCTCGCCCACTTTCACGGGGACGGCCTCCACATCCCGGAAGACGCGCTGGGGAGCCTGCTGGCCGGCGGTGAGCTCCATCATGCTGTTGCCGTCCTCGCCGCTGTCCTCCTGGGGCTGGGCCTCCGCCACGCCCTTTTGGACCGCCTGCCCGGCCTCCTGGCCGGCCATCTTTTCCAGCAGCTGCGCGGGGCCGTGCTCCACGGTGGGGTCGGTGGCCTCCAGCATGGCGTCCGCCTCGGGGTCGGACACGTCGATCACCTGCCCCAGGTCGCCCAGCATCTGCTTGAGCTCCTGCATCTGGTCCGGATCCAGGCCGGCGATGGGGATGACCTCGGTGCGCTCACCCAGGTGCGCCAGGATATACTCACCCGGCTCATAGGCTGCGCGGATCTCGCCGGTGGCCAGGTCCATGTCCACAAACCCGATGCCGGGCTGGGTAAACCAGGCGCCCTGCTCCGCCAGCTTTTTGGCCTGCTCCACGGGGTCCTCCTGCTTCTGGACGGGGGCCTTGTCCTTTTTCGGGGCAGAAGCCTGGGGCTTGGTCTCGCTCTTGGCGGGCTGCTCCATCAGGGGGTCCTTTTCCTGAGACTTCTCCTCCAGCAGCTTCTGGAAATCGTTTTCCAGGTCGCCCCTGCCCGTCTTGGGGATGCCGGCGGCCTGGCTGGCCATGGTCTGAAGCATCGACATGACCACGTTGCTCGTCTGTTCCATAATTCCTTACACCTCCTTAACATAAAAGTATCTATTTCCAAACGGCGCAGGCGCCGTTCAGAACCATTTTATGCGCCGACGGCGGCCCGGGCCCGGGCGGAACTGACAAACTCGTCGATGAGGGCCTCCTCGGCCTTTTGGACCGCCTTGTGGTAGTCCTCCAGCTTGTGCTCCCTCAGCTTCTCAATGGAGGAGGTGTCGATCTTGGCGTCCACGACCTCCTGCCGTTTGGCCTCCTCCTGCTGTTTCAGCTCCTCCAGGCGGCGGGTCTCCTGGTCGATCCTTGCCTCCAGGACCCGCAGGCCGTTCTGGTAAAACATGGCGTCGGCAATGCTCAACCCCTCAGCCTTGCGCTGCCGGTACTCCTCGTTGCAGTCCCGGTAGTCCCGCCAGGCCGCCTCCAGCGCCGCCTCCTGCTCCCGGACCCGGGCCAGGATGACGGCGTGCTCGCCCTGGAGGGACTCCAGCACCTGTTCTTTATAGGAGAGCACTGAATCCAGGGAGAATTTAAATTTTTTCATCTATTTCTACACCTCGCCGGTTTATTTGAGGATCTTGGCCATTTCCTCCACGCTCTGGTCGTAGGTAAAGGCCTGATTCACGTCCTGGGTGAGGAAGTCGTTCACCGCGTCAATCTTGGACATGGCGAAGTCCAGCTTGCGGTTGGTGCCCGGCTTGTAGGCCCCGATGGCCACCAGGTCGGCGTTCTTCTCATAGACGCTCATGATATCCCGGATGCGGGAGGCCAGCTGCCGGTGCTCCGGCGGGACGATCTCCACCATCAGGCGGGAGATGCTGGCGCTGATGTCAATGGCGGGGTAGTGGTTGGAGTTGGCCAGCTGCCGGGACAGGACAATGTGCCCGTCCAAAATGCCCCGGACTGTGTCGGCGATGGGCTCGTTGGTGTCGTCGCCCTCCACCAGCACGGTGTACACCCCGGTGATGGAGCCCTTGCTGAAATTGCCGCTGCGCTCCAGCAGCTTGGGCATTTCCGCGTACATAGAGGGGGTGTAGCCCCGGGACACCGGCGGCTCGCCGATGGCCAGGCCGATCTCCCGCTGGGCCATGGCGAAACGGGTGAGGGAGTCCATCATCAGCAGCACGTCGTACCCCTGGTCCCGGAAAAACTCCGCGATGCCGGTGGCCACGCTGGGGCACCGCATACGGAGCATGGCGGGCTGGTCGGAAGTGGCCACCACCAGGATGGACCGCTTCATGCCCTCCTCGCCCAGGTCCTTCTGGACGAATTCCAGCACCTCGCGGCCGCGCTCGCCCACCAGGGCGATGACGTTGATGTCGGCGGTGACATTCTTGGCGATCATGCCCATGAGGGTGGACTTGCCTACGCCGGACCCGGCGAATATGCCGATGCGCTGTCCCTTTCCAATGGTAATGAGCCCGTCGATGGCCTTCACGCCGAACTGGATGCGCTCCCGGATGGGGGGGCGCTGCAGGGGGTTGATGTAGCCGCCCCCCACGCAGTAGGAGGTGCCCCCCTCGAAGGGGCCCTTGCCGTCGATGGGCTGGCCCAGGGCGTTGATGATGCGCCCCCGGAGGAACTCCCCCACGTGGAGGGTGAGCTGCCGCCCGGTGTTGCGCACGAAATTGCCCGCCGAGATGCCGCTCATGTCCGAGTAGGGCATGAGCAGGATGTGGTCGTTTTTAAAGCCCACCACCTCGGCGGTGACCTGCCCGCCGGAATCGCCGTTGTAAATGCGGCAGATGTCGCCCACGGCGGCCCGGCCGCCGGATGCCTCGATGGACATACCCACAATATTCTCGATTTTTCCCGTCAGGCTGTAGGGCTCCGCGTTATACACCTGGCGGGTCATTTGTTGAAATACGGAAGGCATGATTTACTCCACCGGCCGTATGCCTCAGAGCCTCGTTCCCGGCCTGGGAGAAAGGAGGCTCCCCAAACTCTCGTTAAAACAGGTTCATCCCCGACGCGCTGTTGGCGGTGTCCATCAGGATGGTCCGCAGGTTGTTCAGCTGGGTGGCCGCGCTGGCGTCCACGATCTCGTCGGGCATTTCGATGATGCAGGTGCCCGACTCGTCGTCCGCCATGGGGATGATGCGCACCCGGTCGGACAGGGCCGTCAGCGCGCCGGACAGGGACGCGGGGATCTGGGTGAGCCGCTTGGCGTCGCACTCAGAGATGTATATGTGCACCCACTCTTTTTTCTTCCTCTTATCAATGGCGGTCTGGATCATCCGGCTGATCACGTCGGCGCTGCTCTTCAGGCTGACGCACACCACCTTTTCCGCCACCGCCAGGGCCAGGTCCCGCAGGTCGGCCACGCTCTGGTCCATCTGGCGGTCCAGGGCGACCCCCGCCTGCTCCATAAAGCGGTGGACCTCCTCCTCCTGGCGCTGGGCCTGCTCCTCCCGGAGGGCCTTGGACTCCTGGGCTGCCTGGGCCATGCCCTGGACGTAGCCCTCCTCCCGGGCCTTGGCGAACACCGCCTCGGCCTCCTGGGCGGCCTCCTCCCGGGCCTGCTGAAGGATCCGCTCCGCCTCTTCCCGGGCCTGCCGGGCGATGCGCTCCGCGTCCTGCCGGGCGTCGGCCAGGATCTCCTCCGCCTGAATCTGGGCAAAGGTAATGGGGTTCTCCTCCGGTTCCGGCCCGGTCTCCGGCTCCGGCTCAGGTTCCCCGTCCAGCTCCGGGTCCGTCACCAGCACGTCGAACCCCATTTCCTCCGGTTCCTGCGGGGGGTCTTCCGGGGCGGGCGGCTCTTCCTCCAGTTCTACCACCAGCTCCGACGCGTCGGGGAACAGGTATGGCTCCACCCTGGTTTCGGCGTCATCCTTTTCCCCGCCCCGGCGGAACGCTTTGAATATGTTAGGCAATGATATCGTCCTTTCCGCCCTTTGCGATCACGATCTCGTTCTTTTCCTCCAGGTCGCGGATGATATCCACGATGCGCTGCTGGGCGTCCTCCACGTCCTTCATGCGCACGTTGGTGGTGATCTCCAGGTCGTCCCGGATGTTCTGAGCCATACGGGTGGACATATTGCTGAGGAGCTTCTTGGAAACCTCCTCGTTGGCGGACTTGAGGGCCAGCACCAGGTCTCTGGGGTCGCAGTCCCGGACGAAGCGCTGCACGGAGCGGTCGTCCATGGTGATGATGTCCTCAAACACAAACATACGCTTGCGGATCTCGTCGGCCAGCTCCTGGTCATAGGCGGACAGGCCGTCGAAGATATTTTTCTCGCTGGTGCGGTCCAGGTTGTTCATCACATCGGCCACATAGTCGATGCCGCCCACCTTGACGTTGGCGTTGGTGACAATGTTGGAGAACTTCTTGCGCATTTCTGCCTCGATGATCTTGACGGCGATGGGGGACACGCTCTCGATCTTGGCCATGCTCTCCACCACCTGAACCTGGCGCTTCTCGTCCAGCTGGGAGATGACCCCGGCGGCCTTGTCCGGGTCCACATAGGACAGTACCAGGGAGATGGTCTGGGGCCGCTCGTTCTGGAGGGCGGAGAACAGGGACTTGTCGTCCGCCTTTTCCATAAAGGAGAAGGAGCGGTTTTGCAGCGACTTTGTCACCTTGCCCAGCAGCTCGTCGGCCGCCTGGGCGCCATAGGCCTTTTCCAGCACCGTCCGGGCGTACTCCAGGCCGCCCTCGGTGACAGCGCGGTTGGTGCGGCACAGCTGGTAGAACTCGTACAGGATCTGCTCGGTCTGTTCCGACCCCAGGAAACCCATCTTGGCCACCTCAAGGGTGAGCTGTTCCACGTCGTCGGGCTCCATGTGCTTGTACAGGGCGGAGGCCCGCTCCGCGCCCAGGGCGATGATGACGGTGGCCGCCCGCTGGGCTCCCGTGAGGGGAACCTCGTGCTCCAGCCTTTTCTTGGGATGGGCCTTGGTCTCGGCGGAGGGGGCCGGTGCCTGTTCCTTGACTGCGGCGTCAGCCATTGTCTCCATCCTCCTTCAGCCAGCTCTTGATCAGCAGAGCCGCGACCTCCATGTTTTCGTCCACGTAATCCCGGATGTTCTGCCGCAATTCCATGCTCCGCTCGGTGTGCAGGTCCATCACGTCGGCGCCGGACACGGGATTGCCCTCCTCGTCCAGTTCGATCTCGACCCCGGGCTCCAAGGGCTGGCCGTCCGGGCCCAGCTCCACGGACTGCCCGGGCATGGCGGTAGCCAGCAGCTCCTCCACGGCCCGCTCTTCCTCCTGCTGCTTCTTGCGCTTCCTGCGCCGCAGCATCAGGATGACGGTGAGGATAATGGCAAACACCAGCAGGCCGACGCCGGCGGCGATGGGCACCCAAACGGGAATACCCAGGGCCTCCCAGCCGGAGGGCGGGGTGGGCTGCTCGGGCGCCTGATAGAACGGGGTACTCAGCACGGACACCTTCCGGGCCAGATAGTCCGCCTCGGTGACGCCGTCGGGCAGTTCCAGGGGGGCCTGGATGCCGCCGGACACCGCCACGTGGCGGGTCATGGCCTCCAGGTCGATGGGGCCGGAGGCGGTGGAGTTGATGGACACCGACACCGTCACGTCCTTCAAGGTAGCGGCGGTGATAATCATCTGGGTCTGGGTTTTGGAGTTGTCGTACTCAATGCTGCCCTCGGCGCCCAGCCGGCCCAGCAGGCCCTGGATGGTTTCGCCGTTCTCCACATAGGTGGGCAGTTCGGAATTGGAGGGGGTGCCCACCAGGCCGCCGGCCACGGTGTCGTCATCCGCCCGCAGCTGCCAGCTGTAGAACTTTGTGCCGATGATGCCCGCGCCCTCGGTGGACCCGTCCTCGGCGAAGTCGGGCAGCCGGACCTCATAGTCGTTGACGGTCTTCTCGCCCAGCTCCACGTTGCAGCGGACGGTGACGCCCACGTTCTCCTCGCCGTACATTTTGAACAGCTGCTGCTCGATCTGGCTGCGGATCTGGTTGGCCCACCACTGCTCGGTCTGGAGGGCCAGGGCGGTGGCGTCGGCGGCGGTATTGCCGCCCTCCAAGTCCATCCCGTCATAGATGTTGCCCCTGGTATCCTGAATGGACACATCGTCCACATCCAGGGCGGCCACACTGTGGGATATGTAGTTGCGGATGGCGTTGGCCTGTCCCGTGGAGAGCAGCTTGTCGCCGTCCATGGTGAGTATCACCCCGGCGGAGGCGTTGACCACGTTGTTGGTGTCCAGCACGTAGCCCCGGTCCTCGCCCAGCTCAATGTTCACGCTCACGTCCCGCACGCCGTCAAACTTGCGGATGGTTTTTTCAATCTCCTCAACGAGGGCGGACAGCTTGGCCACGTTCCGATCCTGCACGGTGGACAGGGCGCTGACCCGCTCAAAATACCCGCTGTAGGGGGCGTTGGAGGAGGAGTACTGCTCCTGGAGCAGCTTGGCCTTCAGGCTGGTGGCCTGGGCCTGGGGCACCAGGATGGTGCCCGATCCCTCCATGCGGAAATCCGTGACCCCCTGGCCTTCCAGCCAGGTGAGGACGGTGGCGGTCTCTTCGGCGGAGGCCCCGTCAATGAGGGTGGCATAGGGCCGGGTGTTGAAGAAAACCGCCAGGCCCACCGCGAAAACAACCAGGGCCGCCAAGACCGCCACAATCAGAATCTTAACTTTTTTGGAAAGATTGCCCAGAGCTCCCTTCACTTTTTCCCAATAGCCCTTCAGCTTTTCCGTGTTCAAGTGCCATCGACCCCGCTCTCCGCGTTGTTGCCGGGCCTAACGGCCCGGCGTCATCAAACATTCATGTTTTTCAGCTCGTTGTAGGCGTCCAGCGCGCGGTTCCGCAGCTGGATCAGCATATCCACAGCGAGTTCGGCCTTATATCCGGCGATGCCCAGCTGGGCGGGGTTGTCCAGCTGTCCGGTGGCCAGCAGGTACTGCGCCTGGGTGAACTCCGCGTCAGTGTCCCTCACGTTCTGGATCAGGTCGGTGAACAGGGATCCGAAGGAGCTCTCCTTCACCTCGTCCAGGCCGACGGCCTTGTCCTCTTCCCCGGCCTGGACGGGGGAAGCAATTTTCTGAATGGGGTTGGTGATGCCGGCAATGCCCGCGTTCTTGGGGATTCCGGTGATTCCGTCAATGGGTGCGCTCATGGCAGCCTCGCTCCTTTGCAACCAGATTGTTTGTCATATTGTGCCGCGCGGCCTTACCGGCCGATCTCCAGGCCGCTGGAGATGACGGATTTCAGCGTGTTGAGCGCCGTGACGTTGGAGGCGTAAGCCCGGGTGGCGGCCATGGCGTCGGCCATCTCTTTCACCATATCCACGTTGGGCAGCTCCAGGTAGCCGTCCTCGTCGGCGTCGGGGTGGGTGGGGTCGTACACCAGCTTCATGGGGGACTCGTCCTCCACGATCTCGGTGACCCGCACGCCGCCGGCGGCGGGGGTGGGCTGCTCCGTGTTGGCGATGAGCCCGTTGGAGGCACGCGCCAAAGCGGCCCGGAACGAATCGCGGCCGCTGACCGCCTCGAATACCACCATTTTGCGGCGGTAGGCGCCCTCGCCGTTCTCCACCCGGGTCGTCTGAGAGTTGGTCACATTTTCCGCCACAATATCCAGCCGCAACTGCTGGGCGGTCAGGCCGGAACCCACAATATTGATTGAATTCATAAAGCCCATGATGATATATCCTCCTATTGCCGTGTGCCGTGCCGACGGCAGCGGCCCGCGCCGCTCACGGCGGCCCGAACGTTACTTTTTACTGGCCCTTTACCGCCATCCGCAGGATGGCGTAGTGCTTGTTGATGGCCTGATACACGTACTGCTGCTGATAGGCGTTGCGCATCAGCTCGGTCATCTCGCTGGTGATGTTCACGCCGTTGTCGTCCATGCGGGTCTGCTCCTGGGCCTCGAACACCCGGAGCTCGGAGTCCTCCAGGACATCCCGCACCGCCTGGCCCGCCCCTTTGGGCCGGGCGGCGGCCTCCTCCAGCTTGGCCCGGATGCTCTCCTCAAACGTGACCACCTTGGCCTTATAGTTGGGGGTCTCCGCGTTTGCGATATTGTCCAGGATCGCCGCCTGCTTGGTCCATAGAAATCCCATGGATTTCTCCAGCAGGAGCTGGGAATTGCTCGTCAAAAAATCCACGACTGGCCTCCTGTTCCGCGGGCGGGCGCCCGCTGGTGAATACCAACTATTATGTACCATCTCCGGGAAAAATGCAAGCCCTGAAGGCCGTCCAAAAAATGGCATTTTCCGCCCTCTCCCAAGTAAACAACAAGCAGGCCCCCGCCGCAGCCGCAGGAATGGGCTTCTGAGAGGGCTCGCTGTCACACTTGGGGGCTTTCCCCGTTTCGCCGCAATGCGGCGCACTTTATTGCATTATACCACAAGGGTCCAGAAAGCGCAAGCGTTTCCTGCGCACTAACTTTGATTAAAGTGAACAAAGTGAACGTTCTAAACGCCAAAAACTGGAAAAATCAAGGCCGGAGGCGGGACAGCGGCAGAGGACCCTCAGCCGCGGCCAAGGGTCCTCTGGTCACTTGATAAACTTGTCCAACAGGCGCATAACCTCCCGCACGTCGATGGGTTTTGCCACGTGGGCGTTCATTCCGCAGTCCAGGCTGCGTTTCACGTCCTCGGCAAAGGCGTCGGCGGTCATGGCGATGATAGGCAGGTCCCGGTCGGGCCGCTCCAGGGTGCGGATGACCTGGGTGGCCTCATACCCACCCATGACGGGCATACGGATATCCATCAGAATCGCGTCATAATAGCCCGGCGGGGACTCGTTCAGCATTTCCACGCAGATCTGGCCGTTTTCCGCCCAGTCCAGCACCAGGCCCTCCTCGCTGAGCAGCTCGGAGGCGATCTCCCAGTTCAGTTCGTTGTCCTCGGCCAGCAGGATGCGCTTGCCGGAGAGGTCCCGGCGCTGCTCTGTCTGCGCCGCCTCCTCCCGCTTCTCCTCCAAGTCCCCGGCGAACTGGCGCAGGGAGTTGAACAAGGTGGATTTGAACAGGGGCTTGGAGATAAAGCCGGTGATGCCCGCCTCCCGGGCGCTGTGTTCGATCTCGCCCCAGTCGTAGGCGGAGATGAGCAGGATGGGAACCGCGTCGTCCCCCAGGGCCTCCCGGATGCGCCGGGCGGTGGCGATGCCGTCCATGCCGGGCAGCTTCCAGTCCAGCAAAATGATATGGTAGCCGTCCTGCCGCTGGTGGCGTTTGACCACCATCTCCACGGCGCTCTCTCCGTCCAGGGTCCATTCGGCGTTCACCCCGATGGACTGGAGGGCGGCGGCGGTGGACTCGCACAGCTGCCGGTCGTCGTCCACCACCAGCATATTCCAGTTGGGGAGAATCATGTCCTCCTCCACCACGTCCGCCTTCTCCAGGTCCAGGGTCACATTGAACTCGGTGCCCTTGCCCTGGGCGCTGTCCACGTCGATGGAGCCGCCCATGGCGTCCACCACGATAAACTTGGTGATGGCCATGCCCAGGCCGGTGCCCTCGGTGCGGTGGACCCGGGCGCTGTCCTCCCGGGCGAAGGAGTCGAAGATGTGGCTGACGAAGTCCTTGGACATCCCGATTCCGTTGTCCTTCACCTGGATCTGGATGCGCACGAAGTCCTCTCCCTTGGGGGATTCCTCCTCATACAGGGCCATGTGGATCTCCCCGCCCTCAGGGGTAAACTTGATGGCGTTGGACAGCAGGTTGAGCATCACCTGGTTGAGCCGCACGCTGTCGCACAGCACGTTCTCGGTGGATATGTCGTGAATGAACACGTCGAATTGCTGGTGTTTGGCCTTCACCTGGGGCTGGCAGATGGACACGATGCTGTCCACCACCTCCCGCAGGGAAATCTGGTCCATATTCAGCGTCATCTTGCCGCTCTCGATCTTGGACATATCCAGCACGTCGTTGATGAGGCCCAACAGGTGCTTGCTGGACAGGGTGATCTTTTTGAGGCAGTTCTTCACCTGCTGCTGGTCGTCGATGTTGGCGGTGGCGATGGCGGTCATGCCCACAATGGCGTTCATGGGCGTGCGGATGTCATGGCTCATGTTGGACAGGAACTCGCTCTTGGCCCGGTTGGCGTGTTCCGCGTCCTTCTGGGCGGCTTCGGCGGCCCGGCGTGCCTCCTCCACCTCCCGCAGCTGCTGCCGGGTGAGGCCGTAGTATTTGTAAAACACCAGCATCAGCGCGGTGAGGATGATGACCCCGCTGAAAACGGTCATGCTCCCCCATTCCCGGCTGAAGCCGTTGACAATGGTGTCCATGGAGCCGTAGGGCAGGAAGGTGATGAGGTACCACTCGGAGTAGGGCAGGTGGGTGCAGTACAGGTGGAAGCGCTCCCCGCCCATAACGAACTCGGTGGTATAATCCCGGTTTTCCGCCATGGCGGCGTCAAGGGCCTCGATGTACTGGTCCGCGGTCATGCCGCTCACGTCCTCATAGAGGGCCCGGACCCGTTCGAAATAGTTGTTGCGGTAGGCCTCGTTGGTGCGGATGACGAAGGATCCGTCCCGGCGGATGATAAAGGAGTAGGCCCGCTCGCTGTTCTCCTCCAGGGAGAGGTTGTCGCTGATGTAGCTCACCGGCAGGCCGGCCACCAGGGCGGCGCAGTTGTGCTCCGGGGTGGGCGCGTGGGGCGAGGGCATCCCCAGCAGGATGACCTTTTCCCCCCGGGTGTTGGTGCCGATGGCCACCTTCTGTTCCCCCTTGCGCAGGGACGCCAGGAAGGGTTCCGGGTCGGTGACGGTGAGCTGGTCGCCGTGGAGCATTTCAAACTCCCCGCCGCTGCTGTAAAAGGCCAGGTAGTTGAAGTCCCGGGCCTTCGCCCCGGCGACAAGCTCCTCCTGCAGCGCCTGGTCCCGGTGCACCGCGTCGGAGGTGATCGTATCCGTCAGCATTCTCAGCTGGTCCATCTGCAGGCTGATGATGCTCTCAAAGTGGACGGAGATCTGCTGGCTCATGCTGGACATATAGAGGGTGCCCACCTGGTTGATGGTGCGGGCGCTCTGGTTGCTCATATGGATGGCAAAAAAGGAGAAGACGCACACGCAAAGCAGGGCCACCCCGATCAGGCTGGTGATCAGGAACCGCGTCGTCTTGTTTTTCATGCCCCAAGCGCCCCCTGGAAGGCCTGAATGGCCTGAACGGTGCGCTGGTAATCCTCTCCCACCCGGCGGATCAGCTCCTCCTCCCCCGGCTGCGGGGGCGCGCCGTCCCGCAGGGCCTCGGTGAGCTGTTCGCTGGACTCCAGCAGGGCGCTGAAGCCCAGGTTGGCGCACACGCCCTTGATGGTGTGGGCCGCCCGGAAAGCCTCCGCCCGGTCGCCGTCCGCCAGGGAGCGGCACAGCAGGTCATAGCTCCCGTCGTTGAGGAATTTCAGCACAAATTTCTGCACCAGCCGCTCGGGCAGCCGCCCCAGCACGTCGTCATAATCGCCGCCCAGGGCGGCATAGCACTCTTTCAGCGTCATGCGTCTTCCTCCTCCCCAGGGCCCGCCCCGGCGCCGTCCGCCCCGTCAATGGGGGACACCGCCGAGATGGTCCGGTCCATTTGGTCGTTGTCTTCGTGGTAATAGCGGTAATGTCCCTTGCCGTGCTTTTTCACCATGTAGAGGGCCTGGTCCGCGCAGCGGAACAGCGCGTCGTAGTCCATGCCCGCCGCGTCCGCGCTGGCCACCCCCATGCTGGCGGAGATGGGGAAATCCCGGTAGCACCCTCCGGACAGCCGCTCGTAAATGCCCTCAATGGTGGACTCCAGATCGGTCTTGAACTCCAGAAAGATCAGGAACTCATCCCCCCCCACCCGGGCGGCGATATCGCCTCCGCGGATGCTGTGGCGCAGCCGGTCGGCCACGAACTTCAGCACCTGGTCCCCGAACATATGCCCATAGGTGTCGTTGGCCTGCTTGAAGTTGTCCAAGTCCAGAATGGCCAGGGCGTACCGGCCGCTGGGCCGGTCCTCCAGCCGCTGGCGGACCCGTTTTTTGGCGTAATTTTGGTTGAGCAGGCCGGTGAGCCCGTCGTGGGAGGCCTGCTGCTCCAGCTGTTCCAGCTGGAGGCGGGAGGAGTGGATGTCCAACGCCTTGCCGATGCAGCCGCAGTAGCGGGGGGGCTCCTCGGAGGACCAGGAGGCCCGGGCGATGATCCGGTGCCAGCGCTCCTCCCCGCCCACGTTCAGCTTGCAGTCATACTGCACCACGGGGCTGCCGGGGGTGGTGGAGTGGAGGGCGTCGGCCATATTGTCCCGGTCCCGGGCCAGGACAATGGCGTTGGCCTGCGCGTCCTGGTAGGGATCCATGAGCACCTCCGGCAGGCCCAGCTTCTCCGCGCCCCAGGTACTCAGCACCAGGGAGGGCGGGTTGAGGGTGTACTCGAACTGGATCTCCTCGGTGAGGGAGGCGAAGAAGCTGTATTTCATCCGCTCGTGCTCCAGCAGCTCCAGGGTCCGCTCGGAGGCGGTGAGTTCCTTGTGCTTGTGCAGCTCCCGGGCCACGTTCTGCATCTCCCGCTGGCTGCGCCGCTGGAGGCTGTCGCCGCTGAGTTCCTCCACAATCTGGTCGGCGCAGTCCCGCAGGCAGTCCATCACCAGGGGGTTGAAGGTGCCGCACTTCCCGTTGAGGATCATGTCCACCGCCTGCTGGTGGGTGAACGCGGGCTTGTACACCCGCTCGGAGGTGAGGGCGTCGTACACGTCGGCCAGCGCCACGATCTGGGCGGAGATGGGGATCTCGTCCTCCTTCAGCCCGTCGGGGTAGCCCCGGCCGTCCCAGCGCTCGTGGTGCCAGCGGCAGATCTCATAGGCCGCCTTCACCAGCGGCTCGTCCTGATAGGCCGGCAGGTCCTTGAGCATCTCCGCCCCGATCATGGAGTGGGTTTTCATCACCTCGAACTCCTCGGGGGTGAACTTGCCCGGTTTGTTGAGGATCTCCTCCGGGATGGCGATTTTGCCGATGTCGTGGAGGGCGGAGGCGGTGCTGATGATGGAGATCTCCGCCTCCGACAGGCGGTAGCGGTCTGTTTTCCGGGCCAGCACCCGGAGCATGATGTCCGTGAGGGTATGGACGTGGCGGACGTGGAGGCCGCTCTCGCCGTTGCGGAACTCCACAATGTGGCTGAGTATGTCGATCATCAGGCTGCTGTTGTGCTCTTTTTCAAAAATCTGTTCCGCCACCATGCCGGCCAGCTTTTTCTGCTTGGCGTACAGCAGGATGGTGTTCACCACCCGGCGGTGGACGATGCGGGAATCGAAGGGCCGGCTGATAAAGTCAATGACGCCCAGCTCAAAGGCCCGCTCAATGTGTCCCGACCCCCGCTCGGCCGAGATCATAATCACCGGGATATCTTCAATCCAGTGGTATTTGTTCATGGCGTTGAGCACGCCGAAGCCATCCATTACCGGCATGACAATGTCCAGCAGAACCAGCGAGATGCCGGTGCCATGCTTTTGCAGCATGGCCACCCCTTCGACGCCGTTCTCCGCCTCCAGGATGTCGTACTCCTCCTCCAGCATACCCGCCAGGATGGAGCGGTTCATCTCTGAGTCGTCCACAATCAGGATTCTCTGTTTGTCGGTCATTATCTCCAAGGCACACATCCCCTAACTTCACGCAAATGACGCCGCGCCCGTCCCGCCCCCCATTCGGGCGGCAGGGTACAGGACCGCACATTAACGGTATTATAGCACAACTCCATAGCGAAACACAAGCCGGATTTTCCGAAACCAGGAAACTGTTCCCTTTTTCTTGACAGGGCGGCGGCGCAGGGATAGAATAGGGCAAAATAGGGAAACTACGCTGGCAAGGAGGCGCATTCATGAGCCATACCGTAGAGATTTTGTCGGTGGGCACCGAGCTGCTGCTGGGCAATATTGTCAACTCGGACGCCCAGGCCCTCAGCCGGGAGCTGTCCGGGCTGGGGCTGAACGTGCTGTACCACTCGGTGGTGGGGGACAACCCGGGCCGCCTGCGCGCGGCGGTGGAGCTGGCCCGGAGCCGGTCGGACGTGATCGTCACCACCGGCGGGCTGGGCCCCACCTGTGACGACCTGACCAAGCAGACTCTGGCGGAATGCTTTGGCAGGAAGCTGGTGTTCCACCCGGAGTGCGCCCAGGCCATCCGGGCGTTTTTTGCGCGCATGGGCAAGGAGATGACGGACAACAACCTCCAGCAGGCGTGGCTGCCCGAGGGCTGCGACATTCTGGAAAACGATTGGGGCACCGCCCCGGGCTGCGCCTTTGAGGCGGCGGGGACCTATGTGGTGATGCTCCCCGGCCCGCCCCGGGAGTGCCTGCCCATGTTCCGGGAGCGGGCCGTGCCCTGGCTGGCCCGGCTGGGGGAGGGGGTGATCCGCTCCCGCACCCTGCGGGTGTTCGGCATGGGGGAGTCGGCGGTGGAGTCCCTCCTGCGGGACCGCATGAACCAGTTGTCCAACCCCACCCTGGCCCCCTACGCCAAGGAGGGGGAGGTGGAGCTGCGCATCACCGCCAAGGCGGACGGCGAAGCGCTGGCGGACGCCCTCATCGCCCCGGTGGAGGCGGAGGTCCGGGCCCTGCTGGGGGATCTGGTGTACGGCGCGGACGTGTCCGGCCTGGCGCAGGTGGTGCTGGAGGGCGCCCGTGAGCGGGGGCTCACCCTGGGCACGGCGGAGAGCTGCACCGGCGGGCTCATCGCCAAGCGGCTCACCGACGTGCCCGGGTCCGCGTCGGCGTTTCTGGGCGGCGTGGTCAGCTACCACTGCGAGGTAAAGGCGGGGCTGCTGGGGGTGTCTCAGGCCCTTTTGGATGAGAAAGGCGCGGTGTGCGCCGAGGTGGCGGAGCAGATGGCCCTGGGGGCGCGAAAGGCCCTGGGCTGCGGCCTGGCGGTGTCCGCCACGGGGGTGGCGGGCCCCGACCCGGACGACCGGGGCAACCCGGTGGGGCTGGTGTACACCGCCCTGGCCGCGCCGGACGGCTGCTGGGTGAAACAGCTGAACCTGGCCTCCCCCGGGGCACGGCGGGACCGCATCCGCACCCTGGCCGCCAACCACGCCCTGGACATGGCCCGGCGGTGGCTGGCGGGGCTGGAGCCGGCAGGGCGCGGCGTCCAGCGGGGCTGGACCGATTAAAGGAGGCTTTCCGTGCGGCATTGGAAAAAATACGCGGCAGCGGCGGCGCTGGCGGCGCTGCTGCTGGGGCTGCTGGCCCCGGCCTCCGGCGCCGCCGAAGACGTGTACCTGATGGCGGTGAACGACCGCGTGCTGGTGCAGGAGACCACAGTGGACAACATCCCCCGCGCGGTGGGCGGGGTGCTGTACGTGCCCTACATCATGCTGTCCTACCCCGCCACCGGCATCGACCTGGGGGTGAGCGCCCTGTACAGCGCCACCAAGCGCACGGTGCTGGTGACAGACGGCCAGCGGGCCGTCACCTTTGACCTGCAGGCGGGCTCCGCCCAGGACCTGAACGGGGCGCCGGTCCCGGCCCGCGCCATGGTGCGCAACTCCACCGTGTTCCTTCCCATCGACTGGCTGTGCGAGTATTTCGGCTCCATCGCCTGCACCCGCACCCGCACCCAGTACGGCACCCTGATCCGCGTGTCCAGCCCCTCCGCCGCCCTCAGCGACCGGGAATTCGTGGACGCGGCGGACAACCTGCTGTCCTCCAGCCTCCAGCGGTATCAGGCGTCGGTGGGCTCCAGCGGGGGCGGCGGGGAGAACGGCCCCGCGCCGTCGGAGGAGCCTTTGGTTTCCGACCCGCCCAGCGGGGCGGAGCTGTACCTGGCCCTGCGCTGGGGAGCGGAGGCGGAGGACTGCGCCCGCCTGCTGGAAAACTGGGGTCTGCGGGGGCTGTTCCTGTTCTCCCCCGAAGAGGCCCGGGCCCAGGACGGGCTGGTCCGCCGCCTGGTGGGGGCCGGCCACACGGTGGGCCTGGCCCTGTCCGGGGAGGACGTCCCCGCCTGCCTGGAGGAGGCGGAAGAGGGCCGGGCCGCGCTGGCCGCCGCCGCCCGGTACAACGCCCTGGCCGCCAGCGCGGACGGCCTGGACAGGGCGGGCCGGAAGGAGCTGGCCCAGGCGGGGTACGCACTGTGGACCCCCACCGTCCTGGGCCGGGATTACTCCTCCGGCAAGGCGCTGGCGGAGGGCCTGAACGCCCGCCGGGTGAACTATGTGGAAATGAGCTGCGGCTCCGGCGGGGCGGCGTTCCTGCGGGCGGCCCTGAACGCCATGGAGGAGGAGCAGTGCCAAATCTACCTGCCCACCGCGCCCGCGCTGTCGCCGGAATAATGTCCGGCCCCGCGGGACCCCTGTTTGTAAGGAAAGACAGCCCATCCCTCCCGGGATGGGCTGTTTCGTTTTTCCGGCGTTACAGGTCCAGCATGACCCGCTCGATGCCGTCCACCGCCTCGGACACGAGGCCCTCGATGTCCAGCGCCTTCTCCGCCTCCTCCAGCTCCTCCAGCTTGGGCTTGGTCCGGGGGTGCTTGGGGGTGAACACGGTGCAGCAGTCCTCATAGGGCAGGATGGACGTCTCAAAGGTGCCGATTTTGCGGGAAACGCGCACGATCTCCTCTTTATCCATCCCCACCAGGGGCCGCAGGACGGGCAGGGCGCACACCGCGTCGGTGCACACCATGGCGTCCAGGGTCTGGCTGGCCACCTGGCCCACCGACTCGCCTGTCACCAGGGCCTGGATGCCGTGCATCGAAGCCACACGGCAGGCAATGCGCATCATGAACCGCCGCATGAGGATGGTAAACAGCTCCTCCGGGCAGGAGCGGCGCAGCTCCTCCTGGATTTTCGTGAAGGGCACCACGTGGACGCACTGCTTGCCGGTGTAGGGCACCAGCAGGCGGGCCAGGTCCAGCACCTTCTCCTTGGCCTCCGGGGAGGTGTAGGGGTAGGAGTAGTAGTGGATCATGTCCACGATGACCCCCCGCTTGGCCACCATCCAGGAGGCCACCGGCGAGTCGATGCCGCCGGACAGCAGGGACAGCGCCCTGCCCCCCATGCCCACCGGGAGCCCTCCCGCCCCCGGCTCCGGGTCGGCGTGGACATAGGCGTCGAAATCCCGCACTTCCACGTGGACGGTGAGCGCGGGATGGTGCATATCCGCCGTGAGATGGGGGAAGCGGTCGTGGAGCTCCCCGCCCACGTACTGGGACAGCTGGATGGAGGTCATGGGGAAGGTCTTGTCCGCCCGCTTGCTCTCCACCTTAAAAGAGGGGGCGGCGGCCAGCTTGTCCCCCAGGTAGTCCACGGCGCAGGCCACGATGGCGTCCCTGTCCTTGGGGCAGGCCCGGGCCCGGCACACCCCCACCGCCCCGAACAGCTTGCCCATGGCCTCCCAGGCCCCCTCGAAGTCGGCGTTTTCGTCCAGCGGCTCCACATAGGTGGTGGACTGGCGGGTGTACACCTTGAAGGAGCCGTACTTCTTCAGCCGCCGCTTGGCGTTGCCCATCAGCTTCTCCTCAAAGCCCCGGCGGTTGAGGCCCTTGAGCACCATTTCCCCCTGCTTGAGCAGGATGATCTCTCCCATAATATCCCTGGCTTTCTGATGAAATGTCCCCCTATTTTACAGGGCCGGGCGGCCGCTGTCAAGGGCGGGCTTCCCGGCCTCCCCCGCCGCGGCCCGATTCCCGCAAAACGCAGATTCCCCTTGCCCCCCGCCACGGATTGTGCTAAAATCTGGGGAGTGAGCGCAGTGACGCAGGAGAGGGGGCAAAGGCCGCGTTTTCACAGCGCGGCCCCATATTATATGCCAAATCAGATCGGTTTCGACAACCAGCGGTATCTGGATACCCAGTCCGCGCGCATCCGGGAGCGCATCGCCCAGTTCGGCGGCAAGCTGTACCTGGAGTTCGGCGGCAAGCTGTTCGACGACTACCACGCCGCCCGGGTGCTGCCCGGCTTCGCCCCGGACAGCAAAATTCGAATGCTGCTGGAGCTGCGGGACAGCGTGGAGATCGTGGTGGCCATCAACGCCGCCGACATCCAGCAGAACAAGGTCCGGGGCGACCTGGGCATCACCTACGACGAGGACGTGCTCCGCCTCATCGACACCTTCCGGGGCAAGGGGCTGTACGTGGGCAGCGTGACGGTGACCCAGTACGCCGGCCAGGGCGCGGCGGACCTGTTTAAGCGGCGGCTGGAGGACCTGGGGGTAAAGGTGTACCTCCACTACCCCATCCCCGGCTACCCCCACGACGTGGCCCGCATCGTGTCCGGGGATGGCTTCGGCCGCAACGACTACATCGAGACCACCCGGCCCCTGGTGGTGGTCACCGCCCCCGGCCCCGGCTCCGGCAAAATGGCCACCTGCCTGTCCCAGCTGTACCACCACCACATCCGGGGCGTCCGGGCGGGGTACGCCAAGTTTGAGACCTTCCCCATCTGGAACCTGCCGCTGAAGCACCCGGTGAACCTGGCCTATGAGGCCGCTACCGCCGACCTGAACGACGTGAACATGATCGACCCCTTCCACCTCCAGGCCTATGGGGAGACCACGGTGAACTACAACCGGGACGTGGAAGTGTTCCCGGTGCTCCAGGCCATGTTCCAGGAGATCATGGGGGACAGCCCCTACAAGTCCCCCACCGACATGGGGGTGAATATGGCGGGCCATTGCATCGTGGACGACGAAGCGGTGTGCGCCGCCGCCCGGCAGGAGATCGTCCGGCGGTACTACGCCGCCCTGTGCGACCGCCGCCGGGGCCAGGGCAGCGATGACATCGTGTACAAGCTGGAGCTGCTGATGAAGCAGGCCCAGGCGGACCCCGGGCTGCGGCCCGTCATCGCCGCCGCCGAGGGCAAGGCGGAGGAGACGGGGGAGCCCGCCGCCGCCATCCAGCTTCCCGGCGGCCAGGTGGCGGTGGGCAAGACCTCCGAGCTGATGGGCGCGGCGGCCTCCGCCCTGCTCAACGCGCTGAAGGCGCTGGCGGGCATCCACCGCAAGACCCACCTCATTTCCCGGGAGGCCATCGAGCCCATCCAGAGCCTGAAAACCGGCCACCTGGGCAGCCGCAACCCCCGGCTCCACAGCGACGAGGTGCTCATCGCCCTGGCCATCTCCACCGCCACCGTCCCCCTGGCCGCCCAGGCCCTGGACAGCCTGGACAAGCTCCGGGACTGCGAGGCCCACTCCTCTGTCATCCTCACCGCCGCCGACAGCTCCACCTACGCCAAGCTGGGCCTGCGGCTCACCTGCACCCCCCGCTACCAGGGCAGCCAGCTCTACCATAAATAAAACCCTTGCAATTCGGGGAAACCTGTGGTATCATATTTGATACCTGTGCGGGCCAAGCCCGCTGATACGACGCTATTACCGAAAGGATTTGAGTCAACATGACCACCGTTCAGCTCGTTGTGTCCATCATCTACTTCCTCCTGGCCCTGGCCCTCATCGCCGTGGTGATGCTCCAGTCCGGCAAGAGCGCCGGCCTGTCCGGCGCCATCGCCGGCGGCGCGGACACCTTCCTGTCCAAGAACAAGGCCAAGTCCGCCGACGCCCGCCTGGCCCGCATGACCAAGTGGATCGCCATTGTGTTCATGATCCTCACCCTGGTGCAGTGCCTGCTGCCCAACGCCTGAGCCCGCTTCAAAATCCCCCGTCCGCCGGACGGGGGATTTTTATGCCCGGAAAACCGGCGGAGATTTCAAATTGAAACCCGCCCCGGCCCCTGGTATGATAAGACCATCAGGCGCGCTGAAATCAAAATCAGGAGGACATACCGATGGAAAAAATGTATACGATTGAGGACTTGGCCGCGTTTACCGGGCTGACTGACCGCACCCTGCGCAGTTATTTGAAGGATGGGCGGTTGAGCGGGACAAAAGAGGAGGGCGCGTGGCGGTTTTCACCGGAGGACTTGGGGCGGCTGCTCCAGGACGGCGCCGCCCGCCGGGCTATGGAGGCCAACCGAAACGCCCTGATCTATGACTTCATGCTGGGCGGGGCGGCGGAGGACCGCTGCTGTGTAATCCGGGACATCCCTGTGGCGGAAGAGGGGGAAGAGGCCCTGCGCGCCCGGCTGCTGGAGCGGGTGAACCGGGAGGAGGGACGGGTTCGGCTGTCCTACTCCTACGGCGTGGACCGCCGGGGCCAGGGCTCCGCCCGGGTCATCCTGGCCGGGGGTACTGCGCTGGTGCGGCAGATCCTGGCGGACGCTTGAACGAAGCCGCCCCCGTGGTTCGGGGGCGGCTTTTTATGCCCTGAGATGCTCCGGCGGTCTATACTGCAATGCCTCAGCGAGATGGTGGACCTGGATATCCTCCGCGCCGTCCAGGTCGGCAATCGTCCGGGCCACCCGCAGGATGCGGTCGTACCCCCGGGCGGTGAGGCCCAGCCGGTCGTAGGCCCCCCGGATCAGCTGCTGGCACGCCTCGTCCAGCTTGCAGTATTCCCGCAGCTCCCTGGGGCCCATCTGGGCGTTGCAGGCGGGGCCGTCCGGGCCGTACCGGGCGGTCTGGACGGCCCGGGCCGCGTTCACCCGGGCCCGGATGGCCTCCGAGCCCTCCGCCGGGGGGCCGCCCCCGGACAGCTCCTCATAGTCCAGGGAGGGCACGTCCACGCAGATGTCGATGCGGTCCAGCATGGGCCCGGACAGCCGGGACAAGTACCGCCGCACCGACTGCTCCGTGCAGGTGCACCGGCCCGACGGGTGGCCGTACCAGCCGCATTTGCAGGGGTTCATGGCGCACACCAGCATGAAGCGGCTGGGGTAGGTCACCGAGCCGGACACCCGGGAGATCTGGGTCTGGCCGTCCTCCAGGGGCTGGCGGAGCACCTCCAGCACGTCGGCGTGGAACTCGGGCAGCTCGTCCAGAAACAGCACCCCGTTGTGGGCCAGGGAGATCTCCCCCGGCCGGGGCATGGGCCCGCCCCCGGTCATCCCGGCGGCGGAGATGGTGTGGTGGGGCGCCCGGAAGGGGCGGCGGCGCACCATAGGGCGCTCCCGGGTGGTCAGCCCCATGACGGAGTAGATCTCCGTACAGGCCAGGGCCTCCGCCCGGGTCATGTCGGGGAGTATGCCGGGCAGGCGCTTGGCCATCATGGACTTGCCCGAGCCGGGGCTGCCCGACATGAGCACATGGTGCCCCCCGGCGGCGGCTACCTCCAGGGCGCGCTTGGCCTGCTCCTGGCCCTTCACCTCGGAGAAATCCGGCCCCCGGAGGGGCGGCAGGCCGTCCTGCCAGGGCGGGGCGGGGGCGATGGGCGCTTCCCCGGACAGGTGCCGGGCCAGCTCCTCCACCGTGCGGACGGGGAGCACCTCCAGCCCCCCGGCCAGGGTGGCCTCGGGGGCGTTGTCGGCGGGGAGGAACAGGCGGCGGACCCCCGCCCGCTCCGCCGCCAGCGCCATGGGCAGCACCCCGGGCACCGGCCTGAGCCGCCCGTCCAGGGACAGCTCCCCGATGAAGGCGGAATCCTGTTCGTTCTTCAGGGAGAGCTGGCCCCCGGCGCACAAAATGCCCACCAGCATGGGCAGGTCGTACACTGTCCCCGCCTTGCGCCGGCCGGCGGGAGCCAGGTTCACCGTGATGCGGGAGACGGGGAAGTCGAAGCCGCTGGACTTGATGGCGGAGCGCACCCGCTCCCGGGCCTCCTTCACGGCGGCGCCGGGCAGGCCCACCAGCTCGAAGCTGGGCAGCCCGCCGGACAGGGCGCACTCGGCGGTTACCGGATAGCCCGCCACCCCGTGCAGGCCCAGGGAGGCCACGTTGCACACCATGGGCACACACCTCGTTTCGTCATATTTTCCAATACTTTACCACGATTTCCCCCATTCCGCAAGCCCCGCCGGCAGCGGAGGGTTGGAAAGCGCTGGAAAGCCGGGTTCCTCAGAAAGTTTGCCAAAAATTTGAGCTTTTCCAATTGCAAAATCGTGGCGGATGTGGTAAACTATTGACCGCGAAACGGAACGAAACCGTATGAGGGAACGTTCTCATATGAAAAGGAGGAAAAACGCCTATGGCACGCAAGTTCAAAACAATGGACGGCAACACCGCCGCCGCCCACGTGTCCTACGCCTTTACCGAGGTGGCCGGCATCTATCCCATCACGCCGTCCAGCCCCATGGCGGACAACGTGGACCAGTGGGCCGCCGCCGGCCGGAAGAATATCTTCGGCCAGCCCGTCAAGGTCATTGAGATGCAGTCCGAGGCCGGCGCCGCCGGCACCGTCCACGGCTCCCTGGCCGCTGGCGCCCTGACCACCACCTACACCGCCTCCCAGGGCCTGCTGCTGATGATCCCCAATATGTACAAGATCGCCGGCGAGCTGCTCCCCGGCGTGTTCCACGTGTCTGCCCGCACCGTGGCCAGCCACGCGCTGAACATCTTCGGCGACCACTCCGACGTCATGGCCTGCCGCCAGACCGGCTTCGCCATGCTGGCCGAGGGCAACGTCCAGGAGGTCATGGACCTGGCCGCCGTGGCCCACCTGGCCGCCATCGAGGGCCGCGTGCCCTTCCTGAACTTCTTCGACGGCTTCCGCACCTCCCACGAGATCCAGAAGGTGGCCGTGTGGGATTACGACGACCTGGCCGAGATGGTGGACTGGAAGGCCATTGAGGACTTCCGCGCCCGGGCCCTGAACCCCGAGCACCCCGTGATGCGCGGCTCCCACGAGAACGGCGACATCTTCTTCCAGCACCGCGAGGCCTGCAACAAGTATTACGACGCCATCCCCGGGATCGTCGAGGAATACATGGGCAAGGTCAACGCCAAGCTGGGCACCAACTACCAGCTGTTCAACTACTACGGCGCCGAGGACGCCGACCGGGTCATTATCGCCATGGGCTCCATCTGCGACGTGGCCGAGGAGGTCATCGACTACCTGAACGCCCACGGCGAAAAGGTGGGCCTGATTAAGGTCCGCCTGTACCGCCCCTGGCGCGCGGACAAGCTGCTGGCCGCCATCCCCGCCAGCTGCAAGAAGATCGCCGTGCTGGACCGCACCAAGGAGCCCGGCGCCCAGGGCGAGCCCCTCTACCTGGACGTGGTCACCGCCCTGGCCAACGCGGGCCGCACCGACATCTCCGTCATCGGCGGCCGCTACGGCCTGGGCTCCAAGGACACTCCCCCCGCCAGCGTGTTCGCGGTGTATGAGGAGCTGACCAAGGCCGCCCCCAAGCGCCAGTTCACCATCGGCATCGTGGACGATGTCACCAATATGTCCCTGGAGGAGAAGCCCTCCCCCAACACCGCGGCCGAGGGCACCATCGAGGTCAAGTTCTGGGGCCTGGGCGGCGACGGCACCGTGGGCGCCAACAAGAACTCCATCAAGATCATCGGCGACCACACCGACAAGTACGTCCAGGCGTACTTCCAGTACGACTCCAAGAAGACCGGCGGCGTCACCATCAGCCACCTGCGCTTTGGCGACCAGCCCATCCGCGCCCCCTATTATATCAACAAGGCCGACTTCGTGGCCTGCCACGTCCCCGCCTATATCGTCAAGGGCTTCCCCATGGTCCGGGACGTGAAGGACGGCGGCACCTTCCTCATCAACTGCCAGTGGTCCGACGAGGAGCTGGATAAGCATATGCCCGCCGTGGCCAAGCGCTATATCGCCGAGCACAACATCCAGGTCTACACCATCAACGCCATCGACCTGGCCATTGAGATCGGCATGGGCAAGCGCACCAACACCATCCTCCAGTCCGCTTTCTTCAAGCTGGCCAAGGTCATGCCCGAGGAAGAGGCCATCGGCTATATGAAGGACGCCGCCACCCACTCCTACCTGAAGAAGGGCCAGGACATCGTGGACATGAACCACAAGGCCATCGACATCGGCGCCACCGCCTTCAAGAAGTTCGAGGTTCCCGCCTCCTGGGCCACCGCCCAGGACGAGGACAAGGGCGAGAAGCTGGAGGGCCGCGAGCAGCTGGTGGAGCAGGTCAAGGACGTGATGGAGCCGGTCAACCGCATGGACGGCGACAGCCTGCCCGTGTCCGCCTTCGAGAACTATGTGGACGGCACCTTCCAGCAGGGCGCCGCCGCCTATGAGAAGCGCGGCGTGGCCGTGTCCGTGCCCGCCTGGAACCCCGACACCTGCGTGCAGTGCAATATGTGCGCCTATGTCTGCCCCCACGCCACCATCCGTCCCTTCGCCCTGACCGAGGAGGAGGCCAAGAACGCCCCCGACTGCGCCCAGATCGTGGACGTCAAGGCCGGCAAGGGCAAAGGCGTGTACAAGTACTCCCTGGCCGTGTCCGCCATGGACTGCATGGGCTGCTCCGTCTGCGTGGGCGTGTGCCCCACCAAGAGCCTGTCCATGGTGCCCCTGGAGAAGGAGGCCGTGCGCCAGCCCGCCTTCGACTATATGGTGGCCAAGGTGGCCCCCAAGGCCGACATGGAGGGCACCGCTTCCGTCAAGGACAGCCAGTTCAAGCAGCCCCTGCTGGAGTTCTCCGGCTCCTGCGCCGGCTGTGCCGAGACCGCCTACGCCCGCCTGGTCACCCAGGTGTGCGGCGACCGTATGTATGTGTCCAACGCCACCGGCTGCTCCTCCATCTGGGGCGGTCCCGCGGCCACCTCTCCCTACACCGTCAATCAGGACGGCAAGGGCGTGGCCTGGGCCAACTCCCTGTTCGAGGACAACGCCGAGCACGGCCTGGGCATCCACCTGGGCCAGAAGGCCATCCGCAACGCCCTGGCCGACAAGACCCGCGCCCTGCTGGCCATCGACTGGACTTACGCCCCCCTCAAGGAGGCCGCCCAGAAGTGGCTGGACACCATGGACGACGGCGAGGCCAACCAGGAGGCCACCCGCGCCTATATCGCCGCCCTGGAGGACGGCCTGTGCACCATCGACGAGGTGACCGCCTTTGCCAACAGCCCCGCTGCCAAGGACGCCTTCGGCGACAAGCTGGCCGAGATGCAGGCCCACGCCAAGGAGCTGAAGGACTCCGGCGCCCAGTTCTGCGACTGTGACGCCTGCAAGCTGATCCAGGAGATCCTGGCCCAGAAGGAGTACCTGAACAAGAAGTCCGTGTGGATCTTCGGCGGCGACGGCTGGGCCTACGACATCGGTTACGGCGGACTGGACCACGTGCTGGCCTCCGGCGAGGACGTGAACATCTTCGTGTTCGACACCGAGGTGTACTCCAACACCGGCGGACAGGCGTCCAAGTCCTCCAACATCGGCCAGGTGGCGCAGTTTGCCGCCGCCGGCAAGACCATCGCCAAGAAGTCCCTGGCGGAGATCGTGATGCAGTACGGCTACGTCTACGTGGCCCAGGTGGCCATGGGCGCCAACCCGAACCAGACCCTGGCCGCCATCCGCGAGGCCGAGGCCTACCACGGCCCGTCCCTGGTCATCGGCTACAGCCCCTGCGAGATGCACTCCATCAAGGGCGGTATGTCCAACTGCCAGAGCGAGATGAAGAAGGCCGTGGCCTGCGGCTACTGGAACCTGTTCCGGTACAATCCCGCCCTGAAGGCCGAGGGCAAGAATCCGTTCACCCTGGACTCCAAGGCCCCCGCCGGCGGCTACCAGGAGTTCCTGCTCAACGAGGCCCGCTACAGCTCTCTGACCCGCTCCTTCCCGGAGCGCGCCGACAAGCTCTTCAAGGAGAACGAGGCGGCGGCCATGGAGCGCTGGGAGCACCTCCAGAAGCTCATCGACCTGTACAAGTAAGCTTCCCACACCCACAAGCATTAAAAACGGCCCCCCTCGAAAGAGGGGGGCCGTTTCTGTCCGCGTATGGAATTTTATCTGTCCCACTTGGAGATGAGCGCCCGGAGCTGGTCGGCAAACTTGCCCAGGTCCTTGTTGGAGCCGCCCTTGTTGTGGGCGATGACCTCCATGAGCTTCTGGCCGATGCTCTCCAGCCGCCGGTAGGCGGGGGACCCCTCGTCCACATGGAGCTCCTTGGGTTCCAGCACGATACCCGGGGCAATCATGCGGTTCTCCAGCAGGTCGTATACCTCTTCGTAGTTGGGCGCGTGGGCGGCAAAGCCCAGCTCCGTCAGGGTCTGGGTGTAGTTCTCCGCGGCGCGGGCGTCGCCGTGGACCACAAACACCTGCTGGGGCTTGGGGGAATAGCGGCTGATCCACCGCACCAGCCCGTCCCGGTCCGCGTGGGAGCTGAGGCCGTGGAAGCGGACGATCCGCGCCCGCACGGCGATCTCCTCCCCGAACAGCTTCACCCGCTGGGCACCGTCCAGGATGCGCCGGCCCAGGGAGCCCTCCGCCTGATAGCCCACAAACAGCACCGTGCACTCCGGCCGCCACAGATTGTGCTTCAGGTGGTGGCGGATGCGGCCCGCGTCGCACATACCGGAGGCGGAGATGATGACCTTGGGCCGGGGGTCCAGGTTCAGCTCCCGGGACTCCTCGGTGCTCTCGGTGATGTTCAGCCCGGGGAACCGAAACAGCGCCCCGCCCCGCAGCTGCTCCGCCTCGTTCTCGTCCAGGTAGCCGGTGAGGTCGCCGGAAAAGATCTCGGTGGCCGCCCCGGCCAGAGGGGAGTCCACATACACCTGGAAGTCCGGGTCGCAGTGGACCAGTCCCTGCTCCTTGATCTGCCGGATGAAGTACAGCAGCTCCTGGGTGCGGCCCACGGCGAAGGAGGGAATCACCAGGTTGCCCCCCTCGGAAAGGGTCTCCTCAATCACCCTGGCCAGGTCGTCGGCGTAGTTGGGCTTTTCCTTCACGTTGTGCAGGCGGTCGCCGTAGGTGCTCTCCGTCACCACGTAATCCGCCTCGGTGATGGGCTGTGGGGAGCGGATGATGGGCTGCTTGCGGTTGCCGATGTCGCCGGAGAACACGATCTTCTTGGTGAAGCCCTGTTCGGTGAGCCACATCTCCACGCAGGCGGAGCCCAGCAGGTGGCCCGCGTCCACAAACCGCGCTTTGATGCCGTCGGAAATCTCCAGCTCCTGGCCGTACTCGCAGGTGACAATGTGCCGCAGGGCCTTTTCCACGTCCACCAGGGTGTAAAGCGGCTCCACCGGCTCCCGGCCCGCGCGCTTGCCCTTCTGGTTCTCGTAGGCGGCATCGTTCTCCTGAATCTGGGCGGAGTCCCGCAGCATGATGGACAGCAGCTCCGCCGTCAGCCGGGTGCAGTAGATGTTGCCCGAAAAGCCCTGCTTCACCAGCAGCGGGATGCGGCCGGAGTGGTCGATGTGGGCGTGGGTGACCACTACGTCGTCGATATACGACGGGGTGAAGTCCAGCTCACGGTTGTCCCGCTCGTCCTTGCCCTGCTGCAGGCCGCAGTCCACCAGCACCTTGTGGCCGTTGACCTCCACGCAGTGGCAGCTGCCGGTGACCGCTTTTGCCGCACCGAAAAACGTCAATTTCATCAGGAAGCACCTCCACGCCTCGTTATAATTTTGTATAGTTTCTCTAATTGTATTGTATACCCCGGCGGGGAAAATGTAAAGGAGAACTGAAAATTTTTTCCGCGGCCCCTTTCCCGCACTCCGTCCAAAAATTTTCTTGCAATTTTAACCGCGAAAGTATATAATGTCTGCAATCCAAATCAGCGAGGTAACGCTCATGACCCGTTCCGCCGCCCACAGCTTCACCTTCACCAGCCGCTGGACTCGATTTAACGTGTCCGGCAATTTTGGCGTGGAGAAACGCGGCGCGTGAGCAATGGGGCGGCAGGCCCCGCCTGAATTTGTACTTTTTGGGAGCTCATGGACCGCGTCTACGCGGACCATGGGCTTTCTTTCATTTGAGAGGAGTTTTTTAGTATGGTAATTGTCATGAAGCCCGGCGTCAGCCAGGAAAAAATTCAAGCGCTGGTGGCCCAGCTGGAGCGGGACCAGGGCGTCAAGGTGGGCGTCACCAACGGGGTGGGCTGCTCCATCCTGGGCCTGGTGGGGGACACCGCCCACATCGACATGGGCAAGCTGTCCATGAACGACGACGTGGAGCGGGTCATGCGGGTGCAGGAGCCCTATAAGAAGGCCAACCGCAAGTTCCACCCGGAGGACACGGTGGTGGACGTGTCCGGCGTGCCCATCGGCGGCGGGGACAAGTTCACCGTCATCGCCGGGCCCTGCTCGGTGGAGAGCGAGGAGCAGATCGTGGGCGTGGCCCGGGACGTGAAGGCGGCGGGGGCCGCCCTGCTCCGGGGGGGCGCGTTCAAGCCCCGCACCTCCCCCTACTCCTTCCAGGGCATGGGCACCGGCGGCCTGGAGCTGCTGCTGGAGGCCAAGGCGGACACCGGCCTGCCCATCGTGTCCGAGATCATGGCCCCCCGGTACTGTGAGCTGTTTGAGGAAAAGGTGGACCTGGTGCAGATCGGCGCCCGGAATATGCAGAACTTCGACCTGCTGAAGGAGGTGGGCCGGCTGTCCAAGCCGGTGCTGCTCAAGCGGGGGCTGTCCAACACCTACGAGGAGTGGATCATGTCAGCGGAATACATCATGGCCGCGGGCAACGAGAACGTGATCCTGTGCGAGCGGGGGGTGCGCACCTTTGAGACCTACACCCGCAACACCCTGGACCTGTCCGCCATCCCGGCCATCCGCAGGATGAGCCACCTGCCCATCGTGGTGGACCCCTCCCACGCCGCCGGGATGTACTGGATGGTGGAGCCCCTGGCCATGGCCGCGGTTGCGGTGGGGGCGGACGGCCTGATGGTGGAGGTCCACAACGACCCGCCCTGCGCCAAGTGCGACGGGGCCCAGTCGCTGACGCCGGAGAAGTTCGCCCACCTCATGGGCAGGCTGAACCCGCTGGCGGAGCTGATGGAAAAGAAGCTGGTCTGAGCAGGGAGGCACATTATGAAAACCCTCACCGTGGCCCTGCCGGGCCGGGAGTACAGCATTTTAATTGAACGGGGTCTGCTGGCCCAAGCTGGAGAGCGGGTGCGGGCGGTGCTGCCCCGCGCCCGGAAACTGGCCGTGGTCACCGACCGTAACGTGGAGCCCCTTTACAGCGGGCCGGTGCTGGACAGTTTAGGGGCCTCCGGGTTTGAGGTCCGGCTGTTCCCCGTCCCAGCGGGGGAGGAAAGCAAAAATCCTTCCCAGCTGGCGGCGCTGTGGGAGGGCTTCATGGACTTCGGCCTGACCCGCACCGACGGCGTAGCGGCCCTGGGCGGCGGCGTGGTGGGGGATCTGGCGGGCTTCGCCGCCGCCACCATCCTGCGGGGGGTGGCCTTCATCCAGATCCCCACCACCCTGCTGGCCCAGGTGGACAGCAGCGTGGGGGGCAAGGTGGCCGTGGATCTGGCCCACGGCAAAAATCTCGCCGGGGCCTTTTACCAACCCAAGCTGGTGCTTATGGACCCCTGTGTGCTGGACACGCTGCCCCTGCCTGTGTTCATGGACGGGATGGCGGAGGTGGTCAAGTACGGCTGCATCTGGGACAGGGACTTTTTCGATTTTCTGGCCGCCCGCCCCTCCCGGGAGGCCCTCATGGCGGATATTGAACACATATTGTATACCTGCTGTGATATTAAACGCCAAGTAGTCGCGGAAGACGAGCTAGACACCGGCCTGCGGATGATTTTGAACTTCGGCCACACCCTGGGCCACGCCTACGAGCTGGCGGGGCATTATGCCCAGTGGAGCCACGGGCAGGCGGTGGCGGCGGGTATGTGCGCCGCCGCCAAGCTGGGGGTGGCGCTGGGGGGCACGCCGGTGGACCTGCCTGCCCAAATCGAAACCGTGCTGTCCGCCCTGGGCCTGCCCACCCAAATCTCCTGCGCCAAGGAGGATTACGCCGCCGCCGTCGGCCTGGACAAGAAGGGCGCGGGGACCGAGATCACCCTCATCCTGCTGGACCAGATGGGCCGCGCCGTTCCCTGTCAAATGGCCAAAAGCGCCTTGCTGGAACAGCTGAACGCCCTCCCGGGCCGCTGAATGGAGAAATACGCTATGGACATCACCATTGCCCCACGCAAATTAGCTGGGACCGTCACCCCGCCGCCCTCCAAATCCCAAGCCCACCGGGTCCTCATCGCCGCCGCCCTGGCGGACGGGGAGAGCGTCATTTCCAACGTGGCCCTGTCCCAGGATATTGAGGCCACCATCCGCTGCCTGGGGGAGCTGGGGGCCGAGTTTGCCATAGACGGCTCCGCCGCCGCCGTCCGGGGCATGGGGGCCAATCCTATGTCCCCCCTGCGCCGCATAGCTTACCCCCGGCTGGACTGCGGGGAGAGCGGCTCCACCCTGCGCTTCCTGATCCCCGTGGCCCTGGCGGTGCGGGGGGGCGGGATTTTCTCGGGCCGGGGGCGGCTGATGGAGCGCCCCCTCACCCCCTATTTTGATCTTTTCGATGAGAAGGGCCTGTTCCACGAATCGAAAAGCGGCGCGCTCACCGTCACGGGGATGCTCACCCCCGGGGAGTACCGCCTGCCCGGCAATGTGTCCTCCCAGTTTATCACCGGGCTGCTGTACGCCCTGCCCCTGCTGGAGGGGGACAGCGGGATCGTCCTCACCTCCCCGCTGGAGAGCGGGGGCTATATCGGCATGACTTTGGAGGCGCTGGGACAGTTCGGGGTGTCCGTGGAGGCGGGGAAAAACGGCTGGCGCATTCCCGGCGGGCAGCTGTACCGGCCCCGCTCCCTGGCCGTGGAGGGGGACTGGTCCCAGGCGGCGTTTTGGTACGCCGCCCAGGCGCTGGGGAACCCGGTGACGGTTGAAGGAATGGACCAGCGGTCCATCCAGGGCGACCGGGCATTTCTGGACTGGGTCCGAATGGTGCAGAACCAGCCCGCAGCCGGGGACGCCGCCGTCCCAATCTGGGGGGCGGGTCCGAAACAAGAGGGGCCTTCCACCCCGTCCGAAGGGTGCGCCGTCTCCATCGACGTATCCCAAAATCCCGACCTGGTGCCCCCTCTGGCCGCCATGGGGGCGCTGATGAACGGAAGGCTTCGAATCAGGAACGCCGCCCGCCTGCGCATGAAGGAGAGCGACCGGCTGGCCTCCGTCACGGCGGTGCTGTCCGCCCTGGGGGCGGAGGCGGCCGAGGGCCCCGATTTCCTGGACATACAGGGAAAAGAGCGGCTGGCCGGGGGTGTAAAGGTGGACAGCTTCAACGACCACCGCATCGCCATGATGGCGGCCATTGCCGCTACCCGGTGCGAGAAGCCCGTCACCATCACAGGCGCGGAATGCGTGGCCAAGTCCTACCCCAATTTCTGGGAGGAGTATGAGCGGCTGGGAGGACAGCTCCGGCGGGAGCCGTAGGGGCGGATACCATCCGTCTCTACACGAACCATGAGGAGGAAAAAAATGGATGCCATCAAATTAATCCTTCCCTCGGAGGAATATTTGGACCAGGTGTGGGCCTACCGCCAGGAGATGCGGGACGCGGACAGTTCCATGGACGGCTGCGGCCCTCTGCGGTTCAATGAGAGCGCACAGCAGTGGCTGGCCGACGTACGGTCCTACGCCGACCCCGCCACCGTCCCGGAGGGGAAGGTACAGGCCACCCAGTTCCTGTCCGTCCGGGAATCGGACGGCAGGCTGGTGGGCATGATCAACGTGCGGCACTACTTCAATGAGTACCTGAAACAGTACGGTGGGCACATCGGCTACTCCGTCCGCCCCGACGAGCGCCGGAAGGGCTACGCCAGGGAGCAGCTTCGCCTGGCCCTGTCCTACTGTAAAGAGCTGGGCCTCGACCGGGTGCTCATCACCTGTAACACGAGCAACGAGGGCAGCCGCCGCACCATTCTGTCGGCGGGCGGCGTATACGAAAACACCGTCCACGAGCCGGACCGGGGCGTGGATTTGCAGCGGTACTGGATTACTTTTTCATGAGAGAAAAGTAATCGAAAAAGTCTTATGCTTACAAGCTTAAAGTTTCTTTTTTCCCTTCCTGTTTTCTTTTCAAAGAAAACAGGAAGGCCCTTGACCCTACGAAAGGAGCGCCATCATGAAGTATACGATTTTCGGCGAATCCCACGGCCCCGCCATCGGCGTGGTGCTGGAGGGTGTTCCCCCAGGGCTGGCTCTGGACCTGGACGCCGTCCGCTTCGACCTCAGCCGCCGGGCCCCGGGGAAGAACGCCCTGTCCACCGCCCGGAGGGAGGCGGACGAGCCCCGCGTTCTCTCCGGCGTGTTCGAGGGCCGCACCACCGGCGCGCCCCTGTGCGCCGTGATTGAGAACACCGACACCCGCTCGGGAGACTACGCAAAGACGAAGGACCTGGCCCGCCCCGGCCACGCCGACTACGCCGCCCACGTGCGCTACCAGGGCTTCAACGACTACCGGGGGGGCGGGCACTTCTCCGGGCGGCTCACCGCGCCGCTGGTGTTTGCCGGCGGGGTGGCCAAGCAGATTCTGGCCCGGAAGGGTGTGTATGTGGGCGCCCACATCTCCACCATCTACGGCGTCAACGACGACGCCCTGGAGGACTGGGACTCCCTGAGGGCCTGCGCCGCCAAGGATTTCCCCGTCCTCAACGACGAAAAGGGGGCGGAGATGCGGGCCGCCATCCTGGAGGCAAAAAACGACCAGGACTCGGTGGGCGGGGCCATCGAGTGCGGAGTGTTCGGCCTGCCCCCCGGCCTGGGCTCCCCGGACTTCGGCCAGAACGCCGAGGGCGTCTTCTCCCAGTACCTGTTCGCCGTCCCGGCGGTGAAGGCGGTGGCCTTCGGGGCAGGGACCGCTTTCGCCCTCATGCGGGGCTCGGAAGCCAACGACCCGCTGTACGTGGACGGGGACGGCTCGGTGAAGGGGGAGCAGAACTGCGCCGGGGGCATCAACGGGGGCATCACCAACGGAATGCCCCTGGTGTTCGAGGTGACGATGCGGCCCACCCCCTCCATCGCCCGGACCCAGTTCACCGTGGACCTGGCCAAACACGAGAACGCCGTGCTGGAACTCACCGGGCGGCACGACCCCTGCGTGGTCCACCGGGCGGTGCCGGTGATCGAGGCGGCGGCAGCCTTAGCAGCCTGTGAGCTGCTAAGGCTATAAGGGGCCCCCGGAAAACGCGCAGCGTTTTTCCGGGGAGAGGAGGGGCAGCGGAATGAGTGAGCGTTCGGCAAAGCCGGACGTGAGGGATATGGAGCTTGCCCCGACGAGGCAGCCTGCGAACTGCTGGGGATATAGGGGCCCCCGGAAAAACGCGCGGCGTTTTCTACGGATGGGCATTTGACCGCGCATTCCGCCCCGGCGGACGGAATGGCGAAAATTTTACAACAATGAGGAATCGTTATGGATTTGAAAACTCTGCGTCAAAGCGATGAGACCGTGATGATTTTCCCCGGCGCGGCGGTGGTGGGGGACGTGGCCCTGGGGCCGGACTGCTCGGTGTGGTTCAACGCCGTCCTCCGGGGGGACGGCAAGCCCATCGTGCTGGGCCGGGGGTGCAACGTCCAGGACTGCTGTGTGCTTCACTCGGAGAAGGCCCCCACCGTGCTGGGGGAGTACGTCTCCGTGGGCCACGGGGCGGTGGTCCACGGGGCGTCCGTGGGGGACAACACCATTGTGGGCATGGGGTCCACCCTGCTGGACTTCGCCAAGATCGGCAAAAACTGCCTGGTGGGGGCGGGCGCCCTGGTGACGGGCGGGATGGACGCCCCCGACGGTTCCCTGGTGCTGGGCAATCCGGCAAAGGTGGTCCGGGCTCTGACGGAGGAGGAAATCGCCGGACTGCGCGAAAACGCGGAGCACTACGCCGAATTGAAGGAGAGGTACCGCTGATGGACGAACTGCAAACGCTGCGCCGGGAGATCGACGGCATCGACCGGGAGCTGGTGGAGCTGTTCCGCCGCCGGATGGGCGTGACGGCCCGGGTGGGGGCGTACAAGCGGGCCAACGGAATCCCCGTGCTGGACCAGGAGCGGGAGCGGCAGGTGCTCCAAAACAAGGGGGAGCTGGCGGGGGAGGAATTGCGCCCCGCCGCCGTCACCCTGTTTCAGACCATCATGGCCCTGTCCCGGCGGCAGCAGCGGGATATGATGGGCCAGGGGGCGGACAACCCCGGCGTCCGCCGGTGGCGGGAGGCCCGGGACGGCGCCCGGCAGCCCGTCCCCGCCCCCCGGGTGGTATACCAGGGGGAGCCGGGGGCGTACAGCGAGCAGGCGGCCCTGGACTTCTTCGGGGCAGGCGTGGACGCCGCCGGCCTGGAGCAATTTGAGGACTGCTTCCTGGCCCTGCGGGAGGGGCGGGCGGACTACGCCGTCCTGCCCATTGAGAACAGCTCCACCGGGGCCATCCGGCAGATCTACGACCTGCTCACCCAGTATGAGTGCTACATGGTGGGGGAGACCACGGTGAAAGTGGAACACTGCCTCATGGCCCTGCCGGGGGCGCCGCTGGACGCCATCACCCACGTCTACTCCCACGAACAGGGGCTGTTCCAGTGCGAGCGGTATCTCAACGCCCACCCGGATTGGAAGCAGGTCCCCCAGGCGGACACCGCCGGGTCCGCCAAAATGGTGGCGGACAGCGGCGATTTGACCAAGGCGGCCATCTGCTCCGCCCGGGCGGCGGAGCTCTACGGGCTGAACATTCTGGCCCGGGGCATCAACCACAACAGCCGCAACACCACCCGGTTTGTGGTGGCGTCCCCCCGGCTGGAGCTGCGCCCCGGCGCGGACAAGGTCAGCACCCTGTTCGTCCTGCCCCACGAGGCCGGGTCCCTCCACGAGGTGCTCACCGTCTTTGCCGTCCACGGGCTGAACATGGTCAAGCTGGAGTCCCGGCCCCTGCCCGGCCGGAGCTGGGAATATATGTTCTTCCTGGAGTTCACCGGGGCCCACGGCGACCCCGCCGTGGACGACGCCCTCCACGAGCTGGCCCAGACCACCGGGGAGTTCCGGGTGCTGGGATGGTTCCCGTCCAATTTGGACTAGCTTCTTTTTCTTGAAAGAAAAAGGAACCAAAAAACGTTAGCCCGCTGACGATCCAGACAAAACTTGATTTGATGTTCCAACCACACGTTTCCTGACTTGGAGAGAGCACAATGACAAAAAACATCGTTCTAATCGGCATGATGGGCTGCGGCAAGACCACTGTGGGCGGCCTGCTGTCCCGGCGGCTGGGCCTGGAGCTGGCGGACACCGACGCCCTCATTGAGGAGCGGGCGGGCTGCGCCATCCGGGACATTTTCCGGGATTACGGAGAGGGCCGCTTCCGGGATTGGGAGTGGCTGGTCAGCCGGGAGCTGGGCCGGCGGGAGGGGCTGGTGGTGGCCTGCGGCGGGGGCCTGCCCCTCCAGGACGAGGCCATCGCCGCCCTGAAGGAGAGCGGCCCGGTGTTCTGGCTGGACCGGGACCCCGGGGGGACCTACGGCTCCCTGGACGTATCCGGCAGGCCCCTGGCCCAGGCCGGGCGGGAGGATTTTGTCCGGCGGTATCAGGACCGGGCCCCCGTCTACCGCCGCTGGGCGGACTACATCATCCCCTGCGCCGGCGGACCCCAGGCCGCCGCGGACCTCATTTCCACCATTTATTCGGAGGTGTGCCAGCCATGAAGTTTCTCGTCATCAACGGCCCCAACCTGAACCTGCTGGGCAAGCGGGAGCCGGGCATCTACGGCGATCAGACCTACGGCGCCCTGTGCAAGCTTATTCAAGATCACGCTGCCGCCCGCGGCTCCACGGCGGACTGCTTCCAGTCCAACCATGAGGGGGCCATCATCGACCAGATCCACGCCGCCGACGGGGTGTACGACGCCATCATCATCAACCCCGGCGCTTACACCCACTACAGCTACGCCATTCTGGACGCACTGAAGGCGGTGGACGTGCCCGCCTATGAGGTGCACATCAGCCACATCGACCAGCGGGAGCCCTTCCGGGCGGTGTCCGTCACCGCCCCCGCCTGCGTGGGCCAGCTATACGGCCACGGGTTTGACGGCTACCTCATGGCCATGGACCACTTTCTGGAGGGCGGGAAATGAAGCTGCAAGTGATCGGCGACCCGGTGCTCCACTCCAAGTCCCCGGTGATCCACAGGGCCATGCTGGGGCTGCTGGGGCTGGACATACTGTACACCCCCCATGTGGTCCGCCGGGGGGAGCTGCCCGCCTACCTGGCCTGGGCAAGGGAACACGGCGTCACCGGCTTCAACGCCACCATGCCCCACAAGGAGGACCTGCTCCCCCTGCTGGACGGGGTCGATCCCATGGCCCGGGCGGTCGGCGCGGTGAACACCGTCTGCCTCCGGGACGGGGGCTGGGTGGGCTTCAACACCGACGGCGGCGGCGCGGCGGCGGCGTTAAAGAACGCGGGCATGGACCCCGCCGGCCTCACCATCACCCTGCTGGGCGCGGGAGGCGCTGCCAGGGCGGTGGCCCTGGCCCTGGCGGAGGCCGGAGCGGAGCGGGTATTCGTCTGCAACCGCACCCTGGCCCGCGCGGAAGAATTATGCGCCCACGACCCCCTGGGCCGGCTGTCCCCCGCGGGGTTTGACCCCGATATCCTGCGCCGCCGCGCGGAGCAATCCCAGCTGCTGGTGAACTGCACTAACCTGGGCATGGAGGGCTGCCCCCACCAGTTTGCGGACTTCTCCTTCCTGGACGCCCTGCCCGCCGGGGCGGGGGTGTTCGACCTGATCTACCACCCCGCTGAGACGGAGCTGCTGGCCCAGGCCCGCCGCCGGGGGCTGAACGCGCTCAACGGCCTGCCCATGCTGGTCAACCAGGCGGTGCTGGCCCTGGAACACTTTTTGAACCGGCCCCTGGACCGCCCCGCCATGGCGGCGGTGGCGGCCGCCGCATTAAATCAAAATTGAGGTGATATCCATGTTAAAACCCCAACGCCTGCGCCCCGGCGGCAAGGCGGCCATCGTCTCCCTGTCCAGCGGATCGCTGGGAGAGCCGCAGTTCATCCATAAATACCACCTGGCCCGCGAGCGGCTGGAGCGGGACTACGGCCTGCGCGTGGTGGCCATGCCCAACGCCCTGAAGGGCAAGGACTACCTCTACCGCCACCCGGAGGCCCGGGCCCAGGATCTGATGGACGCCTTTCGGGATCCCGAGATCAAGGCGGTGTTCTGCGCCATCGGCGGGGACGACACCATCCGGCTGCTGCCCTACGTCGACTTCGACGTACTGAAAAACAACCCCAAGATTTTTACTGGCTTCTCCGACACCACCACCAACCACTTCATGATGTACAAGGCGGGCCTGGCGTCTTACTACGGCGGGGCCATTATGACCAACTGGTCGGAATACGGGGCCATCAACGAGTACACCGCGGAGGCCATCGACAAGGTTCTCTTCCACCCCCAGGCGCGCTGGGCCATCCCGGCCAGCGGCTTTTGCAGTTACGAGACGGACAGGGTTCTGTGGGATGAGGCCAATGTAAACCGGACCATCCCCCGGTTTCCCAACACGGGCTACGAGATTTTGCAGGGCACGGGCAAGGCGTCCGGCCCCCTGCTGGGGGGCTGCGTGGAGGTCTTCATGATGCTGTTCGGCACGCCCCTGTGGCCCTCCCCCGGGGAATGGCGGGGCAAGCTGCTCCTGCTGGAGACCAGCGAATCGGACTCCTCCCCCGGCCTGTTGGCCTGGGTCCTTCGGAGCCTCCAGGCCCAGGGGGTGCTCCACGCCATTAACGGCATTGTGGTGGGCAAGCCCGCCTTTGCCGACAAGCTGGAGCCGTACAAGGAGGTCCTCCGCCAGGTGGTGGGATTCGAGGCGGGCCTGCCCGGCCTGCCCATTTTGTACAACGTGAACGTGGGCCACGCCTACCCCATCGGGCTGTTCCCCCTGGGGCTGGAGTACGAGATCGACTGCGGGGCCAAAACCCTGACCCTGCTGGAGCCCGCCACCCTGTGACAAAGGAGGCCCCTTCCATGGAGCTGTTGGCCAACGCGAAAATCAACCTGACCTTAGATATCCTCCGCAAGCGGGAGGACGGCTACCACGAGATGCAGATGGTGATGCAGGCCGTCACCCTGGCGGACGAGCTCACCGTCGCCCCCGCCCAGGGGGTCCAGGGCGAGGCCGTGTCCAACCTGCGCTTCCTGCCCACCGGGGGGAAGAACCTGGCCCAGATGGCCGCCGCCGCCTTCCGTCAGGCCACCGGCCTGGGCGGGGAGGTGGACGTGTCTATCCGCAAGCGCATCCCGGTGTGCGCGGGGCTGGCCGGGGGCAGCGCCGACGCCGCCGCCGTCCTCGCCGCCATGAACGAGCTGACCGGGGCGGGGCTGTCCCCCGCGGAGCTGGCCAAAATCGGGGAGGGCGTTGGGTCCGACGTGCCCTTCTGCGTGCTGGGGGGCGCCGCCCTGGCGGAGGGCCGGGGGGAGGTCCTCACCCCGCTGCCCTCCCTGCCCCCCTGCCATATCGTCATCTGCAAGCCCCCCTTCTCCATCTCCACCCCCCAGCTGTTCGGCCGGGTGAACGTGCGGAAAATCGTCCGCCGCCCGGACACATCTGGGGTGGCCGCCGCCCTGGAGGCCGGGGACCTGGCCGGGGTGGCCCGGCGGATGTACAACGTGTTCGAGGATGTGCTGGAGCCCCGGCGGCTGGCGGAGATCAATGAGATCAAGGCCGCGCTCATCGACTGCGGGGCGCTGGGGGCGTCCATGTCGGGGAGCGGGCCGTCGGTGTTCGGCCTGTTCGCGGACAGGGCCCGCGCCCAGGAGGCCTGCCGCCGGCTGCGGGAGGCGTACCGGGATGTTTTTTTGTGCGCGCCCGCCGGATCAAACGTATAAAAGCAAAAAACGCCGTCCATACTGTAGCCATGACCTCCCCCGGAGCGGTCGGAGGCAAATGGGTACATAGGACGGTGTTTTTCATGAAAACAGTTCCCTCTTCCAAGCTGCGCCGCTGGGAAGCGGCCCTTCTGCTGGCTTTCGGCCTGACCCTCACCGTGGGCGTGTGGGCCTCCGCCAGCGAGGCCGCCCTGGCGGACCGGGTGCTGCGGCTTCACGTGGTGGCCAACTCCGACTCGGAGGCCGACCAGGCCCGGAAGCTGCTGGTGCGGGACGCGGTGCTGGCCCGGGCCTCCCAGCTGCTGGAGGGTGTATCCGGCCGCCAGGAGGCGGAGGACGCCCTGGCCCCCCGCCTGGACGAGCTGGCCCAGGCGGGGGCGGACGCCCTGGCCCGGACCGGGAATCATGACCCGGTGCGGGTGGAGCTGGACAGCCAGTGGTTCCCCACCAGGGAGTACGGCGGCTTCTCCCTCCCCGCCGGGCAGTACCGGGCCCTGCGCGTCACCATCGGGGAGGGTGCCGGCCGCAACTGGTGGTGCGTGGTGTTCCCGCCCCTGTGCCTGGCCTCCGTGTCGGAACAGGGCGTGGAGACGGCGGCGGAAGGCGTGCTGTCTGAGGATCAGGTGGCCCTCATCACCGGGCAGGACGGGGGCTATGTGCTGAAGTTCCGGCTCATTGAGTGGTGGCAGGAGCTGACCGGCGGCAGATAGAACAAAGGCGGCGGAGTTTTCCGCCGCTTTTTCGTCTCCGCGGGACTTTACAAACGGCCCCCTTTTCGGTACAATGGGTGCCGTCAAAACAGCCGGGAAAGGAGAGAACGCCATGATCCGGCTCGTCGCCAGCGATATCGACGGCACCCTGCTCCCCTACGGAGAGTCCGCCATTCCGGCGGAGATTTTTGAGGAGATCGGCCGTCTGGAGCAAAAAGGAATCCTGTTCTGCCCCGCCAGCGGCCGGCAGTACACCAGCCTGCGCAAGCTGTTCGCCCCAGTGGCGGACCGGGTGCCCTTTTTGTGCGAGAACGGGGCGGTGGTGTACGGCCCGGGCAGCCCCGGCCCGGTGCTGGGCAAGACCGCCATGGACCGGGAGGCGGCCCTGGCGCTGGCCCGGGAGATCCACGCCCGCCCGGGACTGGAGGCCCTCATCTCCGGGGCCAACACCAGCTACCTGTGCCCCAAGGGGGCGGACATCGCCCCCCTGGTACGGGACTTTGTGGGCAACAACACGGTGGTCCTGGGCCGCCCGGAGGAGATGCCGGAGGACATCGTCAAGGTGTCCGCCTACTGCCCGGGCATCCGCCCCGCCGACGCGCTGGCGCAGCTGGACCCCCGGTGGGGGCAGGCGTTCCAGGCCGCCGTGGCCGGGGAGGTCTGGCTGGACTTCACCCTGGCGGACAAGGGCAGGGGGCTGACCCAGCTGTGCGCCGCCCTGGGGATTGGCCTGGACGAGGTGATGGCCTTCGGGGACAACTTCAACGACGTGCCTATGCTGTCCATCGCGGGGCGGCCCTATCTGATGGAAAACGCCGCGCCTGCGCTGAAGGCCCGCTTTCCCGTCCGCTGCGGCCGGGTGGCGGACGTGCTCCGAACCCTGTAGAAAAACGGCCCGCCTGCCTTGCAGGGGGCTGTTTTTTTGCGCCGCCCGCTCGGGGGCCTCGGCGCCCTGGTAAAAAAACCAAGTTTTTTCATGAAAGTGCGAAGAATTTTCTATCGTTTTTGCCAGGCATAACCGCTACAATAGCATCGTCGGGAAAGTCTCTCCCGGCGCATCCTAAAATATGTAGGAGGAAATGAGAATGAAAAAGACGCTTGCTCTTGTGCTCGCCGCTGTCCTGACGCTGGGCCTGTTCGCCGGCTGCACCAGCAACAACCCCCCCGCCAACAGCAATCCCCCCGCCGGGAACTCCCAGCCCGCCGGAAACAACGACCCCGCCACCGCCGGCGATATGCGGGTGGACGTGTTCTACTATGACTTCTCCGACGTGTATATCTCCACCGTCCGCGCCTCCCTGGACGAGCAGCTGGGCGCCCTGGGCATCAAGCCCAACAACTGGGACGCCGCCGGCAGCCAGCCCACCCAGACCGACCAGGTGAACACCGCCATCACCGCCGGCTCCAAGCTGCTCATCGTGAACATCGTGGAGACCTCCACCTCCGACCCCGCCAAGGACATCGTGGAAGCCGCCCGCACCGCCGGTATCCCCGTGATCTTCTTCAACCGCGAGGTGGCCGACAACGACGTGATCAACAGCTATGACAAGTGCGCCTTCGTGGGCACCAACGCCCCCGACGCCGGCCATATGCAGGGCGAAATGATCGGCAAGTTCCTGGTGGACAACTACGACGCGGTGGACCTGAACGGCGACGGCAAGATCTCCTACGTCATGTTCAAGGGCCAGGAGGCCAACGCCGAGGCCGAGGCCCGCACCCAGTTCGGCGTGGAGGACGCCAACAAGGTGCTGACCGCCGCCGGCAAGCCCGAGCTGGAGTACTATGATTCCAGCGCCGCCACCAAGTACCTGGTGGACACCGCCGGCAAGTGGTCCGCCCAGGCCGCCAACGACTATATGGTCACCCTGCTGGGCTCCTACAACAAGGACAACAACAACATGATCGAGCTGGTCATCGCCAACAACGACGGCATGGCCACCGGCGCCATCTCCGCCCTCCAGAACGTGGGCTACAACAACGGCGAGGGCACCACCATTATCCCCGTGTTCGGCGTGGACGCCACCGACGACGCCAAGGCCCTCATCAAGCAGGGCAACATGACCGGCTCCATCAAGCAGGACGCCGTGGGCATGGCCTCCACCATCATCACCCTGGTGAAGAACGTCCAGTCCGGCGCCGCCCTGATGGACAACACCAGCAGCTACACCGTGGACGAAGGCGTGGCCAAGATCCGCGTCCCCTACGGCGTCTACGACGCCAGCAGCGAGGACTGATCCGCACAGTTTCAACGACCGTACACTGACCCACAGACAAGCGGGGCTGCCGGTGGGCAGCCCCGCTCGTTCATATTGAGAGGAGGAACCGTATGGATCAGCCGGCACTGCTGGAAATGCGGGGCATTTCCAAATCCTTCCCCGGCGTCAAGGCGCTGGACAACGTGAGCCTCACCGTCCGGCCCGGCACCGTCCACGCCCTCATGGGGGAAAACGGCGCGGGCAAGTCCACCCTGATGAAGTGCCTGTTCGGCATCTACCGCCGGGACGAGGGCACTATCACCCTGGACGGCCGGGACGTGGAGTTCAAGAGCTCCAAGGAGGCGCTGGAAAACGGCGTGGCCATGGTGCACCAGGAGCTGAACCAGGCCCTCACCCGCACGGTGAAGGACAACCTGTGGCTGGGCCGCTACCCCAAGGTGGGCGGCTTCATCGTCAGCGAGCGCATCATGGACAAGCGCACCAGGGAGATCTTTGAGGAGCTGGAGGTCAACGTGGACCCCAACGCCATCATGTCCAAGCTGCCCGTGTCCCAGCGGCAGATGGTGGAGATCGCCAAGGCCGTGTCCTACGACGCCAAGGTCATCGTCTTTGACGAGCCCACCTCGTCCCTCACCGAGACCGAGGTGGAGCACCTGTTCCGCATCATCAATATGCTGCGCAGCAAGGGGTGCGGCATCATCTACATCAGCCACAAGATGGAGGAGATCCTCCGCATCAGCGACGACGTCACCATCATGCGGGACGGCACCTGGGTGGCCACCCGCCCGGCCAAAGAGCTCACCATGGACGAGATCATCCGGCTGATGGTGGGCCGGGAGCTCACCAACCGCTTCCCGCCCAAGACCAACCAGCCGGGGGAGGTCATTCTGGACGTACAGCATATGGCGGGCAAGTACACCCGTCTGAAGGACGCCACCTTCCAGCTGAAGAAGGGGGAGATTCTGGGCATCGCGGGCCTGGACGGCTCCGGCCGCACCGAGGTGCTGGAGAACCTGTTCGGCGCCATGACCCGGGAGGGGGGCTCCATCACTCTCCACGGCAGGCAGATCCAGAACCGCTCCCCCAAGGAGGCCATCAAGAACGGCTTCGCCCTGCTCACCGAGGAGCGCCGGGCCACCGGTATCTTCGGCATCCGGGACATCAAGGAGAACACGGTCATCTCCAACCTGAAGGGCTATCTGCTGGGCGGCGTGGTGCTCAGTGACAAGAAGATGAAAGAGGACACCGATTGGTCCATCCAGGCCATGCACATCAAGACCCCCAGCCAGCGCACCCAGATCCGCTCCCTGTCCGGCGGCAACCAGCAGAAGGTCATCATTGGCCGCTGGCTGCTCACCAAGCCGGAGATCCTGCTGCTGGACGAGCCCACCCGGGGCATCGACGTGGGCGCGAAATATGAGATCTACCAGCTGATCATCGACCTGGCCAACGAGGGGAAGGGCGTCATTATGGTGTCGTCGGAGATGCCGGAGCTGCTGGGCGTGTGCGACCGCATCATCGTCATGTCCGGCGGGCAGGTGGCCGGAGAGGTCAACGCCGCGTCCACCAGCCAGGAGGAGATCCTGACCCTGGCCGCCAAATACGTGTAAAGAGGAGGAGTCCCCATGAGTAATGAATCCAAGAAGCTGGCCGAGAAGGCCCAGGGGCTGACGGCCCGCAAGGTGGGCGACGCCCTGCTCAACAACGCGCTGATTATCATCATGCTGGTGGTGGCCGCCTACGTGGCCATTACCCAGCCGTCCTTCCTGTCCCCCACCTCCCTGGTGAACCTGCTGTCCCTGACCGCGGCCTATCTGCCGGTGGCCCTGGGCATCGCCGGGTGCATCGTGCTCACCGGCACCGACCTGAGCGCCGGCCGCGCCGTGGGCATCACCGCCTGCGTGGCCGCCTCCCTGCTCCAGTCCACCACCGCCGCCAACAAAATGTGGCCCAATATCGGCACCCTGCCCATCCCCGTGGTCATCCTCATCGTGGTGGCCATCGGCGCGGCCATCGGCGCCTTCAACGGCTTCTTTGTGGCCAAGTTCAAGCTCCACCCCTTCATCGTCACCCTGGCCACCCAGCTGATTCTGTACACCGTCCTGCTGCTGTACGTGCAGATGGGCAACAACGGCGGCATGGCCATCTCCGCCCTGGACGACGGCTACCGCAACTTCGTGGTGGGCAACCCGCCTCTGCTCACCTTCGGCTCGGTGAAGATCCCCAACTACGTGATCTACGCCCTGCTGCTCACCGCCCTGATGTGGTTCATCTGGAACAAGACCACCTTCGGCAAGAATATGTTCGCCCTGGGCGCCAATGAGGAGGCCGCCCGGGTGTCCGGCGTCAACGTGTTCGCCACCACCATCGCCGTGTTCGCCCTGGCGGGCGCCATGTACGGCTGGGCCGGCTTTGTGGAGAGCGCCCGCATCGCCTCCAACACCGCCAACACCGGCGTCAACTATGAGCTGGACGCCATCGCGGCCTGCGTCATCGGCGGCGTGTCCTTCGTGGGCGGCATCGGCAAGATCAGCGGCATCGTCATCGGCGTGCTGATGCTGCGGCTGATCTTCGTGGCCCTGCCCCTGGTGGGCATGGACCAGAACCTCCAGTACGCGCTGAAGGGCGGCATTATCCTGTTCGCCTGCGCCCTGGATATGCGCAAGTACCTGGTGAAGAAGTAAACCGCTCCCGCCAAATGTCCGCCCGCGCCCGCGGGCGGACATTTGCTGTTTGCAAACCGCCGCCGGTATGGTACAATATGACATAGCGCCGCCTATGGGCGGCGGGCGGGCGGGGGGGGGGGGGGGCCACAACCGGCGGCGGCGAGGCCGGATGGGGGCATAACGGGGGCGGCGGGTGGTCGGCGAGGAGGAGAAGAGGGGGGGGCGACGCCCGAGGGTCG
>CAMNQF010000006.1 GCA_946548895.1 uncultured bacterium | reverse complement strand
CCGCCCGTCCGCCCCCCGGCACACGTCGGGGGCGAACAGCAGGCGCAGGCCCAGCTTGTTTTTCGGGTCCTGGTTTTTGCGGTAAATCACACCCTCATAGCGCCAATCGGACAGGTTGTCCATCGGAGCGGACCAGCACACATAGTCGTTGACACAGAAGATGGGTGCGTTGAACCTGTCGTGGGAGCCGTAGACATAGATCCGGTTTTCAAACACATGGGGCTCTCCGTCCGGGATATATTCCCAGCTGGGAAGATACGGGTTAAACGCCTGCTCTGCTTTCACACCACGCCCTCCTTACTTTTTGCGCTCCGCAATGGCTTTTTGCTCCTCCGGGAGGTTTTTCTCCACCGTCCACAGCATCATGAGCACCGCACAGATTGCATAAGCGACGGTCTCAATCCAGATATAGCTCACCGTGATGGCGCTCTGGGCTGCGGCGGTCTGCCCCGCGGTTCCCAGGGCCACGTCGGCGGTCTGGTCATAGCCGCTGCCGTTCAGAATGGCGCTGAAGATCGCGTTGCAGACAGGGGTGGCGGCCACCATGATGGAACTGTATATAGACATCGTAAGCCCGTCGGTGCGGATGCCGCTTTTGAATTCAATATGATCAATCACGTCCGCCAGCATGGCCAAAATCAAATAACACGCCGGGGCGGAGCCCAGGCACTTGACTGCCACGCCGACGGCTACAGGGACGATCTGCCCTTGCCCCAGCCCAGCGATGACACCTCCAATGACGCCGACCACCATGCCGATGATGGTGACGGTGCGCTTGCCGAATTTGTTGGCCAACGGCACCACCAGCGCCGCCGCCACCGCCATGGGGATGGCCCCCAGCACTGCCAGCAGGGATTGGGACGCGCCCCAGGCGTCGGCGGAGCCAAAGAAAGTGTTGTCCAGCACCCACTTGCAGAAGAAAGCCATGGAGCCGTTCTTCATGGCCCCGCTCCACTGGAAGCCCATGTAAAAGACAATGGTGATCCACCACCACTTTTCGCTGGTCACAGCCTTGAGCTGTTCCCCCAGGGTGGCCGTTTTGTCCTGGGCGTCGCTGCTGGCTGTGCCCATGCTCTCCTCCGTGACCCGCTCCCGGGTAAACTTGAACTGGAGATAGATGGTCAGGGCGGTGAAGATAGCCACGGCCAGCATGGTCATGAACCAAAGCCCCTGGTTCTCCTTCAGGGCGAAGGACACCAGCATGGGGAACACCATGGAGCCCACACCCATGACCCCCAGGCCCGCCACGTTGGTAAAGGAGGCCAGGGCGGCCCGCTGCCTGCTGTCCCGGGTGGACACGGGGATCAGGGTGGAGTTGGCCGTGTTATAGATGGGATACGCCACCGCATAGTAAAGGTTATAGGCGATGGCGATCCACATCATTTTTGCCGCGGAGCTCTGGAACGGGATGATGAACATGAGCACGCTGGCCACGCTCAGCGTCAGCGCGGACAGCAGCACCCAGGGCCGGGCCTTGCCCGCCAGGGCCTTTGTGCGCTCAATGAGCTGGCCCACCACAAGGTTGGCCGCCACGATCAGGATGGTGGAAAACAGCTGTAACCCGGTGAGGAAGCTCAAATCCAGCTTGAGCACATCGGTGAAGTAGTTTTGCAGGATGCTGGTGAAGATGCCGGAGGACAGCAGCGCCCCGAAGGGGCCGATGAAGTAGCCCAGCAGCATTTCCGGCAGCTTTACGCTCTGGGATCCCACCAGCGAGCTGGTGAGGGGGGTGTTCCAGAAGCCAGTTTCTTTTTTGTCCATAACGTCCCTTCTTTGCTCCGCTTAGATCGCGTTCAGTTCGACCGTCCTGGCCTGCATCCCATCTGCCCGCACAGTCACCGTGATCCCGCCGGGGGCGTCTCCGGCGCGGACAACGGCCAGCGCTTTCCCATAATAGGTGGTATGGGTATTGGAGAAGAAGTTCTCCCCCATATTGGGCTTTGCAGAGCCAAGGGCCAGCAGCTCACCGGCGCCGCTGACCTCCACCGTAACCGCGGTGTCCTCGGAAGACTTTGTGATCCCGTCCGCGCCGGTCAGGTCGATGCTCAAATAAGCCAGATCCTGCGTCCCCGCCTTCAAGGCGCTCCGATCAGCAGCCACGCGCAGTTCGCTGGCGCCCTCGGCAGTCTTCATGGAGGTGCGGGACAGCTCTTTCCCGGCACTGTCATAGCTGATCGCGGTGATCGTTCCGGGCTCATAGGCAATGTGTTTGAAGACGGCCTTATACTCCTTTGTCTTTTTCTTCCCATAGGAACGCCCATTTATGATGAGTTCCGCCGTGTCACCGTCGGAATACACGGTGATCTTGTTCCGCTTCCCCTCGCAGCCGGCCCAAGACCAGCTTGCCACCGCGTCTGTGTCACGCCACATGGATACAGAGCCCGTCTCCCCGGCGTGGGTATACGGTTCCACACCGATACCGGGGGTGTGATCCAGTCCCCAAGTCAGCCGGTTCCACTGCACCTCGGGGCGGAGCTTTCCGCAGATGTCGATCACGCCGCAGCCGCCGGAAATGATAGGCGCGTCCTGGCCGGGATTCTTGAAGCTTTTGTAGCGGACGGTGCCGATGCCGGACTCCCCCAGGTAGTCCCAGCCGGTCCACATGAAATCGCCGATGACATAGGGGAGCTTTTTCACCAGCTGCCAGTTGTGATAGAGGTTTTTGGGCAAGGTCTCGGAGCCGACGATAACCCGGTCCGGATGAAGTGTGCCGTCCTTCTCATACCGGGAGGCGGCGTAGTTATATCCGCCGATATCCAGGTAGGAGAAGCACACCTTTGTGGCATTATCCGCGGCGGGCTTGGCGGCCATTTTTTCAATCATCCCCCCGGCCATGTTCATCAGCATATTGAAAAACGCGCTGGTAGGGACATTATCCATGGTCTGGCTGCCGTTTTTGTTCTCCTTCCCGTCCTTTTTGTCGCCGTATATGCCGCCGCCCTTGGCCGACATACTGCACAGCATCAGGTTGACGCCCAGGGTCACGGCCTTCCCCGGATCCAGCTTCCGGGCCAGGACGGCCAGCTTTTTGCAGTACTCCTGTCCCTCGGGGATGGCCAGCTCGGAGATCTCGTTCCCGATGGAATTCATGACTACACTGGGGTGGTTGTAGTTTTTGATCACCATGGCAGTGAGATCCCGTTCCCACCACGCACGGAAATCCTTGTCCGCATAGTCGTAGGGGTTTTTATGCACCAGCCAGTTGTCGCAGAATTCATCCATGACATACATACCCAGCTGGTCACAGGCATCCAGCAAGGCTTTGGACGCCGGGTTATGGGAGGAACGTATCGCGTTGAAGCCGGCCTCCTTGAGCAGCCGGACGCGGCGGAGTTCAGCAGCTTCAAAGGAGCACGCGCCCAGGATGCCGTTGTCGTGGTGGATGCAGGCGCCGCGAAGCAGCGTCTCTTGCCCATTCACGAAGAAACCCTTGACGCTCCAGCTGAGGGTGCGGAAACCAAACCGCTCCTCCGCCGTGTCCACCACCTCGCCGTCCTTCAGCAGCTCCGCCCGGCACAGATACAGCTCGGGGTGGTCTGCGTCCCAAAGCCGGGGCTGGGAAACGGGGATGTCCACGGAAGCTGCCCCGTCCTTTACCGGCGCCTCGGCCTGCGCCGCGATGCTTTCGCCGTCCAGGATGGAGACCCGAACCGTGTCGCCGCCGGTGACCGACGCCTTCACATGGGCCGTGTCGTTCCCGGAGGTGGAGATCAACAGGCCGTCGGGGATGATATGGCTCCGATCCCCAAGGAAAAGGTTTACGTTCCGATAGATCCCGCTCCCGGAATACCAGCGGGAATTGGGCACCGCCGAGTTGTCGGCGATCACCTTGATCTCATTTTCCTCGCCGTATTTCAGATACCGATCCAGCGCCACAAAGAAGTTGGTATAGCCGTACCGCTGCTCGGCGGCGAGGGCGCCGTTCACGAACACCTGGGCGTTTTGATAGACCGCCTCAAATTCCAGGACAGCGGACTGCTCCCGCCACTCCTCGGGCACGGGAAGCCGTTTGATATAGACATAGGCGCCGCCGGGAAAATATCCGCAGGCCCCCGCTGTAGCGGCATTCTTCGAGCGTTTCTCGTACAGCATTGCGTCATGGGGAAGCGTAACGGGCTTCATAGCCTGCTCCCCGCCCACGGCACTGAACAGCCAGCCCGTGTTAAAGTTTTGTTTTTTCATCTATCTGCGCCCCCTCAAATATGTGAGAATGCCTCGCTGTTGGTGCAGTATACGATATCGCTGCGCCCCGCGATGGCCTCAAAAAGCCGTTCCAGGGCATCCCAGCTGGCATTGCCCTTTCCGTAGTCCATTTCATAGCTGTGCGCCCAGAGGTATAGCAGCAAGTCCCGATCCTGGGCCTCCTCGCGCTTGAAGCGCTCCACCAGCTTCATGGCGTCCTTCAAAATGATGGAGGTGGAGGGGCGGAAGTTCAGCGGGTTTTCGGGGAACTCATAGCCGCCGGAGGGGAACACTGCCCTGGCATACCGGTAGCCTCGTTCCTTCAAATACGCCTGCACCGCCGGTGAGGTGGAGCCCTGCGCATAAGCATGGCCCACGATGGGGACGCCAAAGAGCCCCTCCAGGGCGGCCTTGTCCGCGTCCACCGACGCGCGCATTTCGTCCTCGCTGACAGCGCCCAGGGATTCATGCCGGAAGCCATGGGTGGCAATTTCCATCCCCTCATAGACCTGGAGCACCTCGTCCTGCGGGATTCGGTTGTGCCGCACATAGGAGAAGGGCCACTTGTGACTTACCCCCTCGGGGCAGTCCTGGAAAGAGAAGGTTCCGATTCCCTTCACCTCGCCGCGGGCGCCGAACAGGCCGGCATTGAGGTTGAAAGTCCCTTTAAGCCCGTATTGCTTCATCAGCCGGATCACCTGTTTGTCTTGCTCCAGCCCATCATCGAAGCTGAGCGTAAAATACTTCTTGCCCATGCCTACGCCTCCCCGGTCAGCTGTTTCAGATCGTATGCATGTGCCAGCAGCATACCGCCGGCCTGGTTCGGGTGCAGGTGGTCGCCCTGATGGTAGCGCTCGTCGGTGACCGAGGGATTGTTCTGATCCCGCAGCAGGGCATCCGCGTCAAATATGTAGTCGAACATCGTGCTTTCCCTGATCCATCCGTTGATACTGACCCGCAGGGTCTCCATCTCCGGGGTATAGCCCTTTTTCACAAACCCGATGCGGGGCGGGAGGGTTTGGGCAATCACCCGGACGCCCATCTTGTGGAGCCGCTCCACGATGTCTGTTACGGCAGACGCGTATTTTTCCAGGGAGATGACCGTCTCTGTCTTTTTGGAGTAATAAGCCGCGTCATTGACGCCCAGCGCGAGGATCACCCCGTGGAGGCCGTCAAAGCGGAGCACATCGCGTTCAAAACGGGATACCCCCTTTTCTCCGTAGGAAGCCCCCATCAGCCCCGGAATATCATAGAGCAGGCAGTTCCCGCTGATACCTGCGTTCATCAGCGCGTACCTGCCGCCGTAGGCGTCGGACAGGCGCTTTTGCAGCGGCTTCACCCAGCGGTTCATGGCCGTTATGCTGTCCCCGAAGGCTGCGATGATCTTCGACGGCTGGCCGGTGAGCACATCAATCTGATCCATCCCGGGAACGGCTTCATAGAGGTTGTACTGCTCCTTATAGCCCTCCCTGCGGGCCGGGGGAAGCTCCTTGTCCCCGGTGTGATCGCCCGGGTAGACCACGGCGGCCTCCTCGGTCATATTGCTGTCCATGACCTTTGACGCATAATAGAGCCTGATCTCCAGCTCCTCGCCCTGGGCCGTCGGGAACGGAATCTCGTCAGAATAGCAGCTTTCCCCCACGGGGACAGAGAAGGAGCCGCTGCCGCCGCTCGTGACGGGGTGCATCTTCCCCTGCGCCCATATCGTCAGTCCGCCGATGGCATAGGGTTTCTTCCCATAGTGATTTGAGAAACGAACCCGAAGCTTCTCGCCGGAAACCTGGGGCGTTACATGAAACACCACCGTTTTCTTTTTCCCTGCCAACAGGCCCATAGCGAATGCGGGGGCGGCGGCTTGATGCCAAATTGGTGTCCAGTCCATGGTTATCCTCCTTCGTTATGCGAGCGTAAAGTTCAAAAGATCAAGGGCGCCTTTGCCCTTATACCGAAAATACAGGGGGCAGGAGCCGATGGGCCGGCGGCTCTCCAGCGCCAGCCGCTTGGCGTTGAATTTCGTGCCGGCAGCCGTCCATTTGTCCGCGGCGGCAATGGAAATGGAAGCTATGACGACACCCTTTTCCCCGGGCAAAAGCTCCAGTACGCCGCCTCCGCCGCGAACCGTCACGTCGATGCGCGTGGTTTCTTCCAGGTCAAAATATCGGAACCCGGCGACGCTGCCATTCTTCATTTTGGAAATATAGGCCGTTGGCGCGGTAAGCTCCGTGTCCATCGTCACTTCGCCGTCCTCTGGCTCCGGCGGTTCATAGTCCGGGCCGTCCTGGGTGATCTCAGGTCCGCCCATAGGGTTGCGGATGCCAAACACCCCGGCGTGATGAAGGACGCAGGCAATGTAGGCCGGATAGGTCCCGATCCCCTTCAGGGGGCCGCCGTTCAATCCACAGCTTGTGGCCTCCACCATTTGAATCGTGCCGTCCTCCTGGATCTCAATGGGCTCGGCCACGGCCTGCCGGTTCTTTTTCACTCCGTTGGTGGTGCGGTGGTCAAATATGTACCATTGGCCGTTGACGCACACCATGCCGCCGTGGCTGTTGCCCATGGGATAGGCGGCGTTCATGAGCTTTCTGCCGTTCAAACCGATATCGCTGGAGGAGTGGATCGGCCCCTTGTGGACAAAACCCTTGTCGGGAAACAGGCTCATGGCGTAATTGAGGCCGGTGATGTCGGTGGCCGGATAGACCAGATAATACCACTCACCGATGTGGCGGATAGAGGGGCCCTCCCAATAGTTCGGCTTCTTGGGGTCAAAATCCGCCGGCATGATGATCGTCGGCTCGCTGATGATGGTCAGCATATCAGGCGCGAGCTGCATCACAAACAGGCCCTTGATCTCGTGGCCGAAGTTCCCGTTTGACGCCTGACCGCTGCCCACATAGAGGAAAACACGTCCGTCGTCGTCCACCAGTACGGCAGGGTCAAACACGAACCAGTCTTCCGGCTTTGAGCCATATACCCGCCCGTCCGGGAAATGGACATCGCCCAAATACTGATATTTCCCCGCGGGGGTGTCGCACACGGCAACGGAGGTGATGGACGTATTGGCCACGGAATAATAGAGATAATACCGCCCATCCGTGCCGCGCACCACATCCGGGGCATAGTAGGACAGCTTTTCCTGATTCCACGGGGTATCCTCTTTTTTGAAGATCACGCCCTCGTACCGCCAGTCGGAAAGGTCGCCCACCGGGGCCGACCAGGAGACATAATTGCCCTCGCAGTATTCCTTCGCCCCAAACAGATCGTGGCTCCCATAGATGTACAGCCGCTCGCCGAACACCCTCGGCTCAGCGTCGGGGATGTATTCCCAACTGGGGAGATAAGGATTGTAGCATTGCCGTTTCAATGGTGATTCCTCCTTCAAAAAAGCGCGTTTTTATGATATACTGCCCTCAAGGGGGCGTTCGCATGGAAAACATGACACACCTGTATTTTGACAGCATTGACGAAATGCGGGGCCAAACCGACAGCCATGGCCCGAACTATCTTCGCAACCATACGGCCGAGCGGGACTATTTTTCTCCGTTGTCGGTGGTGACCAGCATCCATACGCCCCAGGAGTACCTGTTTTCCAACTATATGGATGCGTGGTCCTTTTGCGTCCACACGCCAATCAAAAGCGAGTTCTTTCACGAAACCTATATGCACAAGCACAACTTCTTCGAGCTGATGTATGTGCAGCGGGGCGACGTCCGGGTGATGATTGAGGAGGCAGAGACCACCTATACACAGGGGAACCTCTGCCTCCTCAACCGAAATACCATGCACCGGGAAACAGATATGTCAAACGCAGATATCGTTTACATCGGCATCGACCCCGCACTGCTGACACAGTGGCCCAAATCATTTCCGCCGCCGTTCCAGTACAAAAGCATCCTCAATCAGTTTTTCAGTGACAACCTCTCGGAGCGCGCCGCCTATAAAAAAGACTACCTGGACTTTACCCTTCTGGGGACGGACGCGATCCCGCAGCTGACCCAGGAGCTGATCCGTGCATTTTCCGTGAAGCGGATCGGCTATCAGTTCGACATCTATTCCTCTTTACTCCGGCTGTTTGCGGCGCTGGAAAGCCCTGACACCTATAAGGCGACCCACGTTTCGCTGGGGCACAGCCGGGAACTGATGGCCGTGGAGCAGGCCAAGAAGCTGATTGAGGCACAACACGGGGTCATCCGCCGGACTGAGCTTGCGGAGACGCTCAACTACTCCTGTGAGCATATCTCCCGCATCATCAAGAGGCACACCGGGTACACCCTCAAAGCGTATTGTCAGAAGGTTCAGCTGGCTGAGGCGGCGCGGCTGCTGAGAAGCACGGAACTCCCGGTCAGCCAAGTCGCGGCGTCGCTGGGTTATGAAAACAGGACACAGTTTTACAAAGTGTTTCAGCGGGAATATCATCTCACGCCGTTGGAATACCGCAGGCACGCTTCGGAGGACTGAGCCTTATCCTGCGTTGCGCTGATCGAGACACTCGCGGATTTTCCTGCGCTCGTCTTCCTTAATGGGGTATTTACGCAGGATCAGGGTGGATATCACGCCGAGGATCGCGGGGACCAGGCCCATGATAACGATGAACCAGTTGAGCATGGTGGGGATCTGCGACAGCTCGCCCAGGTAATCGGAGGTGACAGGATCCACGTTGTAACCGATTGCCATAAGCACAGAGCCGATAATCGCCGCAGAAAGCGCCGCCTGTGCCTTGACGATGAAGCCGCCGGCCACCATGGTCAGGGCGGAGCGGTCCTTGCCGGTTTTGTAAATGTTGTAGTCCATGATCTCCATCTCCACCATGGACTGGGGGACAAAGTCGGTTCCCACCCCCACCGCCATGATGAACATGGTGATGAAGAACAGCGCGGGAGTTTTCGCCAGAAGCCCCGTCATTTGGGCAATGAACAGGATCAGGCCGCCTACCGACTGCATGATCAGCAGAGAACAGGTCATTTTGATCGGGTCATTCTTAAAGAGCTTCAGGATCGGGCGGCCAATGACCGCGCCAAACAGCAGCGGGATGAGCATCATCATGGAGGAAATGCCGTTGAGGACGCCATACTGCTCCATGTTGGTGACGCCAGTGGCAAGGTCAGTACAGAAGCCCCATTTGATGTAGTACGCAGGGGTGGCGAAAATGAGGGACCAGATAAAGCCGGCAAAGATGCCCTTTAAATAATAGATCACCATGGGCTTGTTCTCTTTGAACAGAAGGAAGAAGTCCTTAAATTTTACCGGTTCTGCCTCATTTCCCTGCGCGCTGTGCTTTTCCTTGACCAAGAACCAGCCGATCAGGGCAATCACCATCGCCACACCAACAATCACGGTGATTAGGATGGCAAACGAGTCGTGATAGTTCCCAACCGTTTCGTTCACCGTAACCAGCACAGCTGTAAAGGCGGAGGTAACGACGCCCAGCATCATGGTCCATACCCGGGGGCCGATGACCAGCTTGGAGCGTTCATTGGGATCATTGGTCATCGTCCGGAACAGGAGGTTATCCTTGTAGAAGGACGTGCCAACGTCGAACATGAGATAGAAGAAGATGACCCACACGACAATCAGCACCGGCTTTGTCGCAAAGGCAGACGGGAGCGAATAGAGGAGGATGCAGCCAATGCCGGTCAGCAGGATGCTGAGGAGGAAGAAGGGTTTGTATTTCCCGATTTTGGTCCGTTTCCCGCGATCCATTACAAACCCCTGGATGGGATCGTCCACCGCATCAAAGATACGGGCAAACAGGAGCAGCGATGTGGCCAGCGTGGCACCCATGGCACCCAGTCCCGCATAGTCGGTCATATACTGCATGAACAGACTGGACATGAACACGGTGCAAAGCCCATTTACAGTGGACAGCGCGGTGGTGCCGAAACAGTCTCGCAGCGTGACGGCATCCGGATTTTTAGTTCTGGTACGTTTTACCATAACAACCTCTCCCTATGTCATTTTACTGGACGGTCACAATCAATTGGAGTCCGGATTTGTACAATTCCTACAATAAATAATAGAGGATTCGGGTGTGTTCCACAATGACAAAAAGCCACCCGTTTTCAACATGCTGTATCATTTTATTTCATGTTTTCAGAAATGGATGACCGGGAAATATTTTGTTACAGCATTGCGTGTAACCATCTCAAAAAGTGTGGAGCTGTTGATTTATCCAAGTGCCATCTTCATTTTTTGCCCACTGTTTCGTCTGTGATAGATTCCATGGCCTGCTCCAGGGTCATGCCCCGGTCCACCGCCTCCTTACGGGCGGCGTTCACCGCCTGGATGGTCTTCATCTTCTCGCCCGTCAGGCTGTAGCCCTTCATGGCGATGAGGGTGGCCGCCCAGGCCAGCATAGGGATGACGCAGAACATCACGATCACCGCCACCTTGATGCCGCCGGAGTAGGGCGTGCCGTCGTCCGGCAGCTCGTGCAGGCCCGCGCAGATGAGGAAAATAAACGCCACCAGCGTCTGGGCCAGGGAGGACACCAGCTTATCCACCAGGGAGAACAGGGTGCCCATAATGCCCGGTATGTACTTGCCGGAGCGGTAGGTCTCGTAATCGGAGCAGTCGGCCACCATGGGGATGGGCATATCCGCTGTGGCGTAGTAAGCCCCATAGCCGATGCCGAAGCACATGATAAACAAAATGGTGTACAGGTTGATGGCCCCGCCGCCCTGGAATGGGAAGGACAGCATCCGGGTGGGATTGTCGTGGTCGCTGAACAGCAGCAGGGCCAGCACGCCCACATAGCAGACCAGGGCCACAGACACATAGCGGATCAGCGAGGCCCGCTGGCCCAGCTTCTGGGAGGTGCGCATACTGAGCAGGAAGAAGGGCACCGCGCACACGTAGCCCAGCACCATCATGGGCAGGTAGAGGGAGTTGTAATTGCCCATCAGGATACCGTACAGCGCCAGCAGGACAGTGGTGTTGGTAGCGATGGCCAGGGCCAGCTTACATCCTGCGCCAGCCACCATCAGCCGCTGCATGGGCTTGTTGTTTTTGATGATTTCCACATATTCGGAGAGCTTCACCTTCTCCTGCTTTTCGCCGCCGATACCATAGTACTTGGGGTTATCCTTCTCGGCAATGCCGATGATGGCCAGGATAGTCAGGAACACGGAAATGGCAATGCCAATGGGGGTGATGATACGGTACACCATAGGATCGGCGTAGCCGGAGGTGATAATGTTGCCCGCCGCGTCCTTCACGTCGTACATCCCCTTCACCAGCGGGATCATGAATTGCATGACCCCCATGCCCAGCAGGGAGCCCACCGTATTGAAGATGGTGAACATGGGCCGCTGGTTGGGGTCGTTGGTGAGCACGGTCTGGCCCGCCCGGGTACAGGAGGTCTGGAAGGTGTAGCCGATGACCCAGACGAAATACACTACCACGAAAGCCACATAGCGCAGCCACATCATGCTCTCAGGAATGAACGGCAGCAGCACATAAAGCGCGATAACGCTTACCGCCATGACGGCGCTGCCCAGGATCATGAAGGGCCGGAATTTGCCGATTTTAGTGCTGGTGCGGTCCATCATAGCACCGATGATGGGGTCGGTGACGGCGTCGGCCACCCGCATCACTGTGACCATGATGGAAGCAAACATACCCAACTTCAGGATACTGGACCCGAACTGAGCCACATAGGACAGGATCAGGACAAAATAGACGTTGGTTGCGCCGTTGTTCAGCGGGAACAGCATCAGCTGATACGGCTTTGCACGGTTCAGTGTGGTATTGGGTTCTTGGCTCATAACAATTCCTCCTTATTTAATGGCGGCCGCCGCCTTGCGTTTCTTACCCGAGCGAAAGAACCCGCCGACGACAGCTCCCAGCCCCTTGAAAAAGTGGCCGTTGCAGATGGTAAGGATGCCCTCCGCCATCTCCATGGTGCACATCCCGCCCGCCATCTTGGCGATGCCTCTAAATGGCATATTGTAGATGAAGGTGATGTTCAGGTCCGGCTCGCCCTTCTCGATGCTCTTGTTGAGCTTGTTGGTCAGAATCTTGTACACGAACCGGGCCAGACCGCTCTTGGCGTAGTACAGCTGGCAGATGGCGTCGTTCATGTCCAGGATGCCGCTCCAGCTGCCGTCGGGGATGGGACGGCCCAGCAGGGCCTCGAACTCCCCGTCGGAGACGGCCCTGATGTCGCCGGAGAAATACTTGGCGAACTTTTCCTTGTCATAGGGGCTGACGGCCCCGGTACCCTGCACCTCCACCGTCCCGGACAGCTTGATATCCGCCACGGACGCGCCGATCATCACCGTCCACGTGCCGCCCTCCATCTCGAAGCGGTTGGTGTCCACGTTGAAGTAGCGGAACGCCTTGTCGTCCAGGGGGATAGTCACCTTTTTGGACTCACCCGCCTTGAGGAACACCTTGGCAAAGCCTTTCAGCTCCTTGGCCGGGCGGAACACGTCCCCGTCCGGCTTGGACACGTACAGCTGGGCCACCTCGGCCCCGTCCATCTTGCCGGTGTTCTTGAGGGTAAACGTGGCCTCCTTGGCGGAAACGGTGAGGTCGGAGTACTCGAAGGTGGTGTAGCTCAGACCGAAGCCAAAGGGGAACAGCACGGGCACCTTGGCGGTCTCAAAGTAGCGGTAGCCCACGTACAGGCTCTCGCGGTACTCGGCGGTGCGCTCCTTGGCGGGGAAGTAGGGGGCGGAGGACACGTCCTCGTATTTGATAGGGTAGCTCTCCGCCAGCTTGCCGGAGGGGTTCACCTGGCCCATAATCACCTTGAGGACGGAGGACGCCCCCGCCTGGCCGCACAAGTAGCCGTGGACCAGCGCCTTGACCTTGGACAGCCAGGGCCTCTCTCTCTTACACCCAGTTGGCGCTGTTGGAGCTTTTCCCATGGAGTTTATAGGCTGGATTAGGTGCACTTACCCGGCGAACAGCACATAGGTCGGTGCAGTTGCCGGCAACCGCTTTCAACTCCACATCGCCCTCCAGAGGGACTTTGAATTCAAACACCTTGTCTCCGGCCTTTTCCTCCACAAGCTTGCCATTTGCATACAGCGCCACTCTACCCTGGTTGGAGTAGATCTTGACCTTGATGGTCGATTCGGGCCGATCCACGTACCGGCTGCCACAGATATGGACAAAGGGTTCATCGCTCCACCATGCTTTATAAAGGTAGAAGCTGTCTTTCTTGGTTTTGCGATCAAAGGTGACCAGCCCCTTGTGGTTCATGCCTGGTTCGCCGCCCTGATCCCGGGCATCGGCGGCAAAGTCAAACATATTCCACACATGGGTGGCCCAGAGGAAGGGCCTGTGCTCGAAACAGCGCAGCATATACTCGTGATAGATGCACTGGTATTCCTCTGTGTGGTCTCCCCGGTGGGGCTTGGAGGAGTGCAGGTTGGGCATGGCCTCGCAGCCATATTCTGAGTAGCCCAGCGGCCTGTCCGGGTAGCATTTGTGGAAAAAGTCAATCCAGAAATCGTTTAGGAACAATCCAGGCACATACCAGCCCAGGTATAGGTTCCAACTTACCACATCGGTGATATGTGCGGTCTTGTTGAAGGGACCGCACATGGCATAACAGGCCAGGGTAGTCAGCCGGGTGGGATCCATCTGGTGGTAAAGGTCGTTGAGCACTCGGTGGTTGTCCAGCATATCCGCCTTGTCCTTGGTGGAAATGGTGATCTCATTGGATACACCCCATACCACAATAGACGGGTGGTTATAGTTTTGGACGACCAGCTCCTTGGCCTGACTGATGGTATTGCTGCGACCACCGGGCAAATGCTCAGAGATGTAGGGGATCTCTGCCCACACCACCATCCCGTACTGGTCGCACAGGTCATAGAAATACTGGTCGTGCTGGTAGTGGGCCAGCCGGATGGTATTGGCCCCCATCTCCCGGATGAGAGCCATATCGGCATCATGGTGTTTGCAGGTAATCGCGTTGCCAATGCCTTTCCAGTCCTGGTGACGGCTCACGCCGCGCAACGGATAACTCCTCCCGTTGAGAAAAAAACCTTCCCTGGCATCCACATGAAAGTCCCGCACACCAAACCGAGTACTGATCTGATCTACCTTTTTGCCATCTATGTCAAGTGTCGCGACAGCGGTGTACAGATAAGGACTCTTCACTCCGTTCCAAAGCTGCACATTGGGCACATCTAATTTCCCGTTCGTCATATCAGCAGCGGCAACCTCTTTGCCCAACCCGTCCAGGATGGATATATGTACCTGGCCTTCTTCGCAGTTTCTCCAAGTCTTCACCTGCACCTCGCCCCGGCTATAGTTTTCTACAGGCTTGGCTGTGACCATGATGCCCGGTCCACCGAGGTGGTCCAAATCAAAGTGACGTTTGTTGACGATAATCAGCGAGACATCCCGGTAGATGCCGCCATAAAAAGTAAAGTCCGCTTTTTGCGGGTACACCCGGTCATTGACGCCGTTATCCACATGAACCGTCAGCACATTGGCATCTGAAAGCAGCTCCGAAATATCCCAACGGAATGTGGAATAGCCCCCATTGTGGCTCCCGACAAGATTTCCGTTCAACTCTACCTTGGCTGATGCGTTCACCCCCTGGAATTCCAGGTACACCCGCTGATCTGCCGTGAAATTCGGTTTGGGAAAGGACTTGCAGTAGATACACGTTCCCCGCCAGTAGTCGTTTCCACCATCCTGGCCATCAATGTTGTTCCAGGTATGAGGCAGATCCACTCGCTGCGTTCTGCCGCTTGGCCCGGTAAAGCTCCAGTCCTCATTGACCTTGATCCTTTTTCGCAGTTCCATTTGCCTCACCTACTCAAATGTATTTCTCCAAAAACTCAGCGCTGCGCTGAAAGCTTTTGACCGGCGATTTTTCCACCCAGTTGCGGTGGCTCTCCAGAATCACAGCCTCCACAGGCACAGACTTGGCCTGCTCTACCAGGGGCAGCAAATCCATATTTCCATAGCCCAGCTCCATGCTGTCGCTTTTCAGGATAGGGGTCATGGCTGGCCCGGACAGCCGCGTCCCTCGGTCGTTAATGTGCCATAGCTTCATGCGTCCCCCCAGTTGCTTCATCCAGAACAGGGCGTTGGCACCCCCTTCCGTGAACCAGTAGCTGTCGAATTCAAAACCTACCGTCGCCGGATCTGTCTCGGACAGCAGGATGTCATAGGCCCGTTGTCCCCGGTTCACCCACTGCAATTCGCAGTTGTGGTTATGATACAGCAGGCTGACGCCCTCCCGGGCCAGCACTTCCCCGGCCCGGTTCAGGCGGGCGGCCAGCTCTCTGACCGCCCTTTCGTCACCGTAGGGGAAGCGGTACATCCCTGTGATCACCGCGTACTTTGCTCCCAGCGCTTTGACCTCGGCGGCGGTGGCGGGGATGTCCTTTTCCACGCTGTCCAAGTCGGTGTGCAGGCTGACCACCCGGAGCCCGGATCCCTTTACCAGTCGGGGCCAGTCCAGCCTGCCGCCCCCGCCCACGGGCATACCGGCAGCTTTAGTGATGAGGCGGACTAAAAGGCCGCTGGGGTGGATCATAAAGCTGCACAGCTCGATCCCATCGTACCCGGCATCCTTCATTTTTTGCAGCGTATTCCGGGCCTGGGCCTCATGATTCAGCACCGTGCCCAGCATGAACTGCTGGACTGCTTTGATCGGCATGGATGTTTCCCTCCCTTTTTACATTTTTAAATCCCCGACAGCGCTTCTTCAAATTTTGGCAGCCACCACTCCCGATAGCCGGCCTTTGTCGGATGGATGCTGTCCGCCATATAGAGCGCCCGTTCTTCCTCGCTGATGTCGTTGAACGCCTGGTCACGATATAGGTCAATGATGGTCACGCCCCATTTTTCCGCGAGCTCCTCCAGCGCCTGCACCATCGTTTCATAGTTTTCGTCATCCATGGGCGGGTTGGTGTAGAAATACACGGGGCAGTCCCATGTGCCTTTGGCCGTGGCGATGATGTACTCCATTGCCCCAAAGGTGGTGGCGGTGTCAAAGGCGGCGGCATCGCGCACATCCGCCGGCGTCACAGCGCCAAAACCATCAGGGAAACCCTTATCGTTTGTGGACAGCTGGCAGATGAACGCGTCCACATGGCCTGCCCTTTCATCAGAGGCCAGATACTGATCCAGACGGCTTACGTAGCTGCTGTTGGCCCGGTCCGCCAGCGTGGTGCCGGACACAGCCTCCTTGATACACTGGGCTCCATGCTTTTTTGCCAGGAAGTCGGCCATAGATTCCTGACCGGAACTGGCCCCTTCTGTGACAGAGGAGCCCAGCCAGAAGATGACCTTTCCCGCCAGGGGGCTACCGGCGGTTTCCCGTGTGCCTGCGACAGAGTATTCCTCCCGGTTTCCCTTCAGCGTGACCTTGATGTTCTGCTCCACGGTTTCCCCTCCATAGACAAATTTAGCAAACAGGGACGTCCGCGTCAGCGGTTGGTCTACGATGATCCCCTCATAGGCCACGTTTTCCAGTATTGAGCCATCCTTCATCTTGGCGTCAATGACAACCCCAGCCGGATCAAAGGTCTCGCCTTCCTCATACTCCAGCTTCTCCGGTGGCTGCGCGATGGAGAGCTTCCACACAGCGGAGGGTTCTGAAGAAACTTCGCCCGGCGAATCGCTGGCAGAATCCCCTTGACGGTCAGGGGGTCTGTCCGCACAGGCGCTCAGGACAAGGAGAAGCCCAAGCGCCGCCGAGATCATAAAGATTTTTTGGCTCATTTCGGTCACTCCCTTATTTCATGTCCTGCCCATTTGATCCGGCAAAGCAGGAAACCACACCCAATACCGCGCAAAGGAAAAACACCCCCGCAAAAGCCATGCCCATAGCAGCATTGCCGCCAATAAAATTGACTTTATTCCACACATCGGACAAGCTGGGCACCGCGACACGGAGCACTACTCCAAAAGCGGCGGCATAGAACGCCGTAGGCACGAAAGGGGCAAATTTCAGCCGGGTGAACACCGTCAGCGCGGTGGAGCCCGCGCCTGCCAACGCCAGGGCAAAGCCAACGACCGTAAACGTTTTGTCCGTTCCGTCAAGCACGATATACAGGATGGCGCCCAGCAGGGCTGCGGCCCCCGCGATCAGATTCATATAAAAGCCCAAACCCCGGTTTTTAAACGCATTTTTCATCTCAGCGTCCCTCCTTTTTTACGTAAGCTTTCCAGGCAAACATCCCCAGGGATGCCGCGGTCAACAGGCCAAAGGCGGCGCAAACAGCGATCAGCGCCGGCTGCCACCAGTAAACGGTTTCATGGACGACAGTTTCTTCTGCCAATCCATTAACCAGAATGCTTCGGCTGTGGGCATAATAGAAATGCTCATTGGCTGTTTTCATCCAGTTCAGGATGTTGCCGTCCCGGTCTTTGATCGCCAGATTGGTCAGTTCGCTGGTGCGCCCGGTGTCGGAGAGGAACAGATCGGTGCCACTGGTGATACACTCGGCGGTGAGCACATAATCAGAGGCATCCTTGGAAGAGTCGGTAATGTTGATGCCCTTAAACCCCCATTCGTTGCGGAGGATCTCCACCTGTGCGCCGTAGTGGGCAGGTGACGCGGTCATCCCGATCCGATTGTAGCTGGTCATGACGCCCAGACCGCCGCCATCGCTCAGCGCGCCTTCAAATGCCTTGAAATAAATCTCCCGGCAGGCCTGCTCAGTGGCAAAAGTGGCCACACCATGGCGGTTGACCTCCTGGTCGTTGAGGCAGAAGTGCTTGAAGCCAGTGATGACGCCCTTTTCTGTCATGGGCTGGGCGTTGGCACGGCTCATCAGATAGCTCATCAGGCCGTCCTCAGAGAAATACTCGCTATTGCGGCCCAGGTAGGCCGTCCGATGAATGTTGGCGCCGGGGCCGAACACCATGGTGACATCGGCATACATGGCATCCTCCGCCATAAGGGTGCCCCGTTCCCTGGCCAGGTCCAGGTTGAACGTGGCCGCCTGGATCGGCTCATCCACAAACAGGGTACAGCCTTTCCCATTTCCCTTGGTATAGCTGCCCTGAACGCCGCAGGGGCCGTTGGTGGAGGCGTTTGCAGGCTTACCTACTTCGGGGATGGCCACATTGCCCCGGTTGTCACCGCAGATAGTGGCCAGCTGATTGATGGTAAGTTGGTCAATAAATGTCTTCCACTGATCCGCTCCGAACTCCACGTCTTTCATGCTTACCAGCTTCAAACCGGCGTCTTCACCAAAAGCCATGTCGCCGGTATCCGGGGCGTCACCAGGTTTTTGATAGGTTTTCCCGATCATCAGCTCCGCCATGGCGTCAGTGGCGGTCAAGCCGGTATAGCTCTCGGGAAAGGTGTTCCAGTCTGACCTGCTCAGATAAGTGACAGTGCCGGGAAGATGCTCGTTCAAATCAGCGTCTTGGAGCTGGTTGGACACAACGGCTCCGGTTGTGGGGCTGACCGCGTAGGTAGTGTTATCGTACTGCCCCAGCGCTGCTTTTACCGCATTGGAGGGAACGCCGGACACAGGGTTCCCCTTTTCATCAAACAGGCCCTCGATCCCCCTGGCGGCCATAATGTTGTTCAACGCGTCATGGCTGCTGCCGCCGATGGCAAACCAATAATCCCCTGCGTCAAATATGTAGCAGCCGGTCTTGGTGGGATCCGCGCCGTTTTCAGCGTTCTCATCATAAACCGCAAAATAGTAATCAGGTACGGTGATGGTGACCGTCTCGCTTTCCCCGGTGGCCAGCTCACTTGATTTCTGGAAGCCTATGAGCTGGATGGCGGACTTCTCGGCCTGTCCGGGCTCCCAGGGGAGTTGGGCGTAGAGCTGAACCAGTGCCTTGGACTTCCCGTCAAATCCGCCGTTGTTGGTAACCTTCACAGCAGCGGTGACGGTGTGGGCGCTTTGATCCCAGAGGATGCTCTCCACCTCCTGGTCGAACTGGGCATAGGACAGGCCATAGCCGAACGGATAGGCCATCTCAGCGGCATAGTCCCAGCCGCCATCGCTGGCAAACGCTCCGGCAGAGCCGTTGGCGTCGTTGATGCCCAGCACCTGGTCCTGGTAACGGGTCTCATAGTATTTGTAACCCACATAGATCCCTTCCGCATACACCAGGTAGCGGTCGCCGTACATCTTCTCCAGATTGGTGAATTTGTAATCGCCAAAATTCTGCATGGCGGGTGCGGACAAGGAGCTGGAGGCCCAGGTGTCCGGCAGATGCCCGGACACATCTGCTGCCCCTGTCAGGATATCCATCAGCGCGATAAAGCCATAGTCGCCTGCCGCGCCGAACACGAGGCAGGCATCCACCCCGTACTCCTCATATTCAATCCACTCGATATCCATAGCAAAAGGGCTATTGATGAGGACTACGGTTTTCCTGAACTTTCCGCTGTCATGGATCATCTTCAAAAGGTCTGCCTCCTCCTGGTGGAGGGAAAGCATGGGAACGCCGTCCGCGTCCAGGGGATCCAAATCGACACCCTCTCCGCCGTAACGGGTAAGGAGGACAAAGGCCACGTCATTGTACTGGGATGCATAGGAGCTTTTCAGCGTGTTAGTGTAGAAGCCGGCAGGCGCTTCGCCCACAGCAGAACCGCCCCGGGTCGCCACCGAGGTGCGGACGATGCCGCTGCTCGCATACGCGTCCCGCATAGCGGGATTGACCTGGAAACCAGCGGCCTCAAAGGCGGTATACAGTTCGCCGCCCCGGTCAGCGTTAAAGCTGGCGTTCCCGGCATTTGATTTATAGATGGGGTCGTTGACCGAATTGCCAAAAACAGTGACGCTCCGCTCGTCAGCGGCCAAGGGAAGCGCACCATTTTCGTTGCGCAGCAGAACCGTCCCCTCGTACATGGCCCGAAGGTTATGATCCCGTTCATCCGCAATAAGCCGGTCGGCGTTTTCCGCATTCAACGGCCCATAAGCGGAGGGATAGTAATTGGTGTCCCCGCTCACTTCAATGGTTTCGCCAGTGATACCCAAAAAGCTGTTTACATAGCCACTGTAATAAAATGCGGAGCTGGTGAGGCTCAAGGCGGCGGACAGCAACAGGGCAAACACCGCCGCCAGTCCCAGCCATTTCTGGTATTTTTTCCTCATGACGCGCCTCCTGAAGTGTTTTCGGGCCGCAGCCACAGCTTGTGGAGCTGCGGCCCGCTGAATTGTTGCAGATCAGCCGCTTTTCGCTGTTTTTTTACTGCGCACCACCATGAACGCGCTGCCCACGGTGAGCAGGGCACACACGCCGGTGGCGGCGTACAGCGCGATCCGCCACCAGGGGGTGACCATCACAACGGTGGCATTGCCCATATTCATGGCATTGGTTCGAGTGATGCTATAGACAATGTTTTTCACTGCGTGATGCACCGCCGATGCCAGGGCAGGATCATTCTCCGAGCCGTCCAGGGTACCCATGCTCCCCTTTTGACCACACCAGTAGTCCTGCCCGGCCAGCACACCAAGCCGGTAGTCCATCCACTTGGCGTTGATGGCCATGTCGGTAATGGCGGAGCCCTCCATGCCCCACTCGTCCCGGAGTATGCCGGTCATGAGGCCGTGGTGGGAGCCGGACCACACCACTCCGATGCGGTTGAAGGAGCTCATGACGTTGGAAGCGCCGCCCCGGATTGCTCCCTCAAAACTTTCCAGGTATACCTCCCGAATGGATTGCTCGTTGGCCCAGACAGAGATCCCATACCGGCCCTGCTCCTGGTCGTTGAGAGCAAAGTGCTTCACAAAGGCCAGCATCCCTCGGTCATGGAGTCCTTGAACCTGGGCAGCGGCGATTTCGCCGGACAGCCAGCCATCCTCTGAATAGTACTCATTGTGTCGGCCTAGGTAGGGGCTGCGATGGATGTTCAAGCCGGGAGCATAAATGCCGGCCACAGCGGCTGCGTTGTCCCCGGCTTGAGCGTGGAGCATATCCTCGCCCATGCACTTGCCCACCTCCTGGATCAGCTCCCGGTTATAGGTCGCCGCCATCACATCCTCGGAGGTAAAGGCCATACCGTTGGCCCCGCCCACGATGCTCTTGGTGAAGCCGGTAGGGCCGTCAAATTCCTGGGTGGCGGGCAGGTTGATGGCCGGGAGCACCTGGGTCTGGTAGGAGCCGTTATAGATCAGGTTCAGCATATCTTCATAAGAAATCTGGCTGATCAGCTCATCCCAGGCGGGGTCGTCATAGTCCTTTTCCACGAAATCGATGGCGCTAAGGGTGCCGCCCGCCCCTGCGGAGGGGACTTGGTTCACATCGGCCCAGTAGAGCTTTTTGTATTGTTCCACCAGGGCGGCCCTGCCCGTCTCCTCGTGGGTCAAACCGTCATTCCACATGGCATCGGTGACCCGTAGGCTCGCAGCAGCCTGAGGAAAGGTCCCGGTCCAGTCATTGCGGGTGAGGTAGACTACCTGTTGATCCTCCGCGCCCACATACTTGTTCAAATCGGCGTTGTCAAACAGGTTGGTGATGGGTTTCCCCGTGGCGGAGGAGACCGCATAGGTGGTGGTATCCAGCCCGGGGTTGTTCCATTTTTCCGTAAGAGCCGCGTCGCCGGTACCGGTCATGCGGGAAGCGTCCGCCCCCTTGGCCATCAAGATGTTGTTGACGGCGTTGTGCGCGTCAGTACCCACGGTGAAGTAGTAGTCCCCGGCGTCCATGATGTAGGTCTTGGCGGCGTTGGCGTCATAGCTGGTCAGATCCTCTTTCAGGACGCGGATGTCAAAGTGCTCGGTCTCGCCGGCCTTGATCTCCTTTTTGTCAAAGCCGCACAGCTCCACAGCGGCCTTCTCGATCCCGTTTTCCCGGTCGTAGTCGGTATAGGGGGACTGAAAGTAGATCTGCACGGTGTGCTTGCCGTCCATGCCGCCGGTGTTGGCCACATCCACCCCCACTTGGAAGGCTTCACCCTGATCCTCCACGGTGAAGTTGGAATATTCAAAGGTGGTGTAGCTCAGGCCGGAGCCAAAGGGGAAGGCCACATCAGCACTGTAGTCGTACTCCCCAGCGCTGCCCTGTCCCAGCACATAGTCCTCGTACCGGGTCTCGTAGTAGCGGTAACCCACGTAGATGCCCTCCTGGTACACCACATAGTTCATATTGCACTTTTCAATGCCGGGGGCGGTGTTGTTCTGGGCAAAGGCCAGATCCAGCTGGGAGGCGTTGGTATAGGGGAACGCGTCGTAGTTCACCATGGCGGGGGAGGAATGGTTGTCCTTCAGGAAGGTGTCCACAATGCGCCCGGAGGGGTTCACCTTGCCCGCCAGGATATCCGTCACGGCGGGCAGACCGTTGATGCCCAGGTTGCCCGTCCAAACCACGGCGTCAATGCCATACTCGTCAATGAAGTCCAACTGGAGGGTGCTGGAGGAGTTGAGCAGAACGATGATCTTTTTGAACACACCCTGGTCCTTCAGTCCCTTCAGATTTTGGAGCAGTTCCATCTCCTCCTTGCACAGCCGGAGATAGTCGCCGCCGGTCATATAGGGTTCCAGCATCTCCAACCCGCTAGGCAAATCGGCGCCCTCGCCGGAGGAGCGGGACAGGGTGACCAAGGCAGCGTCACCATAGTCGGCAAAGGTGCCTTTCAACGCGTCGGTGTACTTCTCCCAGGGCACCTCGTTGATGCGGTACTGGGAGGGGTCGCCGCCGGACAGGGCGGCGTTTTCCCGCTTATAGCCGCTGGTGACATAAAACTTCCACAGGTCGGTGTTCACACACCCCGGCTGGAAGCTGTCCTCCAGCGCGGAGTACAGGCTGGCGCCCTCGCCGGTGGAGACGAAAGCGGAACCGGTTCCCACCTTCACCGGGTCCACGGAGGACTGGGAGAAGCAGGAGAACTTGGTGTCAGCGGCCAGGGGGAGGGTATCGTCTCGGTTGAGCAGCACCGAGGCCCCTTCCGCCATCACCTGGCGGCATACGTTCCAGTCGTTGGCCACCAGCTCTTCCTCGGAGTCGTAACGGGTCCAGTAGAAGATCTGTGCGTCCGGGTCGGGGATGATGCGCTGGGTCTCGGCGTTCAGCGCCACATTGATCATCGGCGCGAAATAGTTGGTGATGGGAATTGCCGCCACGCAGACCACTGTGAACACGGCGAAAATCGCAGTGGGAATTTTCCAGAGGGTTCTCTTTTTCATAACTGGCCTCCTAATAAAAATGGGCGGGCCGCGGGCACAGGTCCCAGCCCTCGGCCCGCCGGATTGCGGTGGATCAGCCGTTCTTCACTTTCTTTTTACTGCGAATCAGCATAAACACGCTGCCCGCCGTGAGTACCGCCATCACGCCTGTGGCGGCGTAGATGGCCATCTGCCACCAGGGGGTAATGGTACGCACGGTGGCGTTGCCCACGTTCATGGCGTGGCTATGCGTGATGGAGTAGGCGATATGCTTGACAGCGTTCTGCACGGCGGAAACAATTGCGGGGTCGTTGTCCAGCCCGTCCAGGGTTTCCATCCCCATGCTGTAGCCGTCCCACAGATCCTGCCCCGCCAGCACACCCAGCCGGTAGTCCATGTAGGAGGCCATAACGGAGCAGTCGGTGATGGCCGCGCCCTTCATGCCCCACTCGTCCCGGAGGACGCCGGTCATCAGGCCGTGGTGGGCCCCGCTCCAGGTAACGCCCAGGCGGTTGAAGGAGCTCATCACGCCCATGCCGCCGCCCCGGGCTACGCTGCCCTCAAAGCCCTCCAGATACAGCTCGCGGATGGCCTGCTCGTTGGACCAGGTGGAGATGCCGTAGCGCCCCTCCTCCTGGTCGTTGAGGGCAAAGTGCTTGGTAAAGACATACACACCCCGGTCCTGGATGGCGGCCACCTCCACGGCGGCAACCCGGCCGGACAGCCAGCCGTCCTCGGAATAATATTCAAAATTGCGCCCGGAATAGGGGGTACGGTGGATATTGGCCCCCGGGCCGTAGATGCCGGAGAACACGGTGCCGGAATCGTCAGTGGCGTGGAGGAAATCCTCGCCGATGCACTTGCCCATGTTCTCGATGAGCTCCAGATTGAAGGTAGCGGCCATCACGTCCTCAGAGGTATAGGCCATGGCGGAGGAGCCGCCCATCAGGCTCTTGGTGAATCCCTGGGGGCCGTTCTCATCGTTGGTGCCGGGCAGGCTGATGGAGGGCACCGGTTGGGTGAGATGGAAGCCGTTGTAGATGAGATTGGTCATCTCGCTGTAAGGAATCTGGCTGATGAGGTCGCTCCAGGAGGGATCGTCCGCCTCAGTCTCAGCGAACATACTGGCGCTGAGTGTGCCGGACACACCCATCTTGGGCATCGTGGCATCAGACCAATATCGATTCTTGGCGGTTTCCACCATGGCCACCCGATCCGCCTCGTTGTGGGACAAGCCGTCCTTCCACATCTGATCGGTGATCTTCAGCGAGACAGTAGAGGGGAAGGTGCCCGTCCAGTCGTTCCGGGTCAGGTAGGTGATGGTCTGACCCTCTACGCCGTCGTACTTGTTCAGGTCGGCGTCCTCAAAAAGGTTGGTAATAGGCAGGCCAGTGACGGAGGACACGGCATAGGTGGTCTTGTCGAAGGTGGGGTTGTTCCACTTGGAGGCCAGCCCGGCATTGCCGGCGGCGGTCATGCGGCTTTGATCCGCACCCTTGGCGGCCAAGATGTTGTTGATAGCGTCATGGGCGTCCCTGCCCACGGTGAAGTAGTAGTCGCCGTCCTCCAGGATATAGGTTTTGGCGTTCATGTGGTCATAGGAGGTCAGGTCTTCCTTCTCCACCGTAATGGTGAAGTGCTCGGTGTCCCCTGCGGCGATGAACTTCTTGTCGAAGCCGCACAGCTCCACGGCAGCCTTCTCCACCTGGTTGTCGATGTCATACTGGGTGTAAGGAGACTGGAAGTAGATCTGCACAGTGTGCTTGCCGTCCACCGCGCCGGTGTTCTTCACGTCCACCTCCACCTGGAAGGTATCGCCCTGCTCCTGAACGGAGAAGTTGGAGTACTCGAAGGTGGTGTAGCTCAGGCCTGAGCCGAAGGGGAACGCCACGTCGTTGTCATAGCTGTACTCCCCAGCGTTGCCCTGGCCCAGTACATAGTCCTCGTACCGGGTTTCGTAGTAACGATAGCCCACGTAGATGCCCTCCTGGTACACCACGTAGTCCCGGTTGCACTTGCCGATGCCGGGGTCGGTGTTATTCTGGGCGGTGGCCACGTCGTAATCCGCGCCGTTGGTGTAGGGGTACGCACCGAAGTTCTGCATGGCGGGAGAGGAGTGATTGTCCTTGAGGAAGGTGTCCACAATGCGGCCGGAGGGATTCACCTTGCCCGCCAGGATATCGGCCACGGCGGTGATGCCGGTCATGCCCACATCGCCGATCCACAGCACCGCGTCGATGCCGTAATCGTCCACGAAGTCCAGCTGGAGGGTGTTGGAGGAGTTGAGCAATACGACGATTTTCTTGAATATGCCCTGTTCCTTGAGTTGCTCCAGGTTTTCCAGCATCTCAATCTCCTCTTTGCACAGACGCAGATAGTCACCGCCGGTCATGTAAGGCTCCAGCTCGGGCAGACCGGAGGGCAGGTCCGCCCCCTCGCCGCCGGATCGGGCCAGCACTACCAGGGCCACATCGCCGTACTGGTTCCAAGTGGTGGCCACGGCACCGTACTCACTCCATGGCACCTCATTGATGCGATACTGAGCTTGATTGCCACCGGTGGTGTCGGCGTTCACACGTTTGTACCCCGCCCCAGCGTAGAACTTCCACTGTTCCGGGTTGACGGAGTTTTCACCGAATACCCCATCCAGCGCCGCTTTGAGGGAGATGGCGTCGTTGGCGGACACCTGGCCGGAGCCGGTGCCGCCGTACAGCAGGTTGAAGCTGGACTGGGAGAAGGGGGTGAACTTGGTGCCCTCGGCCAGAGGCAGGGTATTGTCCCGGTTGACCAGCAGAGCCGCGCCCTCCGCCTCAATGTCATGGCACAGCTGCTTTTCAAAGGCCACAAGGTCGTCTTCGTTCTCGTAATCGCTCCAGAAATAGATCTTGGCATCGGGGTCAGGGATGACTTCCTGGGTCTTAGCCCCCAGGGCCACGTTGATGGCAGTGGCAAATGCGTTGGTGACAGGGATGGCCACGATGCACACCACCAGTAGCAGGGCGGTGATTACCGTGAGGATGGTCCACAGCAGGCTGCCTTTTTTCTTCATCAATAACGCTCCTTTTCTAAAAAAGGCCCCAGGCGAGCGAGCTGGCCTGGAGCCTTTTTTGCGTTGGGTTTCGGCTTTCTTCTATGCGCCGCTTACCCGGCCTTGGTGGCGGTGCTGCCGTCGATGGTCCAGGTTTCGCCGCCCATGGCGGTCCAGATCTGGCCAAACGCGCCCAGCACGTCCTCTCCGGGGGCGGTAACGGTCAGAGTGTCGCCGTCCAGCACGTAGGTGAAGCCGTCCCGCTCCATGCCGTACTCGGGGTACTTGACCTTCATGTTGGTGTCGTCCAGCAGCACCAGCACCAGGCCGCCGGCCTCGTAGGAGGCGATACCCTCCTCAGCGGGTTCCTCGCCGCCGTTGGCGGGAGCCTCGGGGGCGGACAGGGCGGAGATGTCCTCGCAGACGAACGTGTAGCTGGTGGTGTTGCCATCGCCCAGGTTTCGCTCGGTGGAGAAGGTGGCCTTATTACCGTCCATGGTCACGTCTACACTCTCGCCGCCCAGGGTGATGGCGATAGCCCCGTCGGCCAGGGACCAGGTGCCGTCGGCAAACTTGTCATAGCCGGCGTAAACCAGCACAGTGCCGTCGGCCTGGAGGTAGGCGGTACCGTTGTTATCCGCATCGGTGAAGGTACCCACATTCTCGGGGGCAGTGAACTCCTGCTTATAGGCCTGGATGAAGGCGTTGGCGTCGGCGTAGGTCTGGCCCTCCTTGCCCTCCATAGAAGCCACGCGGGTGTAGGACATCCCGGGCACCACGGGGAAGGTCAGGTCGAAGGAGTACACCCCGGCCACATCGTAGGCGTAGGCAGTCTGGGAGTTGGACTCAGTGCCCGCCTCGTCCACATAGGCCAGCTTGATCTGGAGGCAGGCCACGCCATCTTTCTCTACTTCCTTCCAGGTGCCGGACATATAGCTGGCAGTGAAGGTGGGGTTGGTGGCCGCGTCGGAGGCGTCGAAGTTGGCAAACATATATTTATCCGCCACGGCGGTGCCGTCCTCATTCAGGTTCAGCAGAAACGCGGCGTTCAGCATGGAGGCGTTCTCGCCGGACTCCTCATAGGTGCCCCAGAACTGGTAGGTCTTGCTGCCGCCCTCGGTGGGCTGGGAGGGCTCCTCGGAGGGGGCCTGGGAATTGCTACTGGGGCTGCCGCCGCAGGCGGCCAGCAGGGAGACCAGCATCAGCGCCGACAGGACGGCGGCCAAGAGTTTCTTCATTTTCATAGCGTTTTCCTCCAATTTTTTATATCGTTCCCACCCTCCCTGCCATAGCCGGGGAGGGCTGAGAAGCCAGAGAATTATTTGCGGTGGGCCATGAAAGCGCCGGCCACATTGAGGATGGCGGCCACACCGAACACCACGGAAAAGGCAATGGCCAAGGTGGGATTTCCCCCGAAGAAGGGCACGCCGGTGAGTACATCGGCCAGGGGGTAAGCGGTTTCCACCAGATGGTTGGCTAGGGCCACGGAGAAGCAGGCCCCGCCCAGGATGGGGGTGAAAGGGAGCCGCAGCGTCTCACCCGCCAGGGTAATGACCGCACCGCCCAGCGCCAGTCCAAAGGTAAGCCAGGAGAACACCCGGTCCACCGTCTCGGCGGCGGTGGCCATGTAGATGATCACGTAAGCCGCAGCCCCTGCCAGGGCAATAACTGCGGCAGCCGCGCTCAACCAAAAGCCCGGTTTCGCGTCTTGGAACAAGCGCTTCATCTTATTTGCCCCCCTTCCTGGATTTGATCTCGGACAGGACATACAGTACCGCAGTGCCCGCAGTCAACACGCCGATGGCAGCATTCAGCCCGGTGAGGGCGGGCTTCCACCACGGGGTGTAGTTCTGCACCGTCTCCGTCTTGCTCAAACCGTTCACCAAATTGGAGCGGCTCATGGTGTAGAGGTAATACTTGGCCACCTCCCGGAGCTTGCCCCAGATAAAGCCATCCTTGTCCTTCACCAGCAGGTTGGATGCCTCAGGCACGCGGCCAGGGTCGTTATTGAACTGACAGGTGCCCGCCTGAATGGCGTCGGCGGTACCCATATAGCTGGCGGAGTCCTTGGAGCTGTCGGTCATGTTGATGCCGGTGAAGCCCCACTCACCCCGCAGCACGGTGGTCATGGTCTCGTAGTCGCTGGCGGTGGGCACGCAGCCGATGCGGTTGTAGGCGGTCATGGTGGCCATGCTGTGCCCGGCCTGGAGCCCGCCCTCGAAGCCCCGCAGGGGACCCTCACGGTAGGTCTGCTCGGTCATGAAGGTGGCTACACCGTGGCGGTTGGTCTCCTGATCGTTGCCGCAGAAGTGCTTGAAGGTACCCGCGCAGCCCCGGTCGGCCATGGCCTTGGTTTGGATTTCACCGCAGATATAACTCATGTTGGCGTCTTCACTGTAGTACTCGAAATTGCGGCCGGAGTAGGGGGTGCGGTGGATGTTTCCACCGGGGGAGTAGATGTGGCGGAAGCCGATCCAGTAGCTCTCCTCGGCAAAGAACTCGCCCCGGAGCTTCAGCATCTCCTTGTTAAAGGTGGAGGTGGCTGCCATTTCCGCGTTAAACAGCACACCGCCCTGGTGGCCGTCTGGGCCATCGCCACCGGCGTAGGCGGGGAAATCGATGCTTTCAATCATATCCAGGCCCATCTTGTCGCCGGTGATCTGGGCCAGTTCGCTGGGCGTGAGCTGGTCGATGAACTCCTCCCACTTGGGATCGTCAAAGGCCGCGTCCTTCATCTCAATGAAAGAAATGCCGTTGTCCTGCTTGTACTTGTACGCGGAGATGTCGGGGGCGTCAGAGGGCTTCTCATACTGGAAGTTCTCCATCAGATCCTGAATCTCCGGGGTCGCGGTGAGACTGGCTACCGTCTCGGGGAATGTATTCCAGTCGGCGCGGGTCAGATAGGTTACGGAACCGGGAATGAAATAGTTGATGTCCCGGTCCTCAAAGTGGTTGGACACCACCTCCCCGGTGTAGGGGGAGACCGCATAAGTCGTATTGTCCAGGCTGGCCAGCCCGTCTTTGTGGGCCTTGGACGCATCGCCTTCCACAGGATTCCCCTCAGCATCGAACATCCCGGTGACGCCCCGGGCGGCCAGCACGTTGTTCAGCGCGTCGTGGGCGTCGCTGCCGATGGCGAAGTAGTACTCGCCGGGGTCAAACACATAGCAGCCCGTCTTGGAGCTGTCCGCCCCGTTGGCAGCGGAGCTGTCATAGGTGGCGAAAATATAGTCGGAGAACTCCAACGTCACCGTCTCGCTCTCCCCCGCTGCCAGGGCGGAGGTCTTGGCGAAATCAGCCAACTGGATAGCGCTCTTTTCCGCCTGCCCCGGCTCGTAGGGGAGCTGGACATAGAGCTGCACCACGTCCTTGCTCTTGCCGGAATAGTTGGGTGCGCCGTTGTTGGTCACCTTCACCTGGGCGGTGACCATGTGACTGGATTTGTCCCAATCCACGTTCAGCAGCTCCTGGGTAAAGCCGGCATAGCTCTTGCCCGCGCCAAAGGTAAACACCATCTCATCGGCGTAATTCCACGCGCCGTCACGGCTGGTGTACACACCCTTGGGACCATTGGCGTTGTTGATGCCCAGCACCTGATCCTGATAGCGGGTCTCATAATACTTATAGCCCACGTAGATGCCCTCGGCGTACACCAGGTATTTGTTCTTGTACAAGCCGGTGAGGTTGTCGAAGGTAAAGTCGCCGGCATTCTGCATGGCGGCGGAACTGAGGGAGTCGGCGGCGTAGGTGATGGCGTTGCGGCCAGAGGGGTCGGCCTGACCGCCCAGCAGGCGGGCCACACCGGTCATGCCATAATTGCCGGGGTATCCAATCCACAGGCAGGCGTCCACACCATAGTCCGCCAGCCAGCCCAGATCCATGGCGTAGCCAGAGTTGAGCACTACGATGATCCTGCCGAATTTGCCGGAGTCCTTAATCATGTTAAGGGTGTCGATTTCCTCCTGGTGGAGGGCCAGCTCGGGTACACCGGCGGGACCTTCCTGCCAGTCGTCCTGGAGGCCGTGGTTCAGGTCGCCCTCCTCGCCGCCGAAGCGGCTCATGACATAAATGGCGGCGTCGTTGTAGCTGGCGGCATAAGAGCTCTCCGTCCCGGCGTAGGCGCTGGCGGGGATCTCACCGATGAGGCCGGTCTTGGTGCGGGCACCGTTGGCCGCTACAATGGCGTTGTACACCGTCTCGTTGACCTGGAAACCCTCCTCCTTCATGGCGTCGTAGAGGTTGATGCCATCGTTGGGCGGGCCGCCGGAGCCGCCGTGGTAGACAGGGGTGGCGGCGGCAAAGCCGAACAGCGTTACGCTGGCATTGGAGGCCAGGGGAAGCGCATTGTTCTCATTGCGCAGCAGTACGCTGCCCTCCTCCTGGCTCTCGATGAGGTAATCCTTCAGGGCGGCGCGCATCTCGTCCATGGAGGCATAGCTGGAGGGGTAGTAATTAGTGTCGCCGGTGACCTGGACGGCAGGGGGCAGGGTTCCCAGGAACAGGTTCACATCCCCCTCCCGGGTGAATGCCAGGCTTTGGCCAAACATGGTCAGGGAAAACACAAGCACCAGGAGGGTGCAAAGTCCCCGCCATATGTAGGGTTTTTTCATGAAGCGTTCCTCCCGATCAGTCTCTGATGTTCAGGAAACGAAAGCTCAACCGACGAAGTCAGCGGTGAAATCGAAGGAACTGGTTTTGACATTGACCTGCACAGAGGTCTCAGGGAAGGCCAGACTGTCCAGGTACTGCTGGGCGGTCCAGGGCTGGGCATCGGGATTGGCTACCGGGGCGCCGGTGGTCTGGTCGACTTCGGCGGGCACTACGGCCTTGCCCATGGCGTCGGTCCAGTTGTCGGTGTCCGCCCAGTAGAGCTGGTCAAAGCTACGCACCACGCGGGTGGGGGCGGACAGGGTCACGTCCAGCAGATCCTCGTCCAAGTCGTTGGTCTGGGAGGTGTAGGTGCCATAGAACTTGGTGATGGAGTTTTCCCGCTCGTTGCCCTTGGCATCGTTGGTGCTCTCAGCCAACTCCAGGGCGGAGAAGGTGGAAGCGGACACCACCAGGCAGTAGGTGTTGTCATCCATCAGGGTGATCTCCTGCTGGGTAAAAGTGGTGAGGTAATAATTATACTGAGGGCGCATATTGCTGTAGCTGAGGTTGGCGGGGCTGAGGTAAACGCCGGTGACCTTGCCCCCGGCGCTGCTTCCGCCACCGCCACCGCTGCAAGAAGCCAAGGACAGAGCCATCGCCATGGCCAGAAACAGAGTTGCCAATTTCGTGTGCTTTTTCATTGAGATATCCTCCTCATATATTTGTCGGGGGCCTCCCCCTTTTTACCCCCTCAATTTATTTGATGTGCCTAAATTTTTCAATGGAGACCGCATAACCTTTGTCTCTGGCCGCGCAACCTTACAAATGCGAGCGACCCAATCTTGACTTTCCTTGTTAAAATTGCTATATTAAATAAACGGAAGGAGGCGGATGGACATGATTGATATCGCTATTGTTGAGGACAACCGCGAGCAGGCCGCGGCGCTGGAAGGCCATATCAAAGCCTACGCCGCTGACCACAAATTGTCTGTCTCCGTTTCAATTTTTTATGAACCCATTACTTTTTTGGAGAAATACTCACCATTTCACATCGTATACATGGATATTATGATGCCCCTGCTCAATGGTATGGACGCGGCCAAACTCCTGCGGGAAAAGGATGAGAAGGTAATTCTTATCTTTGTCACCACCATGCGCCAGTACGCCATCCAGGGCTATGAGGTGGCCGCCTCCGATTTCATTGTCAAGCCGATATCCTACCCGGAATTTGCACTCAAATTCACCAAGGTGTTGACCAGACTGGAGTATGTGATGCCCCCTGACGTGCTTGTCCGTACAGATACCAGCTTTGTGCGTCTCTCACCCAGGGACATTCGCTATGTGGAGGTCAAGGGGCACCACTGCGTCTACCACACTGCCAGCGGCGAATACCGCCAGTACCAGACCATGAAAAGCGCGGAGTCCGCTCTAGCGGGGCAGGACTTTGTCCGCTGCAATAATTTTCTGCTGGTCAATCTGGCCCACGTGGATCGCATTGACGGCATGAATGTGATCGTGGGCGGGGAACCGCTTCAGATCAGCCATCCAAAACGGAAAGCGTTTACCGACGCTTTCGTCCGCTTCATGGAGACACGGCGCTATGAATGAATTGATTGCGGCTTTTACCACGCCGTACACCATGCAGAGCGTCAACCTGATGCTGACCTACTGGGAGTGTTACATCTGCATTGCCCTGTTTGCCCGCAGGTTTGAACGGCGGGACTTTTTCTTCGTCCGAATCGCCCTCACCTTGTTGGAGGGAATGGTGGTCTGTTATCTCCTGGCTATTTGGTATACGGAGGCGGACTCTCTCCTGGTGCGGGTGCTGTGCTACTCCGCCATCACCGTGTTGAACTTTACCGCGCTCATGTTCTGCTGGAGGGACGATATTGAAGAGATGCTGCTGGCCTTCTGCTCCGGTATGGCGGCCTATCAGTTCACCAACAAGCTCTATCCTCTGCTGCAAAATCTGCGGGGGATCAATGACCGGGAAACGCTCGCGCTGCTCCATCCGGGAGATGCAGGCATCTCAGATCTGGACTGGGCGCTCTTTTTTGTTTTTCATCTCTTGTCCATTGTCGTGCTGGCTTTGCTGTTCACGCCGAAAAACCGGCTGGTTCACAACCGGCGCACCACTCGCAATGTCATTATCCTGTCCATTGCCACGGTGACGCTGGTGAATATCCTGATTTGTGTCTCCCGGGTGTACGAAGGGGAAAGCCCCATGCTCAATGTTGTGACAAAGATCCTCTATGTAGGCTTCAGCTTCACCATCCTGACGATCTGCGCAGGCATCTTTTCCCAAAGTGAGCAGGAGGAGCAGATTGGTATCCTCCACCAGCTTTGGCGGCAGGATCGGGCGCAGTTTGAGTCCGTCAAGGCCAACATGGATGTCATCAACATGAAGTGCCATGATCTCAAGCACATTCTGGACAAAATCGAGGACAAGCTCACCGGAGAAGAGGCCGCCTCCCTGCGGGAGGCCATCCAGTTCTACGACGCCAACATCAAAACCGGCAACGAGGTGCTGGATGTGGTGCTGTGCGAAAAGGCCATGACCTGCCAAAAAAGCGGTATTTCCTTTTCCTGCATGGCTGATGGCAGCAAGTTGGATTTTCTCACACCAGTGCAGACCTACTCCCTGTTTGGTAACATTATTGATAACGCAGTCGAGGCCGTGAAACCGCTTCCTTTGGAAGACCGGGTGATCTCCCTCTCCTGCCGTGAGGAGGAGGACGTGCTGGTTATTGAGGAGTCCAACTACTTCCAGGGCGACTTGGAACTGGCCCATGGCCTGCCCGTCACCAGCAAGGGAGACAGCTCCCATCACGGCTTCGGCACGAAAAGCATCCAATATATCGCGGCGCAGTACGGCGGTGCGATGGATATCAAAGTGGTGGACAATATGTTCTTCCTCACGGTTCGCTTCCCCCTTGGCCGAAACAGGGATAAAACCGCATAATAGGAAAGCCGGAACCACTCAGCGGTCCCGGCTTTTTTGTGCTCCTATCGGATGGTGATGACATACTCTCCGGCCCGGGCGATGGTTACCCTCCCGCCGTCCACAGAGCAGTCCCCGCCAGTAACGGTGATGTCCATGCCGATACTCTCTGGCACAATCACCGTCCCCACGGCGTCGATGGCATTCACGGTGATCGTCCGGCCTTCCGCTGTAGTTTCCAGCTTGACACCGATCTCCCCCTTGGGAGTCCAGACGGTGCAGTCAAAGCTGCCCAGCGTACCGCAGGGAGCAATCTCATATTTCTCGAACCCCGCCTCGGTGGGGCGGACACCGGCCGCGTACTTGGACAGGATGTACAGCGGCGCGGCAGTCCAGCCGTGGTTGACGGTGCCGGTCTCCCCATCGAAGGTTTCCCACAGAGTGTCATACTCATCACTGAGCATAGGGGCATAGCGGTCCCGCATCCGCTGGAGGGCCAAATCGGTTCGGCCCATCACGCACAGGGCCTCCAGCACGTACTTCTCGATAAAGGGGCTGGCCTGGTAGGTACTCATAATGACATCAGAGATCAGAGCATAGTCTTCCTCCCCCGCCAAACCGGACAGAGCCAGCATGGCGTTGGCGCGGTCATCCACGTACTTGCTGTCCGAACTCTTGAAGCCCTCCTCCGTGTAGTAGGCGGCCCGCCAGTTCTCCTGCATGGAGTTCATCCGCTCTGTGAGGAACTCGGTCCCCTCGGTGATGCCCAGATCATCGGCCATGGCCTTGGTCACATTGAGGGCGTAATAGTAGATGCCCGCCTGGAGCAGCTTGGTGTCGATGCGCTCGCCCCAGTCGTTCCACGTCCAGGAGCCCTCCCGGTACACCGGCAGGCCATCCTCCATCTCTACCAGCTTCAGGTAGTTGAGAAACGCGCCGCAGTAAGCCGCTGCGGTTTCCCGGTCCCCGGAATGGAGCCAGTAGTGGTAGACGCTGGTCACAAAGATCAGGCTCTGATTGGGAATCTCCTGGGGTTTCACGCTGGGGGCGCGGCTGGGAATGGCCCCGTCCGTCCGCGTCCAGGCTACGCAGGCCAGGATGGCCTTTTTAGTCATATCCAATCCCGCCTGGTCATAGCTGTATAGCGCCGCGTCGATTTGGTTGGAGGCATCCCCCATGTAGGGACCCCGTTCCCGCTCGGGGCAGTCCATGTATGTATCCCGCATACAGATTGCCAGGGTGTTGAGTGACTCCTGCCACAGCTGGTTCAGCCCGGCATCCGAGGAGACGAAGGCCCCCGCCCACTCCCCGTTGAAGCCGCTGGCGCGGTAGCCCAGCCGGGTAAAGGTCACCCCGGCCTCCGCCTCGATGATGAGCTTGGAGCCGCTGCGCCAGGGATAATTCTCATAGTGCTGGATCCCCTCGGCGGTGACATAGGTGTCCTTGAAGTTGGGCATATCCTGCTTGTCGGTGTAGGTGTCGGTGTAGAAGGTCAGCTTTTTGCCCGCCGGAGCCTCCAACTCGAAATAGGGAGTGAATTGGATGTTGCCCGGCAATTCCAGCACCAGGGTTGTATCTTGGGCCAACGCCTTGCCTACATAGTCCGTGGAGTTGGCAAAGTCAGTAATTTCTTCAAATTTGATGGGTGCGATCATGGCGGAGTAGAGGTCGCCGAAGGGCAAGTCTCCAGCCTTGGAGATCGGCGTGGCGTTCTCCCACTGGCTATCATCGTAGCCCTCGGCCATAAACTCACCCAGGTCGTCCCGTGCATCAAAGTAGACGTTACGTTCCGCCAGCATGGAGGACTGGGTATAGCCTGGGTAATCCGCCCCGGCGGTGACCCGGTTCTTGTAGCCGTTATGCCGGGCGGCCTTCCAGGAGCTATCCGAGCAGACGGCCACGCCCCCGGCATCCAGTTCAAAGATCAGCCCCGCCTGGGTGTACTCGTCCCCCTCCTCGTCCAGAAGGACGGGGACAATGGAACCGTCCCCGGAGCGGCCGTTGAAAGCCACCAGCAGTGCGATGGTGTTCTCCCCCTGCTTCAGATTGGTGAGCTCCACTGTATCATAGTAGCTGTCGTAAGGAGTGGGGCCCCGCTTCAGCGAACCGTCCAGCACGGCCAGCTCCCCGTTGACCCACAGCACGTACTTGTCTACAGCAGAAATAAACGCGGTAGCAGAGGGGACGGCCTGATCCAGGGTGAAGGTCTTGCGGAAAGCCACATAGCTGTCCTCTGCGCAGCTTTCGGTCCAGATCCAATTGGCGGTCCAGTCTGTCTTTTTATACCTCTCAATGCTATCCAAATACATAAGATCCGAACGGTCTGCCATGCCCCGGTCCGGGACAACGTTTTCTACCTCCACTGAGGCAGAAGGAGCGGGTATAATGTTATCCTCACTGTTACATCCGGCCAGCAACGAGAACATAGAGGCAGCGCAGATCAGCAACGCAGTACCTCGTGTAAGCCATTCCCTTTTTATCATATACTCTCCTCCTCAAACCGGCCTGCGCTATTTTATATAAATATTCGCAGCCTATTCTGCAGCAATTATACATATTGTCATATGATAAGAAAGGGCAACCGCACAGCCTTGCCATTTTACGGCATAACCTTTTGTGTTGGAGAATCAAAATATTCTATAGGGACAAATTAAACTCCACAACACTACAACAGCAAAAGAGGCAAATGGTATGAAGCCATTTATCTCTTTTAATCGCTTAAATTCGGTGCTTTGGGGGGAGCTCATCATATTACTTCATAGGGAGATTTTTTCTTCATGCAACTACCGGCACCCCAACAGGTGCCGGTAGTTGAAAATTCTTTAATTATTCACTGTCCACCTGACTGTGCAGTTCTCAATACAATTCCCAGTTATTCTCCACCGATCGATCCTTCCTCCTGTTTTTTCTCTGCCATCCGTTTCGTTCGCCGTTTACGAAGCACTTTCCGAATTACCACCACTATGACAACAATCAGAAGGATCAACACGCAGGCGGTAATCACCAGCGCCTTTTTCAGCAGCGCCGTCAAATCCATAACCTCGCCGATAATCGGAAGGCTGGTATCATACTCCCGGTCGTTGTGCTCGCCATCTTGGAAGCTCAGCCGCCAGATCGTTTTTTCGCCGCACACTGCCAAAACTTCCGCATCCGTGATTTTACTGCTGTCCAGATTGCAGGCCGGACGGGCATAGGAATTCATTTCAAACGCAAAATTTCCGTTCACGGGGAAATCCATCACCGCTCCGAAGCTGAATACAAATCCTACATCCAACGGAAATGTAGGGATATGGGGGGAACGGAGCCAGTAGCCTTCCTCCGTTCCCTTGTACTGGGCAACACGGGAACGGGCATCCACAAAACCATACTGCGGATTCGTGATTTCCTCAGCGGAAAGCAGGAATAACCTGTCGCCGTTCAGGATTTCATCAGCCGGGTCAAAATCCACCGTGCCGGTAGAAACCCCGGGAATTGGGATTCCAAAGCCTGGAATCGCAACGCCTGCATCTGATTTCAGCGTAGGGAGGAGCGCACCGTATTCCGCCTGGGTCAGGTGGGATTGTGCAAAGCCTTCACACCAGATCTGAATATCGCTGTTCCGATAGTCAGTCGATCCGGGGTGTTCCGCCGCAAAGGCGTCTCCCCTGTCCGCAAAGGAGACAGATACGTCCCCAATGTCGCGAAACAGGAGGCTGCCTCCCTTTTCATCCGAAATGAGGTTCAGCGCCACAAGGAACATACCCGGCTCGCCGGTATTGGTATGCTCCGTATCCAGAACCAGCCATTTCCCGTCAAAGCCGCAGGCATCATCGCATGTGCCAAAGCACACCACATCCCCCGCATGAATCTCCGCTTTTCCCGTTTCCGCAAAAGCCGGAAATACCGCACTGCTCAGGAGCAGGAACGCCATCGACGCGAAAGACGCCCAACAGATCGCTTTTTTCCCAAAAGAGCAGTTCAACACAACAATCCCTCCTATTCTGTACGCAGCGCAATGACAGCGTCCTGTTTTGCCGCCCTTTTCGCAGGTAGCAGCCCGCCTATCATGGTGATGACCACGCTCAACGCGACCAAAACTACTGCATATACGGCGGGCAGGGCTACCGTAAGCGCTTCGATGCCCAGCAGACTTTCCAGTACGGCATTAATGGGAATTGTCAGCAACGCGGACACCCCTACACCCAGCAAGCCTGCACAGATGCCAACGATAAATGTCTCGGCATTAAATACCTGGGAAACATTGTGCTTGGATGCTCCCAACGCCCGGAGGATGCCGATCTCTTTCGTCCGCTCCATCACGGAGATGTGCGTGATGATGCCGATCATAATACAGGAGACAACCAGGGACACCGCCACAAAGGCAATCAAGACATACGAGATCACGTCGACCATTGATGTAATGGAACTGGTCAATAGGGCCACATAGTCGGTATAGGTAATCTTGCCAGCCTCGTCAGCGCTGTCATTATAGCGCTCAATGCAGGCGGAAACCGCGTTCTTATCCTCAAAGCTGTCGGTATAAATGCTGATGGATGCGGGCGCATCATAGCTGACTTTGCCGAACTTTTTCATGTTGTCTGCATATGAGGCCCCGTCGATATACTCGTTGTAAACGGACAACAAGATCTCATTGTCCGGCGTTTCCGCCAGCCAGACGTCCAACGCCTGCGCCATAGCGGCTTCATCCATATTTGCACTGCCCATATTTGCAGTACCTGTCTGGCCTGTCCCCTGCATGGACTGAAGCTCGCTTTGCTGCTCTGCGGGAGCGGTTCCCTGTGCATCTGCGGAGCTGTAATACAAAATCATAGAATAAAGGGATGCCTTATCCGATATGCCCATCGCCGAGATATAGGCGGAGGCTTCCACAATTTTTTCAGCATCATCCAGCGCCTCAAATTTCATCCCTGTGAGGACATTGGTTTCCTGATTTGCTTCTTGGGCAAGGACCACAGCGCTTCCATCTGTCTGTTGGATCACATAGTCTGTCAGCTGGGAGGTATAGGCCACAGCAGTGGAAATGACGGCGTTTGCAGCATCCTCCCGCGGCTTGACGATACCGCAGATTTTCAGTTCCAGAGCATCCTCCAAAAGCTGCTCTGCGTTCAAAGCCTTATCGCCAATATAGGAAAACGTGCCGTTCTCATGTTCGGCATAGTAACTGCTGGGCAAAACAAGATAAAAACGATGGCCGCTGATTTCCTCATAGCTCCAGTCCTTTGCGGTCACTTCTTCTCCCATTTTGATTTGCTCGGAGGCTTCCTCATAGTCCTCCGCTGTCAGCAGACCCAGTTGATAGAGAGTGCCGGCAGAAAGGGACTGATTCTCATCCAGAACCAACACCACCTCGTCAAAATGCTCTGGCCAGGCCCCGTAAAGCATTTCATAGCTGTCGGTGACGATATGACTGACCATATTGCCGTCAGGACTTGCCATCAGCTCGGAGAAATTCTCGGCCCCAGCAGATCCGCCCATCATCATTGACATATCTCCGATTCCGCCTGGCATGGAGCTGAATCCTCCGCCGGAACTGATTAAGGTCCCAACATCTGCGCCGCTATTAATCAACACTCCGTTCGCGTCATAAGAATAAACATCAAAGCACGCATCATAGGTGTAGACAAATCCATTTTCCCCCAGATACTGATGGATTTCGCTGTTTGGGTCGTCCAAATAGCTCTTGAACGTTGTCAGGTTATTTTCTATGATACTGGCGAATACGGTTTCGCTCAGTTCAATATCCCGGTAATCCGCGTGTACGCCATCCCGCAGTTCGGATCGCGTGTTTGGCCCGCCGATCCGCTGCCCGCCAGCCATCATGCCGGACATATCAAAGGTTTCCGCACTGATCGTGATGGGATAAGAGGTCATTGTGTCCTTCTGTATATCTGCGATATAGCGGTTTACACTGGAGGAAAGGGCCAGGATCAATGCAATACCGATGATGCCAATGGAGCCAGCAATAGATGTTAGCAGCGTCCGCCCTTTTTTTGTGCGCAAATTATTAAAGCTGAGCGACAATGCTGTGAGGAGCGACATTTTAGCCCGGCCCATGCTTTGATACTTTGGTGTCGGGAGCTCCCCCACTTCCGGGGTATAAGGCGCGGAATCGTCCGTAATCCTACCGTCCTGCAGTTTGACAATACGAGTGGAATACCGCTCCGCCAACTCAGAATTGTGAGTCACCATGACAACCAGACGTTCTTTAGAAACCTCCCGCAGCAGCTCCATGATCTGGAGGCTGGTGGCGGTGTCCAGTGCTCCGGTGGGCTCGTCGGCCAGAAGGATGCTTGGATTGTTGACCAACGCCCTTGCAATGGCCACTCGCTGCATCTGTCCCCCAGACATTTGATTGGGACGCTTATGGAGCTGATCCCCCAGCCCCACCTGAGTCAGCACCTGCTCTGCCCTTTGGCGGCGCTCCCTGCGAGAGATGCCGGAGATAGTCAGCGCCAACTCCACATTCGCGAGGATGGACTGGTGAGGAATCAAATTGTAGCTTTGGAAAACGAAGCCAACGGTGTGGTTTCGGTAGGAATCCCAGTCCTTATCCCTATATTTTTTGGTGGAGATGCCGTTGATCATTAATTCGCCACTATCATATTGATCCAGTCCGCCGATGATATTCAGCAACGTGGTTTTACCAGAACCGCTGGGGCCAAGGATTGAAACAAATTCGCTGTCCCGAAAGCTCAGACAGACATCATCTAAGGCCCGCTGAATCAGGCTTCCCGTCTGATACCGCTTCGTAATATGTTTGATTTGAAGCATGGGTGTGCCTCCCGCCGTGTTTTATGAACAGAGAATACCGCGGCTTTCTCAAGTAAAACTCAACTGTCTCTCAACTGAACCTCAATTTTGCACAGTTGAGGTTCCGTTGAGGTTTTTGCGTTAAAATACTTCCATTCCGCTTATATGCTCGGTATACTGAGGGAGAGGTGACGGCAATGTTTCGCATTTTGGTCGTAGAGGATGACAAAGAGCTGAGGGATCTTTTTTGTGCGGTTCTGACGGAAAATGGATACACCGCGGTTCCAGCAGCAGATGGAATTGATGCCTTTGACGTTTTGGACGAGACGTATGTCGATTTGATCATTTCGGATATTATGATGCCGCGTATGGACGGGTTCGAGCTGATTAAAGCGCTACGGGAAGCACATTACACCATGCCTGTCCTGATGATTACAGCCAGATCCAGCGCGGCGGATAAGCGAGAAGGCTTCCGCGTTGGCACAGATGATTACATGGTCAAGCCCATTGATGTCAACGAGATGGTATGGCGCGTGGAGGCCCTGCTGCGCCGATCCCAAATCGCCAGTCAGCGCAGAACGAAGCTGGGCGATACCATTCTTGACTGCGACACATTGACCGTCCATACTGGCGGCGGGGATACAGAGCTCCCTCAGAAGGAATTCTTCCTCCTGTTCAAGCTGGCGGCCTCTCCCAACCACATATTTACGAGGCGTCAGCTCATGGACGATGTATGGGGCGCGGACAGCGAAACGGACCCCCACACCCTAGATGTGCATATCAGCAGGCTTAGAGAGCGTTTCCGCGGAAATCCAGACTTTGATATCATCACGATCCGTGGGCTGGGTTACAAGGTGGTGAAAAAATGAAACGGTATCAGTGGACGCTGAAAACAGCCGCAATGTTTTCCATTCTGCTTTTTCTGGTCTTGAGCATAACCATGACCCTTTCCACCGCCTTCGCCGTGCTGCTGTTTCGGATCGGGTTTCTGGATTTTCAGCATCCTTTTCGGGGGCTGATTGTTACCCCAACCGTCAGCATCATCATTGGAACGGTTCTGTTCAGGCTGATTGGAAAACGTCCGCTGGAGCTGATCCTTGAAATCAGCAAAGCCACTCAGGAGGTGGCGAAGGGAAATTTCAACATTCAATTGAATGAGGACATACCAGCATCTGAAATCCGGGAGATGGCCCACAACTTCAACGTGATGGCCCGAGAGCTGGCCGGAACTGAAATCCTCCGAAATGATTTCATTGAAAACGTGTCTCATGAATTCAAGACACCTTTATCGGCGATTGAGGGATACGCCACACTGCTGCAGCGCAAAGAGCTTTCCGAAGAAAAACGGACTGAATATACTCGGCGCATCCTGTTTAACACACGGCGGCTTTCCACACTGATCGGTAATATTCTACTTTTGTCGCGGCTGGAACACCAAGAGATTGAAATTCAGAGGGAGTGGTTCTCCCTGGATGAGCAACTGCGGGAGGCTATCCTAATGTTGGAACCGCAGTGGAACGGAAAACATCTTGAGTTGGATATTGACCTAGATCCAGTGGACTGTTATGCCAACCGTGATCTACTCCTACAGATTTGGCAAAACCTGCTTGGAAACGCAATTAAATTTGTCAAGCAAGCCGGAAAAATCCGTGTACTGCTCAGGAAGATAGGAACTGACATTCAAGTTGTAATCCAAGACGATGGGATTGGCATGGATCAAGCAGTACTCCAACGAATATACGAAAAATTTTATCAAGGTGATACATCCCATAAAACAGCTGGGAATGGGCTGGGCCTTTCACTCACAAAAAGAATTGTTGACCTTCATGGCGGAAAAATTGAAGCGTCCAGCCAGGTGGGCGTGGGAACTACGTTTGTGGTCACGCTGTCAGCACTTCCAGCTTCTGAGGAAGCACATTGAGCTGTCAGCCGTTCTTGTGCCAGAGCACAGCCTGCCAGTTGCATACAAACCATTATTTTTATTATAGTCTGGCAGTCCACTGCTGCTTGCCAGAGAAGCTGGAGCAGAACGATACCCAATATTAGGAGACGGAACGGCCAGCTAACAGACCACATCTCGTTAAGAGACAGGCTCCAGGCTCATGCTATGGGAAAGGCTTTCTATTTAATTGCATAAGAGGCATCGCAACAAATAAAGAAAACAATGCGGGGGAAGGCTGAACCTTCCCCCGCACGCTTATTCCCGTTTATGCTACTTTTTGAAAGCGAATACTCTGTACCCTCATCTGGAGTTCCTGCCCCAGGAACTTCAGCGTGGAAAACTCGTCGTCCAGCCCGTCCAACTCCCGGCGGAGCACCTCCTCATAGTGCTTCTTCTTTTCCTCCAGCGCCTGGATCTTCAGCACCCAGCGATCCATCACCGCCGGGCTCTGGCTGCCGGATTTGATAAGGTAGTCCGCCCGCTCCTGGTAGGTGGCAATCTCTTTTTTCACCGCCGCATAGAATTCCTCGGTCATTTTAGACCGCTGCTTTTCATCGTCGATGATGAAAAAGCTGTTCACCATCAGCGGCGTCTCCCTGCGGTTGAGCCCGCCCAGCAACCCGATGAACTCCTCGAACACATCCACCTTGTCCATGTGGGTGCGGGGCACGAAGTACATATGCCCCGTGATACTCAGCTTAGTGGCCTCCAGCCCCCGCAGATAGTTGACACAGATGGTTTCGATCTGCTTTCGGTTGGCGCACTTCTGATAGAGCTCAAACAGCTCCTCCGCCTTGCGGCAGCAGGCCGGCACGTCGATGGCATCATCCGGCGCCAGGTTTTCCGCCCGGAACACGCCGTCCTTCTTATCATAGCTGATGTTGGCCAGCTTTTCGTAGTTGTTGGTTTTTTGGTTCAGCGTCTCCTTCACCAGCTCCCGGGATAAAATATCGGCGCTGGTGCGCTTGTTATCCCGGCAGTAGGCCAGGTAGATGTTGGTCTCCCCCATGGCCGTCACCGGGACACGCTCCCGGATATCGCCGGTGGCGGAGCGGAACGCGTCGCCCACGGACAGCCGGGTGCCACCGGCGTAGGGAATGCCCATGTCCTCGCACAGCTTGGACAGCTCCCCCTTGTCCACAAGCAGGTTCGCCAGGGAGAAATAGAGGAACTTACCCAGCATATGGGCCTGGTCGCCCTGGGATGTGCCGATGAAATCATGCATATCAAATACGTTATCCATACTTGCCCTCCTTGTCTTTTTACATGGCCGCCACCCGGCTGAGGAAGTAGTCGTCTACCCCCTTGTACGCCGGGTCCCATGTGTATTTCGTGTATTTTAGGCCCTTGATGGCCTGTACTTCCTTCCGCATCGCCAGCACGGCATTGCGGACGTTGGAATTGGTCATCTGGTCCATGTCCATGGCCTCCACCACCTAGGTAACGCCCAAATCCTTTAGCGTGTCCTTCAACCCCCGGATGGCGTTCACCCCGCCCACGCACACAAACAGCGCGTCATGGGCCAGATAGCTGGCCACGTCCCCCTTCAGCGGGCCCTCCGTGAGGAAGGCCCGCTTTTGGGTGGTGTCGCCGGTGACATGAACCCAGGAATGGCTGCGCGTGCCGTTGGGCATGTCCCGGCTGGACAGCCAGCGGTATTTCCGGCTGGGCTTGTCCGCATCGTCCAGCCGTATCTTGATGCCCTGAATCAGCCCATCCTTGTTGCGGACAGGGATCAGGAACCCCTTCGGCCCGCTGATCGTCCAGTCGCCGTAGTAGGTGCGGAATCCCGGCAGCCCCAGCAGCTCATGGCCGCAGGAGCGGAGCAGGGCGGCCAAAAGCCTCCGCCCCGCTTCCGTTTCCGGCATACTGCGGTACTGATTCTGCACGATACGTTCCTCAGACAACCCCCGCTCCAACAGGTTTTCCCGATGCTGGGGCAGCAGCGTGAGATGCTCCAGCATAGAGGTATAGGCTTCGTGCCGCCGCTCCAGGGGCAGGGGCTGGCGCTCCGCCTCCGTCCGGGCCTGTTCCTGCCGGGGCATGGGATAGACCTTGCCCTCTCGGGTCAGCGCCTGGTATGCTTCCCGGTTGGTCACGCCCATCAGCCGGGCATACAGCGTCAAGCTGTTGCCGTGGGCGCCACACAGGTTGCAGCGGTACTGGTCTGTGCTGGTATTGAGACTGAGATGGTACTTCCCCGGCCCGTGGTCGCGGCAGAAGGGGCAGGTGGCCTCCACCTCCCGGTGTTTCAGCGTCCGGGAATCGAGGGCCACACCACACCGTCTGGCCGCGTCCACGATGGGAATTTTGTCATACTGCTTCACGGCCAGACGGGATCACCTCCTATGCAGCCTGCCGTTCCGCCAGGGTGATGGGCCGCACCGGGCGCACCGCCAGCGGCGTGCCGCCGACGCACTTGGCCATGATGACCTGCCCCGTGGGCCGCACATTGGCCAGATCGTCCACAGACTCCATGTTGTCCACAAACACCGGGTAATTGCGCCCGGTGAGCCGCTTCATCAGCTCGGATACCTCCATCCCCGCCCGTATCTTCTCAGACAGGGAGAGCCGGTCATAGCGCCGCCCGCCGTAGGTGAACTTAAAAGCGTCCTTCCGCTCCCCGGTGGTTTTCACCACATTGTAGAGGGAGATCTCCACCCGGTTCATTTTCAGCGCGGAGAAGGTCAGCTTCGCCCGTTCGCTCACATAGATGGCAACGTCGGCAATCAGCTTTTTCAGCACCGTGATCTGATCCTGGGCAGCCTTGATCTTTCCGTCAAAGTCCTCCGGCTTCTGCTCCACCACGGCCTGGGCCGCCTTCAAATCAGCGGCGCACTCCCGCAGCCCCTCCCGGCACTCCTCCATTTGATCGTACTCCGACTCGGAGAGGTTTCCGTACTCCAGGTCGGCGGTGAGCTGCTGGATCTCAGCGCGCAGGCTGTCCACGGGACTGTCCTCAGACTTTTTCGCGTTGAGGCCGGCCAGCTGCTGTTCCAGTTTTGCCACATCATCGGCCTGGAACTGCTCAAAGACCGCCTTGGCCTTGGTGTCGTTCTCTTTCAGCTCATTGAGCTGGGCCCGCTGCTCCTGGCCGGCGGCGACGGTCTCCTTGGCGGACTGTTCCAGCCCGGCCCGCACCTCCACCAACGCTTCCTCGGTGATGAGGCGGCGGCAGGTGGGACAGGTCATGCCGGACGCAAACGTCTGGAATGCCTGCTTGTCCATGCTGAACCGGGCGGTCAGCTGCCCCAGTTTTGCGGTGGCGTCGGCGATGGCCTGGGTGTAGGCGGACTGGTACTGTTCCGCCTTTCGGGCGGCCAGCTTCCGCTCCAGCGCCAAAATCTCAGCGTCCAGGGGAGAGTCATCCTGAGCCGCCTCATGGTAGCGGGCGCTGAGCTCCACCAGCTGCTGCTCCATGGCCTTTGTGTCCAGGCCGTCGAACCGCTTGGCTTCCAGCTCCTCCACCTCCTTGGCAAGGGCCGTGTGGCGGGCGGTCAGGGCGGCAATGCTTTGTTCCCGGTTTTCCCCCTGGGTTTCGCTCAGATCCTTCTGCCCCTGGAGATAGATGATGGTTTCCTCCAGCTCCCGAATATCCGCCCGCTTTTGCTTCAGGTAGATGTCCGGGGAGAGAAGCGGTTCGTTTTCCAGGGCTGCCCGGGTGGCGTCGGAGAGCTGGGCCAGCACCGTCTCGTGGGAGATCGGGGGCAGGTGCCGCTCCAACAGGTTTTTGCCGTCGTCCCCCAGTTCCTCAATGAAATAGAGGGGATTGAAAATGGACAGGAACACGTCCTTCTCCCCAAACAGCTCGGTGAGATCCATCTGGCGGATCGTGTAGCCGTCATAGAGGATGGTCATGGCGCTCTTGTGCCGGGTGCGGGTGAGCACATGGGCGGTGCCCTCCTCATCCACAAAGTTCATGGTGATGGACACGTCGGGCTGGGTTTCATTGTGCAACCGGTCGATGCCCCGTTCCCCAAAGAAGGGGAGGCCGGTGACGGCAAAAGCGATGGCGTCGGCAATACTGGTCTTGCCCCGGCCGTTGCCGCCGGTGATAACGGTGGGATTTCCGAACACCAGCTCCGTGGGTTCCCCATAGGACTTGAACCCGGCGATGGTCATGCCGGTGATCTGAAAGCTTTGGATTTTTTTCATGTGCCTCTCCTTTCTAAGCTGCCTGGGGCTGGGTGTCCGCGATCTTAAACTTTTCAAGCATATAGTAGACAACGGTATCTTTCTGCCGCTTTTCCAGCTTCACGTCCACCAGCACGACGCCCACGGTCAGCTCCGGGTGCTCTCCCCGGACAAAGGCTTCCAGCTTGTCCCCCTGGGAGGACTCCAGCCTCAGCTGGGTGCTGATGGAGTTGATCCCCTTGTTGATGCGGGCATGGCGGATGATGTACGAAATGCCGTTCCCCCTCGGCTTACCTTCCGATGCGCGTCCGGCACGTCCGGCGGCATCATTGCTGCCTCTCCCCTGCTGCGTTCCCGCCGTCTGACCGTCCGGCGCGGGCTCCGGCTGGGGCCGCAGGCCGCCTGCGGGGGCCGGGGTCAGGCCCAGCTTGCCCAGCATTTTTCGGTAGGCGCAGTCCAGCTGCTCCTGCTGGTCTTTTTTGATGATCCAGGTCTTGCCCCGCTTTTCCACTTCCACAAACACCACGTCCATGTTATACAGCACCCGGCCGATGCCCCACTGGACGGCGGCCCGCTTCATGCTGTCGGACAGGCCGCCCTTCACGGGCTCGATGTCCGAATCCTCGGCGCCGTCCCATTTGGTGATGAAGCCGTCCCCGTAGCGGATGGAGATGCCGCACAGCTGGGCTTCCTTCCCGCCGGTGCCATGCCAGGGCTTGAAGTCGTTGTACCAGTTCTCCGGGCCCACCACATCGTCCAGCCGGGACATGATGGCCCGGTTGGTGACGTAGGGGACGGCGACGCCTTTGGCTTCACCTTGGTACTCAAACGTCCTTTGCAGCCGCCATTCTAAGTCCTCCGGCGCAAAGGGCATGGCCAGCTCGGCCTGAATCTGTCTCGGGTCTTTCCGTTCCATGCCATTACCTCCCATTCATAAAGGCGTTCAGTGTTTTGCCGTCCTCCACCAAAATATCAGAGTAGTAGAAGCCAGGGGATTTGTCCTTCATCAGCTCCAGTAGATCCCGGTACCCAGCGTGGGGCCGGTTATGCGCGGCCATGAAGTAGTCGTTGTTGTTGGGCAGCCGCAGGATGTACCCCATCAGCGTGTGGAGCCTGAACGGGTCTGGGTAGGCAGGCAGGGCGTTGTTCCCGGTGCAGATCTGCCCGTTCTCACTGTTCACGTTGGAAAACGGATAGTGATATGTGGGCGTATCTGGGGTCAGCAGTTCATCCTTTACCACGCACAGCCGGCACTTGCCCACCCTGCCCGTTTTGGCCAGATGCTGGAAGGCAAACACCAGCCGGGGAAGGGGAAAATGGAGATATTCCGTTCCGTAATAGCTGATGTCGGCGTACAATTCCGGGTATCGGATGAAGTAGGTGGTATTTACCTCCTCCAGAATGGCCGCGATGCAGCCCTCGGGCAGCAGGCCGGTGGCCCGAGCCCTTTCGTCATACCGGCTGCCCAGGATACAGGCGGCCAGGGCTTCCGGCGAGATGTTCTTGCGGGCGACTACGCCGCCCTCCTTTTGCTGTTCCAGCGCGATCTCCAGCCGCTCGGGCGAAATGCGCAGGACGATATCGCCATTGCATCCCATTCAAGCCGCCTCCTTTGTTTCAGTTTCCTGTTCCATGCCCAGCGCGCGGCGGAGCCGCCGAACCTGGTATTCCAGCGCGCGGCGGACATCCGCCATGGCTCCGGGCAGTCCCTGGATCCCGCAGAACTCTATCCCGGACAGGAACACCAGCCGCTTTCGGCCATGCCCGGTGTCACAAACGCGAAAATCATAGTCGTAAATGTAGTAGCCATCCAAACAGCCCTCCAGGTCGAACGCGCGCAAGACGTCTGTGACGGTCTCATGCCGCAGATCGCTCTCACCCGGCGCGGCGCCGCACGCCGTCTCGTACTGTGCCAGAAGACGGCAGAATTCATCCACCAGGGGGTCAAAGATAACGATGGTGTCTATTTCATTTTCCTGATTCCAGTATCCCGTGCGATCAGGAAAAACACAGCCGACCGCTTCCCACGCGAAATCGTAGAATTCCTCCCGGCCCAGATCATAACTGCCGCACCGTTCGAGAAACGGTTCCAGAAAACCGTTGTCCGCCAGACGCTTGGCGGTGCACAGGATCTGGAATACATTGTCGTCCAATATATCCATGGCGCACCTCAACAAAATTGCCGGGCAGAGCGGGCGACAGGCGTGATGGCGCCGATGCGCTCCGCCGTCTGCCCCAAAGCCTGGGCAATCCGATATACGGCGTCGTTGTACTCAGCCAGCGCCAAAATGTCGTCTTCATCAAAGGCGCTGTAGTCGATGGCGCGCAAGGGTACTGTCTCGCCCCGCAAAAGGGGGAGAAGCACCTGGCTTATCAAATACTCGTTGCAGCTGGCCTGGGGCAAAACCGTCCCCTCCTGTTCCAGTATCAGCCGCATGACCAGCAGATCCAAGTCCAGCTTCATGCCGCCGCCCCCTCAGTAGTCGCTGGGGAGCAGAACGGTGGTGGCGGAGCGGTCCGATTCCGTGATGATCCAGAACTTCACGTTGTCCTGGGTATGGTAGACAGAGAACAGCCTGTCGCCATTGAGCAGGGCTTCCTCGTTGAGCTCCCCGTCCGACTGGCACACATCGCCCCAGTCCCCTTGTAGGTGCCGCTTGATGGCGGCGTTTACCTCCACGCGGGGAAGCATGTCCTTCGCGTTGCGGGTGATCATCAGTTGCCCCGGATTGAACCGGGGATTCACAGCAATTACACTCATAAAGAATCCTCCTACGTCAGTGCCTTGAAGCCGTTGGGCGTCAAGATGTTGAAGATCATTTTGTTAGTAATGGTTTCGTGGAGCTCGGTGCCGGTGTGCCGGCCCTTGGGGTCAAACTGTTCCTCGGTCTCATTCCGGGTCACCTTCACGATCCGGCCTTTGATAACATGGGGCGTGGCGCACTCGATCAGGCCGTTGATCAGCCCGGAGCCGCCGATCAGCCCGATCTGGCTGATGGACAGGGGCAGCGGCGGGCGTTTTATTCCGCCATCCAGCTCGCTGCGGGCCATCATCCGCTGGAAGCTGTCCGAACGGCTCAACTGCCGCTCCAGTTCCTTCTCGTTGAACTTCTCCCCACGGAAGGTCTTTACCTCCAGCGGCCTGGCCGGGAGGGGGTAGTGACCCTCGGGCAGCTCGGTCAGGCAGGGGATGGAGTTGGGGTGCGCGGCGAACCATTCCAGCCATTGCGTATTCTGGGGAACATCGTCCCGTTTTTTCCGCGTGCCCAGAACGGCCACCTGCTTGAACTTTTTGAACTCGGCGTCGGTAAACCGCCAAAGGCCCAGATTTTCAAAATTGTCCGCCAGTACCCGGCAGATGTCCGGGGTGAGCCGATAGTACGGAATGACGTACACCAGCAGGCCACCCAGGGTCAGCGCACCCAGGCTCTCGATCAGGAACCGCTTCTCATGCCGCGCCCTGCCGCCGCTCTCGTTGAGCACGGACAGATAGGGCGGGTTGAGGAACAGCAGATGGAAAGCGTTGGCGCTGACCTGGCTGAAAAAGAAGCTGCCGAAGCCCACCCGGTGGAGCCGGGTCTGGGCCTCATCTGCCCGGGCGTTGTCCAGCTCCACGCCGTAGGTGAAGCAGTTGTTTCCGTCAGCCATCTGCCGCAGGGCCTTTCCGCAGCCGCAGCAGGGATCCAGCAGGTTGGTGGTCACCCCTTCCGGGAAGCGGACGCCCTTCAAAATCAGCGAAATGTTGTCCGGGTCGGTGGGATAATACCCCAGCTTGATGTTGTTCATCAGCCGCCCCACCACCCTGGCGTTGGTAGTCCCATCCACCGGGAGCTGGGCGGCAAAGCTGTTCAGCGCGTCATACACCGGGCGGTAGGTATTGCTCAGCAGGTTAAAGCCCAGAAGACCGTCCTTCAGCTGGCCCGCGTTGGCGGCCAGTTGGTATTCCTCCGCCTCCATCAGCAGAAGCTGGGCCTCACCCAATGCCTCCACCAGCCGTTGCCGTGCCTTTTGCAGGTCGTTGTAATCGTCCCGGGCGGCGGCAAGATCGGTATTTCGGTGCCGCTCCACCCTGGCCCGGCACAGCACCATGGCCTGGGTGAACTGGGGGACTTCGCTTTGAAGCCCCCGCAGCCCCTCCAGGGCATAGCTGCGCGGTTCGGTTTGGGGCGCGTCAGGCTGCCCGCTCATAGCCGCCCTCCTCCCGCACCGCCGCCAGCAGGAACAGCAGGTCGGGATAACTCATCTCCGCCAGATCCCGCAGGGTGAGGAAATTGTTATACCCGCCGCTGTAATCCTTGCTGTGGCGAATGGTGCGGTAGAGCAGTACGTTTTCCCGGTTGCCGCAGAACTGGGAGAGGTCGATGTACAATCCGTTAGTCTGCCACATTCCCATAAGGGTGCAGTCCCCGGACTCGCCAATGCCGGAGGGTTCAGAGTGCACCCTGACGTCTTGCAGACCCAGATCCTTGGCCAGCGCACGGAGAAACACCTTGCCCGTGTTCAGGAACTGCTTTTTCGCGCCGTTGGGGCCGTTCTCCTTTTCACCCCAGATGTAGGACAGATCCTGGCCCAGCAGTTCGGCCAGCCTGCGCATATTCTTTTCCTGTGATTTGTGGGACATTTTCATGACCTCCTTAAAATTGAGAGGACAGGAAGCGGCCGCTTCCTGCCTCCGATTCGCCCGCAGTTAAGCGGCGGGCTTGTTTTCCTTCTCAGTTTCCAGGTGGACAACCGGCGTGGGGTTTTTGACCTCGTACTCCGCATCGTCGGCACAAGCTCCATATCCCTCGCTTCCGGCTAAAGCCGAAAGCTCGCTCATTTCGCTGTGTCTCCTCTCCAAATCGGACCCGCTGCGCTGGGCTCCGATTTGGGTAAGGGCGCCGTCATCAGCGGGAGCGGTAAGCCGTGTCCACCAGGAGCGCAGACTGGATGCCAGCAGGAATCGGAACAAGCCCCGCTTTTTCTGTTTGAGGTTGATGACCTCATCCGCGTCTACGTCATGGACGTAGCTGAGCACTACCGACAGCCGGCTTGCCTGCACATAGTCCGCGGACAACAGGCACGACACGGCGGCGCTTTCCGACGCAAACAGCTCAGAGGTCTCCACCCGCTTGGCAATCAAACGCCGGCAGGACACTCTTACCGAACTCAGCTCATCCGCGCGAATGTCGTCCGCCGAAATACTGCTGGCCGTAACAGAGCCGCTGCCAATAATTTTCTTTGCCTTGAGGTCATAGGTCACCTTCAGGCAGCCCTCTACCACCAGGCACTCGGTGGCGAGGTTATCATAGGACACGGTCTCACCGCGGGGGATGTAGACAATTTTCATGTTCAGTTTCCTCCTATTTCTGATATCTCCGAGGAATGGGATCCCCGTTCTTCTCGTGCAGGTTATAGTGGGCGTCAAACACCAGGTGATGGTTCTCCTCGCCGGTGGCGCCGCAGTCCAGGCAGTGCCAGGTCAGGATGAAGTTCCACTCTGAGGAGCCCTCGTGGTCGTACTTGATCCTGCCGCCGCACACCGGGCAGACGCCGGGCTCATCGGAGCTGCTGGCCCCGGCGCGGATGCCGCACTGGGAGATGTACGGGATCAAATCGTTGGGATCTATCTCGGCCAGCTTCCGCGCTGTTTCGATGATGTGATCCCGCTTTTCCGCCGCGAACAGCCCGGAGATCTCCAGGGCCGCGGCGCCGGAAAGATCCTCCTTGGAGCCTGCCCTGAGCACGGTGGCCCCGTAGCCCAGGTACAGATTCAAGGCGATCAAAAACGAGATGGTATCCTTGCGGTAGAGCCTGTTAAATTCCTTGAAATCCATTGTTTCCTCCTATTACGCGGCCCTGCTGACTTCTTTCAGCCGGACGGGCAGCACCATGGCGTGGTCGTTCCGCCCCTCGGCCTCAAAGATGATCGGGCCAAGGGAACCGGCGCTGACCTTCATTTTCACAGACGGCTCCCTGCCGAATTGCTCCAGGGCGTCCGCCATGTAGTCCAGGTTGAACCCGAACTCTACATCTTTACAGCCGGTGGCGGAGATTTTGGTGGCGTACCGCTCTCCCGCGTATTCGCCCAGCAGACTGCCGCCGCTGAACCGCACCACATGGGCCTGGTTCCCCCGCAGGGATCGCTTCAGATACTTCAGCTCGGACAGGAACTCCTTCGGGGACACTTGGGCCTCCGCCTGATACCGCTCCGGGATGGCGCTGTCCAGCTTGAACAGCTCGCCCTCCGGCAGGCGGAACAGAAGCGATGTCACGCCGTCGGTCACCCTGGCGAACCGCTCCCCCAGCTGGATGGAGACCGCCTGATCCCCAAACAGCTTCAAATGCTCCAGCGCGTCCGGGGCCGCCATAAAGGGCCGGGGCATATCCAGCTCCGGGTCGGTGTCCCAGGCCATGCGGTAGCCGTCCACAGCATAGACATGGCTTCCGCTGAACTGCACCTTGCTCCGGCTGGGCCGGGTATCATCAGGGCTGGGAAACGCGGCGGCATACCTCACCCGCTCCACGCGGGCGTACAGCTTGGCTGCGTTGGCGGTGAAGCTATGCTTCGGCTCCCACTTCGGCCCCCTGGGAAAGTCCTCGGGCAGAAACGGGTGCAGCATCGCAGACCGGGGGCCGCAGGACAAGGCCAGCGTGATCCGCCGGTGTTCCCCCTCGCCTTTCTCCGTCTGTTCCAGGGCCAATTCGCCTTCAAACTGCCGAAAAGCCCTGGCAGTCTCGCGGGGCCGATCCAGCAAAAAAGCGAAGTTGTCCCCTTGTGCGGGCAGATCCACAGACAGATAGGTGTCGATGTTGGTGGAGGTCAGGGTACAGCGATCCGCCTCAAATCGAACCAGCACGGCGTTCAGGACGGGGATGGACGATTTGCGGATCATGCCGCTCACCCGCTCCAACGCTTGGACAAAATCCTTTGCATCTATTTTGGCTCTCATGCCGCTTTTCTCCTTTCTTTCTTCTGTTGCAGCTCAGGCCGCACATTGACGGTCTGGGTGGAAAAGGTCACCCGCCGCACGGTGCTGCTGCCCGTGGCCAGGATGTTGTAGATCATGTCCACCACAATGGTGGCCGCCGTGATGTTGGCCGCCATGCTCTGGGGGGCTGACACCGACGCCTCGGCGCAGGACAGCTCCGTGGGGAACTTGTCCGTCTCCTCCAGCACGTCCGGGTAGACGATGCCGATAGGCGGGTAGTAGGTTCTGCCGCCCCGGCGCACGCCGCACACCACCTGGCCGGTGAACTCGCCGTTTCCGCTGTCGATGTAGATCAGTTCTTCGGATTGGTAGAACACCCGGTGGCACAGCTGCCGGGATTTGTTGTTGTCCACAGCGCCGATGAGGATGACCAATTCCGGCGTCCGCACATTGTATTCGTGGCCGGGCTGGCGCATCCAGAGGTGCTCCGGTTTCAGCAGGCCGCAAAGCTGTGTCTCATCCTCCACAAAAGAGGGCACATACTCCGTTTCCATGCCGAACACAGCGGAATACCGCTCCGCCAGTACCCTGGCCTTGTTCTCCCCCAGGTCGGCGGGGGGTGAAGTTCTGCCGCACCAGGTTCTTTTCCTCCACCACGTCGCCGTCGCAGAGGATGAACCGCACCGGGCGGTGCAGGGAGTACAGCAGGCGGTACAGGTGAGGCGCGATGTGGCCTCCTGTGCCGCCCGCGCCCAGCATGACGATCTTCACCGGGCGGGTCATAGAAAACTTCATTAGACAATCCCCTGACACCGAAGCGGCTCAGCCAAAGGATGCAGCACCGGCGGGGCGCTTCTGCGCAGCAGCTTCACCTGAGTGCGCCACTCGGCGGGAAACACCGCGCCAAAGCTCTCCAGCACGCATCCCGGGGGCAGCGTCAGGTAGGTTCCGCCGCAGGACATCCGCACCGTGATATCGGGGAAGAACTTGTCCAGGCGGCCCACCACGATGTAGATGCGGGTGGCCCGTTCGTCCTCATCGTCCACGGGGGAGAACTTGGCCTCCATGCTGTTGTGGCTGTGTATGTCGATGTAGTGGAGATACCGCTCCTCCGGCAGATCGTCCCGGTTCAGTTTGGCGTCGATGTGGGCTTTGGTCACCGTCTGCTCAGGGATGCGCACCACAAATTCCTGCTCCTGCTTATCCCAGAGGATGTGGGCCAGCGCCTCAAATTCCTCGGGGCCGGTCATGCAGCACCGAAAGAAGGAGATGATCTGCGCCAGCAGCTCCATGGGCACCAGCGGGAGGGCCGGGGTAAACCCGGCCCTGACCGATCCCAGGTCGATCACGCTGTCTTTGGGGGCGATGAACTCGCCCAGCTCGTTTTTGCGCAGCTCGTACACCCTGCCGTCCCCGCCGGGGATGGTGCAGATGGCCTTGCCCGATGCCCGGGCTTCCTCCAATGAGGCGAACACGCCCTTATAGGCGGCGATGCCCTTGCTCTGGGCGGTGACCCGGGGCTTCACCAGGCAGTCCGGGTTCTTGTCCTTGGCCTTCTTAAGGTTGTCCAGAAACGCCTTGGACAGCTCAATCTCCGACTTGACGGAGGCGATGGTAGTGCCCTTGGGGTCGGTGATGGCCTTCACCGTCTTGCCGTACTCCACCGTCCAGGACACCTTCTTGCCCTCGCCCAGTTCGGGGAAATCCGCCGACTTGGCGATACGCAGCTCCTCGAAGGTCATGCCGGGGTCGGTGATGTCCTCCCGGGCGCTGCCGTAGTGGAACACCGGGGCCTTCTCAAACAGGGACTTGGCTGCCTTCTGCTCGGTTTTGGCCTCCTGCTCCGCCATGGCGGCGGCCAGGGGGTCGATGTCCAGCGGGGGCTGGGGTGCCGGGACTGCCGCAGGCGCGGTGGCCGGGGCGGGCTGCACAGGCTGGACGCTCTGGAACACAGGCGGCGCAGATGCTGCGGGCTGCTGGGCGGCCTGGGGCTGCGCCTGCTCGGCGGGCACAGCCGTCGTCTGGGGCTGCGCCTGTTCGGCGGGCATAGCCGTCGTCTGGGGCTGCCCCTGCGGGATGGCTGCGGCGAGCGCGGGCTGCTGGGCCAGCGCCGCCTCAAAGGGGTTCACATCGCCGGGGGTTCCGCCGTTAGGCGCGCCGCCGAAGATGGCGTCGATGTCCAAACCCTTACCATCGGGCACCTCCGCAGAGGGGAATCCGCTGCTGCTCTGTTCGCTCATGGTCTTTTCTCCTTTCGCTTTTGGGGACAAAAAAAGACCGCGAACCGCCCCATGGGGCAACTCACAGTCTTCTTGTCCAGATGTTTTGTTCTTCCAGGCCGTATCAGTCCGGCGGAGGGCAGACTTCGCCCCCTTTCCACGCCGTTCCTCCCTCGCTTACTCCGCCCTAACTTACTCCGCCCTGAAATACAGGTTTATTGTACCATGTTGGGGCCTGGGCGGATAGGTGGAGGGGTTCCACCTTATGAAACCTCATGTGCAAATGAGAAAAGGCGGCAACCGCTGCCCTTCCCATGTGCGTTATTCTGCTTGTTACGCATCCAAAAAAGTCAATCATGGCGACATAGCATTTCTGGGCCAAAGCATCGTTATTTCAAATTGGACAGGTACCCATGCCCCAGTTCTGTGCTATCCTCATAGATATCATAGAAAAACTTGCAGTCCACACCGCCGGCCCGCAGTTTGTTGTACCGCTACTCCATATCATAGGCATACCCGTTCCCGTTGTCGGCAAGTGCAACAATCAGCCCCATGACAAGCAATGCTTCTCCGCTAAGTCCCAGCACGATAGAATCCGGCGCGGCGTTCACTTTTCTTTTATTTGTCATTGTCTTCCTATTCTCCTTAATTCTGTTCATGGAATTTTCCTGTTATAAAACCTGTTTTGGCGCGAAGCCGAAGCCGCTTGGCCTCCGGCCTAAAAAGGGGGTAGTCAACACCTCCATCTTTTATGTAATGCATCACTATGTCGAAGAATAAACTCAAGTTGCTTATCGAATTTATATGTAGTATAATAAAAACGGTGATTGGAAGTCGAGATCATTGAGGAAACGGAAGTTTTGGAATGATATATTATTGGCTAATGGCAGATACACAGGCAGATTCCGATGAATTGTCAAATCAAATCACACAATACTGCCTTAAAGTTATGCAGGAATAAAAACGGAATGGCGTAGGCTGCTGTCTGTCAAATTTTTTCGTGTTACTTTATGGCACATGAGCACTATTTGACAGCTCCTATTACACATCTAGCTTTCTGGCTTTAGGAAAATCCACCACTATGGAGGTATTAGCCCATGAGCTGCCTTCTCCACTATGAAACGCTCAAAATTTTATCACAAAGGACTTGAAGTAAAGCACATTATTTGATGAGCAGTGAATTTCAAGCTGATTTAGATGGCTGAATATGGTAATATGGCATTAGTGCAGAAACATACTTTTAGCATTTAAATTTTAGGGAATTGGATTTAACACGGAACGTGTGCACATCGAACGATTTGCGGTGGGCACGGAGGGGCACCAAGGCTTTGTGAGACGACTATAGAGCAAGTCAAAAAGTTGAAAAATCCCTTAACAAAGTGGTTACAGGGCACGACATAAAATAACGATGGAAGGTTTGGCTCATGTGGGGGAGATGCAATCATGCTTCATATCGCCATTGCGGAGGACGAACGATTTTCAGCACAGACGCTCAAAGAATACATCCGGCGTTATACCGAGGAGCACGGGCTGGAGGCAGCTGTTACTTGGTTTCGGGACGGGTTGGAACTGGCGGAGCGATACGTCCCAGAGTGGGATATTCTTTTCCTAGACATCCAGATGGCCCACCTGGACGGAATGGAAACAGCCCGCCGTATCCGTTGTCAGGATCCGAACGTGGCACTGGTGTTCATTACCAACTTGGCTCGGTATGCCATCCAGGGATATGAGGTGGATGCCAGCGATTTCATCCTCAAGCCTTTAGAGTACGACCGTTTCCGTGTGCGGATGGACAAGCTCATCGCCAGACTGCCCCGGAATCAGGATGCATTTGTGGTGCTCCCCTTGGCAGAGCAGAAGATCCGAGTGCCCGTTGAGGATATTCTCTATGCCGAGGTCGTAGATCACAACCTCAGCGTAGTCACCACGAAGCAGAATTACCTTATGCGATGCTCCCTTCAGGAGATGGAGCGTATGGTAGCGGGCCAGGGCTTCTCTCGCTGCAACCGCTGCTATCTGGTTAATCTACGCCGAGTGACTGGGATAGAGCGGGGCGCAGTACGGATTGGGGAACACACTCTGCCGATCAGTAGGCCGAGAAAAAAACAGTTTCTGCGTGAACTGTCCGACTGCTTGGGGGCGGAGCTGTGAACGGAGACACAGTGCAGGTCCTCCAAACGGGCAGGTTAATCTATTTCTTTTTGGAGCTGCTCTCCGCAGCGCTAGTGTTCAGTTGGCCGCTGAAGAAACGGAGTAGGTTTTGGTTCCGCCTTTTAGGATGCTTCCTGGGCTGGTCCGTGCTGACGGTGGTATCGGCAATGTTCGAAAACTTCTCCAACCAGAGCATTATTCAATCAAAGACGATTATTTTGGGTTCAGTGACAGGGTGCGGTATTCTCTTTGCTGCCAGCGTTTTGTCCGTGTGGAGCGTACACACAGTCAACTTCCGGGAGGCGCTCTACTGTGGGGCCTGCGCGTATTTAATGGAGCATATGGCGTACTGCATCAGGCTCTTGTGTGTGTTAGTCCTACCGAAGAAGGCAATAGATACTGGGAGCCCAATTTATTTCCTGGTTCATATTGGTGTATATGGCATGGTCTATTTACTATTTGCACGGAAAATGATACAGAACGGTAGCTTAATGGCCACGGCCCGGGATTCCCTGGCCCTAACGCTCACTACGCTGGCAGTGGTGGTACTTATGAGCAGCATGGCCAGTGCCTATGACTTTGAGGCCATCCACGCCGCCTACGCTGTCTTCTCCTGTGGGGCGGTGCTGTTTGGGCAGCTCCAGCAGCAAAAACAGATCAAATCTGAGTCCGAGCTGGTGGCGCAGCGGCAGATGTGGGCTCTCCATAAGTCTCAGTACGAGATGTCCAGAGAAAGTATTGAGATTATTAACCGTAAATGCCACGATTTAAAACACCAAGTGGCAGCCCTCAAGCACATCCGTGATCCAGAACGACGTGAGGAGGTCCTCGACTCACTACAATCCGCCGTTATGATATACGATGCAGCGTTGGAGACGGGTAACGAGATTCTGGACACGGTGATGACAGAGAAAAGTTTGATCTGCACCAAGTATGAGATTGCCCTGTCCTGCATCGCCGATGGGAAACAACTGGCCTTTCTGGACCCAGTGGATCTGTATACCCTGGTGGGCAACGCTTTGGACAACGCCATTGAGGCGACACTTTCCCTGCCGCTAGCGGAGCGACTCATCCGCCTACGAATTCAGGAAAAGTCAGGGCTGGTATTTCTCCAGGTTGAGAATCCTTATAGGGGGACGTTGGAGCTGAGGGATGGACTCCCCCTCACCAGTAAAGTGGACAAGTATAATCACGGTTACGGGCTAAAGAGTATCCGGGACATCGTGGAGAAATACCATGGTTTCCTAAACTTGGAGACAGAGGGAGGGCTGTTCGTCTTGCGCCTTTCCTTTCCCCTATGCGAGCAGCAGTTCACGGCAGAAAAATGACAGCTCACGGCAAAAGCGCTCCGATTAGGAGCGCTTTTGTTATACTTCAAATTAATACGCCGAGGGCAAACTTTTAGCGGAATAATCTCGACGCTATGCCAGCGGAATTGGGGGGCACTTTATCTGTATCGCTTTTGTTGTCAACAAAAAGAGGAGGGGTAAGACGCAGACAGCGGAAAAAAGATTGAAGGAGGACATAACATGGAGAAGAAAAAACAAACCGTTGGCCAGAAGGTGCGGCTGGTCCTGCGGACTGCGGTGTGCGCGGTGCTCATCGTGGTACTGCTGGCGGGCATTGTGGGCGTGAACACCCTGGTGCCGTCCTTTGATCGGATGGGCAACAGCATTCTGAACGGGTTTGACCGCAAGATTGACAATTCTAAGGCCAACATCACCGGGCTGGACCTGCAATACAATAAGCCGGACTACAGCGTCCAAGCCATAGGCGCAGCGGAGGACGATTTGGCCGAACTCATCGCCGCCGAGGGTGTGGTGCTGCTGGAAAACCGGGACAACACCCTGCCCTTGGCCCAGGACACCACGTTCAGCTTGGTGAGTGTCAACTCCACCACTGTCAGCGTCGGCGGCGGTATGCTGGGTGGCGGCATTAAGCTGGATGTTCTGTTCCAAAATTCCGGGGTTAATCTGAATAAAACCCTGTGGGACTTCTACGCCAACGGCGGCGGCAAGGGCTATGGTTTGGCCTCGGGCTCCATTAGCTTCGGTGACGCCGAGGACTTCCGCATCAACGAATGCCCCCTGTCCGTCATGCAAAGCGCCGACGGCGTGTTGGACAGTCTGAACGGCACGGTTCCTGTCTACTTTCTGAAGCGGGTAGCCGGAGAAGGCCGAGATATGCCCCGGAGTATGTATGGTCACGCCGACTCCGCAGAGGACAAGGCCCGGACCTACCTGGAGCCTGACTCCACCGAGCGGGAAATTTTGAGATATCTGGATGAAAACTTCAATACTGTGGTATTGGTTCTCAATTCCAACGCCGCTCTGGAACTAGACTGGCTGGCGGATTATCCCAGCATCAAGGCGGTCATTGGTGCGCCCGACGGTCTCCAGGCCCTGCCTGACATCCTGACTGGCGCCATCAATCCCTCCGGACGGACGGTGGACACCTTTGCCGCTGATGCTTTGGCTTCCCCCGCCGCCCAGAATTTCGGCGACTACCTGTATTTCGATGAGAGCGGCAATCCCACCAAGTACAATTACGTCTCCTACGCCGAGGGCATCTATGTAGGCTACAAATACTACGAAACCCGGTACGAGGATGTAGTGATGGGAACCGGCAGTGCTGGGAGCTTCGACTATGACAGCGAGGTGGTCTATCCCTTCGGCCACGGCCTGTCCTACACCACCTTCGACTGGTCCAATTTTAAAGCAAGCTGGTCCGGCGGTACCTGCACCGTCACCGTGGATGTGACCAACACCGGCAGCACGGCGGGTAAGGACGTGGTGGAAATCTACATCCAGAGCCCTTACACCGACTACGACAAGCAATATGGAGTGGAAAAGCCCGCCGTTATGCTGGTGGGCTATGCCAAGACCTCCGAGCTGACCCCCGGTACGTCTGAGACCGTGGCGGTAACCTTTGAGGAAGAACAGCTCAAGTCTTACGACTCCACCTATGCCAAGACCTACATCCTGGATGCCGGCAATTATTACATCACTGCCGCCGCCAACGCCCATGCCGCCGTGAACAATGTTTTGGCTGCCAAGGGCTATACCACTACCGACGGCATGACGGACAACGGCGCTGCCGCCTTTGTGGAAACCCACACCATTTCTGCCCTGGATGCTGACACCTACGCTGTGGACACCTACTCCGGCACCCCCGTGACTAACCTCTTCGACCACGCCCGGGGCAATATTACCTATCTCACCAGGAACGACTGGACAGCAACCTTCCCCGTCCATGACGGTGAGCCCAGCAACATCGTCAGCACCTGGGGCGGCGAGATCAACAGCTCTGACGGCGTGGCCTACACCTGGAAAAAGATTGCCAGCGCCGACCTCATCGCACAGCTGGACTCCTTTGACTCCAACTCCCCAGTGGACCCCGCCTCACTCACCGAGACGCCGGTGTACGGCGCAAAAAACGGCCTGACGCTCATTGAAATGCGCGGTCTAGACTTTGACGATCCCCTGTGGGATAAGCTGCTAGATCAGCTCACCGAGGAGGATTACTACAGCACCATCGGCCTGTCCGGCTATGGCATTGAGTACATCGACAGCGTGAACAAGCCCTTTACCATCGATGCGGACACCGCCGCGGGTCTCATCTACGGCGGCACCGGCAAGATGTTCCCCAACTCCATGACCCTGGCCCATACCTGGAACCAGGACCTGGCCCGGGAGTTTGGCACCATGATCGGCAATGAAGCGCTGCTAGGTGGCTGCAACGGCTGGTATGCCCCCTCCATGAATATCCACCGCACCCCCTTCTCCGGGCGCAACGGCGAATATTACTCTGAGGACGCTTTCCTGTCCGGGGCTGTGGGCTCTAACGCCGTCTACGGCGCAGCCTCCAAGGGCCTATATGCCTACATCAAACACTTTGCCTTCAACGATCAGGAGAACCACCGGGGAGACCGCCCGGGCCAGTTCAGCGTGGCCACTTGGCTCAACGAGCAGTCCGCCCGGGAGATCTACCTCAAGCCTTTCGAGATGTGCATGAAGGTTGGCGATGTGGGGCTCAACTACGTGGAGAGCGACGGCACCGGCGGTTATCGGAATACCACCCGCCCCTTCCGGGCCAGTATGGGTGTGATGACCGCTTTCAACCGGGTGGGCGCCACCTGGACTGGTGGCGACTACAACCTGATTACCGGCCTGTTGCGCAATGAATGGGCGTTTAACGGTCTCATCATGACGGACAACGCCAACACCGGCGTGTTCATGGATGGCTACCAGATGATCGAGGCCGGGGCGGACGTGAAGTTGACCTATGCTCAGGAGAGCGCTCGGTTTGATTTCGACGCTCAAAATCCCGCCCACTATCACTACGCCCGGGAGGCTCTCCATCGCACTTTGTACACCATCGCAAATACCAATGCTATGAATGGGGCTATGCCGGGCAGTGTATTCAAGGATGGAATGCGGCTGACGCAAAAGGTCTTGCTGGTGGTGGACATCGTGTTCGGTCTGCTGGCGGTATGGTTCGCCTACGTGATCTTCCGGGGCTTCAAGCCCAGTAAGCGCAAGCTGGCCAAGCTGGAGCAGAAGCATGCCAAAAAAGCGGCTAAATAGTCGAAAAACGGATAAACAATTTTATATATTTCTCTCAGATAAAAGCAAGGAGGATGGATTATGAGCAAACAGAAAGTAAAGAAGCCTCATGGAATCCGGCACAGCATTGGGCTGTTTTTTTCCGTGCTTCTTCTGGTTTTAGGCATTGTGCTTAACGCTGCTTGGGGGATGTTTGGCGGTTTGATCCAGACCTTTTTCGGTGCGGCATCACCCCAAGTTAATGAGGCGGACAAGGCTGCGACCCTGTCTGCGGCCGCAGAACTTGCCCGGCAGGTGGAAGCAGAGGGAATGGTGCTGGTGCAGAACCGAAACGATACCTTGCCTCTGTCTGCCAGCATAAAACAGGTGAACGTATTCGGTTGGGCTTCCACAGCCTGGCTGGGCGGCGGATCTGGCTCCGGTGGTGTCAGCAAAATGGACGTGGATCTCCTTCGGGCCCTGTCCGACTACGGCATCGCCTATAATACTGTACTGACCGATATGTACCAGGAGTTTCAGGCGGGCCGAGAATATGTGAAAACCTTGAATAGCTGGCCGGAACAGTCTTGCCGTCTATACGAACCGAATATTCATAACGCAGACTACTACACCCAGAGTATGCTGGATGATGCTAAGGCGTTTTCCGATACCGCTATCGTGGTTATCGGACGGCTGGGGGGCGAGAGTAATGACTGTACCAAGCAGCAGTACAAACGGGTAGAAAAGGATGGAGACATTGTAGTGGATGGCAACCGAACGTCCCTTGAATTCTCCACCGAGGAACTGTCTCTGTTGGAATATGTGGGCGCAAACTATAAGAACGTGGTGGTGCTCATTAACAGCTGCAACGTAATGGAGCTGGGGCCCGTGGAGACCATCTCTGGAATTGATGCCTGTCTCATTACGGGGCTGTCCGGACAGAACGCCGCCACGGCTATCCCCGCTGTGTTGTGGGGCGAGACAGAGCCCAGTGGCCGCACCGCCGATACCTGGGCCTACGATTTGACCACCGCCGCCAGCTACGCTAATGCCGGACTGGAGGGCGTGGGGGCCTACACTGGTGCAGAGGGGTTATATCCCTTTGATGGCACCACCTCCGGCAATACTGACACGCCGTTTGCTTATGAGCAGGTTAGCTACACCGACTATGCCGAGGGCATCTACATCGGCTACAAATGGTATGAGACTGCCGATGTGGAGGGCTATTGGAACGACATCTCGAACGAGTATGGCAAGGGTTATGAGGGCGTGGTGCAGTATCCTTTCGGCTACGGTATGAGCTATACCAACTTTGACTGGGAGATCATAGATGCCCCCGCAGAAGGCTCCGCGATCACAAAAGACAGCTCAATCTCTGTCACCGTAAAGGTCACCAACACTGGCAGTCGTGCAGGAAAGGATGTGGTGCAACTCTATTACGCCGCTCCTTATGTCAAAGGTGGCATTGAAAAATCGGCCGTGGAACTGGGCGCGTTTGCCAAGACCGATCTGCTGGAGCCAGGGGACAGTCAGGCGCTTACCCTGACCTTTGCTGCGGAAGACATGGCCAGCTACGATTGCTACGATGCCAACAGCAACGGCTTTGCTGGCTATGAGTTGGATGCGGGTAACTATACCATCACCGTCCGCTCCGATGCTCATACTATGGTGGGTACCCCGATCACCGTGTATCTGGCGGAAAATGTGCAGTACCCCATAGACCATACCACCGGCGCTGAAGTAACTAACCGATTTACTGGCCCCGATGCTGTGGATGGCGTACCTATTGACGGCGAGGGCAGTGAGGGCATTGTTTACATGACCCGTGCCGACTTTGCAAACACCTTTCCTAAGTCCAATACCCCAAACCGGCCTATGGCGGAAAAGCTGCGAGTGCTGAATCTGTTCGATGAGAACCAGGCCGCAACATATTTGGATGACGGGGATAGCCCCATAACTACTGGAGCGAAGAATGGTCTCAAAATTGAGGAAAACGGTCTCACCACCGAATTGGGCTATCAACTAGGCGCGGACTTCAATGACCCTCAATGGGATGCTTTGTTGGACCAGCTTACTGTGGAGGAAATGCAGGAGCTGTTTGTGTTTGGTTACGGTGGTACCGTTGAACTGCCCAGCGTGGGCAAGATGCGTTTCAAAGATGCCGATGGCCCTGCGCAGATTGGCGGCTTCACCGGTATGGGAGCAGGTACTGGTTTCCCCAGCTCCAGTACGCTTGCCCAGACCTGGAACGCCAGCCTTGCCCGCGAAGAGGGACGCATCATTGGTCAGCAGGCCATACAGAACGGTTACTGTGGCTGGTATGCCCCGGCCGTAAATATGCACCGCTCTCCTTTCAATGGGCGCAACTATGAGTACTATTCTGAAGACAGCGTGCTATCCGGGGTACTGTGCGGCAATACGGTCCAAGGTGCCAGCGAGGCAGGCGTATACACTTACGTAAAACACTTTATTTGCAACGATGGCGAGAGTGGTGTCTACCGGGATAGCGTATACACCTGGATGACAGAGCAGACACTTCGGGAAATCTACCTGGAGCCTTTCCGCACATTGGTAGAGGACTACGATGCCAACGGCTTAATGAGCAGCTACAACCGTATTGGCGCGGTATGGGCAGGTGGCAGTAAGGCGCTTCTCACCGATGTGCTCCGAGGTGAGTGGGGTTTCCACGGCGGGCTCATCACTGACTATTGCGACCACCATACATTTATGAACGGCGACCAGTCCCTTCGGGCAGGCACCAGTTTGTGGATGAGCGGTGTTATGGGCGGTGAGTTTGTCCAAGAAACATCGTCCAACAGTTACCATCAGGCTCTGCGTCGTGCGGCCAAAGAGGTGCTCTACATGACCCTCCACGTTCGCGTTACCAATAGGAACTACAGTGAAACCGCCGGTGACGTAAGTATCATACGTCCGGCCTACAAAGAGAGCGGTCTAGGCATTATCCAGCCTCTCATCTATGTGGTCATTGCGCTAGGCGTGGCGCTTATTGCGCTATGCATCCGATTCCTCGTAATCGATCACAAACTGCGCAAGGAATCGAAAGCGCAGCAATGATCTCGCTGCATCTCCGGCATTTGCGTGCTGGACGATGACAGAGGCGGTATGCCGAAACTCCGCCTCCTCATTCACAGGGTGGCTGGTTTTGCTCAAAACCGGCCACCCCTTTTTTGTCTATAGCTACACAAATATGTATAATGGCAAATCAATGAAACTGTCCCCTGTTTTACAGCCTGATTTATACTCGCTTGCACACCAACTCCGCCACGATCTCATCCCCCAGCAGTTCGCTGGTACGGTAGATATTCTGGCAGAATTTCTCCAGGCTGAACGTCATTCCCGGACTGCCCTTGTCCAGCAGCACCCCGGTGACAGTGAACCGCCGATTGGCCTGCTCCGTCCGAAGCCGCTCCACATAAGCGTCCGGCAAAGCACATTCGCCGTCCGTGATAAAAATGATGTCGGCGTTTTCAAGGCCCTCCTCATCCATCAGACGCAGGGCGTCATTCATGGGCGTCTGGAAGTCGGTGCCGCCGCCTAAAAAGGTTTCCGCGGCGTTTACCTTTTCCGCCATGGCATAGCCCCCGGGTCGGAACACCTCCGTTTTGAAGCTCCCCGGCCCAGAAAAGTGGATCAGGGCGAAGCGCCGCCCGCTGTCCGCCGCGATCTCCAGCAGGGTCAGCGCCACGGCCTTCCCCCAGGCAGCGGGGTCGCCCTCGGTAGAGTCGGACTCATCCAGACAGCAGATGATATCCCCCATGCCCTTGTAGATGGGCTCCCGGCGCTGGTACTGCTTGATCTGCCCCCGCTGATACTTGCGTAGGAACAGCGGCGTGGTCTGGGGTGAGGCCAGCATGGCCAGCTCCGAGGTAAGGGCCCGGGACAGATCCCGGCCCAGCTCCAGGGAGTATTTCTCACCCCGGCCATAGGCGTAACCATTGCGCTTGCCCTGGGCGAAGATCTCCCGGAACCGGCCCAGATACTTGGAGATATCCCGCAAAACCGGGCTTTTTCGCACCAGTGCCAGCAGTTCAGCGTTGGCCTCGTTTTTTACCATGTTACCGGGCTCGTCGCTCCAGGCGCCGATGATGCTCTGTACTTCTTCCGCCTTTTCAGCGGCGGCGCTCACCGCCATGGCTACCACAGCGGCCACATCGTCCTCGTTCCTGGCCGTGCTGGCATCTACCAGCTTACCCACGGCCTCCACCTGGCGGCGCTTGCCCTCCGCCTGGTTGGCGGCGTCCACTACGGACTGCTCCAGATCCTGATCGCGTTCCTTCATGGCTTGCATCCGCTTCAGCAAATCGGCCAGCTCTTTTCGTGCTTCCTGCTCGACATTTTCCAGCTTTTCCAGGGTGCTCAGTGCGTTTTTCTCGCCGCTGATGTTGGAGAGCAGGCTGTCCAGTTCCCCGGCGGTGCGGGCCACAAACTCGGATGCCGCCTCATAGGCAGGCAGTTCCCGTCCCTCGCACACCGCTTTCAGCGTCGGGTAGTCCTCGTTTTGGGTGATGTACTCCAAAATCGGGTCATTGAACTTCCGGGCGGCCGTGGACAGCAGATCGCTGTCGTTCCTCCTGGGCATCAGGGAATAAAAGGACTGGAATACGTCCCGGGACAGCGCCGGGAAGGATGGCAGCTTTTTTGCCGCCTCCCCCTCGGTCTGCTCCAAACTGTCGTCCCCATCCCGCAGATCGGCATAGATGCTGTCCTCCAGCTTGGTGGAACGCAGCACCCGGTCGGTGGCGGCCCGCTCCATGGGCTGCCCAGCGGCAGCCCACGGGGAACGCAGTACATCCTCAATAGTTCGGTAGGGCTTGCGCATTACGCATCCCCCCCTTCTGACGGTATTCCATCCACTCCCGCAGGACATAGACGGCCTGGGCGTGGTTGAAGCCCAGCTCCGGGAACTCCTGCTGGAGATAGGGAACCGCGCCGTACATATTGGTGACGCCGGATTCCCGCAGAAAGTCTAAATAATCAAAGTATTGTTTCATATTTTATCTTTCCTCTCGACCATTTCTGCTGACACCATACGGTTGTGCAGAATTAAAATACATGATATAATCCATACAGCAAACTTGAATTTTGGATGTGAAAATGTGAACACTCCTCAAATAGAAACCGAAAGCTTGATTCTGAGAAAATTTACAACAGATGATTTGGAATCCATATTCCAAATCTTCAGCGACAAGGAGGTCAATCGTTTTTTGCCATGGTTTCCCTTAAATACCTTTGACGATACGCAAAAATTCTACGAAGAACATTTTGAACGTAAGTACGGTCAGGAGCACGCCTACAGCTACGCGGTCTGCCTGAGGGGGGCAGATGATCCGATGGGATATGTGAATGTTGATACGGATGACAGCCGCGACTTTGGCTATGGGCTGCGCAGAGAGTTCTGGCATAGGGGAATCATGACCCAGGCGTGCAAGGCCGTAATTGAGCAATTAAGAAGGGATGGTATTCCCTACATAACAGCAACCCATGACATCAATAACCCGAGAAGCGGCGAAGTCATGAAACGGCTGGGAATGAAATATCGCTATTCCTATGAAGAACGGTGGCAACCGAAGGATATTTTGGTCACGTTTCGAATGTATCAACTGAATTTGGACGGTCAGAATGATCGCGTCTATCAAAAATATTGGAATCTTTATGATAAGCATTTTATAGAGGCAGATGTGTAGCACGGCGGGAGGGTTGCCCCCTCCCGCCGCTGTTTCTCAGAACGGCAGATCGCCGTCGTCATCCTCCAGATCCGCGAAGCCATTGTCAGAGCCGGCGCCAAAATCACCAGGCAGCTGGAAATCGTCATCCTTCCCCGCCTTGGGCTTGCCCCCGGCGCTGCCGCCGTCCTTGGGCTTGCTGTCGCCGAAGTAGACGCTGGACACCAGTACCTCTGCGCTGCGTCGCTTATTCCCCTCCTTGTCCGTCCAGTCCCGAAGCTGCAGCCTGCCCTCCACCACGGCCATGCGGCCCTTGGCAAAATACTTGTCCACAAACTCGCCGGTGGAGCGCCAGGCCACGCAGTCGATGAAATCGGTCTTGCGTTCGCCGGTCTCCTTGTCCTTGAAATCCCGATCCACCGCCACGGTGAAGCTGGCCACGGCTGTGCCCGCCTGGGTGTGCCGCAGCTCCGAATCACGGGTCAGACGGCCCATAATTACGATGTGGTTCAACATGATTTTGACCTCCTTACATTTTTATTGCAGCGCCGCCAGCTGCCCCAGCGGCGTGTAGGTGAAGCCCACGGCCTCGTGGGCCTTCCGACTGATCTGCTCCATGTCCGCCAGCAGTTCGTCCGTCAGCGCCGTTTCGCTGTCCGACTGGGCAGACGCGGCCAGCTTCTGCTGTTCGCCGTACAGCCGCACCAGCTCGCCCCGCAGCTTGATGAGTGCCTTGCTGCCCGCGTTGGGCTTGTTGGGATCGGCGCGGTTGGCGTCAAACTCCATCTGCACATCCATGGCCATGGCCCGGACGCTGTTTACCTTGTCCTGCATGGGGTTGACGCACATACGGTTCAGCGTCGATTCCACCGCAGGCCGGTCAGCGGGCTTCTGCCAGAGATAGTTCTTCAACGCCAGCAGATCCTGGGATTCCACCTGGGCATGGCCGGACAGCCACGCCTTGGCCTGGGCGATGGGATAATAGTTGAGGTACTTTCGATCCGATACCGATACGCCGTCCTTGCGGAGCTGGCACAGAATGTCGTCCGCCAGCTCATTGGCGGCGTCGGGCACCGGGATCGCCGCCACCTCCGCCTGCATCTGCCCCAGTTCATCCAGCGTGATGGACGCAGTAATTTGTCCGGCACGCCCCGCCTGCTTGTCCGCCAGCACCGCCAGCCGCTTGGCGCGGTCTGAGATGTTGTCCGTCACCACCTTCAGCTCCAAGCGGTCGTACAGGGCCTCCAAAATCTCCTCCTGGGGATCGCTGAAATTGGGGATCTCGTTGGACGCCGCAAAGAAAGAGATGGTGGGGATGGGATAAGTACGGCCTTCATTGGTGTACTTGCGCTCGTTGAGGGCGGTGAGCAGGGAGTTGAGCACCCCGTCATTGCACTTGAAAATCTCGTCCAAGAACACGATGTCCGCCTCCGGCAGCTTGCCCGAAGTGTTCACCTGGGGCTCACCGACATGGAGCGCCGCCAGCGCCGCCCGATAATCTGCCAGCGCCGCCGTGTGCGCCCTCAGCAGTTCATAAGTTGACGGCGAATCCTTTTGGCCGGAAAAGCTTTCTACAAAGCACTCCAGCTTTGAACGCAGATGCTGGTAGAGCTCATCACCGCTCACAACGGACTCCGGGACGGAGCCGGGGAGCAGGCTGGACAGATCAACGCGCCCAAAAAGCTGTTCCTCATCGGTCTGCTTAGAGAGCAGGCGCTCGAACTGCCTGGCCCCGGTGATCCGGGCACGGAACTGGTTGATGGCGTAGCTCTTGGCCTGGCCGGGCGCGCCCAGGATGAACAAGTTCTTCCGGGTGAGCAGGGCGATGGCGATGGCCTCCACCAGTTCCTCCCGCTCCGCCACCTGGGCGTTCACGTCGGCCATGACGGCCAGCATATGGTCACGCAGGGTCTGGGTATTTTGATTTGGCATGACTTTTCTCCTCTCAGGCTGTTACGCCGCCAGATATTCCCGGTACAGTTCGCTATCCTCCCGGATGGCGTCCAGGGAGATGACGTTTCCCCCGCGGAAATCCTTTGGCGCCCCGGTAATGCCAGTCAGGCGGCGAACCTCCTTGCAGTTAAGCAGCTCATACTTCAGCTGGGCGTAGATGCGCTTTTTCAGCGACCCCTTGGACGGGTTGTAGGTGTCCACACAGCGGATCAGCCGGATGGCCAGCTGTTGGTACACATCGTCCCGCTCCAGGCGGGCGGCCTGAATCAACGACCAGTTCTGCCAAATCACGGTGTTGATACAGTGAAGGTGCTCCTCCACAATACGGTTGCGCTCGGATAAATAATAAATATCACCCATTTTGATTTCTCCTTTGTATTTTGGGGGCCGTAGAATGGCCCCATGTGTGATGATGGTTCAAGGCAGCGGTCAGTTGTCCTGTTTTTCCGCTTCCCGTTCAAGTTGCCGCTGGTATTCCGCTTCCAGTTCCTTCTGCGGGGCATAGCGATGCAAATTCTGATTGACATATTCGCCGGCGTGGTGCATCAGCGTGCCGCACAGCTCACCCATGACCTTGGCGCTCTCCAGATCCCGCTTCAGCGTCTTCAGCGTGCCCACATGGAGGGAGCACCGCCCGGATTCGTCGAACTTGCCCATCAGATAGCAGTCGATGTAGATACCCTCGCTGCCGTAATTGAGGATGGGCACGAAATCAAATTCATAGGCGGTGAGTACCACCCCTTCCCTGATGCCGCTTTCGTGCTCGCAGGGCAGGTAGTAGTCCAGAATGGCCCCGGCCCTGTCAAAATCACCGCCCGCTTTTGCCATGCGGATGACGCTGCTGAACAGGCCGCCGCCGGTGTCCCGAAAGACCTCGGTGGGCTTCTCCGGTGGGAAGTTCTTTTCCAGCCAGAGCCGGGCCTGCTCTCGATCCCAGTCGTTAAACAGCTCAAGAAATTGCCGGCTGCGCCGGAACTGACGCCGCTCATTCCGGCCCGCATAAAACCTGCTGCGTTCCTCACAGCGGCCGTAGTACCCCACCTGCTTTGAAAAGCTGTCATAGGGATGGGCCGTCTGCACAGTGTCATAGACAGCCTGGAACAGGGCGTCCCCGGTCAACCCCTTCGGCAGCGGGATAACCTCCTCCAGCCCACCGTCGCAGTCCTTACAGCGGCCCACCAGGCTGACACCCCAGCACTCGCTGAGATTGAAATAGGACAGCGCCCAGCGGTCGGGAATAAAGTGGTCGTTGTAAAAATTGGCGGCGGCATCGGGCCGGCCCGCCAGATGATAGCAGCATTTGCAGTATCTATTTACCATGTTCATGTCTCCTTGGATGGGGCAGGTTCAGACGGCTGTACCTGCGAACGGTTAAAATACGTCAGCGGAACCACCCGAAAGCCGCTGTAGTAGAAATAGTAGGGCTTCAGGCCATCGTCGATCTCAATGACCTCCCCATACTCCACCTGCCCGCTGATTAAAGCGGTAACGCAGGTAGTAAGGTCAGACTGCATCTCATCGTAGAACTGTTTGGCAGTCAGGCCCAGCGGCAGCTCAAGGCGCAGCCTGTAATGGTTTGCCGAGACTGAGAGATACGTATCCCGCTCATACCCGCTCTGAACCGCAGCCGCTTCACGATTGAACAGCCAATTCATAATCGAAGCTTCCTCATCCGCGAAGCCATACACGCGACACACCGGCGGAGAGATCAGCCGGGGGCACCACTTGGGCGGCTTGTACTTGGGATCGGACGAGCGGAACCGCTTGGGCTTCCGCTTTTTGTCAAAGCCATTGCAGTAGCGGGTCCGATTCAATCCCTCTCCCACGGATTGGTGATATTGGCAGCCGGGACAGAACGGCGCTGGGAAGCTGTATTTCTGCTTTGCCATTTATGTGCCCTCCTCGCTCATGCGCAGGCGGGCATCCGCCGCAAGGCGCTTCACCCATTCGCCGACGAACTCCCGGTCAGGCTCGTGGAACAGGGACAGGAACAGATCGGTAAATGTGTCCACGCCAGCCGGCAGGTTCTTATCGCCGGCGTTCCACATCTGGAATGTCCGGCGGAAGATATCCGCCAGCAAATCGTCCGGGGTGGACTGGGCGGGCAGATCATCCCCGTAGCACAGGCGCTTCCCGCAGATGCGGCACCGCCCAATCCGGCACAGGCGGCGGCCTTCCGGCCGCTCCAATGTGGTATATTCCAGCTCAAAGCCGGTAAACTCAAAATTGCAAATAATATGGTGTATCCGTGCGGCCAGATCGTCTTTTCCCCAGTCAACACAGGTACACAACATATCCTCGCGATCACAATCCCGCATCATGCTGCCTCCTCGTTGTTTATTCTTTCGCACAGCTCAATGACCTTCTGGCACTGATCCATCTCAAACCCGCCGATGTGGGCGCGGTCTGGCCGCAGATGGAGCTCTCCCGCCAGCCAGCGGTACGCCCCCGACCGGGTCATGCGCCCGCTTTTCCAGAGGGCGTCGAACACGCGGTGGGCCTCCATCCGCTTCAGCCGCAGCACCTCGTTGGCCACATTGCCCAGAGGCCGGGCCGTGCCCTTGTGGCAGCCCACCCTGGCGTTGCAGTTCTGGCACTGGTAGACGTACTCGCCCTCCATGCCCAGCCGCCGGGTGGACTCGCCGTAGACCATTTTGGCGGGAATCAGCTTGATGACGCCGCCGCAATATCTACAGATATCGTTCTCTTTCAAGCGCCCCACCCCCTACGCCGCCTTTTTGGCGGTTTTGGCCTTGGAGGATTTGGCTTTGGGAGATTTGGTCTTTGCCGCCTTCTCCGGCTTGGCTTTTGGCGTCTCCCGCACCACCACCGGGGCGGCAGCGGGTTCCCGCATGGCGGTCTGCATATAGTAGGCTCCCTCGGTGGACAGATCCAGCATCCCCGCCTGGGCGATCCCCAAAGTGGCGGTGCCGGACAGCGAGCGCAGGCAGGCCATCAAATCCGGGATCTGATACCAGTATCCGCCCTGGGGCGTTCCCGTCAGCGGGGCGGTCTCCAGCTCCTGGCAGGCCTCGCCCAGCTCCCCCTTGCAGGAAAAGGTGATTCGCCCGCCGTCAAAGGCCAGCTTCACCCGGCCCTTGGGGTCTACCGCCGCCACAGTCTTCAGCGTCCGGCGCAGGTCGGCCACATCGGTGAGCAGCGTGAACTGGTTGCGGATGTTGTTCATCAGCCGGTCTGTGTCCATATAGTCGCCCTCCATCAGCAGGGCCCCGAACGTGAGCCCCGGGCGCTGGAACACCAGGAACCTCCCGGCCACGCCCACATAGAACTCATCTCCGTCCGAACACAGCCCAGCCAGCTTTTCCAGGGAGTTGGCGGGCAGCAGCAGGCTGATGTTCCCGGTGGATTTGTCGTCGCCCCTGGCGGTGACCAGGCACCGGCCGTTGTAGCCCACGCCCTTCAGCCCCTCCTGAGTGAACATCAGGTTCACACAGCGCATCAGGGGATTGCTTTTATCTTCTTTCGTGGCGAACATGGTTTGCCGGGCCATGGACGGGATGCCGGACACCTTCACGGTGTCCTCCGGGAACGGGAGCTCTATTTTGGGGAACTCGCCCCGTTCACCAATGGCCCAGTTGTAGACGGTCTCCCCGCTGCTCAGCGTGAGCAAGCGGGTTCCCAGCCGGCGGCGCATCTGCGCCGTGTCGCCGGACATCAATCCCAGCATCCCCGCCAGCAGCTTGGCGTTCATCACCAGCGCGTCATCTTCCCCAGCCGTACAAGCCAGCTTCTGCTCCAGGGAAGTCTCGATATTGGTGGCGGTAAGGGTGAGCGTGCCCGCGGCGGCGTCAGCCTCCAAGAGCACCCCCTTCAGCGGTTCCAGGGGGGCGTCCTCCGACGCGATGGCCGCGGCCTTCTGGACGGCGCTCAACAACTCCGCCCGGTTTATCGTGATGTTCAAAATTTCCTCCTTTACGCGGCAAAGCCGTCGAGGGTGAATTGATTTTCGTCCACGACAGGCTTCTTCGATTTCTTTTTCTTCTTTTGTTCTTCCAGCGTCCGTTCCAGCAGGCCGTCGAACTCCTTCCGGCGGGCACGGGTGCTGGTGTCCCTGATGCTGGGTTCTTCCAAGGCTGGGGTTTCCGCCGCAGGCTGGGCCGCAGGCCGAACACGCCGCTCGGGGTTGATGACCGCCATCTTTTTGAACGCGGCGGCGATATCTTCCACATTATCCTTGATCCCCAGGGACAGCTCCTTCGCCATCTGGGAGGTCAAGTCGCGCACGTCGCTCATGGCGGCCAGCCCCTCCTCAGACAGAGTGCCCTCGATGATGCCCGCCACCGCCAGCTTGGAGGCCATCAGCTTCATGGCCTTGGCCTGCATGGTGTCCTTGTAGTACAGCAGATAGACCTCCACCTTCGGCGCGGTCTGGTTGATCCGCCAGCTCCGGCGGGATGCCTGCCGCAGGGTGAACAGGTTGAAGCCCATGCTGTAAAAAATGAGGGTGGTAAAGGCATTGAGGTCGAGTCCCGTTTCCACACAGCGGGGGTTGGTGATAAGCACCTGGACGCCGGAGCGCACCCGCTTCTCCACCCACTCCTCCCGCTTTGCCGGCGGGATCGTGGGGGACAGGATCTCCGTGCGGTAGTCCTCCTGGGTCAGCAGCTTGAGCAGCTTCTGCTGGGAATCGGTGCGGGTCCAGCTGGTGTAAATGAGCACCCGCTCACCGGCGGCCACCTTCGTCCGAACAAGTTCCAGCGTCTTTTCCTCTTTAGGTAGGATGTCCTCAAAACAGGCCGCGTTAGCGGGCTTCACAATCACATCGCCGTCAATGGGGTGGACGATCTCCGGCTGGTCATAGGGCTGATCCGGGTAGACGGTGAGCAGGTTCAGATAGGCGGACAGCAGCTTGTTGGCCGCCTTCCGGTCTGTTTTCAGCACCTTCTGCAAAATCTGCTCGGCGTGTTTGTAGCTGTCCCACACCTTCCCCGGCATATCCAGCGGAACCGGGATCTCCTCATAGTCCGGCAGATCCTTCCCCATGTCGGACAGGGAGAGGAACGCCGTGTACTCCAGCAGGAACCGGGAGTACACCAGCGGCGATACCCCGGGCAGCTTTTTGCTTCTAATCTTGCGTTTGGTGGTGCGGCGGTTGGAGTTGTAGTCAGAGTCCACGATCTCATAGGTGTTTCCACCACGCCGTACTCCGCGTCAAACCAGGCGGGCTTGCGGTGCGGCTTGTTGTCTTTCTGCATCAGGCTGGGGGTCAGGCGGTAGAGCAGGTGGAAAATGCCTGAGCTGTACCCGTTGATGAGGGTGGCGGTCATGCCCACGAACAGCCTGGACACGCCGTACAGCTCGCCCATGGCGTCCCCCTGGCCGCTGGCGTTGTTGTACTCGTGGAGTTCATCACAGAGCATGGCGTCAATCCGGCCCCGGTACTTCTTTTTGATGAAGGTGCTCAGGGCGTACCGGCGGCAGGCGCCCTGCACCGGCTCATAACCGTCCGGGTGTGACGCGATTTCCTCCAGCCGGGACAGGATACGCTCATTTTTTGTCCGGTTTTTGTGCTGCGCGGCCATTTCCCGGTACACCCAGCCGTAATCGGTAATCTTGGCCCATTTGAGCTGGCGTCCCGGGTTAATGGCGGACCACAGCTGGCTTCCGCAACTTTTGCAAGTATGGTTGCCCCGGTGCTCTTTCTGGAAATAAAACTGGTCCGCGTTCACCTCGTATTTTGTGCCGTCGTCGCTGATGGTCATCCGCACCACCTCACCGCAGTCCGGGCAGCGGAAGCCCTTTGCCATGCGGTCATAGGAGACGGCGGGGTAGCGCATATAGCCATCCCGGGCCTTCTCCTTGCTGAACACGGCATACACGTTTTTATCCCCGGCCTCATAGGCCCGGTACAGCCGGTCAAAGTCTGTGATGCTCCTGACCACCATGGCAAAGGTGTTGGGCAGGGTCTCGCCGATCTCCCGCACCCACTTTTTCGTGACATGGGACGGGGCCATCACAAGGTTGAAGGTCTTGCCCCTGGGAGAAAGGGCGGCGTGCATCCCCTGGAGCGCGCCCAGGGCGGTAGCGCCTATTTTCGTCTTGCCGCTGCCACATTCCGCCACGATCAGGGCGGTTTTTTTGCGGCCAAGCTGCCGCTTGGTGGCCTCCGCCACAGCCAGCTGGGCGTCATACAGGGAATAGCCCGCCTTGGCTTGGACGTAGTCATTGATTGCCAGGACTTCCTCGCTGAGTGGTTCCGTGGCCGGGTCGAACAGGGGCTTGAACTGCTCCCGGATGCGCTGGGCCACGGTGGTGCCAAAGGTGTTGAGGTAGCCGGTGACGTTCTCCACGCCGTTGAACCCGTCGGGCTGGCCGGACACAGCACCGGGGATGGCGATGCCCCCGCTTTTCAGGCCGCCCTCCAGGATCTCCACCACATTGGCATCCTCCGGCTTCAGGCTCAGGACAAAGGCGTCCAGCTTTTCGCGCAGCGAGAGCACCTCCAGCTGGCACAGGTCGCCCTTGGCGGTGAGTTCCCGCAGTACATAGTCCCGGAACTCCGGGATGAGCGGCGCGGCGGTTTTGTGATCCAGCTCCTCAAACAGGCGGTTCTGATCCCCGGCGGGGCAGAACAGGTAGCACCTCCGGGGCTGGATCTCCTGTTGGGTTCCGGCTTCCGCTTCATCGTCCTCCTCATCGCCCTGGGGCTCGGCGGTGAGGGCATCGTCATCGGCCATCAGCGTAGCGGCGGCGTAGACGCCATCGTGGTTCAGCTGCCTGCGGTAGCCCCTCGGCCTGCTTTTGAGCAGCCGCTTCGTATCGTTCCGCACCGCCTCAACGGCGCCGCCGCCATAGATGGCGTCCGACATAGCCCGCACCATCTCCGGGTAGCCGCCGAAGCGGATGGCGACGATGGTGCTGTCCCCTTCGGTGTTCTCCAAAACAACAGTATCCGCGTAGGCCGTGAGCCGGACGCTTGACTTGGGATCGAAATAGGACAGCTCAATCAATCTGCTTTCTGACATTCATCTGCGTACTCCCTTTCTGGACGCAAAAAAAGACCGTGACCGCCCTGCTGGGCAACTCACAGTCTTCGCACGTCCGTATTTTGTTCTTCCAGGCCGCTTTAGTCCGGCGGAGGGCAGACTTCACCCCTTTCCACACCGTTCCTCCCTCTCTTACTCCGCCCTAACTTACTCCGCCCTGAAATACAGGTTTATTGTACCACGCCGGGGCCCGGGCGGATAGGTGGAGGGGTTCCACCATGGCGGCGCTACCGCCAGAACCCGATGAAATCTGTCCCGGCATTCGGAACCAGGGAGATCATGTGCTCCGGCGAGCCCTGGGGTTCGCTGTCCTCTCCCAGCATTTGGAGCAGGATGCCCAGGCCGTCGTGCAGCCCCGCCTGTTCCTGGGCGTTATAGGCCGTGGCATACATGGGTGCATACTTCCAGATGGCGTTCATCAGCTCCGGCCTGCGTATCAGGCCCGTTTTCAACCACTCAGGGCGCACCTTCAGCAACTCAAAAATCGCGGTACAGCTGGCCCTTTCTTCAAAAAACAGGTAGCCCAGCTCCACATCATCGGCCTTGCTGTGGGCCAATTTCTTCCCGGCCTGGGCCACGCCGTCCGAAAGCTCCGTAGTCCAAATAGGGTGGCAGACCGCCAAAACGGTTTCACATTGGCTGGTTTCCAGCCAGTACACCCCATTGTCCAATGCCTTGTACCGAAGCGTCCATCCCCATGGGGTGTAAGGCGGCACCGGGAACGAGCCAAAGTAGGAGGGACACAGCTCCATCCCTTCCATGGCGGCATCGGACAGCGACCAGCCCTCAAGGGGTGGGCTGCCATGGCGGGATTGGTTCTTGCACAACTCGTATAGAATGGCCGTCCACCCGCCCTCATCTGGCGGGTCGATGGCGTACAGCAGGCCGGGTATGCCGTCCAAGGCCCTGCCCAAGGCGAGGGCTTCCCGGGAGATGGGTGCACCCGGCAATACCAGGTAGTATTCGCTGCAAGGGTATGCGCTGTCCGGGTCCGGCTGGACGGTGAGGGAGTACACGCCGGGGTACAGTTCCTCCCAATCCAATATTTGGCCCAGCTCATAGTTGAGCAGAGATAACAGTTCGTCAGTCATATCTTCACCGGCTTACCTATATATAGGTAGGTTAGCACAGCATAATTTGCAAGTCAACCTATATATAGGTAACTTTGAATAGTTCTCTGTTATCATGGTGAAAATACCATTAAGCGGGGAATTTGAATGGAATATTATCAAATCATTGCAAATAGAATTGCCACTCTATGTAAAGAGCGGGGGCTTTCCATCAATCGGTTAGCCTCCATGAGCAATGTCAAGCAATCCACAATAGACAATATTATGCATGGCGCGTCTAAAAATCCGGGCATTCAGACGCTACACAAAATCGCGCTGACGTTTAATATGACGGTTTCCGAATTTCTTGATTTCCCCAGCCTAAATGAGTTTTCTTTTGATGATGACGCAGAAGATGACGAATAGAAACCGGCCCTGCGCTCCTATTACGAAGCGCAGGGCCGCTTCAATTCCCCCAAAAAGTCGTCTTGAGCGCAGCCCGCCTTTTGGACTGCGCTCAAGTGGTTATATCTATGGGTACACCGTGACGCTATTGCCAACCATATGGCGCTGTCGGCTTTATCCGCGGCGCCCGCCGCGGCATCAGCGCCATATATAGCCGGAAGTTTTCCCTTTCACAGTGAAATTGCCGTCTGTCAGCCTGTTGAGCATATCATACCGGCAATTTCTGAACCTGTGCTGAAGGAATTGGGAAAAAGCTGTAAAGGAACTGTAAAAAAATTGTGAGCCAGGACAGTGTGCCCCGCATTTTCATACCGGCATCCCGACTCTGCCGAAAATGAAAAGGCCGCTTGAGAACTACCGTCTGTTTCTCTCTCCCCAGTCACACATCTGATCCAAAATCGGGATAAGGGATTTCCCCCGCTCTGTCAGGCTATACTCCACTTTCGGCGGGATCTGGGGGTACTCCTCCCGGTGAACAAGACCGTCAGCCTCCAGCTCCTTCAGCGTGGCGCTGAGCGTTTTGTAGGAGATGGTGCCGATGTACTTTTTCAATTCATTGAACCGCACCACTTCAAAACCCATCAGGGCATACAAAATGAACATCTTGTATTTCCCCTGGATCAGCGACATGGTGTAATGAAATCCGGTCGTTTCCAGCTTGGCATCCTTGATACACGTAACACTCATAGCTCACTATCCTCCAGGTAAGTATATTAAGCTAATGTAAGTATCGCACTTTCATGTGCGTACTTGTTTTCCTGACTGCTCTGGCTATAATGATAGTATCAGCGGCGGGAAATGTCAATCCCGTGAATCAGGAAGGAGTAATCAACATGACAAAGGATCTTGGCGTAAAGCCCTATTTGTTCCCCATGCCCACTTATATGATTGGGACCTACAACGAGGATGACACCGTGGATGTGATGATGATGGCCTGGGGCGGCATCTGCGCGGAGGATATGGTGGCGCTGAACCTGGAGGCGGAGCATAAGACCGTAGCAAATATCGAGGTCAGGAAAGCGTTTACTCTGGCTGTGCCGGGAACGGACACCCTGCGGGAATCCGACTTTCTGGGCATTGCCAGCGCCAACAAAATGCCGAACAAGTTTGCCCGCACCAGGTTGCACGCCGTCAAGAGCGGGCGGATAGACGCTCCGGTGATCACCGAGTACCCTGTCACCTTGGAGTGCGAGGTGGTGGAGATGCAGCAGCAACCCTACGGCCTGCGGGTACTGGGCAGGATCGTCAACGTGATTGCGGACGAAAAGGTACTGGATGAGAAGGGCCGGATCGACGCGGGGAAGCTCCATGCCTTTGCCTTTGACCAGATGCGCAACGGCTATTACGCCATCGGTGAGCGAGTGGGGCAGGCGTGGCACAGCGGTGCGGATCTGATGAAACAATAAGCGGAGGATCATCATGGGCAAGAGCGTTGTAATCTTAAACGGAAGCCCCAGAAGAAATGGGAATACCTCGGCCCTGGTCAAAGCGTTTACCCAAGGGGCGGAAGGTGCCGGCCATCAAGTGACGGAGTTTTTCCTGGACGGCATGGATATCCACGGCTGCAAGGGCTGCTTCGGCGGACACAGCGACCGGGAGTGTCCCTGCGTTCAAAAGGACGATATGGCACAAATTTATCCGGCAATCAGGGATTGTGACGTAGTGGTCTTTGCCACGCCCCTCTATTACTGGAATATGAGCGGTCAGATCAGAACTGCTGCTGACCGTCTGTTTGCCCTGGAAGAGGGCGGCGAAAATTTGCTGCGGGGCCATGGCCGGGGCGGCGTCCTGCTGATGGCCGCGGAGGGGAACGGTTTCGAGGATGTGACCCTCTATTATGACCATCTGATGGAGCATCTGCGGTGGAAAAACCTTGGAAAAGTGCTTTGCGGCGGCGTGATGAACGTGGGTGACAACAAGGGCCGCAAGGAATTGGACGACGCCCGTGAGCTGGGCAAATCAATCTGATAGCCATACAAATTGCTGATGGCGTGAGACAAAACGGAAGACCCTTGCGCCAGAAGGGTTACACCCCACAGGGACACAAAGTGAACCGAGGGGTAGCAAGCAGGTACGGCGGCATAAAGCACGGTAGGAGATTAAATTCTCCTGCTGTGCTTTAGCTTTTTCATCCATGGATCGCAATCCAAGCAACAGCAGCACCATCGAATGATTGTAATAAACTGATAAAAGTCCTTGCCATCTGCGGGCTTATCTGCTATCATAAATGTAGAAGCTTTATAAAACAGTATATATAGAAATGAGGGGTAACCTATGACAGCGGGCCCAGCCAGCAACATGGATGTGAAGCGGCGCAATCGATCCAACACCCTGCGCTGTATTTTGACCTGTGACCACATTTCCCAAATGGAGCTGTCCCAGCGGTTGTCGCTGAGCTGGCCCACTGTATTGCAAAATGTGAAGGAGCTCTCCGAATTGGGTTTGATCAAGGAGGCCGGCTCTTATGAGTCCACCGGGGGGCGCAAGGCAAAGGCCTATGCCCCGGTTCGGGACGCGAAGCTGGCGCTGGGGGTAGACATCACCCGAAACCATGTGAGCGTGGTGCTGGTGGATCTGAGCGGACAGGTGGTACGCTCCGTCCGAAAAACCCGTCCTTTTTCTCTGGACGACGGCTATGCTCAGGGACTGGGCGAGCTGGCAGAACAGTTCGTGGAGGAGCATAAAGCACAGGATCGCCTGTTAGGGGTTGGCGTCTCCCTCCCCGGCATTGTGGCGGAGGAGGAAGGCGTACTGCGCCACTCCCACATCCTGGGCATCCAAGACGTGCCCACCGGGTTTTTCAGCCGGTATATTCCCTATCCCTGCCGCTTTATCAACGACGCCAACGCCGCCGGGCTGGCGGAGGTCTACGGAACGCCGGACGCCGGGGACTTCGTCTACCTCTCCCTCAGCAACAGTGTGGGCGGCGCGATTTTGAACGGCGGGGCGCTCTACACCGGCAACCACCTTCGGGCTGGAGAGTTTGGCCATAACACCCTGGTTCCAGGCGGGCGGAGGTGCTACTGCGGGAAAGAGGGCTGCCTGGACGCCTACTGCTCTGCCCGGGTGCTGGCCGATTATACACAGGGCCGGCTGGCAGATTTCTTTGACCGCCTCCGGGCCGGCGATCCTCAACTGGAGCAGATCTGGAAGGAATACCTGCAATATCTGGCGGTAGCCGTTAACAACCTCCACATGAGCTTCGACTGCGATGTGATTGTGGGCGGCTACGTGGGCGCGTTTTTGGAGGAATTCGGCGCACCGCTGCGCACACTGCTGGAGGAGCGCAACACCTTCCGGCGGGACTCTTCCTATCTTCGCTTCTGCCGCTACAAGCTGGAGGCCGCCGCCGTCGGTACGGCCCTGGTGCAGGTGGAGGAATTCATTCGAGGGCTTTGACACATACCAAGTCCGCTGTCTTGCAGTAAGACGGCGGACTTCTTTTTTGCACAAAAACGCGGCCGCAAAAATGTGTATACCGCCGAAAATGCCTAACCTATATTGACAAAACGATTGGGAGGTGCTATTTATATAATCACTTACATAAATACATTATAAAAGTAATGTAAAATAAAAATGAGGAGGTCACAGCAATGAACGGAACCATGAAGGTAGCAGTGATGGAGGGCATCGGCAAGATGGGGTACACGGAGCGGCCCATCCCCACCCCCAAGGACGACGAGGTGCTGGTCAAACTGGAGTACGTGGGCATCTGCGGCAGCGATATGCACTACTACGAGACCGGGGCCATCGGCGACTACGTGGTGAAGCCCCCCTTCGTGCTGGGTCACGAGCCCGGTGGCACCGTGGTGGAAGTGGGCAGCAATGTGAAGCACTTGAAGGTGGGCGACCGGGTGGCGCTGGAGCCGGGCAAGACCTGCGGCCACTGCGAGTTCTGCCGCCAGGGCAAGTATAACCTGTGCCCCGACGTGGTGTTTTTCGCTACCCCCCCGGTGGACGGCGTGTTCCAGGAGTACGTGGCGCACGAGGCCGCCCTGTGCTTCAAGCTTCCCGACAACGTGAGCACCCTGGAGGGTGCGCTGATCGAACCGCTGGCGGTGGGCTTCCACGCCGCCAACCAGGGCGGGGCCCACGCGGGTCAGACCGCCGTGGTCATGGGCGCGGGCTGCATCGGCCTGGTGTCCATGATGGCGCTGAAGGCCGAGGGCGTCAGCCGGGTCTACGTGGTGGACGTGATGCAGAAGCGGCTGGACAAGGCCCTGGAGCTGGGCGCGGACGGCGTCATCAACGGCAAGGACGAGGACGCGGTGGAGGCCGTTCGGAAGCTCACCGGGGGCGCGGGCTGCGACCTGGTCATTGAGACCGCCGGCACTGAGATCACCACCCGTCAGGCCATCCACATGGCCAAGAAGGGAGCCAACCTGGTGCTGGTGGGCTACTCCAAAACCGGCGAGATGACCCTGCCCATGAGCCTGGTGTTGGACAAGGAGCTCACCTTCAAGACCGTGTTCCGCTACCACCACATCTACCCCATGGCCATCGACGCCGTAGCCGCCGGGAAGGTGAATCTGAAGGGCATCGTAACCAACATCTTCGACTTTGACGACATCCAGAATGCCATGGATCAGAGCGTGTCCGACAAGGCCAACATCGTCAAAGCGGTGGTGAAGATCGCGAAGGAGGGCTGAACATGGCCGCCAATACGCCCCAGCAGGATACCAACATCAAAGTCCCCCTCATCAGCAAAATCGCCTACGGTTTTGGCGACGTGGGCTGTAACTTCAGCTGGATGTTCGTAAGCAACTTCCTCATGATCTTCTATACCGACGTGTGCGGTATTCCCATGGCGGCGGTGTCCCTGCTGATGCTCCTCTCCCGCTTCTGGGACGCCATCAACGACCCCCTCATCGGCAGTCTCAGCGACCGCACCAACACCCGCTGGGGCCGCTACCGCCCCTGGCTGCTCATTGGCGCACCGCTGACAGCCCTTGTCCTGGTGCTCACATTCTGGGCCCATCCCACCTGGGGGGACACGTCCAAAACAGTGTATATGTATGTCACCTACTGCCTGCTGGTATTGGGCTACACCTGCGTCAACATCCCCTATGGCACCCTGTGTGGGGCATTGACCCAGAATATTGAGGAGCGGGCCCAGATTAATACCTCCCGTTCCGTGTGCGCCATGGTCGCCATCAACATCATCAATATCATCACCCTGCCCCTGATCGCCGTTTTTGGCGGAGAAAATCAGGCCAAGGGGTATCTGCTGGTCACGGTGCTGTACGGTGTGATTTTCACCGCCTGCCATTGGTTCTGCTTCGCTAAAACGAAAGAGATCGTGGCGCCCGCCGAGAAAAAGAGCATTCCCATCGGGGTGCAGCTCAAGGCGGCGGCGCAGAACAAGCCGTACCTCATCGCCCTTGTGGGGCAGCTCCTGTTCGGCCTTGTCCACTACGGGCGCAGCGCCAACCTGATGTACTACTTCAAATACGTGGAGGGGAACGAGGGCCTGTTCACCACCTACTCCATGGTGCTCATGATCCCCTCCATCATCGGCGCGGCGGCGTTTCCCTTTGTGTTCCGTTTGCTGGGGAATAAGGGCCGCACCGCCTCCCTGTTCGCCGCGGGCACCGGCGTGTGCGTGTTGGCCCTGTATTTCTTCAGCCCGGTGACCGCCCCCATTCCCTTCTATGCCTGCGCGGCCCTGTCCCAGCTGTTCTTCTGTGGCTTCAATACCGCCATCTACGCCATTGTCCCCGACTGTGTGGAGTACGGCGAGTGGAAAACCGGCATCCGCAACGACGGCTTCCAGTACGCTTTTGTCTCCCTGGGCAATAAGGTGGGCATGGCCGTTGGCACCGCCGCCCTGGCGGCAGTGCTGGATCAGCTGGGCTTCCAGGCCAATCAGGTGCAGAATGCGGCGGTTCAGGGCGTCATCCACCATGCGTTCTCTACGATCCCCGGCGTGCTGTGGATCGTCACGGCGGTGGTGCTGTTCTTCTATCAGATCAACAAAAATTCCTATCAGCGCATCATTGAGGAGCTCAGCGCCAGGAAGGGGGAGCAGGCATGATCGACATTACGGCACTTGGGGAGCTTCTAATTGATTTCACTCCCTGTGGAAAGAATGAGCGCGGGGTGCAACTGTTTGCGGAAAACCCTGGCGGCGCGCCAGCCAACGTATTGGCGATGGCCTCCCGGCTGGGCGGCAAAACCGCGTTTCTCGGCAAGGTGGGGCGGGATGCCTTCGGGGATTTTCTGCGCGGCGTGCTGGTTCAGAACGGGATTGACAGTTCCGGGCTGGCCGTGGATGGGGCCGCTCCCACCACCCTGGCATTCGTCCAATTGGATGAAAACGGAGACCGCTCCTTCACCTTTTACCGCGATCCTGGCGCGGATCGTATGCTTACCACCGGGGAAATCAAGCCTGAGCTCATCGGCGATTGCCGGATCTTTCACTTCGGCTCTGTGTCCATGACCCACGAGCCCAGCCGCAGCGCCACCTTCTATGCCGCGCAATACGCGAAAGAGCAAGGCAAGCTGGTGAGTTTCGATCCCAATTACCGTGCCATGCTGTGGGACAGCGAGGAGAAGGCCCTGGAGCAGATCAAAAAGGGCATTGCCATCGCGGACATTCTGAAGGTGTCCGAGGAGGAGGCGCAGTTGATCACTGGGGACAAAGACCCGGCCGGCGCATCCCAAAAGCTACTGGGTATGGGCCCCGCTCTGGTGCTGGTGTCGCTGGGCGAGCTGGGAGCCTATTATCGGAACCACACCTGTTCCGGCTATGTTCCCTCCTACCAGGTGAACACTGTAGACACAACAGGGGCCGGGGATGCTTTCGTGGGCGCGTTTCTCTGGAAGGTTCGCGGCATGATGAAAGAGGAGCTTAAATTCATGCCGGGCGTGGAGCTGAGGCAGATCGTCAGCTTTGCAAACGCCGCCGGGGCGCTGACGACAACTGGCAGCGGGGCTATCCCTGCCATGCCGAATATGGAGCAGATCCGTCAATGCCAAGGCAAGGAGGTGTAGTCATGCAGACAGTAACGATTTCGCTTACCCAGGTCAGCCAGGTGCAGGATTTTGTCAACCTGGTCAATCAATTTCCATTTGATGTGGATATGGTATCCGGTCGGTATACGGTAAACGCAAAATCCATGTTGGGGATATATAGCCTGGATTTAAGCAAGCCGCTGCAGGTGCTGATTTACAGCGATGACTGCGAGGAACTGAAAAACGCGTTGGAAACATTCAACGAAACGTAACAGATGTCCAGCAGGATTAAAAAATAGTATAGCTATTTTCTCTGGACTGTGCTATTGTGTCTTGCTAACAGGAGGCGAGACACATGGATGAAACGATGAAAGCGCTCTACGATAGCTTTTACACACCCTTGCCCATGCATGATATCCAGCGAGAAGTCGAAGATGCACATCGCCAGCTCATTCAGAAACTGGATAAGCCGGAGCGAAAACTGATACTACGTATCATTGATGCGAAAGACCATGCCGCAGAGGAGCGCTCCATTGACAGTTTCATCTGCGGTTTTGAGTTGGCATGGAAACTGTCCTATGAATTGAGCTCGTATGATAAAAGCCATCCAGCTGGCAAGGGAGAATCATTCCTCAAATAATTTTTCTGCTGGTATTTGTCGACAAAATTCGCGTGACAAATTCTGTCGACAGGGATATAATACCAAATAGGCGGAAGCCAATATCTGCAGCTTTCCGGTGAGGTCCACACCGATGTGTGACCTCTGACATTCATGGGCCGCACAGGGCATTTGAACCCCACTGTACGATGAAATATCCATGAGTGTTCCACAGTATTTGGCGCTGTGCCGGCAGCGCGGGTGTGCGCCTTTTCGTGTAAGCGGAAAGGACGTCAATGAACGACACAGTCGTTACTTATCAAGGCCAGCAAGTATCAGTGCCAAAGGAGGTCGCAGACTTTTTAGAGCGAGACCGCCGCCGTATGCGGGCGCAGTACAAGCGGGATCAAAGACACCTGAGTAAAAGGAATTTTGAAACGGTGCTGTCCAGCTATGGAGATGCCGAGCGTGTGACGGAGGACGTCGCTTTGAAGAACCTCCAGCTTGAAACACTGCGGGAAGCCGTGGCTGGACTGGAAGAACGGGAGCGAGAGTTGATCTTCCTTCGATATGACAAGGAACTGTCTATGGAGGAGATTGGCAGGCGTTTAGGTGTGTCCAGGATGGCCATCTCAAAGCGGCTGAGAACGCTGAACCGAAAATTGAACCGCGCTGTCAGTTGACAGCGCGGTTCAATTTTTTGTTTTCCATGGTTTACAAACCGTTTCCGAGTGTCCTATGGAAATGAGAGGGTGATCCTCTCAATACACTTAAGGAGGATAACACATGAACAACACGTATCCAAACCGCCTGCCCACCATTGACGGCGAGACCTTGATGGGCCAGCCGCTCCAGCCGTTGAACTTCGTGGTGGACACGCTGATCTCCCAGGGCCTGCACATCCTGGCGGGTTCGCCCAAAGTGGGCAAATCCTGGTTAGCCCTGTGGCTGGCCGTCACCGTGGCCAAGGGCGAACCTGTCTGGGGTCTGCCGGTGAAGCAGGGTACCACGCTTTACCTCTGCCTGGAGGATTCCCAGCTGCGCATCCAGAACCGGCTGTTCGGTGTGACAGAGGATGCTCCGTCCAACGTCCACTTCTGCACCGAGAGCCGCATCCTGGGCGACGGGCTGGAGGAGCAGCTCCGGCAGTTCCTGGCGGAACACCCGGACACGGTGCTGGTCATCATCGACACGCTCCAGATGATCCGGGGCACAACCTACGACAACACTTACGCCAATGACTACCGCGACCTGTCCGCGCTGAAAAAGCTGGCCGACGCCCACGGTATCGCCATCCTGCTCGTCCATCATCTGCGCAAGGAGAAGGCAGACGATGTGTTCAACCGCATCTCCGGTACCACCGCCATCAGCGGCGCGGTGGACGCCAGCTTTACGTTGGTGGAGGAACAGCGGGGAAGCGGCAGGGCGCGTCTCAGCTGCATTGGTCGGGACATCGAGTACCGGGAGCTGGAGCTGCGCCGCAACGCCGACAACGTGTGGGAGGCGACAGCGGACAGCTACCAGCGCCCGGAATTGCTGGGTGGCCGCATCATTTTTCTCCTCTCTGAATTGCTGCGCGGCAGCGCCGGATTCATCGGCACTCCCACCGAGCTGGCCCAGCGCATCGACCCTGACGGACAGGAGGGCGTCACGCCGAAAAACGTGTCCCGAAAAATTCTGCAAAGCGTTGCGGCTCTAAGCGAAATCGGTATCACGGCGGCAGTGCGCCGGAGCAACGGAAAGCGGCTGATCGAACTGCGCCGTGCCGATAGTGCCGGTAATGCCGGGGCCGGAAATACCGTCCCTGTTGACCCTGTTGCCGTGTGACCGCCGCGTTGGCCCGTGTGCGGCCCTGTGCCCGCTTTTGCGGGGTGAGGCGGGGAATGACCCGCAAAACGGTTCGGGCGCGGTGTGCGGCCTTTGTGGGCCGTTTGTGGGGAGCGTCCAGTTTAGGGCATGGCAGAAGCGCCCCGCTGGGGCGGAAGCCTACCCTTTTGGGTAGGGCAAGCATCGCGTCCGGCTATACGCCGTGCCGCACTCGCCGGGGTGATGCCCCGGCACCCCCTGCCCCCTAAAGGGGGAGAAAGGACATAAATGCAGAAAAGAAAAACCGAGATCATCACCGCCAGGATGACGGCGGCGGACAAAAAGGCCATCCACCAGCGGGCCAGGGCCGCAGGTATGACGGTCACGGACTACCTCACCACCTGCGCCCTCGGCAAGGAGATTGTCCGGGTAGACGGGCTGGACGGTCTGCTCTCTGAGCTGAAAGCCCAGGGCCGCAACCTCAACCAGCTCACCACGCTGGCCAACATGGGACGGATCACTGTTCTGCGAGGGGACGACCTCGTTCAAGAGTACACCCGGCTGTGCGATACGCTGGGGATGCTCATTCGAGAGGTGCGCTGATGGCGACCTTCACCGCGATCCAATGCAAAAAACAGTCCGCCAGTTCCATGCGCGGCGTGCTCGACTACGTGGAGAAGGAAGAAAAGACCCGCTGGGGCGATATGTGGCTGGTCACCGGCAACAACTGTGTTCCACAGTCCGCATTCATCGAGATGCAGATGACCAAGGAACGCTTTCGCAAAACAGGAGGGACGCAGTTCTACCACTTCGTCCAATCTTTCTCCGTGGAGGACGACATCACGCCCCAGGAGGTCAACGCCATCGGTCTGGAGTTTGCCCAGCGGCAGTTCCCGAACTTCGAGGTGGTGATCGCCACCCACGTTGACACCGGCCATTTGCACAACCACATGGTGGTAAACAGCGTCAGCCACAAGGACGGCCACAAGCTCCATCAAAGCCCCTGCGACCTGCTGACGCACCGTAAAGTGAACGATGAAATCTGTCTGGCCCACGGTCTTCGGGTGCTGGACGAGTGCGAACTGCGTACCAAAAAGAGGCGCATGAAGCCCGGCGAATACCAGGCCGGTCTGCGCGGTGACAGCTGGAAGCTGGATCTGATCCAGGCCATCAACGAAGCGCTGGAATACGCCACCAGCCGGGAGAGCTTCATCGAAAACATGGAGGTGGAGGGTTATGAGGTTTCCTGGTCGGACACCCGGAAGCACATCACCTTCACCTGTCCCAACGGGCGCAAGTGCCGGGACAGCAGCCTCCATGATGAAACCTTCCTCAAGGAAAACCTTGAGATGCTGTTCCTCTACCGTCAGGCCACAGGCTTCCGTCCCCAAACGGTGGAGCCAGACGAGGGCTGGCTGGGTGAGCTGGCCGCCGGGTGGTTCCGGGTAGCAACCGACCTGGAGCGCGATGAGGAGTGGCAGCTCCCCGCACCTCCCGTCTGGACGGACAGCAAACAGCGCCGCCGGGAAGCATTGAAAAAGCTGGCCATGGGCCAGAAGTTTGGCGGCGAAGAATACCATTTTGAACAGACCCTGTGAAGCAGGGGGAAAGGAGTTCTATGACCGAATTGCAGGAATACATGACCACCGGGATGCTGGGTGCCTACCACCCGGAAAGCGCGATTTTGCAGCAGGAGGAAGATGGCGTCAATACGATTTTTCGTGACACGGACTCTTGGCGGCGCGAGGGGCACTATGTCCGCGAACGGAAGATGCTCATTGAAGGAAAGTGTTTCCACATCTCCTCCGTATTCCCCAGCCACCCCACCGCCACTCCCACAGACAAAATGCTGGAACTCATTGACGTCGAGTTGAAAAAAGATACCCGCACCGGGTAAGGTTTCAGTAGACTTCGGCGGGCCGGTGCGGTATAGTGTGTGTACCGTACCGGCTTGCCCCCGGAAAGGAGGAAATCATAAAAATGGCAAGCCAAAAATATACGATCCTCTACGGACGGCTCAGTCAGGAGGATGCCCGGTTGGGCGATTCGAATTCCATCATCAACCAAGACGCCATTTGTCAAGGATAATTTCGCCAAAAAAACGGCAGCACAGGATTTTGGTATCCCATGCCGCCACTTTTACCTACTATGCCCGATTTTCGTACTTATCCGTTCTTCCTCTTATTTCGATTGTTTTCGTAATGCCTCGATAGCTCCTGAAATATCAACAGTAGAGGTGGGCTTAGACCATTCGTCCCAGAAATCAATTGTTGCACTGCGAGGTTTTAGAGTAGGGGGTGAAATTCTTATACGACTTGGCAAAAGACTTGCATCTCCAACAACCAAAGCTTCTCCAATATCAAGAATGGGGAGCATTTCAGCATAATCGCCTAAACTATCTGGTAGCAAACGCTTAACAACAGATTGATCATCAACATTTGTCAATCTCATCGCAATAAAATTATTACTTTGACTAAGAACCGTTCTATTGACTTCTGACGGTCGTTGCGAAATGACAACTAAACCGATTCCGTATTTTCTACCTTCTTTTGAAATACGTTCAAAAGTGATTAAACTGGCATCATCAATGCTTTTTTCGGTGTTTGCTGGGATATACAAATGTGCCTCATCACAGAAAATTGCAATAGGATGTCGATGTTCAACAGTCGTCCATTGCTGAACAGAAAAAATAACACGAGCAATAAGAGACACGATTAACGGAAGAATATCTGACGGCACCTCGGAAAAATCAATAATTTTTACACCTTTTTTGCCTTCTTCAGCGGGCAACATTAACTTGCTACAGAGTACACACATGTAATCATAACTAAGCAAATCGGCCTCTGATGCAAACATGAAATTTAAACGTTTGTCTTTTTGCTTGGTTTCCAAACGCTGAATGAAACGAGTAAGCTTTCCGAAGTATGGGCCTTGCTTTTCAGTATTCGCTTTAGCTCCAGGTACCATTTCCTCATCTTTCGATTTCAAAAAAGAAAGCAACGCATTAAGATTATAAGGGATAGGGCTATCCAAAGTGATATTTGCCTCCATCTCGGCTTTCCCTGCATCAGTCAGAAATTGCTTTTTCCCTTCAATAACAGCGCTGCTGAACATCATAGCTTGGTTCGGAGCATTATTGTCGCTCCTATCAAGCATGAGTGATAGCATTTCTTCATAAGTAAGCAACCAATATGGAAGGAAAAGCATCCCTTCGCCTATTGCATCATTCGGTCCCGCAACCTTAAGGTGCGTAAAACTATCACTTTGCAAAGTAGAGTATTCGCCATGTATATCAAACAATATTGCATCTGCTGATTTTAGAACTGCAACCTGTTCAAGTATTTTAGCTACACACCATGATTTTCCTGATCCTGTACTACCAACAATTACTGCATGGCGTTGGAACAATTTATTTCCATTAAGCCAAGCCGTAGCATCTTCATCAATAGAATAATTACCGATTTGCAAACTAACTGCATCTTCACCTTCCGGAATAGAAGATATTGCTTGCATGAATCGCTTTAATCTCTCTCCATGTATAAGATGGCATTCAGCATTTATGGTTGGAATGGTAGCTAAAGAACGACGAAAGACATTATCTTTTCCGGCATCCTTGTCAAAATGTGTTCCGATTAGAATCACTTTAATAATATTAAAACCCAATTCAGGAGATAATTCTGCAACCGGATCACTGTACGCTGACTTGCGGATTATTTTGGATACCAAACCTATTAGGTGCTGTCCTATTTTTGAGCTTTGAATAGAGATTAAATGGTTTACCTGTAATCCACGCAGCTTATCGTCATTCTCAACTTTTACTATCACAGTAGATGTATCTACGCTTTCAACAGTACCAAGTAGTTCTTCGGGCGTATATTCGAATATGCTCATTGTACCCCTCCTCACCAAATTTCTATAAAGTTATCCAAGAGCCAATATTGACCTTCATATATTTCTTCCCACCCATTGCCATATACTTTGGTATGGGTGGAATCTGAAAACTCAAAAACAAGGTATTTGCTTATCCCTGCTTCCACAATATGCTTTCTACAAGCTGGGGTCATAGTTCTGGCAAGAATAACAATAGGTTTACCTTTAGAAATCTGCGCTAAAAGCTTTGGCTGAATATGTTCATCGTTAAAACCATAGCCTACGCATAAGTATGCACCAGCTTGCACAAAAGCATTATCTGCCTCCGCAATAACAGTTCGATATGGCTCATCATGTGTGCTACTGTATTTCTCTTTACCGGGAGGAATAATCAGGGGCTGAAAATCATTAGGAATTGTTCGAGTAAGCGGGAATGCTGTAACCGTTCCATCGGGAGCAATAAACCAGTCCAGAGAACCGTGAACTTTCCAAATGTCAACAACTCTTTCACGAGATCGTGTTCGTTTTGCTTTTAACGGGACCGAAGGGAGTTCTAATCTTTTAATTAAGGAACCCTCAAATCCAGTAACTGTGGTTGCGCCAACTCCATCAGCGGCATATTCTGCCAATCTGTCATAATTGGTAGTTACAATAGATGCTTTATTAGGAGTGGGGGCAAGTACCTTTCTAATTAGCTCAACCAATGCTTGTGGTGGGTTCATAGGATGTTGATCAAAATAGAGAAGATCCTTCTCGTTGACAGTTTTCCAGACCACTTTACGAATTTCTTTTAGTGTTTCAGGAAGAAGAGTCACAGCATCTATTGCGCCTTCCAGTCCTGAATTGTCTACTGCCGCACAAAAGGTATTATAATTAGGATCGGAAATCACAATATTGGATTTCCTTATTTTTTCTGCAAGCCCACTCATAGAAGGAAGCTCGTATGGCATAGATGCACCTGAGCCTAAAACTATCAAAGGGCTATTTTCCAAATATCCTTGGAGTAAACTCATACAGCCGCTCCATTCCATAGATTTTCCTCCCTTCGTTCAAATTTAGGCCCAACCATCGCTTTATCCTCGTCCTAATCTTCGCTTCTGCATCTTTTTCCAAATCCGCCTAAAATGCTTACAAATATCCGGCTCAATCTTAAGTAGATTAACCAGAACCTCTTGGTCTACAAGGTCAAGTGCTTTTTCGATATTCTCATCATTCCGAACAATTCTATCAACTTCTTCAAGAATGCTGTTGCGTAGGCTGGAATCAATATGTTCTATTTTGGGCAAAAGGATATTGCCCATCTCCCCAGGGAGAATTTCGAGAACTCCGCCACCATAGCTTCTGCCACATATTTCTGTAAAAGCAAAAGAAACGCTATTGTAATACGCCAGAAGGATGTTTTCTGGTTCCACATTAGCATTGAATTTCATCCTGTGCATAGTGTCAGTTGAAACCGCACCGCAACAATTAAGCACGAACTTCGGATATAAGTTATTGCGCCTGAGAAAAAACGCATCTGGAACCCACACAGAAGGAATAATGTACCACCGTTCTCTAATAGAGCATTTGTATCCTTCATGTTCACCGTTTGTTTCACCAAGCATAATGTACTCTTTATGTTTAGCGGGGTATTCATCATACGGAATATCAGGGAAGTAAATTAGTCGAGCTCGCTTCCTTGAAAGCTTATTATTTTCCCAATCTTCCGATGTGAAGTATATTCCGTGAGCGTGAGAACTTCTTCCAATTAGAGGGAGAGTGACTTCGCCCAGTTGGTAGTGCTCAGATGTTTCTTCTGTAATGGAGAAGTATCTATTATTTCCTGTGGTTATTCCAATATTGATAATTCCATATTCAGAAAATTTGGCAAAACGCTTATCTGTACGTAGCTCCTGAATAAGCGCCATCTCTTCTGGAGTTACGAAGTATTTTGTCCATTTTTCCCTGACATGTTGTAGCTTTTGGAAGCCATTTTGAGATAGATCTAATTGAGAAAAACCGCCAAGATCATTCATTTCAATAATACGAATGCCTTTCTCTTCTTCACCTTTTTCACCAATAAACACAACGACTTCTTGTTCAATGTCAGGGAACACAAGTTGCTCGAATGTAATCAAAGTGATTTTCGCAAGATTATTAGTCAAATATAGGCGCAAATCCTCTGCGTACGCAACTTGAAGGATTTCAGCTGGAATCACAAACGCAATCTTGCCCTTTTCAGACAGCAGCTGTACGCAGGCCACAATAAATGCAACCCACGCATTTATCAGCTTATTCGCTTTCATTCCATGTGAAGTCAAAATTTGAGATTGCATTTCTCGCTGACTTTCTTTCAGATATTGATAGCGAATGTAAGGGGGATTACCCAAAATCAAATCGTACTGTCCTTTGCCAAGAACACGATTATAGAAGTCGAAAAAGTCTTCGGTGAAAACTTCGATCTGCTCAACCTCAGAATACCTGGCACGAACTTTTTCGGCCTCATCAGGTTCGATTTCAACAGCCGTTACTTTTTCCACCTTATTCAGAAGATTAAGGTTTTGTAGTGCGTCAAGAAATACTCCATCTCCACAACTTGGTTCCAAAATGGTAGAGATATTTTGAGACGCAAAAAGGCTCACCATAGCATCTGCAAGCTGTAATGGTGTGTAATATGCTCCTCTTAGCTTTTGCTCAGTGCTGTCCTTTTTGAGTCTCATTGTTAATACCTCTTTTAGAATTCAAGTCGATATACAGAGCCAATCAATCTTTGAATTTCAGAAATCAGACTTTCTTTCTGCCTTTGTAATGTAGCCGCAATACGTTTTGCGGGCTGTCCGTTCAATTCTTCATTAATGCGATAAATTTCTCGTGTGGCTTCGACAACTCTATCGTAGATGGCTTTTTGCTTTGAATCACCGAAATTCAACTCTACAAATGGCAGTGTTACCAGAACAGACCGACCTCTGGAATAAAAACCATTTTCAAAATCGCTACCAATGATTTGCAAGATTTTCTCAGTATACTCGTTTGTTAACCAAGCCTGAATGTATTCCAATGCATAAGGACTATCCTCTTGCTCACAAACAGCACAGTATCCAGCGGTGTCTCCCGACGCAATCAAATAATCATTTGTATCGAGAGCATACATAGGTTCTTTGCTTAAAATTCCTACAATGAGCTTCCTTCTGTTATTGAATGCTGTCAGTGCCTGGTGGCGACCATAGCGATACCATGTATCCGCCGTTGCATAATTAACATCTCGTTTTCCGCCTGAGACAATCCCTTTGGGAGCCAAAATGTCATAGTTTGCCACAAGATATTCGTATGTTCCCGGATAATTCGTTTGAAGTTCGTCCAAGGGAATAACTTTACCAGTAAAATCATAAGGAAAAATAATATGCTTGTTTGTTGTTAGATAGCTATATGTGTTTTGCTTCTTCTCAGATTTTTTGACTGGCTTAAAATATGGACGAAGGATCCTCTTTTCAATAGAAAATGTTCTTCCATCTCTTTGAATCGTATAGCATTCTTCCGTCTCGCTGATTATTTCTTCATCAGAGAACCAATAAGTACGCTTCTTTTCCGCGCTGGTCTGTATTCCGGTGAAAATATCTGCATGTTTGGTGATTGGAACTGCGACAGTATCTATTTTTTTGAGCAGCTTTAGAAACTCCAAGTCAGTGGTCAATCTCCACGGCAATTCATTGAGCACAGTAGAAGAAAGCTCTACAACATCAATTGTTTCACCTGCCCACAGTTTGTTAGCAGAATCGATGCTACTGTAAACAAATGTTGCCTGCTTTTCTTTGGAAAGCAGAATAATCGAACTGTAAATGGTTTTGTCCTCGAACAACTGTGCATCGCCAAAGTCATCCAGGCTAACGAGCATCCTTTCTGTTGCAATCAGGCTACGCAATTTTTCGCCAGCACCAATTTTAAAGAATTTGTTAGGAACAATGTAGCATACCAATCCATTTTCCCTGATCTTGTTGATTGCCTGCTCTATGAAAATGAAGTATTTATCAAACTGTTTGTGCGACGTCTTGTACTTCTTTTTGTAGATTTCTACTTCTGCACTCGGCAACAGTGTGTGCATTCCCTCAGTATTCACATACGGGGGATTGCCAATAATCACGTCAAAGCCACATCCATTGTTGATTGCGCTCCAATCAAAGGGAATAATCTCCATCATCTGATGGTTAGCACCGCTGATCCCATTCAACTCGGCTTGACTGACAAGAGAGTTTCCAAATTGAATATTGTCACCCAGATCAGGAAGAATTGGAACGACTTCTGCCACCGAAGGTGAGGTTTCATCTTCAATTAACTTGATTAATAAAGAAAACTTGGTTACTTCAACCGCATGGATGTCAATGTCTATGCCGTAAATACAGGAGCAAAGAATGTCTTTTTTCTCTTGGAGGGGCAGCTTGTATAAATCGATACCTATCTCAATCAAGTGGTCCGCTTGCCCGTTACACATATACCACTGTACACAGTAATCTTGCAAAAAGGCAAATGCTTCTTCCAAGAAAATACCCGAACCACATGCAATATCAGCGACGCTGATGTTCAAAATCTCAGCTGGTGTTTTTCCCGCACACACTTTGGAAAGTGCCTTATCAACCATGTACTTAACGATTTCTGTTGGGGTGGTAACAACAGATCTGTTCTGACAATCCTTCTTTTTGCTAAGACCAATTGTATTGTTTTCAAGCAGTACCAACTGCTCAGTTAAGAACATCTCGTAAATTTTCCCGAGCAAATTAGGTTCAATAATATTAAACAAATACGGACTCTGAGGATAATACAGCCCCTCAATCATGTCCTTAATAACTTCACATGAAAGATCGAAAATAATGTCGTTGCCAGAAAACATTCCAGAGTTATAGCGCCGGTCAGCGGAACGGAATAATTCCTCCAGATTTGATTTCAACTGAGCGGAATCTGTAATTGTATATTTCAGGTTGTGGTACAGCGGCAGATTCTTATCTTCGCAGATTCTCAGAAAAACAATCTGGTTAATGAATTCCTGTACAACATCGTTCAACACTTCCAACGATGTATATCGACCACCTTGGGCATAAAGCTCGTTGCTAAGGGCTACACGCCATTCGTTGATCTGAGAAAGAAAGAGTGTATCAACTTGCTGGGTCTGTCCCCCAGTTGCAGGGAAATTTTCATCCAAATAAGCGTCAAAATCACCGGAGTAGACAGTATCCCTCGCAATCAATCTCGCAATTTCTTCGATTTTTTCTACATACTCAGTATAATGGTACAGGCGGTATCTGGCCACAGCACATCCGTCATCCTCGTGGGCAATATAGCAGGTGTCGTAGATTGCAAGATATTCAAAATTTGTGAGGACAGCCAGTCGATGTTTTGCGTTCCAACCATATTTTCTGGTCTGGACTGCAGGAGCTGCATCTTTGGTAATATCAACTGCTGGCTTCTTTGCTTCTACAAAAAATTTGGGCACACCTCTGAGTGTGATAGTGTAATCGGGACGATCTGTACGGGTGGAATAATTCTCTGCAATGACCTCTCGATATTGAGGTGCCCGTCCTTTTTCGTTTGCGACATCCCATCCCAAAACCTTCAACAGAGGATCAATGTATTCAATTCTGCAAGAATGCTCATTGTACGCATTTCTTGAATCCTTGTAAAAGTCAATATTAGCTTGAAACCGTTCTACAAGGTTCTGCAATTCAGTTAGGTTAGTCATTGTTGTGTGCTGCCTTTCTTTTGTCGTTTGTCGGCTTTTCTGCATTTTCGGGAATAATCCAAATACGACTCATACGAGTGGCACCGTCAACACGATTTGCCTTACATAGAATTTGAACTTGCCTGGGGGTGATTCCCCATTTTACAGCAGCTTCTTGGACTGTAATGTATCCATTCATTGAAAGCACCTCAAAATGTACAATAAGACTCTTATATTATATTCGTTTAAGCGAACTTGGTCAAGCTTTTTTGAGGGAAAAACTTATGGCCTTGCAAATTGGGCATCCACACTATAGAAGTGTGTTTTTACTTTCCTCGTTGCGTCAACGAAAACTTTGCAACTGTGCAAGCTGGGCATCTGTATATACAGATGCGGAAAATCAGGGATTTCTGCCGGAGCAGAAATCCCCGATTTAGCTTGTTGGAGGCTCCCGCCCCCAAACCCCTTTTTCGCAGATTGGCATCTGCGGCTGCGCGCCGTTCCGGCGCTTTTTCCAAAACACATTGTCAGACGATGGCGGCCAACTTCTTCAAAATATCGTTGGCGCACTGCCACAGTTTCTCCCGCCAACGCAGTATCTCCTCTTCCGCGGATACACGAAAATGGAGTAAAGTCTCGCGTTTGGATTCTCCATTTTCGGAACTCATATCGACTCCTTCCCACCGCCAGAGGCGGCGACGATTTGGTGGGGGTCAAATTGACCCCCACCACTTTAGCGGTGTGAAGTGCTTGTGATGAACTCCGTCACAAATAAAATCAGCGGGTCAAATCGGCCCACTGATTCATGCTCGTCCTTCAAGTGGCCAATTTGGCCACTTGGATTCAATTACAGTCGGTAAAGGGCAGGCCAGAAAACCTGACCCGCCCCAAATGGCTTATGCAATTTTCTTCGCCCTCTTTGCCGCGTTGCGCTCCCGCTGCATTTTCCGATGGGCCTCGTCCCTGCAAGCGTCACAGCAGTATTTGACATTCTTCCTCGCCGCAGTAAAAGCCGCACCGCAGTTTTCGCAGATACATTCGCGGCTCCTGTTTTCCGCAGCCTCCTGCCGGTAGAATTTCGTGCGGCAGTTCGGACCGCAGAACAGGGTGTTTGTTCTCTTGGACTCAAACTCTTTCCCGCAGCATTTGCAGGTCAGTTTGAACGGCCGGCCGACAGTGTGATCCCCTGCCTTAATCATTTGGTAGCGTTCCCTGCTCTTGACACGGTGCCGGCGGAGCTGTTCTTGCCGCTTGACTTCCTCCGGGGTAAGCTCCGGCATTGGCGCTTCAAATCTGCCGATGTACTTCAGGTAAATCTCCACTTCCTGCGTCCTGTCGCCCTCGGAACGGTCAGGGGCGTGGACGATGATCCTGTCAATAAACTCGTTTATCATTGGCGTAGTCAGCTCCGAGAAATCTGTGTACTTCTTCGCAAGCTCCAGAAAGCGGTCAACCCTTGCTGTGTCTTTCTCGAAAGTAGCGAGAGAAATCTCCGCATCGGAAATGGACTCACTTAGCGTTTTCTGCTCCTGCTCATAACCGGCAAGCAGTGTGTCAAACCGCTCATCAGAGATACGCCCCGTTGCAAAGGATTCATAGAGCTTCTTGATAATCCCATCCAGCTCGGTGTGCCGCTTGCGCTCCTTGTTCAGCCTGCGCCGGACATCCTTTGCCGCCTGTTCCTGCTGTACTGCGGAGGCTTCCCGTACCTTGCGGATAAACTCGGCCTCGTTAGAGATGGCGTAGGCGGCGGTGGCCCTGATGGTCTCCAGCACCAGCGTCCGCAGCGCCTTGGTGGAGATGTGGTGGTTGCTGCAAGCCTTGTAGTGCTTCTGACGGGACAGGGTGTAGCTGGAGCAGTTAAAACCGTCGGTGAGGTAGGGCTTGTCCTTGGTGCCGCGATTGCGATGGTTGTACAACTTCTCTCCGCAATCGGCGCAGTAGAGCAGGCCGGTGAACGGATTGGCCTCTTCAAAGGGTTCATGGCGGCGGGGTGTTTGCCGCAGCTTCTGGGCAAGCTCCCAAGTCTCCTTATCCACGATGGCTTCGTGGGTGTTCTCAAAGATAAGCCAGTTTTCCGGCGTGTTGCGGACAGCGATTTTGTCCTTGTACGACTCCTTATGAGAACGGAAGTTGACCGTATGCCCCATATACTCTGGCTTGGAAAGTATCTGTCCCACCACAAAGCCGCTCCAGTTGTAAGGATGCGGAAAGTCCTCTTTGGTTTTCCATGTCCCACGCCCTTGCCGCGCCTGATAAACAGCAGGCGCTTCTACCTTTTCGTCATGGAGGATACGAGCGATGTCATAAGGGCCTTTGCCTTCAATGGTAAGTTGGAAGATGCGCCGCACTACCGCCGCCGCTTCTTCGTCAACAACCCAGTGGTATTTATCCGCCGGGTCTTTCACATAGCCATAGATGGCGCAGTTGGTGGTGGGCTTGCCGGACTCGCCCTTGACACGGATGGCGGTGCGCTGCTTGCGGCTCAGATCCCGTAAGTACCATTCGCTCATAATGTTGATGAACGGCGCGAACTCCCCACTGTTGGGGTCGCTGCTGTCGATGCCGTTGCCGATGGCAATAAAATGAACGCCATGACGCCGGAATACAACCTCCGTATAGAAGCCGGTTTGGAGATAGTCTCTCCCGATTCTGCTCATGTCCTTTACCAAAACATGGGCGATCTTTCCGGCCTCAATATCGGCAATGAGTTGTTTCCATGCGGGGCGCTCAAAATTTCCCCCGGACCAGCCATCGTCCGTATAATGGACACAGCCTGTGTATCCATGGTCGGCAGCGTAGCCTTCGAGGTATTTCTTTTGATTGATAATGGAGTTACTGTCCCCAGCGAGGTCATCGTCGCGGGAGAGGCGTTCGTACAAAGCGGTGATCTTGCTTTCAGTCTGTGCGCTCATGACGCGCTCCTTTCAGACTGACGACTCATTTGTGGTGTCCCCATTATACCACAGGGAGGGGCGGCTGCGCTACCCTCATTTCGGATCATCCGCAATATTTTTTCTTCCAGAGTTTCGCCGCCATCGCTAAAAAACACCTTGACCTTGTAGGTGGTGGAGCCAATGCGGCGGGTCATATATTGATACTCTTGATTCGCGCTGTTTTTTACCATAGGCATTCCTCCTCATATTGATTCTCCAAAGATAGAAATTCAATATGGGCTGCCGTTTTCCCGAAGCAGTTTCCTGACAGGCATATCCTCCAGCCAGTGCTGTGTCGTCCCCATGCGGGACGCTCACTCTCTATAAAGAGAGGTCATGGCGGTTTAGCTGCTCGGACGGTCATTCAGTTGTCAGCCTGTGCCACCTTTCTGCTTTTGGATTTTCGTTATGTAGGAGGAAAACAGGGACGTAAATTACTCTCGCATCGGCATTCTATTTGGCAATTTCAGCTTAACGCATTTTCCCTTGCCTGAAAACAGCCTTGCAGGCCCCTTTTGTCGCCCTCGCAGGCACCGCTATTGACAGAAAAAGCAGAAAACCCGCTTTCGACTGGTTGCCGAAAACGGGTTTTCCTGTTATGCTGCTTTATGAATTTTACTTGATCCACACGCCGGCGGCGTCAAAGTTGCTGCCGGTAAAGTCGCTCTCGGCGTGGACGCTGCCGAGGTTGTACTGCCCATAGGAGAAGTAGGCGGTCACGATATAGCCGGGGACCTCGCTCTGTACCTCCGCCATCATTCGCTCGGCGTAGTCCTTGATGGTGGACAGGTCGTAGGATTTCCACCATGCCTTGAACTCGCTCCTGCTCAGGCCGCCGGAGTAGGTTACGGTAAAGATTTTCTCATCGCCGTAGTGGGTGACGGGCTTTTCCTTGACCGTCCACTGCCGCTCAAAGTCGGCATAGCCTGTGTCCGCGATGGGGGCCTGCGTCTGCGTGGGCTGCTTGCTGACGGTGGCGATGTTCCTCTCCCCATCGTAGCCCACCTCCAGTCCGTAGGCTTCTGCCAGCGCCCGGAGGGGGGCATAGGTTGTGCCGTTGTAGGTAAAGACCATCACATCGTTTCCCTTGGCGTCCTTGGGCTGGAATACCTCGCCATCCACAAGGACGCTGATGGGGCTGACCTCGATTGTGATTGTTCCGCTTACCGCCAGTGCGGTAACAGACAAGCCCACCAACAACAGTGTGGCGATTGCGCCGGATGCAAACGATAGCACATTTTTCTTCATCTTCAAGCCCTCCCATCTTCCGTATAGACCAATTCAGCCATGACGATTTCCTCTGCGCGGTTATGGATGCCGTTCATACGGCGCACCCACTCCATTTGGTCGGAGGTTTTCAGGGCCTCGGTCACGCCCTCCCGCGCCGCCATAGCGGCGCAGATGCGCTCCATGCGCTCATGGCAGGTCTCGTCAATCTCGGCAAGGTGCTGGCTTAGAGTGCCATTCAAGAGCATGGTACTGTAGAGGGCGGGGCGATGCGCTTTCAGGTAGCGGCGGCGCATACGGCCATACTTGCCGAGGGGGTATGCGCCGGTGTCCGGCAGGGCAAGGTTGGGGACGAAGTAATCGCCCTCCTGGCGGTATGTACCACCCATGCGTTCATACAATGATTTCACAAAAACGGCTCCTTTCGTGTTGAAATGCCTGCAATTACGGACTTTTTTCTCCTTTCCTACAACTGCAAGTTCCATTCACCACAAATGAGCCGCAGTCATATGTATTTGGTGGCAGAAACCACCCTCTACATATTACCTCTCAGCGCCTGCTGTTGGAAAAATACGCACAGGACAATGGATTTGAGAACGCACTGTTCCTGGCAGATGATGGGTACAGCGGGACAAATTTCGAGCGCCCCTCTTGGAAAAAGGTCATCGAAATGATCGAAGCGGACGAGGTGGAAACGCTGATCGTTAAGGATATGTCCCGCTTGGGCCGCGAGTATTTGCAGGTGGGCCAGCTGACGGAGCTCTACTTGCCCACGAAGGGCGTCCGTTTCATCGCCATCAATGATGGGGTGGATTCTCTGGTGGAGAGCAGCACCGATTTCAATCCCATCAGAAATTGGGCAAACGAGCTGCACGCCAAGGACACCAGCAAGAAGGTTCGGGCGGTGAAAAAGATGCAGGCAGAGCGGGGTGAGCGCTTGGGCGGCAGGCCGCCCTACGGCTACCGCAAAAAGTCCTCAGACAGCAAAGAGATCGTCCCAGACGAGGACACCGCTCCCGTCGTCCAGCGCATTTTCCAGTTGTGTGCCGGCGGGAAAGGCCCGAACCAAATCGCCCGCATTTTAACCGAGGAACAGATTTTGACACCTGCAAATTACGCCTATCAAAAAGAGGGAAAGTCCCATAACCATGTGGACATCACTCGTCCCTATGACTGGAGCGGCAGCTCGGTGACGGGTATCCTGGACAACAGGGCTTACCTTGGGCACACGGTGGGCTTACGATCCACCTCACTCTCCTACAAAAACAAAAAGCTGATCCGCAGGCCGGAAGATGAGCAGATCACGGTAGAAAATACCCACCCGGCGCTGGTCAGCCAGGAGCTGTGGGACATCGTACAGGATGTGAGGAAACACAAAAAGCGCATCCCAAAGCAGATGGAGGAGCCGAATATCTTCTCTGGGTTAGCCTTCTGCGCCGACTGCGGCAAGCCTATGGTACTCCACCGGGCCAGCACGATGAAAAAGGCCAGGTACAATTTTACGTGTTACACCTACGGAAAACGGGGCAAAACCGCGTGTTCTCCCCACCATATCCGGGAGGATGAGCTGTGCAAAATTGTGCTGGACGATCTCCAGCGGGTGACCCACTTTGCCCGGATGAAGGAGCGGCAGTTTGCAGCCTACATCAATCAGAAGAACAGCAAAGAGCTGCGCCAGGAGATGAACGCGCTCCAAAAGGAACTGGACGCTATGCGGAAACGGGATGGTGAGCTGTCCGTGCTGTTCAAGCGTCTCTATGAGGATCATGTCCTCCAACGAATCACCGCCGAGCAGTTCCGAATGCTCTCCGCCGATTATAACACTGAGCAGAAAGCGCTACAAGAGGCTATCCCAGAGAAGGAGGGCAGGCTGGAAAAGCTGAAAGCGTCCGCCGCCAATGTAGAAGCGTTCATTGAAAAGGCCAAGCGGTTCACCGTTATTGACCAGCTGACGCCGGAACTGGTTCGGCTGTTCATCCAGCGCATTGAGATTGGGGAGCGGACGGTCAAGTATTCCCGCAGCTCGGCCCAGAGCGTCAAGATCATCTACCGGGATGTTGGAAACATGGACAGCCCGATGGAGCCGGGTGAACGCCAGCCGCATATCACGTCTCTGCCCTCCATTGAGGAACTCGTGAAAATGCTGGCGTAAGTCTAAAACGAAGGGAGCGGACGGCTTCCACCGCCCGCTCCACAGTAACTGGGGTAGGTTCAACTTGTGTCCCTGTGAACAGTAACAGAATGGTTTGAGGGGTTTTTTGTTGCGCTTTGGACTTGCTTTTACGCCAAACGCAAAGCAGGTTTTCGGGGCACTTTGGGGGCAGTTCGGGGCAAACTTCGGGGCACAAAAAAGAGGCCCCCCGGCGTGCCGTGGGCCTCCCAGATCCATAACGCTAATCTGTATCAATATAGAGAGGAAGCGCGTTATGGAAATCAAGTATAAAACACTATCTTCCGTGCGAAAGCCCGCACAGAAATCCGAACATCCGGCCGCCACAATTCGACAGAATCCGCTATTCTTATGAAGTAGGGACAGGAGGGATTCTGTTGGAGAAGCATGAGATATTTGCAAGGAATTTGGAGGCCATTCGTATTTACAAGGGACAGTCCATTTCAGAGCTCGCTGGCGAGATCGGCGTGCCAAAATCCACGCTGCAATCAGCGCGCATCAGCGGCAACACCACGCTGGATACCGCCATGCGCATCGCTGACGGGCTGGGCCTCTCTCTGGACAGTCTGGTCAGCGACGATCTGCTCGTGCAAAAGATCAGCACCACGCAATACCTGCTTCAGGCTGTAGAGTGGTTTCAGGCACTCTCAGCCAGTGAGCAGGAAGAGGTATCTGCCCACTTCCACGGAATATTGGAGGTGCTGCACCGATGATTTCACCCAGCTACTCCAAGCTGATCCAGTGGCTGCTGCACAGTCTGGGCGCCACAGAGAATTACAACGGCTTCTTTCCAGCCGTATACGCCATCCAGCTCTCGATTGGTGACCCGGAGCGGCTCCGGCTCATTACCAAGCTGATTTACCCGGACGTAGCGGCGCACTGCGGCACCAACTGGAAGGCGGTGGAGCGCAATATCCGTACGTTGGTTTCCGTGGCCTGGGAAAACGATCCACTGATGCTGTCTGAGCTGGCGGGCTTTCCCTTGAAAAGAAAGCCCACCAATGCTCAGTTTCTGGCGATCCTGACCGATTTCTGCACCCGGATCATCCTATAGCGGAACGGCGCGTCCCACACGTTACCTGGCAGGAGTTACAGCTTCTGCCAGGTATTTTTTACTTTATCACGTTTATTTCAATGTGTCAATACTGTTTCAATACTTAATAAGTCTTGTATCCATTTCATGCTGGTACAATTTCCGTGAGGTGATTTGCATGGAACTGAAGTTTACCATGGTCATGGATGAGACGCTGGCCCGAAAAATGAGCTATATCGGAAAATACTATGGCCGGTCCAGGATCAAAGAGATCGAGTGGGCGTGTAAAGAATGGGTGCGAAAATTTGAAGCGGAAGTGGATAAAATCGAATTGGAGGACGCCTGAGCGGTCAGGCGTCCTCCTTTATTGCCTTATCGCCCGCTCCTCACAGCCATGACAGCGGCCTCCTCGCGGGTCACAAAGTCGTGCGGGCGCTTGCCGTCGGTGATGCCCGCGGCCACGGCGGCGGCCAGCTCCTCCTTGGCCCAGCCGGAAGCGGGCAGACCGGCCTGCTCCTTGCGGTAGCGGTCCATGTATTCCTTCCACTGCTCATAGGTCAGCATTTCGTTCCCCTCCTTATTCTTCGCCACCGAGTAGTCCACCCAGGGCAGCTTGCCGTGTTTGGTCCACCGGCGGCTCCCGGCGGTGCCACCGATCAGCTGGGTGGAGACATTGGAGCAGGTGGACCGCTGCACCCCGCCCTCCCATTTGGGCGTGGCCTCCACCACCATGCCGCCGCCCACGTAGACGCCGATGTGGCCGTCCATCCAGACAGCCTCAGCGGGGACGATGCTGGTGAAGTCGGTGGACACCTCCAGGCAGTGGTCGATCATCCCCTTGGCGTCGTAGTCGGGCACGCCGTTGCAGGCGTACCCTGCCCCGCCGTAGGTGCGGCTCATATCGCCGCTCCAGCCCCACAGGACGCCCTTGATGAGCCCCACGCAGTCAAACAGGTAGCCCTGCCCCTTGATGGCGTTGGCCTTGCCCAGCCATTGCCGGTTGGTCTTGGCGTTGCCGCCCTGGGTGGTGGCCCGGGTAATCATCTTGTCGTTGGCGGGCCAGCCCCAGGGGCCCAGCATATAGGCCGTCTTGCGGTTCTGCTCAATGTCAATGAGCTGGGCGCAGAACTCCTCCGCCGTCATGATGTACTCCATGTCCTTCCCTCCTCCGTACAGTTCAAAAAAACGCTCCCCCAACGCCGCCCGCCGGGCACAGTTTTCCGCGCTCTGGTTGGCGGGCCGCTCAAACTGGAGCAGCACGCAGTCCGACGCCTCCCGGACGCTGTCCGTGGTGCGGAGCTTGTCCCACAGCGGCTTGAACAGCGTCTGAAGCTCCTGGAGCAGATATCCCACCTGCGTGTCCAGGTCGCCGACAGACCGCCCTCTGGCCCCGGCATAGGCCAGCAGGGCGGCTTTGCGGCTGGGGTAGGTCCACTGGGCCAGCCCGTACCCCGCGCCGTCGGCGGCAAAATTGGTATAGGCCCCGCGGTCCACGGCGGCGGTGTACTCAGCGTCGGCCATGCCCAGCCTGCCCTCATAGCTGTTCTGGAGGTTCCGCGGGTTCAAGCCGCTCTCCGCCTGGAGGTTGCCCAGCAGCCCCGCCGCCCCCGCCGGGGTGAGCCCGGCGGCGAGCAGCTTGTCCCAGATCAGGCGCTCGTTATTCATGGCCATCCCCGCCGATCTGCTCCCCGGCGCCGTCCACGGCCCCCTTGCTCAGGGCCAGCAGCTTCAGCAGCCACTGGGGCACCGGGGCCCCCATGACGGCGGCGTTCTCCGCCATGGAGCCCAGCTCTGTCACGATGTACCACACCAGCACCACCGGGCACACCAGCCCCGCGTACTCAAAGGGCAGCGTCACCAGCGGCAGGTTGGCCAGCACGGTGGCCAGCAGCAGATCCGCGCCCGCCGCCACGATGACCACCACGATCATGCCGCACTTGTGCCAGATGCCCTCGCGGGCCCTGGCGCTGGACCACTGCCCCTCCTTGGCGGCCGCCATGGAGCCGGTGGCATAGTCCAGCACCATGCACACGATCCAGCCCACCACCAGCCAGCCCAGCCAGCCCCACAGGCCGGTGAGCAGGCCCGCCACCGCGGCCACCGCCGCCTTGATTCTGTTCACGTGTTCCATCTCAGATCCTCCTTACTCGTTTTCCGCCCGGGACCAGCCGTAGACCCCCGGCTCCCAGACGTTGCCGTCCACATCGCTGATCCAGTGATCCCCCGCATGGGTCACCTCCGCCCCCTGGCCGTATTCGTCCCCGGCGCAGATGGGCTGGGACCACTCCGGCCACCGCTCCGCGTGGTCGTGGGCCAGCTTCCAGAGATTGGGGACGTTCTCCGGCTCCCACCCCTCCTGGGAGCGGTGGCCCTGGAGGCAGCGGTACAGCGCCCCCTCCCGCCGCCGCAGCTGGCCTGTTTTGTAGTCCACACCGGGGGCCCACGGGGAGAACAGCTCCGCCCGCTCCCCGGCGGTGGCGGCGTCGATCTGTCCCGCCTCCGCCATAAGGCAGAATGCCACCGCCGCCGCTTCCACGCCGGGGGCCAGCTTATCCACCCGGGCGGACACTCCGGGGGTCTTGTCCACCGTGCGGTAATGCCGGTCGATCTCGTACCAGTCGTAGCAGTGGCCCGCTGTATCCTCCGCGCTTTTCAGCCTGCGCACCACCCGGAAGCGGTCGGTGACCGTCTCGCCGGGAGACTCCTGCGCCACCTGCTGGAAGCCGGACAGCTCGGTGTGGGACGGGCCTTTCACGCGGAGGGTTTCCGAACCGTTAAGGGTTCCGAATATGTATTCAAGTTCCATAGTGGGCCTCCTTTATGTCGTCTTCGGCGGGCGTTCCTGGAGGCGGCAGCCGGTTAAGATGTTAGCGTTCGACGCAGCTACGAATTCAATGCAAAATATACCATAAAACTGATTCCACTTATAAGGCCCACCGTGGGTCAGACACGTATTAGCACCGGGAAACCCCCAGGAATCCGGGACATACGTCTCGGTGCTGCCAGATGCCTCAATGGGATACAATGCCCACTCTAAACCGCCCTGAGTTGGAATTGCAAAATCAGACGGAAAACCACTTGCCGGCTTACCAACCAGGACACCATTAGCACTGTCACTGAACTGATCGGGATTCAAGATGACATTCAGACCATTACTATTCAAGTAGCAGCCATCCATAAAATCCATCATATGAGACCACCAGCCCTCAATGTTGCGATACTGAACAAACCCGTAAGTAGATTGGACAGATTTTATGGTGCCGGTGTGGTACGGCATATCATCCGTAGTGCCGTTGTTTGCTGCGGAGTTGTTTATAGAACAGCCTGGGCCGATTCGATTTCCGTTCCAGTCAGCGAACTCCACCAGATATAGCATCCCAACATACCAGAACTGGGCAAAGTCGATCTGCCAGAAGTTTGCGCCCAGGCTGTGAATCTTGGTCCGGGCCGTGCTTTTAGTAATGCTTACCTGCTGGGCCTTGTTGGTCTCAGATTTGTAGGTACTTGTAGCGCAGTGGTACCTTCCGATGTAGGAGAAGTCCAACTCCCCCAGGCCGTCTCCCCGGTCCATGTTCACCGGGTCCACATGGAATCCATCAACGGGTCCAGCCGCGATTTGGAGCTTCAGTTTCTTTCCCGTCTTAGTCCACTTAAACCAATACTTCGGCTCCTTGACCTCAACGCCGCCGGCGCGGTTCTCTCTCACCATGCCCGCCCAAGGCATAATGCCGTCGAAGGGAGAGCTGCCCGTCCCATTGTTCACCGCGGGGACAGGGTCCGTGAAAAACGCCGCCGCGTCGGTGCGGGTGCCTTTTGTGGGGCCGCTGTCGGTCCAGTCCCACTCCACGCCGTAGATCATGACAAAGGAGGCCGTCACCAACGCCATCCCGCTGGCCGCCAGGTGATTGGACCCCTCGGCCACTGCTACCGTCACTGTGGCGGTCCCGCTGGCCTGGCCCACGCTGGACACCGTCACCACCGTGCCTGACACGCTCACCGCGGCCACGCCGGTATCGCTGGATACGGCGGATACCGCGCCGTCCCCGGCCCTGGCCACTTGGATCTCCGCCGTAAGGTGGTCCTTGTCCAGCGTCACCGACGCCGGGGAAAGGCTCACGCTCCCCGCCGCCTTCCCGATGGTCCAGACCACGGGCTTTGCCCCGGTGGTGCCGTCGCTCCACTGCCAGCTCTCCGTGGGGGTGACGGTGGCGGCGTACTCCCCGGCGTTCACCGCCGAGGTCGTCCCGCCCAGGGTGAGCTGGGCCGGATCATAGTTCTCCAGCTCCAGCGTGATGGCCTCCCCGGTATAGGTGGGGCTCCCGCTCTGACTCGGAACCGTTTCGATCACCAGCCGGGCCACCGTGACGGAAACGGAGGCGGAGGCGGTTACGCCATTTTCGGTGTATGTCACCGCCACCGTCTGGGGGCCGGGGACGGCAAAGGCTTCGGTGGGGACGGTGTAGCCCGTCACCGCCGCGGAGCCGCCGTCGGAATAGGCGGCCAGCACCGCCATGCCCGCGGGGTCAAAGACCTCCCCCGCCTGGTATTCCGTTTTGGCCGGGGGCGTCTCGATGGATATGCCCGTCAGCCGGTGGACCACCGTGATGGGCTGGGTGGCCGCGGCGCTGCGCCCGCCCTCGGTGTACCGCACCGTCACCGCCTCCACGCCGTCCGCCAGCGGCCCGGAGGGCTCCACAGCGTACCCCGTGGCGGCCAGGGTGGCCCCGTTGGAGTATGCGGCGGTCACCACCATGCCGGCGGGGTCGAACACCTCCCCGGCCAGATAGCTGGTCTTGGCGGGGGGCGCGGTGATGGCGATGGATTGCAGCTTGATGCCCCCGCCGGCTCCCCCGCCTGTCATGTTATACGCGGTCCCCATAGATCACTCCACCTCAATTCTCATGATGTTGACGGTCAGATTTTCCGTAGGTGTATCGGAGCAGCGGAAGGTGACCTCTCCGTCCGTCTCCACATCGCCCGCCCGAACCATACAGGCCGCGTACATCTCAAAGCTTTGCGCGTCTGGGGCCGGAATATAGCCGTATCCATCGGCCAGCAGACCGGCATTGTTGACCGTTTGCGTGCCATTAGACCATCCCGAAGCCGGAAGGGTCACTGTGATTTCGCTGGCCTTTGGACCCGGTTCACCCTGGGCTCCGCCCGCTCCAGGAGGGCCCTGTGGCCCAGTGGGGCCCTCCGCGCCCGTATCACCCTTTGGACCTGCCGGGCCTTGCGGGCCGGGCGGTCCCTGCAAGCTTCCGACGCTGTTCCAGTCGCCCGCGTCCACATCCCAGAGGTAGATGTCGTTGTCCTCCGCGCTGCCCACGGCCCAGGCTTCTCCCTCACTGCCGGTGGGATGGGCCGCTTTCAGCGCGGCCAGCGTGTCATAGCGGCCCAAAACGGTGAAGGACGTGCCGTCCGCGCCGGGGTCGCCTTTTGGTCCCTGCGGGCCTGCATCACCCTGTGGACCTTGCGGGCCGGTATTACCCTGTGGACCTTGCGGGCCAGTATCGCCTTGGGGGCCCTGCGGTCCCGCCGGACCGACGCCGCCCTCTCCTCCCTTTGACGCGGCCAGCATATAGGAAGGGCCCTCTGCCGGCGTTACGCCCGTGATCCCGTTCATGAGGACCAGATAGCTGGAACCCTCGTACTCCACGAGGTCCAGGCGGTCGTAGGCCGCGGCAGGGTCATATTTTCCGCGTGGAACCAGGGACACCCTCCCCAGCTTTGTGCTTGTTTCAGCCATGATTCAATACAACCTCCAAATCTGCGCCGTCAAGCCGGAATTGCGGCCCGGTGTACTCATTATCTGTGACCATGTACAACGTCCCCGTGGCCGCGTCCACGTAAAACGTGGCATACATCAAATTGCCCCGGGCAGCCTCGCCGGTGTCCACATACTCCTGTTTTGCAGCGTTCCAGGTCCACCACGTGCCGTTTTGGATGATGGGGGGCTTGCCGCTGTACTGCTGGGCGGATTGGGCGCTGCCGGCGGCATTCGCGGCGCTGTCCGCCGCATCCTGCGCGGACCTTTCCGCACTTTCCGCACTGTCCGCCGCCGCGTCCGCCGCGTCTTTTGCGCCGTCCACATAAACAGATACCGCGGCCTGGGCGTATCGTTTCCACTGGGCCCCTGTCATATGGCGGGCCTCGCCCTGCTGCTCCACCGGGAGGAGGGTATCGTCATACAGGTCCGCGATGCTGGGCAAACTGCCGATCGCCGCCTCGGTGACCGCAGTGAGCCCGCCGGTGGTTTTGTCAGCCATCGGGGCACTCCTCCTCTCCGCCTGCCAGGTGGTAGGCCGTGCGCAGGCTCTCCCGTGCCATGGCCATCAGCTCCACATTGTCGCCGCTCACAGGGATGGCGGACAGCACCCGGAACGCCTGGTCCAGCGCCTTCTGCAGATCATTCACCGGGAATCCCTCCTCTCCAATTCATCCACGCGGGCCTTCAGCCGCTGGATCTGGTCGATGCACAGCGGGATGAACTCTCCATAGCGCAGGGCGTAATTGTAACCGCCCCCTTCCGGGCGCTCAGACTTGATGAATCCGGCGAAATCCATGCTCGATATCCCCGCTTGCTTCATGGCTGTTTCAACGTCTTGGGCGCCCATGCCTAAGTGCCTTCTGCCGCTCTCCCCATCGACAAAGATAAAGCTCATCGGCCTGAGCGCGTCGAACAATGCGTCATAGCCGCTCAGGCCGTACTGAACGTCTTTTTTCAGGGAGAGGTCCGAAGTCTGAATGGTAGCGTTGTTGGCATATACATCGCTCCATTTGTAATAGCTTGTCCCGAGAGACGACACATTTCGGGACACAAACGGGCAGTTTACATACGCATTGTCACTTACCCACAGGTAATGGCCGTATTGGCTGGACTGTATGTAGACGTCGCCGGATTGTGCGGTAAGCCTCATTGCGCCATAGCTCGTGATATCGACGGCGTACCCCGCGGACGACGCCCCGGAGAGAGCCATTGCCCCGGCGAGCCCGCCGCCAAAATCAATGAGCTGGATCGATCCGCCTTGCAGTGTGGACGCCTTAACCGTCCCGGTCATAAGCATGGCTCCATTCATGTAGGTAGACCCTGGATATACCCACCCGCTCACCGTGCTCTGGGCGGCGCTGGCGCTGGACAAAGCGGATGCCGCCGTGTTTTGTGCGCTTGTAACCTGGCTTTTCGCATCGCTTGCCAGGTCTCCCCAAGTGATGGCCCCGGTCAGCCGAAGGTCGTTCACATTGATCTTGCTGGCGTCCAGATCTTCCGCCTTGATTTTGCTGGCGTTGATCTGCCCGCCGTCAATGGTCAGGGTGCTCCCCTGGGCGTTGGTGATGGTCACACCGTCGGCGGCGATCCGCAGGGTTTGGGACAATCCCTGCTCATTGTCATCCACCCGCTGTGTGATCCTATCTAGCTCAATTGCAATTGAGCTGGACAGGCCGTTGAGCGCGCTTGTCACCTCAAGGCGGATTTGCTCCGCCGTTTTGGTAATCCGGGAGTTGGTCTGGGCGATTGTTCGGTTAAACGCCCGCGTCATGGGGCCTGCCGCGGGGTATTCGTCCTCCAATTCCGATTTGCCGGGGGCGGAAATGCCGGAGTAACCGCTGCCATCGTCGTCCAGCCGGGAGATGACGGAGTACATCCCTCCAGCCGTAATGCCGTCTCCCAGTTCCGCGGACGGGTCCAGAGCCGCGTCATCCGCCTCAAACATCTGGTATTGACAGCCCTTCACCTGGGCCAATATGGCGTCCGCCATGGCCTGGGTGGCATGGGGGCAGTCCGCCAGCAGCTCCGCGCCTGTGTCGTCCCCGGCAGTGATAGAATTTTCGTCATCCAGCAGCAGTGTCACCCGGGATATGGGCCTCTGTATGCCGTTGTCCTCCACGCGGGTGAGGTCAAGGCCCACAAAAAACTTGTCAGACAAGGAGCCTCACCCCTCCCAGCGTGATGGCGTCGCCGTACTCCGTCACAAGGTAATTTGTCTCAGCCGGGATGGACAGCAGGGGCACCAGCAGCAGCCTGCCCTCCCCGGTGATGATCCAGTTGCCCGCGTGGGCGGCGGCGATCCACTGAAGCTCTTGCCGGATGCTGTAGTAATCCCCCGTCTCGCTGGCGGGGTCGCTGGCCGGGTAGTCGATGGTGTAATCCGGGTTGAGCCGGGTCCTGGGGTCGATCTCCACCCCCATGATCCGGGCGAACTCCTCCACGGCTGCCGGCATAGGCAGCGGGAAGTTGAGGCTTTGGTCCGGCTCCCACGGCTGTTCCGCCTTGCGCATGGCGTCAAAGGCCTCAATGGTCCAGTACCCGTCCTCCTCGCTTCGGTTGCTGGTGAAGAACACGCCTTTGGGCAGCCACTCCGACACCCGCCCGCCGTTGCGCAGGCGTATGTAACGCTTGATCTCCGCCGCCCTGGGGATGCCGTCCGCGAACAGGGAGAGGGTCAGCTTCGCCGCGGCGGCGCCACCGATGCCGAACTTTTCATACAGGCCGCTGTCCACGTGGTGGGATACCTCCACATCAGGGCCGTACACCGTCCCGGCAATGTCGAATTGATATTCCCTGGTGGTCCCCGGCGTACGCCAGAGGGTTTTCCACAGGGCGCTGGTTATCTGGGCCATGTCACACCTCAGATTTCATGCAGATTGAAGGAGATGCCCGCCCACATCAGCACCCCATCTCTGGTTACCTGCTGGAGCTTCGCGGGCAGCTTGGAGCAGTAAAATTTTCTGGTCTGGTCCCCGTGGAGATCGTGGTAACGCACACTGAACTGTTCAGCGTGCAGGTCCGTGTCCAGCTGGGCGGCCAGATCCTCCGGCATGGGCAGCATTTTGAAGGACAAGTTCCGCTTTTCCGTGATTTTATCCCGGCGCATATGCCCGGTTTTGACCCGGACGGTCTTCTCGCTGTCCAGATCATCCCGGCTCCAGTCATAGCCGCCGTCCTCGATCCAGCGGGTATAATCGTGTCCATCAATGATCAAGATGTTCATAGGCACCTCACAAGAGCAGAAGCTGTTTCCCGGCGGCGGTGGTCACGCCGTTGATTGTTTTGATGGCAGTCCTGCCGAACACAGTGCCATCCACCATGATGCTGTGTCCGTCCTTGATTGCTTTCAGGATGGATTGGAGCAGCTGGACCAGCTCCGCGCTCCCTCCGCCTGATTCCTCCCGGACGATCTGGCGGATCAAATCCTCCGGGGCCTCCAGGTTGTTGCCGCTGCGCTGGTCGCCCAGCACCGCCATAAACTCCCGGTTGGGCGGGATCACCGCGCCCCGAGCAAGGCGGGGGATTTTAGCCTCCGGGATGGACGGGATGCTGATCCCCAGGCTCTTTCCGCCAACTCCCGGCACCCAGCTGGGCACTGTAAAGCTGATCTTGTTCATCTGAGAGATCAGCCAGTTTAGGCCCTTGATAATCAAGTTGACCGCGCCCTCCAGGAGGGAAACGATTCCGTTCCAAGCGCCCTTAAAGATATTTTTGATCCCCTCCCAGGCCAGGTCCCAATCGTTCATGAAAACGCCGCCAATGAACTGCGCGATCCCTGTAAAGATCTGCTTGACCGCGTCCAATGTTTCGCCCAAAGTGGTTTTTACACTGTCGAAGAACCCAGTGACAAACCCCTTTGCCGTCTCGATAATTCCGTGGAATCGACCGCCCGTTTTTTCGTCCAGCCAGCCCAAGAAACTGAGCAAGCTGTCCTTCACCCCGTCGAGAACCGCAAAAATAGAGGTTTTCAGTCCATCAAAGATTTTTGCGATACCATCAACGGTCTTTTCAATGTCGCCGGAAAAAACCCCACTAAAAAATTCGGAAAAACCCTTAAAGACAGTGCGGACACCATTAATCAGCTCCTCGCCGTGTCCTGTGGCTACGGTCAGGGCCAGCAGGACGGAGGCGATTCCCGCGATTAGCAGAGGAATCCAGGACCCGGTGATGAGGGAAATACCCAGCCCTGCCGCCAGGAGCCCCGCGATGGATAACAGCACATTTTGCAGGTTCCAGCCGTTCTTCATGGCGTCGCGGAACCCTGTGACCAGCATTCCCAGCCCGCCCACAACCAGGGCGATGCCCGCGGCGATGGGGCCGAACAGCAGATACAGCCCCAGAGCGGCCGCGGCCAGTCCGCCGATCATCTCAATCAGGTTCAGCCAGTCCACGCCGTTCTCCCAGGCGTCGGTGAGGCCCGTCCAATAGAGGAGCAGACCACCGGCCGTCAGCAGAATCCCCGCCAGCTTCTCCGCGATGGTCCCCAGCGCCCCAGGGAGCAGATCACTGAGTTTCCACAGGGCAAGCCCCGCCGCGATAAGCCCCACCAGGTCCGCGATCTCCTTGAGCCGGTCCATCATGCCGTCCATATCGTCCGCCCAGGAGAAGTCCGGCGCGACGGCCTCCCCCGCGGCTCCGCCACCGGCGGCCCCTGCGTTTTCCGTGCTGATGGTGTTGATCTCATCAAAGCCCGCCAGGGAGCCCATGGCGTCCTTCGCCGCGTCGCCCACGGCCTGGATTCCGCCGGCCTCCTTGTACAGCGCTTTTGCGCTGTCCTTGGACTGTTTCAGCGTTTTCCCGAACAGGGCGGAGACCAACTGCGCCACCGCAGTCACCACCCGCGCCAGCACGTTAACCAGTATCGTGAAGGCCGGGATGATGACCTCCACCAGGGGCTGGGCCAGGGTGAGCAGCGCGCCCTTCAGCATGGCGATGGACTGGCGGGCCTCGCTGTTGGTCTTGATGACTTTCTCCATCCATGTGCGCATCCCGCGCAGGGCCGTGGTAATGAGAGTGAACACAAATACCCGGGAAGCCAGCTTTTTCACCCTTGCCGTAAACCGGGCCATATAGGTCCCCGCTTGATCCACAGCCCCCGCCATCTGGGCCGCGGCGCCATTGGCCGTCTCAATCCTTTGGACCAGCTCACCCGCCTCTGCCTTTTGGCGGTCTAATGTGCTTTCCGCATCACTCAGCTGGGTGGAATAACGTTCAACGGCGTTCTCCGTCTTATTCCACTCCGCCTGGAGGGCGTTGACCCGTGTCTGCTGGTCTTTGAGCTCCTGCCGGACCACGGGGATCTGTGCGGCATAGCTCTCCCGCTGCTCCACGCTGTAACCCTTGTCTTTTGCCAGGACGCGGATTTCCGCCAGCCGGTCCTTGATCTCCTGGAGCTTGGCCTTTTCGGCGTCCAGTACGCCCATGTCGAAGAGGCCCTTCTCCTTCGCCTTGTCCCGCTTGGCGCTGAGGTCGGCGATTTTCCGCTCCTGCTTCTCAATTTTCTTGGTCAGGCCAGCCAGATCCTTCTCCAGCTGCGCGTTGTCCAACGCCGTGGAGAAGGTAATGGAACCGTCATGCACACCGTTCGCCTCCCTTCGCGCGGAGTTCACCCGTCAGAACCCCCATGACTTCGCCATCTCATCCTCCGCGCTGGTGTATTTCCGTTTGAAATCCACCAAATGCCGGTTATTCTGGTACCACTCCCGGTCCTGCTTATCCAATGGCTTCCCCCGGGCCAGCCGGTCCCGAACGCGGACGATCTGGGCGAAGGTACAGTCCCCGATCTCGTAAAACGCCGCCAGGAAGGTCCACCAGTGCATATACTCCACCGCCCGGACCTCCTGCCCCAGCACCCGGTTGATGGGAGCTATGATGTGCTGGAAATCCTGCTCCCAGTCCACCAGCTTGGGGACTTTGCGGGGCGCGTCCTCCCCGCCGCCATTGATGAAGCGCAGGCACTGGTCTATGGCCTCCTGATAGTGCTCCGGCGGCATGGCGGAGAGATCCGGGTAAAAGATGGTCAGGGCTGCGACAGCCCGCTCCTGGCCATCCAGCTCCAGCTCCGGGTCGGAGAGGGCGGCGCAGATGTCCAGCGCCGCCCGGTAGTCCGAGCGGATCGCGTACTCCGCGCCGCCTACCTCCACGCTGGTGGGCAGCAGCTCACGCCAGGGGGACGGCATTCTTTCGGGCCTGATACTTGGCCGTGTATTTGGCGATGCGGCCCTCCCGCTTGGCCAGGTTGTCCCGGACGCTCTCATCCATCTCGTCCACAACGGCAAAGACAAAATTCTCCAGCACGGACAGGCCGTCCGCCAGGGCCGTCAGCCGGATGCCCGGGAACACATCGGCGCAGAACCCCTCGCCAAAGACAAAGTCCACCGCGTCCCTCATCCGCTTGTCGCTGGCCCGGGAGCGGTCGAACAGCTTGGCCAGATCGTCCCCCTTGTCCTGCTTCTTCCTGGTCTCCGCCTCGATGGCCTCGATCTTGGCAAGCAGGCTGTACAGAGTGTCCATGAAGCCCACGTCCGCGGGGTTGAAGCGGATGACGCGCCCGCCGTTGACCGCCATCTCCACCAGGCCCGTTTCAAAGTTCAGTTCCTTCATCAGGCGCCGGCCGCTCCTTTCGGGGTAAAGGTGATTGTGCCGTCCGCCGCCACGGAGGCGGTGCCAATCTCCCGGGTGCCGCCGAAGGTGATGTCGATGGGCATGGTCAGGGAGCCGCCCCCCGCGCCGCCCAGGCCGGAGGGCTTCACCATGGAGCTGGGATAGCGCTCCGCGAAGGCGCTGCCATCCTCATCCACGGCATACAGGTGGATGCGCAGCAGATCCTGGTTGCACAGCGCGGGGGCGTCCTGGTCCACCACCGCCAGCTCCCACACCTTCTGCTGGTACTGGTCCCCGGCGTCCAGCTCGCAGGGGTCGAAGGTCTGGGAGATCACCGGCTTTTTCATGGTGCTGTGGGTGTCGCCCAAAATGTCCTGCTTGGTCTCCTCGCTCCAGTCCATCTCGGCGGAGCTGTCCTCCACCCGCTTGCCCAGCTTGCCCCACTGGGGAGCCGCGGCGGTGCCGTAGTTGCCGCAGCACAGGTACAGCTTTCGGTCGATGGTCTGGCCAGGCGGGGTTTTGAATTTAAAAGCCATGATTTTACATCCCTTTCGTGTCAGATAAACCACGGATCCGTGGTTGGGAAATGCTTTACGAACTGGACGGAAAGCTGAACCATATACGTGGCCAGTCCCTCGTCCCCGGCGGCGTACAGCACGCCGTTTTGGGCTTTGATGCGCTCCTGCCGGAGATCGTCTCCGAACACCGGGGCCGCCCCCAGCGCGGAGCGCTCCTGCACCCACTCCTGGAAATCCATGAGCCAGTCGGCGTTCACCGCCGCCCCCTCTCCGTCGCCGGGAGCCTTCTCAAACACATAGTACAGCCCGAAATTGTACTGGTTGGTAACAGTGATGTTGCCCATCAGGTCCGTCTTCCGGCTGACCTCCACCAGGCCCGAGGGAAAAATACCGCCGTTGGCGGGGATCTGGTCGGTGTAGTCCACCCGGAAGGTCTGGAGAATGTCCGCGCCGGGGTAGCTGCGCACAAAAACTGTGATCTTTTCCAGCGCGTTCATCCTCCCGCCCTCCTGTCCACGTAGTCCTGGAGCTCCTGCCGCATGGCGTCCCCCTCCGCGGCCATCAGGCGGCGGTCCCAGAAGGGGCCCGCTTGGGGATTCTTGGTCTGGTCATACTGGATGTCCCGGCCGCTGGCCACCTTGGGCACTCCCTTCCGGGACCGCCAGCCGTTAGATGTCAGGAAGCCCGCCGCGTGGGTCACCGGGTCTACCATAACCTTGCCATAGTACAGCATCCGGGCCTGGGGTGCGTCCACGTGGATAAACGGCTCATCAGTTGGGCTCTGCACAATCATCAGCTTGATCATGGCCCCGGAGCGGTCGGGCATATACCGTTGGATGCGGCGCAGCGCGTTTGCGGTGTGAAACCGCTGCACATCCCCCTGGGCCGTGACCCCCAGCCGCTTCATTACGGTGCTGACCGGGACCATGTCCACCTTGATGTGCCCGACGACGTTCACGCTATCCCCCCGCCTCCACGTGGACCAGCCGGTCCTTCCAATACTTTGGGTCTACCCACTTCACCACCACAAGCCCGGGGACCCTGGAGGGGATGAGCCCCGCCCAGTCCTCCCGGGAGGCGATTTCCGGCCCCTCGCCGTGGAACACCTTGTCCCCCACCGCCACCGGGATCTCCGAGCAGGGGATCACCAGCAGGAAGCTGTTGACCTCCATGCTGCCCGTCTTGGACACATCCTGCACCTTTTTAAAGTCCAGGAACGCGCCCTTCTCTATGACCCGCCGGATAACGGTATCCTTGCCGTCCCAGTGGTAGAGGGTAACGGTCTGATTGCACAGCCGGTAGTCTACCGGGCTCCCCCGCCGCTTGATACGGACCATCAGCCGCACCCCCTGTATATGTCCAGGTACAGCGACGCGCAGCGGTACAGCTCCCGCCCCTGACCTCCGGGGCTCAGGTCCATGGATTGGGCCGCCGGGCCGCCATAGCTGGCGGACACGCTGCCGATGGAGGCGGACTGCACCGGCCCGCCCTCTCCGCTGGCCAGCAGATCGAAGCCGTACAAGGCCTCCGCCATGGCGCACACGGCCATGGCCTCGCTGTCCGGCCCGGGGGCGGTCACGGTATAAATGCGCTGGTACCGCGCCAGATGGGCCTCCGCCCGCCCCTCATAGGCGGGCCACTCCTCAGCGGAGATGGCGCCGCCGTGGTAGGCGCCGGTGTAGAAGTCATAGCCGGTCATGGCGCTCAGGCCTTGTGGTGCAGGTAAACTCCCGCCAGCTTGTTGGCGTAGATATCGGCGATGCCCACGTTGCGGTAGCCGAACTTGTAGGCGTCGGCGGTCTGATTCTGCTCGGGGGTGATGATCTTGGGGGCCACGTGCTTGGGGAACTGGATGACGGCGGGCTTGTGGATGATCATGAAATTGATGTCTTTGGCGTTGGTTGCCTTGGCGTACCCGCCGGCGGTCTCATCACTGGTGACCGCATTTTCCCCAGAGCCGGTGGTAATGAGCTTGCCGGACTTCTGCTGAATAGCGGTGTAGAACCGGGTCTGAGGCACCTTCACTGTTTTGGCGAAGTTCTGGAGCACCTCCCGGCTCTTGGTGGTGTCCAGGTCCTGGACCATGCCCAGCAGAGTGGGGGTGATGTAGAGGTACCGCCCCTCCTGGGGCACCTCGTCCTCGTCCATCTTGTCGTTGGCGGCCCGGATGGCCTTGAGGACGGCGGAGCCGTCGGACAGGGTGGCCCCGGTGCTCACCTTGGAAATCCCCGTCTTGCCGGCGTAGCAGGCGAAACGGAACGCGTCAAGTTCGGGCACCACCTGAGTGCGGATGAACTCCCCGGCCAGGCGGCCGAAGGCGATGCCGGCGGTCTCCAGATTGTCCATGGTGTCCACAGTGAACAGCCGGCCCCGGTCGAAGTTACACTTGACGGTCTCATTGGTCAGAGTCACGTCGCCGTCCACATAGCCGCTGTTGCGGGAGTAATCCCCCAGCCCCTGCATGGACAGCATGGGGATGATCAGCTCGTTGGCGTTGGCCCCCTGACGGGCCAGCTCGGCGGCGCCGTCCAGGTCGCCGGTGAGGGAGGCGTTCTTGTACACCTCGTCCAGGATGGGTACGAATTGTTTTGCCAGTTCAATCGCGTTAGGCATAGTTCAGATCTCCTTTACTTTTTCTCGCCGGCGGTGAGGCCGGCGGCTGCACGGATGGCATCCAGGCCGGTGGCGGGGCGTCCGCCTCCTGTCCCGGTCCCGGCGGCGTAGGGGGGCGGGGTTTCCTCGCTCTCGAAGAGGTAGCCGCTGTCCTTCTTCAGCTCCTCCAGGGCGGCCTTGATATCGGCGGTCTGATCCTTACTGGCCTTCAGCTTTTCCACGTCCAGCAGAGCGCGGATGGCCTTATCGTTCCGGCCGCGAGCGGCGGTGATGGCGTCCTTCAGCACGCCGTCAAAGGCCAGGTCGGCCAGCTGGGCCGCGTGCTCCCGGGCCTGGGTGTCCAGCTTGCCCTGGAGGGTCGTGATTTGCCCCTGGAGGTCCTTCACGTCCACCCCATCAAAGGCTTTCAGCCCCTCGGTGGCGGTATCCAGCTGCTTCTTGATGGACTCATAGTCCGCGAAAGGCTTCACCGCCGCCTCCACGTCACGGGTGTTTTCCGCCAGGATGGCGTCGATGATCTCCTTGGGCAGGGGTGCGTCCCCAACCTTGAAGTTCTGCAAAAATTCCGCTTTCATGTTTTCTCCTTCCTGATTTTAAAATAAAAAGAACCAACCGCCAGGTGTTCCCCGACTGTTGGCTCCTATTGCCCTTCCCCCGCCACAATCGGCGGAGGGCTGTATTTGATTGTCTCTTTGAGCTCGATGACCACGTACCCGCCGCCCTTCCGGCGGACTTTTGCGTCATTGCCCCGTTTTAAGATGGCCTCGATGGCTTCTATCGTCTTTTTGTCCAACAAAATTTTCTCACTACCTCTTGCATAATTCGCACTTACTGTGTATAATGATTATAGATGGAGTTGGTCGTGGCCCCCAAAGCCCGCCTTTGGCAGCTGGGCTGCGGTCAGTTCCACGAAAGAGGTGAACCTCCGCTATTTTGGGTGGGGGGGCACCTCTTTTTCAATACCTCCAGATGTGGAACTCATCATCCAGAATAACAGCTATATCCACGATAGCATTGTCTCGTCTCCATTGCATTCTCTTGCCAATGACAGACAGCAAAACATCTAAATCAATACTTTTTCCCCTGTAATCCAGGAAGATACCTCCAGGGTTTTTGCGGATTTGTTGCAACCCGTGTCTGACAGCGGCATTAGCGGCCTTCTCTGTAGACACCGTTTTCAAATCCCATAACTTACCACGCCACAAATAGTCAGGCGTCAGCACGTTTTCCTGATTCACTTCATTGAGCAGGTGAATATCTCCACCAAACGTATCATGTACCCATTTGGAAAAATTGATCTCCGCTCGATGGAGTTCCTCGGAATAGCCTTTGTCGTATGTAACCGAACCTTGCCCCGGTATAGCGGTGCTCAGATATTCCTCCGTCACATCTACAGATATCGCTTTGGTTGGAGCCCCGGCTCCTGAGCAGGCGTGGGCGCTTCAATCATCTTCGGTATCTCCCTCGGCACATTTGCCCCCATTATACCAGAATCCGACGAACTTGCAAGGGAACGGGATGCCTTTTCCCCAAACCCCGCCGCCTCCGTCCGCTCGTACTGCGTGCGCAGCCCCGCGGCCTTGGAAAACTCAGCATACCGCTGCCGCAGAATGGTCAGCTTGGTTTTGTCCTGCGCCAGCTTCTCCTTGTCCCCGGCGGTCTCATCCACCATAACCTTCCGCTTCTGGGCCCGAATGGCCCGCTCCAGCTTGCGCTGCATCTGGGTGGCCTGATAGCCGGTATAATGGACGCCGTCCACCACCACGCCCTTCTCGTTGTCCGTTCGGAACTTCTCCAGCTCCTCAGGTGTGTACTGAGGCCGGTTGACGCCCAGGATGATGGGAAAGGCGGCGTGGCCGCAGTTCAGTGTTCCGATGCGCCGCACCAGGCTGCTGTTCAGCGCCTGATATGCCCCGTCCGGGTACTGCCTGCCCTGGATCGGCTCGTGGTCCGGGGCGCTGTTGGCGTGGGCGGTGATCTCCCAGCCGTCACAGCCCAGCTGATCGTGAACTATCTGGCTGACCTGCTCCTGCATCAGCCCCAGCCCGCCCATGATGTTGCGCCGGACAGCGGCCTCCAGGGAAGTGTGCGCTCCGCTCTCGTAGTCGATGACCCGCACCCCCTTGACCGCCAGGTTCCTGGTTGCCTGCCGGACGGACTCGGTATAGCTGGCCGCCCCGGTGATGACCTGCTTGAACGCGAAGTCGGTGCAGGAGCGGTAAGCATCCTGGAGGGGCAGCGCGCTGCCATAGGGGTCCACCATGCCCAGGGTCTGGGTCAGGTTAGTGAAATCGGCCTCCGCCAGCTCCACGGCGGCGGAGACGATCCGCTGAAGGACGGCGTTCTGTTCAAACCGCACCGCCTGGATCTGCGGAAACCGGCTCACATTCAGTTCGTACCCGGACTGGGCGGACTGGTACATGATCCGCCTGATCTCCCGGTGGGACAGCCCCAACAGGCGGCGCAGCTCCTTTTTGAGCTGCCGCTGAGACAGGCCCAGCTGTTGAGCCCGCCAGACTTGGTATTGGGCGGTACTGGTGAGCTGTCCGGCCGCCGCCACCCGCCGGACAATGTCCTGGATCAGATATTCCGTGATCGGGCCGGTGATCTGATACGCCGCGTCCCGCAGGGCGGCGGTCTGCTGGGCCGTAAGCATTTATTCATCCCCATCGGCCATCTGCTTCAGCGTAGGCATATACTTTGCCCGGATGGCGGCCAGATCCTCCTCCGTCTCCGTGGGCATCCCGAAGCGCCAGCCCAGGGCAATCTCCGGCTTGAGCAGGCCCCGGCCCACCATGTCCAGATAATCTGCCCAGGTCTTGTCCTCATCGTAGAGAATACCGTTGCCCCAGTCGATGGAGACAGCGTCCGAATTTACCGCATGGGCGCCGGGGATGTGGTAAAGCGGCCCCAGCACTCCGCACAGCCGGACGGTCTCTCTGACTGCGCTCTCCCACATCTGCTGAAAATCAATAATGCTGAGATTGTAATCCCCGGCGCTGGAAGTGATCTCTGTGGCGGTTCGCTCCGCCGCCTCAACCTCAGACAGCAGGCCCCGTTTCAGGCCGATGATGTTCTCGGCGGACCGCAGATACTCCTGCTTCCGGGCCAGAAAGGACTGCTCCCGAAGCTCCGGGGAGAAGATGGTCAGTCCTACCGATTCCGGGTTGTCGTCGATGCCCACAAAGAGCTTGTCCGACAGCCGCCGGCGGCCGTCCCTGCCCCTGCGGAACAGGTCGGCGGAGGCGATAATCCGGGACTGCCCCGTTCAAACTCGCCGTTCAACAGAGCTTCATTCCTGTCGATGTTGCGGATCAGCCCCACCGCGGGCGCGTAAACGCTGACGCCATCCTGGGAGCCGTCCACACAGTTCTCCAGCGGAGTGACCAGCCGGGCCATACCCAGACCCCCCAGGGGCTCCTGGAAGGTGTACTCTTCCGGCAGGAACTCATACCGGGCCAGTGATGCCAGGGGGACCGGCCGGCCCAGCGTGTCAGAAAGCTCGGAGCAATAGAGCCGGTTTCGGATGGTGAGCTTCCCGGAGCGGTCCACTGTCCGCCGTTCCAGCAGCGTGTACCACTGGCGGCCCTCCGCCGTCTGCTCTACCGCCCCGATATCCATAGGCACACCCTGAGCGTCCCGGCCAAAGATCAGTACATTGTTCCGGCTGACGACCGAAAAACTGAAACTGTCCCCCGTGGGCACCGGCTTCAGCCAAGACTCCCCGCCCACAAGGGCCAGCTGCATGGCCTTTTTCCGCACCGTGTCCAGGGCGTCCAGCACCTGCTGGGCAAATTCGTCATTGCCGACAGCTTTATACTCCCCAAAGGAGGTCTTGGTCAGCTTATGGACGATCGTATAGGCGATCTGCTGGCAGGGGTCGGATTCCTCGGTGGCTTCCCGCTGGTAGTACAGCCGGAACCACTCCCGAACGGTCTCCCGCATGGCCTGGGAGGTGCAATCCTTCACTCCGAAAGCGTCCTCAAAGCTATAGGCGCTGTTCAGCGCGTTCCAAATACTCATGGTTTCGCCCCGTTCTGGATGACAATCCGCCGCACGGAACGCAGAGCGGTTTCCAAACCGTCAATGTAGGCGTTCAGCTCCCGGATATCCCGCTCCTGCCTTTCCAGCTTGTCCCGCAGCGCCCTGTTCTCCCGGTAGACCGAATCCTTGGCCCAGGCGGGCAGGAACCGCTCCAGCAGCCACTTCCGAACGTGTCTCATTTTCCTCTCCTCTTCCACACAGGTTCCAAAGCGTAGCGCACCGCATCGATACTGTGGTTAGCCGCATCCGGGTAGCCCTCCAGCACCTCGCCGGTCTTGGGGTCCCGCTCATACTCATACTCACTGAACTCCTTGGCCGTCTCAGGACACCGCGCCGGATCTATGACGATGGCCGTAAGAGCCTGGAGCCAGCGAATCCCGTAGGCCACGGAGTTGGGGCCTTTCTGCGCCTCGCGCATACGAAAGCCATAGTCCCGAAAGTCGCCCACATTGCGGTCGCCGCCGCTGCCGGGGTCGGCCAGGATCAGATCGTCCATGTGGTGGCGGATCTTTCCCGCCCAGGCGGCGTTGGACTGCCGCCAGCCCCGAAATTCCTCGTAGATGTACAGCGTCCGTGTCCCGCTGTCATAGGCGCAGCCGGCGAAGTGGTTGGGATCCGGGTACCAGCCCCAGTCCTGGCCGAAATAGTGATAGTCAAAGTCCGCGATTTGCTTGCCGGTGATCGGTTCCATCCGCAGGTTATCAAACACCGCGGAGCCGCTGCCTACCACCTCGCCCAGATACTCGTGGCGGTAAGCGGTATCGCTGGTCTCCTTCAGGTGCTCCGCGTCCGCCAGGAATTTCGGGCCCAGCCATTCCGGCGGTGTGGTCAGGTAGGTGCTGTGGTGGACCATGCGGCCCGCTTTGGGCTCCAACACGTACTTGTTGGCCCAGTTCCGGGCCATGGCCGGTGGGTTGAAAGACTTGAAGCAGAAGGAGTAGGGCCCGCCGCGGAACAGAGACTGTTCCACATTCCGCACCTGCTCCGGGCCGTCGAACTGGTCCAGTTCTTCGAACCAGGCCAGACCAATGTAGCCGAAGGGCACCTTGATGGATTTCAGTTTGCCGGGATCGTCCAGACCGAAGAAGAGGATCTTCTGTCCCGTGGGGAGATACGTGCACTCCATGGGGCTCACCGTGCACTTGAACCGGCTGGACAGCCCCAGCTCGGCGATGGCCCAGCAGACCTGGGCGTACACGGAGGTGCGCAGGGTGTTGCCTACCTTGCGCAGCACTACGGCATGGCATTCCCGATGCTGAAGCAAAAGCAGGATCAGCTCCAGCGAGATATAGGACGATTTAGCGCTGCCGCGCCCGCCCTTCTCCACCAGCTCATTGACTGCGCCGGATTTGACCGCCCGGTGGGATTCGGAAAACGCCGGCGAGATCAGCTGGGACAGTCTACAGGTCGTCAATGATCTGCACGCCTCCCCCATCTGGATGGACCGGCTCCGGCTTATCCCGCCATTTATCCGGGCGGCGGTTCTTTAGCCAGAAGATCTGGGCGGTGGGGTCCGGCGGGATATGCTTTACCGTCTGCACGATCTTGACGCCGTCCTTTTTCGACTTTTCAATCCTTTCCTCCTGATAGTTATAACCCAGCGCCCGCTTGAGCAGAGCGTTTTCCACCTGGATATCCACAATCTCCTTGCCCTTTTTTAGGGCCTGCGAAATCTGCAAATAACGGAGCTTCCAGTCATACAGCGTTCTCACGCCAATTCCCATTTTTCCCGCCAGCTGTTCGTCCGTCAGGCCCTCCCGTGCCCAGCCCTCCAGCAGCGTCAGCCCGTCCTCAGTCAGCCAGTATTCAAACTTACCGCGGGCCACGCTCACCACCTCTCCGTCTCAATCACAGCGGGACACAAACTCCCTCACGGTAATGATAGCGCGGCTTTGAGGGTGCGTGTCCCCAATTGGGGACACTTCAAAAATTTTCTGCACGGCCCAAAAGATAATCTACTGAGACCTCGAAATAGTCCGCCATCCGGCAGAGGGCGCCAACGGTAGGTTCGCGTTCTCCACGTTCATAACGCGCCATGTTGCTTTTGCTGACCTGGCAGAAATCAGCCAGCACCCGCCTGCTGATCCCCTTCCGCTCCCGCAGCTTCCTCAGCCGCTGTGGAAACCCATCGGTCATGGCGCTGCCTCCCTGACTTTCTTAATTCTGGCCTTCAGTGCCCGCATGACTGCCTCGTGGGTGTCCGCCCGGTCCCGGATGGTCTCCATAACGTCCTCGTCCTCGCATCCCTGGACCACCAGGTAGTGCACAAAAACCTTGTCAAAGGGGGAGCCCTGGCGGTATAGACGGCAGTTTCCCTGATCGTTCAGCTCAAAGGACCAGTTGAGGCCGTACCACACCACATGACGGCCTCCGGCCTGGAGATTGAGGCCGTAGGCACAGCTCGCCGGATGCACCAGCAGCACGTCCACCTCCCCATTATTCCAGGCATCCTCATCCTCCGTGCCCTTGTAGACCCGTACCCGCAGCTTGTCCCGGCGGCTCCTGTTATACCTCTCCAGCCGTTCCAGGATGCGGTCCTTATCGTGCTGGTAGCCGTAGAACGTCAAACAATGCTCCCCATCGAATTGTTCCAGCAGCTCCACATAGGCATCCAGCTTGCAGTCATGAACCGGGACCGCTTTTCCGTCATTGCTGTAAACAGCTCCGTTGCAGTACTGCAAGAGTTTTCCCACCAGCACCCCGGCGGTGCCCGCCGTGATGATATCCTCATCCACCTCCAGCAGCAGGTCGCGCTCAAATTGATCATAGTCCCGCTTGGCCTTGGTATCCAGCACCACGGGGATCTCGTGCTGGATGAAATCCGGCAGCTGCAAATAGTCCTCCGCTTTCATGGAGATGCAAATATCAGAGATGGCCGCCAGCACAGCGCTTTCCGCTCCATCCTTGGCCTTATAGCTGAAAATCTGGGTCCGGCTCCGCTGGTCCGGATCAAAATACCGTTCCCGGTAGGCGCTCAGGGACGGCCCCAAGCGCTCACCGCCGTCCAGGAGATACACCTGGGCCCACAGGTCAATGAGGCCCTTGGAGGACGGCGTGCCGGTCAGCAGGACCATCCGTTTGACAAAACGCCGGACCCGCCGCATGGCCTTAAAGCGCTTGCTTTGGGAGTTCTTAAAGCTGGTGCTCTCATCCAGGACCACCATGTCAAAGGGCCATGCCTGCTTGTAGTAGTCCACCAGCCACTCCACATTTTCCCGGTTGATGACGTAGATGTCCGCCGGAGTGCTGAGGGCCTTGATCCGCTTAACCGCGCTCCCCAGCACTGTGGAGATCCGCAGGTGCTGTGTGTGGTCCCACCGTGCCGCCTCCTTTTGCCAAGTGGCCTCCGCCACTTTTTTGGGCGCCACCACCAGCGCCTTGGACACCTGCCAGCGGAAATACTTGAGGATGTTGATGGCGGAAAGCGTGATGCTCGTTTTGCCCAGGCCAGGGCGAAGAAACAATCCAACGGCGGGAAGCTCTGTCACAAGCCGAATGCAGTAATCCTGATAGCTATGCGGTATGTACTGCATCCCCAAAAACCTCCCTCAAAAAGTCTTTCACGGCGTCCAACCCAAACAGTACCCGGACATCCGCCCCCCGTTTTTCCAGTTCGCTCCGCTGCCATTTCTGCACTTTGGCTAGCCTCCCGATTTCTGTTTTGAGCTCCACATAGATGGTCTTTCCGGCGGGTGTGACGACGATGCGGTCTGGTACCCCGGGATTGCCAGGAGAAACAAACTTGAAACACAGGCCGCCGTGCTCTTTCACTTTGCGGACCATGTAGCTCTCAATTTGGCTTTCTTTCATGTTCTCACCTTCGTGTAACCTCGCGCGCGTGCGCGTAATACATACGCACACAGGCGGATTAGGCGGTATATGTACCCCCTATTTATCTATATTTATATAAAGTGGTTATCCCTTTAGCTCAGCCAGACGGAAGTGCTAACGGCCAGGACC
>CAMNQF010000005.1 GCA_946548895.1 uncultured bacterium | reverse complement strand
TCCTTGGCGGGCAGGGTCTCCTTCTTGGCCAGGTACTCCACCTGGACGATGACGATGCCGCCGGAGTTCTTGGCGGCGTTGGCCACGGCGAAGCCCTCGTTGATGACGCTCTCCCGGGCGAAGGAGATGTTGCCGTTCTCGTCGGCGATGGTGCCCCGGAGAATGGCCACGTCCACCTGGAAGCCGGGGTAGAACAGGTACTCCTCTCCCTCGAAAGTGACCACCTTCACCAGCTCGTCCTTGGCGCACTGGTTCATCCGGCCCCCCTCCACCCGGGGGTCCACGAAGGTGCCCAGGCCCACCTTGGTGAGCAGGCCGGGTCGGCCCGCGCCGATCTCGCGCCACAGGTTGATGATGACGCCCTGGGGCAGGCAGTAACTCTCTAACTGGTTGTTCCGGGCCTGGTCGCACAGGGTAAAGGCGCTGCCGATGTGGGCGCTGGTCCACTTTTTCACCAGCCCCGGGCCCGCCTCACCCAGCCGGGTGGCCCCCCGGTTGCCGTGCTCCTTGTCCGGGCCGCCCTCCCGCTTGGAGCGGTTCCAGCCCACGAAGGCGTTGCCGTAGCCCCAGTCTCCCAGGGCGCTGCCCTGCTTCAGGTTGAGGCCGCAGGGATGGCCCGTCTCCTTGTAGCTGTCCCGGATGGCGCAGGCGATTTCCTCCGCCCAGCCGGACAGGCCCATACCCGCCAGACCCACCGTGGCCCCGTCGGGAATCAGCCTGGCCGCCTCCCGCGCGGTAATGAATTTTGCCATATGCACTCCCCTCATTCTTAATGAACATATTCACTGAACTTGTTCGTTTAAATTATACTACCGCTTGTCATAACCGTCAACTGAAAATTAAAAGTCTAAAAGATTTTTATCGCAAATGCACATTCCCGCTCCTCCGCATTTGTGCCGCCTGCCAACCGCGCGCTTGCTTGAACCGAGCAGCAGCGCATAGACCGTCCGTCCATCGGAATAACTGGCTTCCTCTTGTCAAAAGAAGATTTTTCCGCTATAATTACATCCAATCTTTCGAGGAAAGGCGGGCACGGCCATGGCTGAGGAGACTAAGACCAAGCGCCAGCTTCAGGCGGAGCAGACAAAGCTGAAGCTCTTCAACGCCGCAGTGGAGCTGCTGGCCGTCCAGGACTTCGAGCACATCACGATCCGGGACATCGTCACCCGGGCCAATGTGTCTATCGGAACGTTCTACAACTACTACAGCACCAAACTGGAAGTGTTTTATGAGACCTACCAGGTGGCGGACCGCTACTTCATCGAGGAGGTGGCCCCCCGGCTCACCCAACCCACCTGCGCCCAGCAGGCGCTGTGCTTCTTCGAGCATTACGCCCACTATTCCAGCGAACTTACAGACCGAAACATGACCCGGCTGCTGTACGGCCCGGACAACCCCTGGTTCAACCGCCCCCAGGACGGCAGCCTGGTGGGGGTGCTGGCGCGGGTCCTCCAGCGGGGGCTGGACAGCGGCGAGCTCACCTCCTACGGGGATACCGCCTCCGAGATCGCCGCCTGGATGATGATCTCCATCCGGGGCCTTACCTACAATTGGTGCACCGCCAATGGCGCTTACGACCTCATTTCCGCCACCCGCTGGTCTGCCGCCCGGCTTCTCCGCGCCTATCAATCTCCATAACACCGCAAGCGCTCCGGGGCCGTCCAGCCCGCGGAGCGCTTTTTTCGCTGGCCTACCCGGGCCCACCGGCAGTTTTGATTTTTTTGATCCATTTCCCGCTCCGCAGCCGGAACACGCACCAGGCCGCTTTTATCACATGGTCCATCCGCAGGCATAAAAACACCCAGAATGGGGGCCAATGCCACACCAATCCGGCGAGATACCCCATGGGAACGCTCACCACCCACAAAAAAACCACGTCCGCCGCCATGAGAAACCGGGTATCCCCGCCGCCCCTCAGCACACCCTTGGTGAGGATAGAGGCCGGAGCCATGAAGACTGTGACCACGCCCACCGCCTTCATGAGCTCCATGGCGGCGGCATAGGTCTCAGGCAGGATGCGGTAGCTGCCCACCACCGCGGGACTGATGAGCACGATCACCGCCCCGCACAGGCCGCCCAGCAGGAAGCCCAAAGCAGTGAAGGTGACACCCTGCCGCTGGGCCTTGCCCGCGTCCCCCCCGCCCAAGGTGTTGCCGGTTATGATGACGGCGGACTGTCCCAGGCCGTTGGTGAACACCGTAGTCAGCTGCTGGGTTACTTGGGTGATGGTATAGGCGGACATAAACACGTCGCTGATATGGCCCGCCACCGACATGGTCACGCTGTTGCCCAGGCCCAGCAGGGTATCGCTGACCATCACCGGCAGTGAGATCCGCAGATATTCCCGGGTCAGGTCCCCGCAGGGGGCCAAGATGTCCCGGGGGCGGAATCTCACCTGTTTTTCAAGCAGGAAGAAGTAACCGCAGATGGCAGTGAATTCAAAGCACCGGCTGATGAGGGTGCCCAGCGCCGCCCCGGCCACCCCCATGGCGGGAGCGCCCAGCTTGCCGAAAATAAACATCCAGTTGAAAAAGATGTTGATGAAAAACGCGCCGATGGATACGTACAGGGGTATTTGCATCTGTTTCAGGTTGCGCAGAACGATGGTGGTCGTGGTGGAGGCGCCGAACAGCAGGAAACAGGGCAGCGCCCAGTATAGATAGCGCACACCCTCGGCGATGACCTCCGGGTAGGGGGTGAGCAGCGACAGGACCCGCGCGGGGGCCAGCCCCACCACCGCCGTGAAGGCCAGCGAGATGAGCAGGCAGCAGCGGTACATCAGCGCGAGGGCCTTGCGCAGGCTGGGCGTCTCTCCCGCTCCCCAGTACCGGGCGATGAGCACACTGGCCCCCATGCCCATCCCCATGGCCATGAACTGAAACAGGCTGTGAACCTGGGTAGCCGCCGCGCTGGCGGACAGCGCCGTCTCGTTGAGCTGGCCCAGCATTACGTTGTCCATCATGTTGACACCCACGGTGATGACCTGCTGGGCGGCGATGGGCCCGCCGATGACCCATATCTTTTTGTAAAATTCCCGGTCCCTCACAAACAGGCCCACAGGCGCCCGCCCCTTCCTCACACGAATCCCAGCCGCCGCTCCGCCAGCTTTTTCAGCTCCGACGGGCGCACCTTGCCGGTGGCCGTCCGGGGAAAGTCATCCAGCCGTATGATATACCGGGGGACTTTGAAGGAGGCCAGCCGCGCCCCAAGCCAGGCGCGGAACTCCTCCTCCCGCAAATCCATCCCCTCCTTCAGGATCACGCACAGGCAGACCTCTTCGCCATAGTGCTCGTCGGCCACTCCCACCGCCTTGCAGCGGTCGATGCAGGGCCAGGCAGCGGCGGCGTTTTCCACTTCCGCCGGACTGATGTTCTCCCCGCCCCGAATAATGAGCTCCTTGATCCGCCCGGTCATGTGAATATTGCCGTTTTCGTCCAAGTATCCCACGTCGCCGGTGTGGAGCCAGCCATCCGCGTCCACCGCCTGGGCGGTGCTCTCCGGCAGGCCATAGTAACCCTGCATGACTACATAGCCCCGGACACAGATCTCCCCCGCCTCTCCCACGGGAAGCGGCTCCCCTGTGCCGGGGCGGGCGATTTTGCCCTCCAGGTGGTCCATGAAATGCCCAATGGTCTCCGCCCGCACGTCCAGGGAGTCGTCCAGGAAGGCGGTAGTGATGCCCGCCGTGGCCTCCGTCTGCCCCAGGCTGGACAGCAGGGTAAAACCCATTTTTCGGTCGATCTCCCGGAACAGCTCCGGGGGGTACAGGCTGCCGCCGATAAACCCCGTCCGCAGAGAGGACAGGTCCCATTGGGCGAAGTCCTCCCTGTTAATCATGGCGTGAAACAGGGCGGGAACACTGCTCATAATGGTGCACTTTTTTTCGCTCACCGCCTCCAGCAGGTCGCGGGTCCGCCGGGACCGGGGCAGGCACAGGCAGGCCCCCGCCGCGCAGGCCGCCATCACGTTTACCGACAGGCAGAAGCAGTGGAAAACAGGCATGGCCACGCAGAACCGATCCTCCTCAGAGGCTCCCAGGTCGGCTGCCTGCATGACGCCGCTGTTGGCCCGGCTGTAATGGCTGCCCATCACCGCCTTGGGCCGGCTGGTGGCGCCGCTGGTGTAGAGGATAAAGGCGGTGTCCTCCGGGACGACGGCCCCCTCCGCCCGGGCCAGTTCCCCCTCCGGGGCGGGTTCCGCCTCCTCCAGGGCGGGGAACGCGCCGCACCCGGCCTGGCCGATATACCAAATCCGCTCCAGCAGCCCGCAGCCCTCCAGCCCCCGGCACACTTCGGGATAGCTCACATCCTTGTATCCGTCCCCGATGAGCAGGGCGGTGACCTCGGTGGCGTGGAGCAGGTCCTGGAGCTCAGGGCCTTTCAGGCTGGTGTTCAGCATGGTGCACACCGCTCCGATCCGCGTCAAGGCATACAGGGCAATGATGGCCTTGGGCTCCGCCTCGCACCACAGCCCCACCCGGTCCCCCTTGCGGACGCCAGCAGCCAGCAGCCGCCGTGCCCACAGGTCCACCGCGCCGTCCAGCGCCCGGTAGTCCCAGCTCTGGTCCGCGTATTCCATGGCGGGCCGCTCCGGGAACCGCCCCGCCGTCCGGCGCAGCAGTCCGCCTACGGTCAGAGGTTCTAATGGCAGCATGAGTCCTCACCCTCCTATCATGATCTGGAAAACCGGCGCTTCGGCCCGTGGCCCGCCTCCCCCAAAGGGGAGGCGGGCCCATCGCGCCGAAGCTCCATACTGAGATGGGATCAAATGACCCTTTTTTCCTTCAGCTCGGCCAGCTTCTCGTCGGACAGGCCCAGCAGGCCGCCGTATACCTCGCCGTTGCTGCCGCCCAACGCGGGGCTGCTCTCATACTCCACCGTGACGGCGCTCATTTTGGGGGCAAAGCCGGGGAGCTTCACCTTGCCCCGCTGCGGATGCTCCACCTCCACCATCATCTGGCGGTCAGGCGCGTAGTACTGGGGGTCGTTGGTGATGTCGTCCACACTGAGCAGGGCGCCGGCGGGCACATCGGCCTTGCAAAGGATTTCCATGGCCTCAAACTTGTCGTGGTCCTTCAGCCAGTCCTTGATGGCGGTGTCGCAGATCTCCCGGTTCTGGAAGCGCAGGCGGGGAGTGGCCATTTCGGGGCATACGTCCTGCTTCAGATCGGGCCGGCCAATGGCCTCGCACAGGTTGTCCCACTGCTTGCTGCCGGGGGCCCGGGAGCAGTAGATATGGACGTAGTCGTTGAGGCCGAAGGGCTTGCAGGGGTAGGTGTCGGAGGGGCCCACATCCTCCAGGGGCATTCCGTTGGCCACCCGGCGGTTGGGCACCTTGCCGTTATTGTAGTAGGGCTCCCACTGGCTGCGGCTCAGGCCGATCATGAAGTCCTGCATGGCGATATCCACCCGCTGCCCGATGCCCTCCCGTTCCCGCTGGAGCAGGGCGGCGATGATGGACAGGGCCAGCATCTGGCCGGTGCCGGAGTCGGCCACCGAGATGCCGCACTTGATGGGCCGCTCGGGCAGGCCGGTGGCGGACACCATGACGCCGGTGTGGGTGGCGATGGGGTCGAATGCGGGGTAGTCCTTGTAGGGGCCCGACTGGGAGAAGCCCTTCAGCCCGGCGTAGATGATTTTGGGATTGATCTCCTTACAGGCCTCGTAGGTGAGGCCCAGGTTGTCCATGGAGCCGGGCCCCATGTTCTCCACAATAACGTCGCACTTGGCCACCAGGCCCTTGAGCAGTTCCAATCCCTCGGGGGACTTGGCGTTGCAGGTGATGGACTTCTTGTTCATGTTCATCACCAGAAAGCCATAGGTGTCCACGCCGGGCTCCGCCTGGGAATAGCGGCCCAGCTCGCCCCGGCCGGGGCGCTCCACCTTGAGCACCTCGGCGCCCAGCCAGGCCAGGGTCTCGGTGCAGGAAGTGCCGGATTCAAATTGGGTCATGTCCAGCACGCGATAGCCGGAAAGAGGTCCTTTACAAGCCATAATATAATTCCTCCGTTTTGTGTTTGATGTTTTCCGCCCTGACCGGCGGTCCTCATCCCCGCAGAAGGGGATATTCCTCGAACAGGGGCATCAGGGACTCCACGTCTTCCACCCGCTGGCCCTCCACGCACTCCATCTCGGCGTCGAACACCATGGTGTTGGGCGCGTCCTTTCTGTAGGGCTTCCACTCCACCTGGGCCGCCTCGAAGCAGGCATTGCCCTGGTTGGGGTCGCCGTCCAGGATAAAGGCGGCCCACGCCTCCCGCATGGCCCTGCCCAGCTCCTCGGGGCCGGCAAAGCCCTGGGCGCCGGGGTACAGGGCGTTCTTTTCCGATCCGTGGCCCGCCCGGATGCCGTCCTTGTTGGGGGCAAACCACTCGAAGGAGAACAGGTAGGCGTCGGAACCGTTTTGGGCGAAGGCCTCGGCGATCATCACCGCGCTGACCTTTTGATTGATGTCGTTCTTGAAATCCTTGTAGGCGGTGACCTCGTCCCGTTCATATTCCGTGCCGGCGCGCCGCCCACGGGCGGCATACGCCTGGAACAGGGCCTCGGCCTCGGCGCTGGCCTCCTTGCCGTTGACGGCGGGCAGGTCGGTGGCGGGGTCCTCCGCGGCCAGCTTACCCCAGTTGGCGGACATGATATCGGCCTTGGCGGCCGCCGCGTCCTTGCCGGCCAGGTCGCGGTCGTACTCGCCGCCGGTGGTGCCCACCAGAATCTTGATCCCTTTCGCGGCCGCCTTTTCGATGGCGGCCCAGCGCTCCTCGGTGGTGACGGGAATAACCACCCCGTCCGCCACGTTGGTAAAGGTCTTGCCCTGGCAGCCCTTGGGATAAGCGCCCACGCCGCCCACGCTCAGGCCGCTCTGGGCAGTGGCGAAGCTGTCCGGCCCCAGGGTCAGGGCCTCCTGAATGGTAGTGACATAGTCGGCCTCGTCCGCCGCCGCGGGGGTCTGGCCGTCCATGGTCCCCTTGGCGTACTGCTGGAACCGGCCGGCGGCGAATTCGCTCTCCGACAGGGGAGCCACGGAGATGCGGTCGATGGCCACGCCGCTCTCCAAAATCACTTTCTGGAAATAGTCGTGGGCCTCCTCGATCAGGAGCATGGCGGAGGCGTTGGCCGCGCCCGCGGACTGCCCGCCGATGGTAACGTTATGGGGGTCGCCGCCAAAGCCCGCGATGTTGGCCTGCACCCACTTGAGGGATTCCAGATAATCCAGCCGCATCAGGTTATTGCTGGCGTCGTAAGGATTTTTGCCGTTTACGGTATAGCTGTCGTAATCGGAGAAGGCCCGCAGGTCGATGCAGCCAAAGTAGCCCACGCGGATGTTCACCACAGCCACAATGACGTTCGGATTCTCCTTTACGATGTCGGCGGGGCTAAAGGTGTTGCTGTTGCTGCTGGTGCCGCCGCCGCAGGTATTCCACACCAGCACGCCCTTATTGGACCTCGTGCTGGTGGGATTGACGTAGACGTCCATGGTCAGGACGCCCTCCTGGCCCATGGCCTGCCCGCGGCTCTGGTTGGTGATGACGGCCTCCCGGTCGGCGGCGTCCAGGTCCTCCGCGCTGGCGGAGGCAGCCCGCACCGGCCGCTGCCAGCGCTCATAGGTGGCGTAGGTGATATTGGTATACTTTACCAGGTCTCGGCTCAACTGGCGGCCCGTGTAGGTGCCCAGCGGGGTCTCCGCCCGGTTGACGGGAGCGGGGGCCTCTGTTACGCCCACTGTGCCTCCGCCCTCCACCTCTACGGGAAAGAGGGCGGAGATCCGCTCCACATGGGCGCCCGTGTCCATCGTGAGCTTGACGCCCGGGGCGCCCACCATGACGGTCCCGATTTGAGAGGTCCCGGTGACAGTGAGGGACGCTCCGGCCGCCGCAGGCGCAACAATGACGTTTTCCGTGGCTGCCACACCGTCCAGCGTCACGCCGCCGGCGGCGATGATGACGACCCCCCACTGTTCCCCGGTGATCACGGCGTCCTTCTCGTTGACAAACCGGCCCACCACGCTGTCCAGCAAGACGGCCAGGGAAGTCCAGTCCAGCGTTTGGGCGGGGGCGAAACGGCCGCCCGGCACCATGCCCCGCTGGGCAAGGGCCGCCGCGCTGTCACGGGCCCAGGGAGAAATTGACCCGGCGTCGCTGAACGCCAGCTCCGCGTCCGCCGAGGGGGTGATGCCGAAGGCTCGGCACAGCATCACGGCGGCCTGCTCCCGGTTGACCGCCCCGCTGGGCATAGCGCTGCTTCCGTCGCCCCGCATGACCCCGGCGGCGGTCAGGCAGAGGATGGCGTCGGCATAATGGTCCGCGGAGTCCACGTCGTCATAGGCGTTCTCCGCCCGCTCGGTATAGCCCATCAAATTGTTCAGCATGATGGCAAACTCCGCCCGGCTCACCACTCCATGAGGCTCCACCGCGCCGTCTTCGCCGAACACGCCCTGGGAGGACCAGCGCTGAAAGGACACGGCGCCCGCATCCGCCGCGAAAGCCGGAAGCATCAGCGGCGACATCAGGACAGTCAGGCACAGGAGAAGTGACCAAACACGCTTTTGAAGTGCCTTCATAGGGTTTCTCCTTTCATTATGACCTTGATGTTCTCTCCTTATTTGGTATGACCCGTTTTTCAATGAACTCCTCCACCAGACCGGTCATGGTCTCGGCATTCCACTTCCTGGGGTTGACGGGGTCGGCGTGGAAAGCCAGAACGGGGATGCCCGCGTCCTCCAGGCACTTTTTGATGAAGTAGCTGCCCTCCACCGCCTGAATATCGTTGTCCGGAATCATGTACACCACGCCGTCGATATCGTTCTGCCTGGCCTGCTGAATAAACCAGCTGCTGTTCCAGGGGGGCATATGGAGGAAGTCCTCCATGCCGATGAACCGGGCGGCCAGGGCGCGCAGGGGGTCCCGCTCCACGTGGTTGCGGATGTAGGCGTCCGCCCCCATGGCCAGGTACATGGACCACATGAACACCGCACCGTACTTCTCCTCAAACCGCTGGTAGAAGGCGAAATCCTGCCACATACCCCGGCCCAGCCACATCATGCGCAGCTTTTCGTTGGGCACGGCGGCCTCTCCCCTGTCGGCCAGGGCCTTAACTTCCTCGTAGAGGCCCCGGGCGTGGTCCACGGCCCACTGGGTGCCCCGCTGCCACTGGGCCTGCATCACGGCGTTGATGGTGTCCACCACGGTGACGGGCACGGGATGGCACTGGGCGATCAGGTCCCGGATTTTTTTATAGTAGCCCTCCTGCTCGTTGATGAGGTCCATAACCTCCTGGAGCTTGTTCATGTCGAACAGCCTGCCGGTTTTCATCTCCAGCCAGCGGATGAGCTCCTTCAGTTCCTCCACCGCCAGGTCGATGCGGTCGGTGTCGTACAATTCCTCCCAGCGGTCGGCGGCCAGCTCATACCAGTTCAGCGGGGCCTTCCGGGCCACGGTGTTCTCCATCACATACAGGTCCGCCCCATAATTCTCGGCCAGCAGGCCGAAAATTTTATTCTGCACATCGCCGGTCAGCCGGGTGATGCAGATGGTGGGCTTGGGCAGGCCGCCCCAAGGGCCCATGGGATTTCCCTCGGCGTCCAGTTTGTGGTCGTCCGGGTCAAAGCTCTCCGCCAGGGCCTGGGCGTCGTAACTGTTCAGGTCGGGGCGGTAGCCGTTCTCCTGCATCAGGCCGAAGTATTTGCGGGTCATCCGCTTGGCGCCGCAGATGGCGGCCCACCACTGGTTGACCACAAACGGAATGTCCATGGCCCGGAAGATCTCCATGGGCACGTCGGCGTTCAAGATGGCGAAATCGCACCCCTCACGCTCCACCCGCTCCTTCATGGCGAAGAACCAGTCCTTCTGGTAGGCGCCGGCCGCTTTCGTCGCCTTCAGCTTTTTTACCACGGCGGACTTGGACGCGGGCGCTCTGTTCTCCTCGGGCATTACTGGACGCCCCCTTTCATTTCGGCCGCAAATCCGGCCAGCTTCTCATCCAGGCCCTCGTTCTTATCAACAGGCCACTGCATCCGTCCGAAGGTGATATGGGAAATGCCCCGGGCGCTCAGGCTCCTGCGCTGGCCGGGCATATCCCAGGTGGCCACCTCGTCGTACTGGTTGGTGTAGAAAATCACGCCCCGGGCTCCGGCGGCGTCCACCTCCCGGTCCAGAGCCGCCACGCGCTGGGCGGCGGTGGCCTTTTTGGCGGAGTACTCCCGCAGCAGGTAGCGGTCCACCACACCCCGGATCACCGGATAATCGGGATTGTAGTCCCGGTCGTAGTGTCGGTCGCCCCAGTCGGTGTCCTCGCCCACTACCACCATGCCGGCGGCCTCGATTTTATCGTACAGCGCGGTGTCCTCCTGGTTGGCCCCGGTGTAAAACACCCGGGGGCCGGTGAGGACGGGCCAGTTCTTGGCGTCCTCCGTCACCTGCCGGACCAGGGCGGTGTGGGCGTCCTTTTCCATGAACAGCCCGGCGCCGATGATGACCAGGGCCTCGGAGCCGCTGATGCGGACCTCCCGCCCGTGGCGGAGCCGGGCCATTTCCCGCAGGGCCCGCCGGTTCTCATTGCAGACCCGGCCGGCGGCGCGGACCTGCTCGTCGGTGATCTCCCGTCCGGCCCATTCCTCCAGCTGCCGCTTGAACAGGCCGATCACAAACTCGTCCCGGGTCTGGTGCAGGCGGTGGCGGGTGAACAGCCAGTCGATAAACGCCAGGGGCGGCACCGGCTTGTCCGGCTCCACCCGCTTCAGCTCCCGCAGGTAGAGAAACACGCGGATGATGACGTCGGTGCTGTTGGAGATGGCCAGGTAGTCGGCCTGGCTGTGATAGGTCCCGTCCACGATCTTCTCAAACTGGGCGCGGACGGTGGGATCAAAGGCGTATTCCAGATATTTATTGGTCTCGTCCAGCGGCTTCTCCGGGTCGGCGTACACCCGGACAGGCAGCATACCGGCGGCGATGACCAGCTCGTCGGGCACGTCGCAGCCCAGCTCGGCCACCACCTTTTTGCCCTGGGCCCGCCACCGGGCGGCAGCCTCCTCCCGGTGGTCGTACACGTTTTTCAGCGCGGCAAAGGCCCTGCTCTCCAGGGCGCAGGATCGAATGCTCATAGGCTGGGGTCGCTTCCTTTCCATGGTAGGGTCTCTGCCCGGACGGGCGCAGACTGCGGCCCGCCGGGCAGATGAATGATTGTATCCGTTCCTTAGAAGGGGAACGCGCCGGTGACAGCGCCCACGATGGCCAGCAGGATGCCCAGGATCCAGGTGGGGATAAAGCAGTACTTCAGGTTGTCTTTCATCTCCACGCCGGCCAGGCCCAGGGCCAGGTACGGGGTGGGGGCCACCAGGCACAGGTTGGCGGCGATGCACGCGCCGATGACGCAGGCGGCGGCGCCGGCCAGCATAGTGCCGCCGAAGGCCACGGCCATGTTGCCGAAGATGGGGGCCATGACCATATACAGGGTGTCGGAGCCCACGGCCATGGACAGGGGAACGGACAGCAGGGCGATGATAAAGGTCAGGTGGGTGCCCATGGACTCAGGCATCAGGCCCACCAGGGTGTCGGTCATGGCGCTCATCATGCCGGACTCCTTCATAACGCCCACCAGCATACCGATGGAAAAGATAATCATGACCATATTCAGGGCGGTGGAGCCGTGCTTGCGGATCTGGGAGGTCATCTCCTTGGCGTCCTTGCAGTTGACGATGAGGGCAATGGACAGGGCGATCATAAAGGCCACGTTGGTGTTAATCCAGCCCATCAGCAGGCAGACCACCAGCACCACGGTGAAAATGATGTCGAAGTACAGCACACCCTTCTTGACCTTCAGCACAGGGTCGTTGAGCTTGAGCATACCGGACTTCAGCTCGGCGAACTCCTCGTCGGTCATGCCGAAGCCCTTTTTCTTCAGGATGGGGCCCACCACAAAGCAGGAGGCGAACAGCAGCACCATGCCCACGATCTGGGTGGGCAGCAGGGCGGTCCATATCTCGCGGGCCTCCACGCCGGTGGCGGCGGAAACCCGGGCCAGGGCGGAAGTCCAGGGGAGCATATTCTCCACGCCGGAAACCAGGCCCACATAGATCAGCAGGATCACGGGGCTCACACGCATCTTTTTGAACAGGGGCAGCATGGTGGGAATGGTAATCAGCATCGTGGTGGCGCCGGAGCCGTCCAGGTGGGAGATGGCGCACAGCAGACAGGTCATCAGCAGGATCAGGCTGATGTTGTTGCCGATGTACCGCATGACCTTGGACACGATGAAGTCAAACATACCGGCGTCGCCCAGGATGTTGAAGAACACCACGGCGAAGGTGAACAGGGCGGCGGTGTTCAGCACGCTGCTCAGGCCGGAGCCCAGGTAGGTCTGGAGGGTCTTGAAGCACATGAGCAGGTCCATGGGCGCGGCGGCCTCCGCTTTGGGCGGCACCAGATAGCCCATCAGGCCCAGGATGATGACGGCGACGGTGGGCAGGATGATGAGGATGGGGGGCAGAGCCACCCGGCCCCAAATAATCAATGCCACCATGGCAATAACCAGGATAAAGCCAACAGCAGATAACATTTGCAGTCCTCTCCTTCTCTGTAAATTATAGTCATTCCTTCTTCCGGGGGCCGCGGTCCTATTATGCGCCAGGCGTCACCTCGCTTTCCCTGAATACCAGTCGGGTGGAGCGGCCGTCCGTTGATACGGCCAGTATAGCATCGGAATTTGAGGAAATATAGATATACGCCGCCCAAAAATAGGTATTTGAAATGTGCACGTTGCACATGAGTGTCTGAGAGCCAAAGAGCCGAAGCCTTTCTGGCGACCGCCCCGCTTGATTTTTTAAAAATCATCGAATATAATAAAAATCGCTGTATCTTCAACACATTCTCACCCCGCTCAAAGGAGATGGCTATGGAATCGTTCACCCTCCCTATCCTGCTGCGCTGGCTGGACGGCGCAGCCGTCCGGCTGCATGAGGGCTTCCCCTTCCCCGCCTGCACAGGCGGCATCCGTCTGCTGGAACCGTCGGAGGAGCCCCTGCGCCCCGGTTTTTTGTACCTGGGCAGCCCGGAACAGGTGTCCCAGGCGCTGACCATGGGCGCTGTGCCCAAAGAGGGGGCGGCGGTCGTCTCCTGCGCGGGCGGCCCCGCCTGCGGGGAGGGCGGGCCGCCCCCCAGGGTAACGCTGGTGGAGACCAGCCTCTCCCTGGCGGCGCTTTACAACCGCCTGCATGAGGGGCTGCGCCGCTTCACGGCCTGGATGGAACAGATGCAGGAGGCGGTGTATACCAACGCCGGCCTTCAGGAACTGCTCCAGCGGGCGTCCTCCCTCCTGCCCGCCACCCTCCTGCTGGTCAATCCCGGCTATAAGTGCCTGGCCGCGGCGTATCACCCTCAGATGTCCGACCGGGTGGCCGACGAAGCGCGGGAAAACGGCTACCTGTCTTTTGACACCATTCAGTCCACCCGCTGCCAGACGGTCCTCCAGGGCGGCCGGAAAGAAGGATTTGTGGAGTTCGTCTCAGAGGCGGACCAGAATTACGTTGTGATCCGCGATATCACCTATCAAGACACCTTGGCCGCCCGGTTTCTGGTCATCCGCAGCGGGCGGCAGCCCGATCAATACTACTCCGACCTGGCCAAAATTGTGGCCGGGTACCTCTCCCAGTTCATGTTCAGCAATCAGGGCGTGGACTACAACAGCAACGCCGCGTTCGGCAGCCTGGTCTCCGACCTCATCGAATTCCGCCTTACCGAGCCGGAGGAACTGCAGCAGCGGCTCAAGCAGATCCATCTGGCCGTGCGCCGGTACTACCACACGATGATCGTCTCGTTCGGAGACAAGCCTGACATGGAAAATATCCCCTGGAACTACATCATCAGCCTGCTGGAGCATATTTTCCCGTTCAGCAACGCCACAACCTACCGCGGAGAAATTCTGCTGATTATTCGAAAGACCCAGCGGGGCCACCGCCCGCGCTATAATGAGGAGGCTTTAAGGCAGCTGCTGGAACGCTATGACGGCCGGGCCGCCTTCGGCAATTTTTCCGAGTTCCTCACGTCCATGCCCACCATGTACTACCAGACCAAAAGCGCCCTGCGGCTGGGACAAGTGTTGGACCCGGACAAGCGGATCTACGTCTATGAGGACTACAGTATGTATCAGGTGGTGGAGATGGCCGCCCAGATGCTCCGCCAGGAGATGGGCAGCCGGAACATCGTCCACCTGTGCCACCCCTCCCTCATCGCCATGGTGATGGACGACAAGCGCACCGGCGGCAACCTCACCGACGTGCTGTACGAGTACCTGTGCTGTGAGCGCAACGCCGCCCTGGCGGCAAAACGGCTGTACATTCACCGCAACACCATGCTGTACAAGATCCGAAAAATTGAGGACGTCATCGGCCAAAGCCTGGACGACCCCATCCTGCGGGAGCGCCTGCTGTTCAGCTACCGGGTGCTGGAGTATATGCGCCGCTACTGCAAGGAGGACATCCTCTTGCTCAAGCGTAACCGCATGGAGAAAAAGGACGGTATGGCATAACCCCAAACCGCGGGGCGAAAAATAGCGAGCGCGCCGTACTCCGGGCACTCTCCCGCCGTTCGCGGCACGCGCGAGCCGAACCCCACACTAGGCCAGCAAACCGATAAAACGCTGGAGCGGCGCAGCTCCCGCCGCGCCGCTCCAGCGTGAATATATGATGTCCCCTGCGTCTCAGCCGCCCGCGTAATTCGGTTTGGCCCGATCGGAACCGTGCGGTTCTTGTTACGCCAGCCCCAGCAGGCGGGCCGCTGTGGCCGCTATCAGGCACAGCCCCAGCCCCAGAGCGGTGGGCAGGGCCACCGCCAGCGCCGTCCATTTCACGCTTCCCGTCTCCTTGTAGATGGTGAGGCAGGTGGTGGAGCAGGGCCAGTGGAACAGGGAGAACAACATGGTGCATACCGCCGTCAGCCAGGTCCAGCCCTGCTGGGTGAGCAGCTGGCCCAACGCCGCCAGGTCGTCGAACTCCACCAGGCTCCCGGCGGACAGGTAGGCCATCAGCATCACCGGCAGGACGATCTCGTTGGCGGGCCACCCCAGCAAAAAGGCCATGAGGATCACCCCGTCCAGCCCGAATACCCGGGCGAAGGGGTCCAGGAAGCCGGTGCAGCAGTCCAGCAGAGACGCGCCTCCCAGGCTGACGTTAGCCATGAGCCAAATCACCGCCCCGGCGGGGGCGGCCACCGCCACCGCACGCCCCAGGACGAACAGGGTACGGTCCAGCACCGAGCGGACGATGACCTCCCCCACCCGCGGCTTGCGGAAGGGGGGCAGCTCCAGCGCAAAGGAGGTGGGCATCCCCCGGAGCACTGTGGCGGACAGCAGCCGGGAACAGGCCAGCGTCCCCGCCACCCCCAGCACCAGCGTACCCAGCAGCAGCGCCGCCCCCTCCAAGGAGGCCAGCAGGCCGCTGCGCCCGCCCACGAAAAAGATGGTAATGAGGGCGATGAGGGTAGGGAATTTGCCGTTGCAGGGCACCAGGGATGAGGTCAGAATGGCGATGAGCCGCTCCCGGGGGCTGTCGATGATGCGGCAGCCGGTGACGCCGCAGGCGTTGCAGCCCATGGACATACACATAGTCAGGCACTGTTTTCCGCAGGCCCGGCACTTTTGGAAGGCGTGGTCCATGACGAAGGCCACCCGGGGCAGATAGCCCAGGTCCTCCAACAGGGTAAACAGGGGGAAGAAGATAGCCATGGGGGGCAGCATCACCGCCACCACCCAGGCCGTCACCCGGTATACCCCGTCCAGCAGTATGCCGGACAGCCATGCCGGAGCCCCCGCCAGCCAGCCAGCCAGTGTCTCCCCAACCCGGGCAAACAGGGCGGTGAGCAGGGCGGACGGCCCGTTGGCCCCCGCCACCGTCAGCCAAACCACCAGCCCGAACAGCAGCAGCATGAGGGGGATGCCGGTGCTCTTGGAGGTCAGCAGGCGGTCCAGCCGCCGCTGGCGGCGCAGGCGGTCCGCCCGCTGGCTGCGCACCACCTGTGCCGCGTACCGCTCCGCCAAAGTGACCCGCTCCTGGGGCTCCCGCCTGGGAGCGGCGGGAGCCTCCGATTCCACCAGCCGGGCTATGCCGGCCTTCAGCTCCTCCAACCCGTCCTGGCGGCCTCCGGCGGCGCCCACCACCGGCACCCCCAGCCGCTGGGACAGGACGGGCAGGTCCACCTCCACCCCCAGCCGCTCCGCCTCGTCCATGAGATTGACGCACACCAGCACCCGGCCCGTCAACTCCAGCACCTGGAGCACCAGGATCAGGTTGCGCTCCAGGCAGGTGGCGTCGCACACCACCACCACCCCGTCCGCCTGGCCGCTCTGGATGTAGTCCCTTGCCACCGCCTCTTCCTGGGAATGGGCGGCCAGGGAATAGGTGCCGGGCAGGTCCACCAGCTGGTACTCCGCCCCCTGATAGGTATACCGTCCCTGGGCGGTGGCCACTGTTTTCCCAGCCCAGTTCCCTGTATGCTGTCTAAGGCCAGTCAGCGCGTTGAACAGGGTGGACTTGCCCACGTTGGGGTTGCCCGCCAGCGCTACCCGGTTCATGTGGCCACCGCCTGGGCGGGGGCGGCCTGAGCCCGCCGCTCCAGGGCCACGCCGTCCGCGTCCGCCCGGCGCAGGGCAATGAGCGCCCCCCGGATCAAATAGGCGCAGGGATCTCCGGCGGGGCTCCTCAGCACGCAGGTCACCCGGGTGCCCCGCACCAGCCCCAGATCGGTGAGCCGCCGGTCCATGGCGGGGCCCGCGTCCACCCGGGTCACATAAGCGCTCTCCCCCTCCCGGAGCGCGGACAAACACAATGTTTCATACATATTGATAGCTCCTTTCCGGCGCGGACCGCCCCACGGACGGTCTGCAAGCTATCCTATGGCGCGCCGGCCTCCGCCGTGCCTGATCCCCTGTGAGGATGCCGACGCGGTATCCCGGGAGCTTGGCAACGCCCCAGCGCACCTGCGGCCCCACCGGTCCCTCCGCAAAGGCCCCGCCGCCGGACGGTTTGACCCGCCCCCCTTGTCATGCGCTTGCGCCTCCATACATAACATAAAACTTGCCGGCGGGGATTGTTCCCCGCCGGCAAGTTTTATGATCCAAATCCAGCAAAACACGCGGGATCAAGCCAATTCGCTCAAAATTCCTCCTCCGGGTAAGACACGCCCCACTCCCGCCGAAGAGCGGTCATCAGCTCCATTACGTCGGAGGTGTAGGGCAGCAGCATATCGCCCTCTCCCCGAATGGCCGCCTCCATGTCCTCCATTTCATACACCAAGGCATGGCTGGTGCGGCCCGCCTGGACCGTCTCCCGCGCCCCGGTGGCCGCGTCCACAATGACCGCCTCCTGGGCCCGGGGATACTCCATGATCTCAATATACCCCTTCTCGCAGGAAATCACCGCCCGCTTGGGCTGCTTGGAGTGCAGGGAAAGGGTGGCGGACACCAGCTGGCCCTCCCGGTTCATCATGGCGATGGCGGCGCTCTCGTCCACCCCGGTGGGTGCTTTGCAGGCAAAGGACTTCACCTGATCCGGGCTGGAATCCAGGAACAGCCGGGCCAGGGAGAGGGCATACACCCCGATGTCCAGCATGGCGCCCCCGGCCAGGCTCCGATTGAAGAATCGGTTGGACATATTGTAGTCCTTGAAGCTGCCGAAGTTGAGCTGGATCAGGTTCACCCGGCCCAGCCCGCCGGACGCCACCCGTTCCCGCAAAACCCGGTACAGTGGCATATGGTAGATGGTCATAGCCTCCGCCAGCACCACATGGTGTTCCTCCGCCAGCTTGGCGGCCCGCTCCAGCTCTTCGCTGTTGAGGGTGATGGACTTCTCGCATAAAACGTGTTTGCCGTGGGACAGGGCCTGCTCCAGATAGGCCATGTGGGTGTTGTGGGGCGTGGTGAGATAAATCACGTCGATGTCCGGGTCGGCAAACATCTGGTGATAGTCGCGGTAGACCTTTTTCACGCCGTACCGTTCCGCAAAGGCCACCGCCTTCTCGTAGGTACGGTTGCCCACCGCGTCCAAGGTGCGCCCCAAGGCCTGGAGGGCCTGGGCCATCTCGTTGGCGATGACCCCGGCGCCCAGCACGGCCCAGCGCAACTGCTTGTTTTCCTTCACGGCTAAAACCCGCCTTTCCTGATTTGTCCCAGTACAATGTGGGTATCCGCTTCCATTATGGCTTTGCAGACGAGTTTACGCGGGAATGGCTCTTGCGGCGGCAGGAGCTTCGCGCCGGAAAGATCCCCAGGGAGGAATACTATTTTCGGCTTCATTCGAATTCAATCGTGGCCGGGGGCTTGGAGGTGATATCGTACAGCACCCGGTTGACCCCCTTCACCTCGTTGACGATGCGCACACTCACCCGGTCCAGCAGCTCATAGGGAATGCGCGCCCAATCCGCCGTCATGAAGTCGTCAGTGGTCACCGCCCGCAGGGCCACGGCGTAGTCGTAGGTCCGCCCATCCCCCATCACCCCCACGGAGCGCATATTGGTGAGGACGGCGAAGAACTGGCTCAGGCGCCTCTCCTCCCCCGCTTTCGCCAGCTCCTCCCGGAAAATGGCGTCCGCGTCCCGGAGCATATCCAGTTTCTCCCGGGTGACCCCGCCGATCACCCGGATGGCCAGTCCCGGCCCCGGGAAGGGCTGGCGGGCCACCAGATACTCCGGCAGGCCCAGCTCCCGGCCCAGCTGCCGCACCTCGTCCTTGAACAGCAGCCGCAGGGGCTCCACAATCTCTTTGAAATCCACGAAGTCCGGCAGTCCGCCCACGTTGTGGTGGCTCTTGATGACGGCGGCGTCCCCCGCGCCGGACTCAATCACGTCGGGGTAGATGGTGCCCTGGGCCAGGTAGTCCACGGCGCCCACCTTTTTTGCCTCCTCCTCAAACACCCGGATGAACTCCCCGCCGATGATCTTCCGCTTCCGCTCCGGCTCGTCCACCCCGGCCAGCCGGGCCAGGAACCGCTCCTCCGCATTGACGCGGACGAAATTCACGGCCCGCCGGGAAAAGGCCGCCTCCACCTGGTCCCCTTCATCCTTGCGCATGAGGCCGTGGTCCACAAATACGCAGGTGAGCTGCTCCCCCACCGCCTCGGCCAGCAGCGCCGCCGCCACGGAGGAGTCCACCCCGCCGCTGAGGGCCAGCAGCACTTTGCCGCTCCCGATCTTGTCCCGCAGGGCGGCCACGGCGGTGCGCTTGTAGTCCTCCATAGTCCAGTCGCCCGCCGCGCCGCACACGTCGTAGAGAAAGCGGCGGATCATATCCGCCCCATGCCGGGTGTGGTTCACCTCCGGGTGGAACTGCACACCGTAAAATCCCCGTTTCTCGTCGGCTATGGCCGCGTTGGGGCAGGCCCCGCTGCGGGCCGCCAGTGTGAAGCCCTCGGGGACTTTCTCCATATAGTCCCCGTGGCTCATCCAGGTGACGCCGGACTCGGGCAGGCCCCGGAACAGCCTGCACGCCGGATCAAAATGGGTCTCCGTTTTGCCATACTCCCGGGCGGCGTCCTCCTGGGCGGCGGCCACCCGCCCGCCCAGGAGGTGGGCCATCAGCTGGCAGCCGTAGCAGATGCCTAGGATGGGCACGCCCCAGGTGAAGATTTCCCGGTCCACCTGGGGGGCGCCCTCCAGATAAACCGAGCCCGGGCCCCCGGTGAAAATGATGCCGATGGGGTTCATGGCCCGCAGTTCGGACAGCGGGGCAGTGTAGGGCTTTACCTCGCAGTACACGCCCATATCCCTGACCCGCCGGGCAATGAGCTGGTTGTACTGCCCGCCGAAGTCCAGCACAAGTACAAGCTGATGGCCCATACGGCCGCCTCCTTTTCTTTCCGGCGATGCCGCCGCGCGGTCAGATTTTGGTGATGTCAATGGCTTGGAGGTCCCGGCTCCGCCCCTGCTGCCGGGCGGTGAGAAGGGCCCGGGCGGTGTCAATGGCGGTGACGCAGCCCACGGAGTGCTCCACGGCGGCCCGGCGGATCTTGAAGCCGTCGGTGTTCTGCCGCCTGCCCCGGGTGGGGGTGTTAATCACCAGGTCAATGGTGCCCGAGGCGATCATGTCCATGATGTTGGGATGGGCCTCGGACACCCGAGCCACCGGCGTACAGGGCACGCCGGCCTTTTCCAGGGTCCGGCAGGTGCCCTCGGTGGCCAGAATCTCCACCCCCAGGTCGGCAAAACCCCGGGCGATGCCCACGGCCTCCCCCTTGTCCTCGTCCTTCACGGTGAGGATGATGCGCCCGCCCTTTTTGGGCGCCCGCATATTGGCCCCCTTGAAGGCCTTCAGCAGCGCCTGGGGGAAGGACTCGGCGATGCCCAGCACCTCGCCGGTGGACTTCATCTCCGGGCCCAGGCCGGTGTCCACGTCGGCCAGCTTCTCAAAGGAGAACACGGGCATCTTCACCGCGAAATAGTCCGCCTCCCGGTAGAGGCCGTAGCCCCATCCCAGGTCCCTCAGCTTCTGGCCCAGCATCACCTTGGTGGCCAGGTCGATGATGGGTACGCCGGTGACTTTGGAGATATAGGGGATGGTGCGGGAGGAGCGGGGATTCACCTCAATGACGTACACCTGGTCGTCGTAGATGATGAACTGGATGTTAATCAGACCGATCACCCCCAGGGCCTTTGCCAGGTCGTGGGTGTACCGCTCGATGGTCTTTTTGTGCTTGTCCTCCACATGGATGGAGGGATAGACGGAGATGGAGTCCCCGGAGTGGACCCCTGCCCGCTCCACGTGCTCCATGATGCCGGGGATGAGCAGGTCCTCCCCGTCGAACACGCCGTCCACCTCCACCTCCCGGCCCATGAGGTACTTGTCGATGAGGATGGGGTGCTCCTGGACCGTCAGGTTGATGATGCGCATGAAGTCGGTGATGTTGCGGTCGTTGTAGGCGATCTCCATGCCCTGGCCCCCCAGCACGTAGGAGGGCCGCACCAGCACCGGGTAGCCGATCTCGTTGGCGGCGCGCAGGGCTTCTTCGGTGGTGAACACAGTCTGGCCCTTGGCCCGGGGAATATGGCACTGATTCAAAATTTCGTCAAACCGCTCCCGGTCCTCGGCGGCGTCCACCCCGTCGGAGGAGGTGCCCAGAATGGGCACGCCCATGTCGGTGAGGGCCTTGGCCAGCTTGATGGCGGTCTGGCCGCCGAACTGGACCACCGCCCCCCAGGGCTTCTCCTGCTCCACAATGTTCTGCACGTCCTCGGCGGTGAGGGGCTCAAAGTACAGCTTGTCCGCCACGTCGAAGTCGGTGGACACGGTCTCCGGGTTGTTGTTGACGATGATGGTCTCGTAGCCCAGCCGCTTCAGCGCCCACACGGAGTGGACGGAGCAGTAGTCGAACTCGATGCCCTGGCCGATGCGGATGGGCCCGGAGCCCAGCACCAGCACCTTCTTTTTGCCGGTATCCCGGGCGTCCGCCTCGTTCTCCCCGTCATAGGAGGAGTAGTAGTAGGGGGTCTCGGCGTCGAACTCGGCGGCGCAGGTGTCCACCATTTTGAAGGAGGGCACGATGCCGTACCGCTCCCGCAGGGCCTTCACGTCCTTCTGCTCCATCTGGCACAGCCAGCCGATATAGCTGTCGGCAAAGCACATCTCCTTGGCCCGCCGCAGGGCGTCGGCGTCCGGCTCCCCCTTGCAGCGGATGAGGGCCTCCTCCATGTCGATGATGTTTTTGAAGCGGTCCAGGAACCACAGGTCCATCTTGGTGATGGAGTTGATCTTCCGGGGGGAGACGCCCCGGCGGAGGGCCTCCGCCACCACGAACAGCCGCTCGTCGTCCACGTTGACCAGCAGGTCCTCGATCTCGTCGGTGTAATACTCGTCCAGCTTGGGCAGGCGCAGGGCCCGGACGTTCAGCTCCAGGGAGCGGATGGCCTTCATCAGCGCCCCCTCGAAGGAGTTGGCGATGGCCATCACCTCGCCGGTGGCCTTCATCTGGGTGCCCAGGGTGCGGCTGGCGGTGGTGAACTTGTCAAAGGGCAGGCGGGGGATCTTCAGCACGCAGTAGTCCAGGGTGGGCTCGAAGCAGGCGGTGGTTTTGCCGGTGACGGCGTTGGGGATCTCGTCCAGGGTGAAGCCCAGGGCGATTTTGGCGGCCACCTTGGCGATGGGGTAGCCCGTGGCCTTGGACGCCAGGGCGGAGGACCGGCTGACCCGGGGGTTCACCTCGATGACGGCGTACTCATAGGAATCGGGGTTCAGGGCAAACTGGCAGTTGCAGCCCCCCTCGATGCCCAGGGCGGTGATGATGTCCAGGGCGGCGGAGCGCAGCATCTGGTACTCCCGGTTGGCCAGGGTCTGGGTGGGGGCCACCACGATGGAGTCGCCGGTGTGGACGCCCACCGGGTCCAGGTTCTCCATGGAGCAGATCTGGATCACGTTGCCGGCGGAGTCCCGCATGACCTCGAACTCAATCTCCTTCCACCCGGCGATGCACCGCTCGATGAGCACCTGGCCCACCCGGCTCAGGTGGATGCCCCGGTCGGCGATCTCCCGCAGGGAGGGCTCGTCGTAGGCGATGCCGCCGCCGGTGCCCCCCAGGGTGTAGGCGGGCCGGACGATCACCGGATAGCCGATCTGCTCGGCAAAGGCGGCGGCGCCGTCCACGCTCTCCACCACGTCCGACGTGACGCAGGGCTGGCCGATGGACTCCATGCAGTCCTTGAAGCCCTGGCGGTCCTCCGCCTTGTGGATGGACTGGGGGCTGGTGCCCAGCAGGCGCACGCCGTATTTTGCCAGCGTGCCGTTCTCATGGAGGGCCATGGCCAGGTTCAACCCCGTCTGCCCGCCCAGGGTGGGCAGCACCGAGTCGGGCCGCTCCATCTGGATGATCTGGGTGACGCTGTCCACGTTCAGCGGCTCGATATAGACGTGGTCGGCGATGTCCTTGTCCGTCATGATGGTGGCGGGGTTGGAGTTGACCAGGACGACTTCCACCCCCTCTTCCTTCAGGGCGCGGCAGGCCTGGGTGCCGGCGTAGTCGAACTCGGCGGCCTGGCCGATGACGATGGGGCCGGAACCCAGGACCAGGACTTTTTTAATGCTCGGATCTTTAGGCATTGCGGCCACCTCCCATGCTGGCAATAAAGCGGTCGAACAGGTACTCGGTATCCTCGGGGCCGGGGCTGGCCTCGGGGTGGAACTGGACGGTGAAGCAGTTGGGCCGGCTGTATTTCAGCCCCTCCACCGTGCCGTCGTTGACGTTGACGTGGGATACCCGGGCCACGGCCGGGTCCACCGTGTCCCCGTCCACCACATAGCCGTGGTTCTGGCTGGTGATAAAGCACCGGCCCGCCTCCAGGTCCTTCACCGGGTGGTTGCCCCCCCGATGGCCAAATACCATCTTGTGGGTTTTCGCGCCGGTGGCCAGGGCCAGCAGCTGGTGCCCCAGGCAGACGGCGAACAGGGGGATACCGGACTCGTACAGCGCCCGGACCTCTTTGATGATGTCCACGTTGTCCGCCGGGTCGCCGGGGCCATTGGACAGCATCACGCCGTCGTAGGGCACGTAATCCGCGCCCACCCGCTCGCCCCGCAGAATTTCCGCCGCCGGGGTGTGGGCGGGGAACACCGTCACCTCGCAGCCCCGCTTGCGCAGGCACTCGACCATGTTCTGCTTCACGCCGTAGTCCATCAAGGCCACCCGCCGGTCCAGGCTCCCGGCGGTGGGGGCGTACACCTGGGGTTCCTCCCGGGTCACCCGCTCCACGGTGCCGGACACCCGGTAGGCCGCCAGCTTTTCCATGACCTCCTGGACATGAAAATGCTCCGCGCAGGTGATCATGCCGTTCATGGTCCCCTGGCTGCGGAGGAGCTTGGTGAGGGCCCGGGTGTCCACGCCCTGGATGCCCACGATATTATGTTGGCGCAGGTAGTCCCCCAGGCCGCCCTCACAGCGGAAATTGCTCCCTACGGGGGACAAATGGCGCACCACCAGCGCCTCCGCCCAGGGCCGCCGGGACTCGTTGTCCTCATGGTTGACGCCGTAGTTGCCCATGAGGGGATAGGACATCACCACCCCCTGCCCGGCGTAGGAGGGGTCGGTCAAAATCTCCTGGTAGCCGGTCATGGAGGTGTTAAACACCATCTCGCACACCCGCTCCTCCAGGGCGCCGATGGCGTCCCCCCGGAACACCGCGCCGTTGGCCAAAATCAAAGTCGCTTTCAAGCCTGCATCCCACCCTTTCTGTCGTTGAAGCTATTTTAGTATATCTCCGCTCAAAAAACAAGAAAATATCCCCGGCATTTCGGGGCGAAAAACGAAAATTGGAGGTTTGGACAAACCGGGGGCATATCCGCCCCCTTCCAAGGGCAAAATGACGTTGCCGCAAAGTCCGCGCAATCCCGCTTCCGTCCGGCGCCAGTTTTCCTGAAATGAGGTGTTTTTGTGTTCGTGGTACTCATCCGCACCGTGGTGCTCTATCTCTTTATCATCGTGGGCATCCGCCTGCTGGGCAAGCACCAGATCGGCCAGCTGGAGCCCTCCGAGCTGGTGCTCACCCTCATCATCGCCGACCTGGCCTCCGTCCCCATGCAGGACAACGGCATCCCCCTGCTGGCCGGACTCATCCCCATTGTGGTGCTGCTGGCCCTGTCCTCCATCCTCTCGGTGCTGTGCACCAAGTCCATCCGGTTCCGGGCCCTGCTGTGCGGGCGGCCCTCGGTGGTGGTGGAGAACGGCCAGGTGGTGGAGGCGGAGCTGCGGAAAAACCGCCTCACCATCGACGAGCTGCTGGAGGAGCTGCGTATTCAGGGCTATGCCGATTTCAGGTCCGTCAAGTTCGCGCTGCTGGAAACCAGCGGGCAGCTGTCCGTCCTGCCCTATGCCGCCGACAAGCCCGCCACCGCCGCCCAGGTGGGGGCGTCCGCCCAGGAGACCGGCCTGCCGGTGGTGCTGGTCAGCGACGGGCGGCTGCTGGAGCACAACCTGAAGGGGGCGGGCTACGAGGGCAACTGGCTGGATAAGCAGCTGGCCAGCCACGGGCTCCGCTCCCCCCGGCAGGCGTTCCTGCTCACGGTGGACGAGGGGGGCAATACCTACTGCGTGCCCAAAAAGGAGGCGGGCAAATGAGGCGGCTGTGGATCTCCGTGGGGCTCATCGCCCTGATGGCGGCCCTGTCCGGGCTGCACATCTGGCATCTGAACGACTTCACCGGCCAGCTCACCGCCCAGCTCACCCGGGCCCAGGAGCTGGCGGAGCGGGAGGACTGGGAGGGCGCGGCCCGGCTCACCCGCCAGGCCAAGGACCGCTGGACCGGCCACGAGGGCTATCTCCACATCACCCTGCGCCACGCGGACATCGACGCCATCCTTGTCTCGCTGGACGAGACGCTGGCCTTTCTGGAGGGGGCCGAAAAGCAGCCCGCTGAGTACGCCGCCGCCAACGCCCGGCTGCTCACCCAGCTGGGTCTGCTGGTGGAGGCGGAGCTGCCCACCATCACCAACCTGCTGTAGCCGGGCCCCCGCGGTACGCGGGGGCTTTGCCCTGTCCCGCCCTCCTGAGCGTATCCTTTTCCCCGGACTTACCCCCTTGTTTCTTCCCATCTCTTGTGGTATAATTTTCATTCAAGCATAAAATAGGTGCAGAATAGGCAATTCATGGAGGAGCTATGCTATGAAAATCGTTGTTTTGGCCGGCGGCCTCAGCCCAGAGCGGAACGTGTCCCTGTCCAGCGGCTGCAAGGTGTGCGCCGCCCTGCGGGAGCGGGGCCATGAGGCCGCCCTGATTGATATGTACCTTGGAACGGAGGCGGACCCCCGGGCCCTGTTTTCCGCCCCCATCCCGGAGGAACTGACGCGCATTGGCCGCCAGGCCCCGGACCTGGCGGCGGTAAAGGCGTCCCGGCCGGGCGGCGAAAACCAGTTCGGCCCCGGGGTGCTGGAGCTGTGCCGCATGGCGGACGTGGTGTTCCTGGGCCTCCACGGCACCTGCGGGGAGGACGGGCGGGTCCAGGCCGCCTTCGACCTGATGGGCATCCCCTACACCGGGGCGGGCTGCCTGGGCAGCGCCATCGCCATGGACAAGGACCTGACCAAGCGGCTGGTGGCCCCTCTGGGGGTGCCCACCCCAAAATGGGAGCTGGTGCGCTACGGAGCGGAAGACATCCCCGCCCTCACCCGGCGGCTGGAGCTGCCCTGCGTGGTGAAGCCCTCCGCCTCCGGCTCGTCCATCGGCGTGTCCATCGCCCACAGCCGGGAGGAGCTGGCTTCCGCCCTTACGCAGTGTTTGGAGTTCGGCGGCGTGTGCGTGGTGGAGCAGTACATAGCCGGCCGGGAGATCCAGGTGGGCATTCTGGAGGGCCGGGCCCTGCCCTCCATTGAGATCATCCCCAAGGCCGGCTTTTACGACTACGAGAACAAATACCAGCCCGGGGCCGCGGAGGAGATCACCCCCGCCCCCATCCCGGCGGAATGGGAAAAGCGGCTGGGGGAGGCGGCGCTGGCGGTGTTCCGCGCCCTGGGGCTGTCGGTCTACTCCCGGGCGGACTTCATCGTCACCCAGGACGGCACCCCCTGGTTCTTGGAGATCAACACCCTGCCCGGCATGACCCCCACCAGCCTGCTGCCCCAGGAGGCGGCGGCGGCGGGCATCGGCTACGGCGAGCTGTGCGAACGGATCATAAAGGCGTCTCTGGACGCCCGCAGCGCCGGAAAATAATAATGAAGAGAGAGATTCAGGAGAGGAGCGCCGCATTATTATGGAGGCACTGACACTGAGACAGCTGTTGGAAGCGGTAAACGGCACCCTGCTGGGAGAATTCTGCGACCTGGACGCCACCGCCGCCGAGGTGAGCACCGACAGCCGGAGCATCACCCCCGGCTGCCTGTTCATCCCCCTGGAGGGGGAGCGGTTTGACGGCCATTCCTTCATCAATTCCGCCCTGGAGGCGGGGGCGGCGGGCTGTCTCACCGCCCGGGAGCGGGAGGGCTACCTGCCCGGCAAATTCTACATCAAGGTGCGCTCCACCCAGCGCGCCCTGTGGGAGCTGGCCCGGTACTATAAGCGGCTCTTCCCCATCCCCTTCATCGCCATCACCGGGTCCGTGGGCAAGACCACCACCAAGGACATGGCGGCGGCGGTGCTGGGGGCCAAATTCCGGGTCCACAAGACGGAGGGCAATTTCAACAACGACATCGGCGTGCCCCTCACCCTGCTGAAGCTGGAAAAGCAGCACCAGGTGTGCGTGGTGGAGATGGGCATGGACCACGCCGGGGAGATCGACTACCTGGGCAGGCTGGTGGAGCCGGATATGGCCCTCATCACCAACATCGGCGACGCCCACATTGAGAACCTGGGCAGCCGGGAGAACATCTTCCGAGCCAAGTGCGAACTGCTCCCCCACCTGAAGGGGGACGGCCTGGCCGTCCTCAACGGGGACGATCCCCTGCTGTCCACCCTGCGGGGCAAGCTGCCCCAGCGCACCGTATTCGTGGGGGCCGGCGAAGGTCTGGACTACGCCGCCTGCGATTTGAACGGCGACAGCGCGGGCCGGCTGTCCTGCCGGATCAAAACCCCCCGGAGCCAGTTCGAGGCCAACATCCCCGCCCTGGGCAATCACATGATCTACCCCACCCTCATGGCCACCGCCGTGGGCGAGGCGCTGGGCATGGCCCCCGACGAGATCGTCCGGGGCATCGGGGCCTTCCTGCCCACCAAGATGCGGATGAACATCATCCGCTGCAAGGGCGACGTGGTCATCCTCAACGACGCCTACAACGCCAACCCCCAGTCCATGCGGGCCGCCGCCGCCGTGCTGGGGGACGCCCAGGGCCGCCGCCGGGTGGCCGTGGTGGGTGATATGAAGGAGCTGGGCTCCGGCTCCGAGCAGTTCCACCGGGCGGTAGGCGGCTGTTTCGCCCAGTCCGGGGCGGACCGGCTCATCGCCATCGGCGACCTGGCCCGGTTCATCGCCGAGGGGGCCAAGGCGGCGGGGCTGGAGCAGGCCGACTACTTCCCCACTCTGGACGCCGCCAAAAACGCCCTCCTGCGGGAGCTGCGGGCCGGGGTCACCATCCTGGTAAAGGCATCCCGGTCCATGGCCTTTGAAAAGATCGTGGATTTTCTACTGTCTAATGTGCCGCAATAGGAACCCCATCGAAGCCCAGCGCAGCGGGTTCGATGGGGAGAGGAGGAGCAGCGCAATGAGCGAGCTTTCGCCGCAGGCGGAAGTGAGGGATATGGAGTTTGCTCCGACGAGGTAAAGGCATCCCGGTCCATGGCCTTTGAGAAGATCGTGGATTTTTTACTGGCAAACGTACCCCAATAAGGAGAAAGTATTCCCATGATTGACATACAGCTCACCGGCCTGGTGAAGGAATTCGAGGTCGGCAAACGAATATTGGACGGCTTCTCCCTCCAGGTGGAGGAGGGGGAGCGGGTGGGCCTGCTGGGCCGGAACGGCGCGGGCAAGACCACCATTTTCCGCATGATGACCGGCCAGGTGGACCCTGACGAGGGGACCGTCTCCATCGCCCCCGGCAAGCGGCTGGGGCTCATCTCCCAGATTCCCGTCTACCCCCAGGGCTACACCGTCCGGGACGTGCTGGACACCGCCTTCGCCCCCCTCCACGCCATGGAAAAGGAGCTGGCGGACCTGGCCGCCCAGATGGGGGAAAACGCCGACCCCCAGGTGATGGCCCGGTACGACAAGCTCACCGCCGCCTTCGAGGCCGGGGGCGGCTACGACGCCGAAACCCGGCTCAACAAGGTGTGCAACGGCCTGGGCATCGGGGAGGATATGCGCGCCCGGCCCTTCAGCGCCCTGTCCGGCGGGGAAAAAACCCGGATCAACCTGGCCCGCCTCATCTTGGAGGACACCGACATCCTCCTGCTGGACGAGCCCACCAACCACCTGGACCTGAACGCCACCGAATGGCTGGAGGGCTATCTGGAGCGGTTCAAGGGCACCGTGCTGGCCATCTCCCACGACCGCTGGTTTCTGGACAAGGTGGTCAAGCGGGTGGCGGAAATCCAGGACGGCAAGGCGGAGCTGTACTCCGGCAGCTACTCCTTCTACGTGGAGGAGAAGGAGCGGCGGTATCAGGAGCGGCTGAAGCAGTACGAAAAAGAGCAGGCAAAAATCGCCCAGCTGGAGGCCGCGGCGGAGCAGATGCGCCTGTGGGCTTTCAAGGGCAACGACAAACAGTACCGCCGGGCCATCAACATGGAGCGGCGGATCGAGCGGATGCGCACCACCGACAAGCCCACCAGGGAGCGCAGGCTGGCCACCCGGTTCGGGGAGCGGGAGTTCCACGGGGACGAGGCCATGGTGGTGACGGAGCTGAAAAAGTCCTTTGGGGGGCGCACCCTGTTCGACCACATCAACCTGGACGTGGCCGGCGGGGAGCGCATCGCTTTGCTGGGGGACAACGGCACCGGCAAGTCCACCTTCATCAAAATCGTCATGGGCGAGGAGGCCCCCGATTCCGGGTCCATCTACCTGGGTCCCTCCATCCGGGTGGGCTACCTGCCCCAGATCATCCATTTCGACCGGCCCGACCGCAACCTGGTGGACACCATGCTGTACGCCCAGAACTGCACCACCCAGGAGGCAAGGGACCGGCTGGCCTCCTTCAAATTCCGGGGGGAGGACGTGTTCAAGCAGGTGTCCGCCCTGTCCGGCGGGGAGCAGTCCCGGCTGCGTCTTTGTATGCTCATGGACAGCCGGATCAACCTGCTCATTCTGGACGAGCCCACCAACCATCTGGACATCGACTCCCGGGAGTGGATTGAGGAAGCGGTGGAGGAGTACGGCGGCAACCTGTTGTTCGTCTCCCACGACCGCTATTTCATCGAAAAGTTCGCCACCCGGGTTTGGATGCTGGAAAACAGGCAGATCACCGATTTCCACGGCACCTACACCGAGTTCCGGGCCTTTCGGGAGCGGCAGGAGCAGTTAAAAAACGCCAAGCCCGCCGTTTCTGAGCCTGAAAAGCCCAAAGAAGACAAGCCCCGCCGCCCCGGCGGCACCAAGGAGCTGGAAAAGCAGGTCCGGGCCGCCGAGCGGGCGGTGGAAAAGGCGGAGGTCCGGCTGGACGAGCTGGCCCAGGAGGCGGAGGAGGCCGCGTCCGACTACCTCCGGCTCCAGGAGGTCTACAAGGAGCGGGAGGAGGCGGAAGACCAGCTGGCCCACCTGTACGCGGAGTGGGAGCGGCTGGCGGCGGAGCTGGAGGAGGCAAAGGGGTAGGCCATGCAATATAAAAGATACCGGGGAAACAGCCCCCAGAACAAAAAGCGGCATTGGCTGGCCGCCCTGCTGATTCTGCTGGGGCTGGGCCTGGTTCTATTCGGGGCGCTGGAGGTTTTCATCGCCATGGAGAGCCGGGGCCGGACCGCCCAGACCGGCGGTGCCCCCACCGTGATGGTCATTTTCGGCTGTCAGGCCAGAAACGACGGGCCGTCCGTCCTGCTCCAGGACCGGCTGGACACGGCGCTGGCCTACTTGGAGGACCACCCGGACACCCGCGTCGTCGTCAGCGGCGGCAAGGGGGACAACGAACACATCTCCGAGGCCCAGTGTATGTACGACTACCTCACCGCCCGAGGGGTGAGTTGGAATCAGATTCTGATGGAGGACCAATCCAGAAACACCCATCAAAACATTCAAAATACGTGGAAGTCCTTATGCGGTCAAATGGGACCTTGGGACTCTGTCCTGACGCCGGAAGAATGCCGCTATGTGTTGGTATCCAGCGACTTCCACCTGGCCCGCATCCTCATGCTGTGGCAGCGGGCCACCGGGCGGCTGGACAACGTGGCCACCCTGCCCGCCCCCTGTTCCCATTTTCCCTCAAGGGTGCAGATGTTCTTCCGGGAGCCGCTGGCCCTGGTGAAGTCCTTTCTTTTTGACCGGGAATTCGATTTCAGCCGGTAAACAGGAATTAGGTGAGTTCATGACAGACAACTTGAAGCATATTGAGCAGCGCTACGCGGAGCTGGAGGCCCGGCTGGCCGCCAACGAGACTTACAGCGACCCTGAGCTGGTGTCCAAGCTGAACCGGGAGCAGAAGGAGCTGGAGCCGCTGGTGTCCGCCTACCGGGCTCTGTGCAAAGCGCGGAGCGACCTGGCGGGAGCGGAGGAGCTGCTCTCCGACCCGGAGATGAAAGAGCTGGCCCAGCAGGAGCTGGCCCAGGCCAAAGAGGATATTGAGCGGCTGGAGCGCGAAATCAAGATTTTGCTCCTGCCCAAGGACCCCAACGACGGCAAAAACGTCATCATGGAGATCCGGGCCGGGGTGGGCGGCGAGGAATCCGCCCTGTTCGCCCACTCCCTCACCCGGATGTACGCCATGTACGCGGAAAAGCGGGGCTGGAAGGTAGAGGTCAACTCCGCCAGCGAGACGGAATTGGGCGGTGTGAAGGAGATCTCCTTCACTGTCGAAGGAGACGGGGCCTGGTCCCGGCTCAAGTTTGAGAGCGGCGTCCACCGGGTCCAGCGGGTGCCCGAGACGGAGTCCGGCGGGCGGGTGCACACATCCACTGTCACCGTGGCGGTACTGCCCGAGATGGAGACGGTGGACGTGGAGCTCAATCCCGCCGACGTGGAAATGCAGGTGTTCCGCTCCTCCGGCGCGGGGGGGCAGCACATCAACAAGACCTCCTCCGCCGTCCGGCTCATCCACAGGCCCACGGGGACAGTGGTGGAGTGCCAGCAGGAACGCTCCCAGTTCCAGAACCGGGAGAAGGCCATGCGCCTGCTGGCCTCCATCCTCTATGACCGGGAGCAGGAGCGCATTGCGTCGGAGTACGGCGAGAACCGCCGCAGCCAGGTGGGCAGCGGGATGCGCAACGAGCGCATCCGCACCTACAACTTCCCCCAGGGGCGGCTCACCGACCACCGGGTGGGGCTGACCCTGTACAAGCTGGACGCCGTGATGGACGGCGACCTGGACGAGATCATCGACACGCTGGTAGCCGATCATCAGGCGCGGCAGCTGGCAAGTCAAGGTCCTTCTTTTTCTTGAAAGAAAAAGAAGCAAAAAGAACTTGAAACCGTTACCGCCCCACCTGAAAACAGTACGTTTTTCCTCGACCACAAGCCGGCCGCTTGCCCCGACGGGAAGAAGGGGGCAAAAAGAACTTGAAACCGTTACCACCCCATCTGAAAACAGTACGTTTTTTCTCGGCCACAAGCCGGCCGCTGTCCTCGGCGGCGAAAAGACCATAATTAGAAAAGAGTTTTTGCCATATGTATACCCACATCATATTCGATCTGGACGGCACCCTGCTAAACACCATCGACGACCTGGCGGACGCCGGAAACTTCGTCTGCGCCGCCCATGGCTGGCCCGTCCACACCGTGGACCAGTTCAAGCATATGGTGGGCAACGGGATACCCAACCTGGTATCCCGCTTCACGCCGGAGGGGCTGAACGAAGCGGAATTGGCGGCGGCGCTGGCGGAGTTCTCCGCCCGGTACGACGCCCACAAGGAGGACAAAACCGCCCCCTATCCCGGTGTGCCCGCCCTGCTGGACGCGCTGAAAGGGGCGGGGCTCCACCTGACGGTGCTGTCCAACAAGGCCCACAGCCTGGCGGGGCCTGTAGTGGAGCACTACTTCCCCGGCGTGTTTGAGTATGTGCAGGGGGCCCTCCCCGACGCGCCGCTGAAGCCCGACCCCACCCTGCTCCACCGGCTGATGGGCCAGACCGGGGCCCGTCCCGAGACCACCCTGTTTGTGGGAGACAGCGGCGTGGACGTGCTCACCGGCAAAAACGGCGGGCTGACGGTGTGCGGCGTGCTGTGGGGCTTCCGGGACAGGGAAGAGCTGAAGGACGCCGGGGCGGACTGGATCATCCACAGCCCCGACCAGCTGGCGGCCATCGCCGCGGGTACCGCCCTGCTTCCCGCGGGGCAGGCCGCCCTGGCGGCGGAGCTGCTGCGCATGGGCCGTCTGGCGGCGGTGCCCACCGAGACGGTATACGGCCTGGCCGCCGACGCCGCCCAGGAGGGCGCCGTTCAGGCCGTCTATGAGGTCAAGGGCCGCCCTGAGGCAAAACCGCTGTCCGTGCTGGTGGACGGCATGGCCATGGCGGAAACCGTCTGCCGGGACATCCCGGAGGACGCCTGCCGGCTGGCGGAAGCCTTCTGGCCCGGGCCGCTGACCATGATTCTGCCGGGGAACGGCACCCTGCCCCCCGCCGTCACCGCCGGCGGGGACACCCAGGGGGTGCGCTGCCCCGACCACCCGGATACGCTGGCCGTCATCCGGGCGCTGGGCCGGCCCCTGGCCTGCCCCTCCGCCAACCTGTCCGGGGCGCCCAGCCCCAAGTCCGCCGGAGAAGTATTGGGCCAGCTGGCCGGGAAAATCGACGCGGTGCTGGACGGCGGGCCCTGCGGCTTGGGGGTGGAGTCCACCATTCTGGACTTGACCAGCCTGCCCTACCGAATTCTGCGGCAGGGCGGATTGAGCCGGGAACGGCTGGAATCCGTGCTGGGGCCCGGCAAGCTTGAAAACATTTGAAAGGAATCTGCATCAAAATGAACATAGAGGTAAACAATCAGACTGCCATTGTACGGGAGCCGGGCGTGCTCATCACCAGCGGCTCCTCCGCCATGGACCTGCTGGCCACCGTCCGCTATGAGACGGGCTGCTCCGCCATGGTTCTCCGCAAGGAGCAGCTGGATGAATCCTTTTTCCGGCTGTCCTCCGGCTTGGCGGGGGAGGTCCTGCAAAAATTTGTCAACTATCAGATGAAGCTGGCCATTGTGGGCAACTTCTCGGGCTATACCAGCAAGCCCCTCCAGGACTTCATCCGGGAGAGCAATCAGGGCCGGCAGATCTGCTTCCAGCCCACCGAAGCGGCGGCGCTGGAGTGGCTGGAAGGGGCGTAACCCGTGGTTGTCATCGGCATCACCGGCCCCACTGGGGCGGGCAAAACCACCGTACTCAACGTGCTCCGGGGCATGGGCGGAGCCGTGGCGGACTGCGACGCGGTGTACCACCGCCTGCTGCGCGCCAGCGCGTCCATGCAAAACGAGCTGAAAACCCGCTTTGGCGGGGAAATTTTTGATGAAAATGGGGACTTGCGCCGGAAAGAACTTGGTGCTATTGTATTTGAGGACCCAGAAGCCCTGTCGGACCTGAACGCCATCACCCACCGGCACATCATCGCCGAGCTGAAGCGCTTGATCGCTCAGGCCGGACGGGAGAACCGCCCCGCCATCGCTTTGGACGCCGTCGCCCTGCTGGAGAGCGGGGCGGGATCGCTCTGCCATGTGACCATCGCCGTCACCGCCCCTTCAGAGGCGCGGGTGCGGCGCATCATGGCCCGGGAGGGCATCTCGGAGGACTACGCCCGGGCCCGGGTCCGGGCGCAGAAGCCCGCCGCCTGGTTTGAGGCGCGGTGCACCCACACCCTGCGCAACGACAAATCCCAGGCGGCCCTGGAGGCGCGGGCGCGGGCGTTATTTCAGTCAATTCTTTGTAAGGAGGATCTTTAGCATGGAAGAAAAAACGCCGGGACAGCAGCTGCGGGAGGCGCTGCTGAACCAGAAGAAAAATGGCTGGGACGTGGTGGACGCCGCCACGGAAAAGGCCGTTTTTGAGTACGCGGAGGGCTACAAAACCTTCCTGGACCGGGGCAAGACCGAGCGCTGCTGCGTGGACTACACCGTGGAGCTGGCCCAGGCCGCGGGCTTCGTCCCCCTGGAGCGGGGCATGGAGCTCCAGCCCGGCATGAAGGTGTACCGGGTGAACCGGGGCCGCGCCATCAACCTGGCCGTCATCGGCTCCGCCCCCCTGGACCTGGGCGTATCCATCACCGCCTCCCACATCGACAGCCCCCGGCTGGACCTGAAGCCCAGCCCCCTTTATGAGGACAACGAGCTGGCCTTTTTCAAAACCCACTATTACGGCGGCCTCCGCAAATACCAGTGGGTGACCATCCCCCTGGAGCTGCGGGGCGTGGTAGCCATGAAGGACGGCTCCATCGTCAACGTGGCCGTGGGCTCCCACCCCGGCGACCCCCTGTTCACCATCGACGACCTGCTGCCTCACCTGGGGGCGGAGCAGTCCAAAAAGCCCCTGGGAGAGGCCATCCCCGCCGAGAGCCTGAACATCCTGGTGGGCAGCCGCCCGCTGAAGGACGACGACGGCGCGGACCGGGTGAAGCTGGCGGTGATGAAGCTGCTGTACGACCACTACGGCATCCGCGAGCCCGACTTCATCTCCGCCGAGATCGAGGCCGTCCCCGCTTTCAACGCCACCGACATCGGCTTCGACCGCTCCCTCATCGGCGCCTACGGCCACGACGACCGGGTGTGCGGCTACGCCGCGCTGAAGGCCCTGCTGGACCTGGACACCGTCCCTGTCCGCACCGCCGTGTGCGTGCTGGCGGACAAGGAGGAAATCGGCTCCGAGGGCGTCAGCGGGATGCAGTCCGGCTTCTTTGAGACCTTCATGGGCGACCTGTGCGCCACCCAGAAGGTGCCCCTGCGGGTGTGCCTGGAGAACGCCTTCTGCCTGTCCACCGACGTCACCGCCGCCTTTGACCCCAACTTCGCGGACGTGTACGAGAAGAACAACTCCGCGCGGGTGAATCACGGCGTGGGCTTGTGCAAGTATACCGGCGCCCGGGGCAAGAGCGGCGCCTCCGACGCCGGGGCCGAGGTGGTGGCCTACGTCCGCCGCCTGCTGGACGACCAGGGCGTCCTGTGGCAGATGGCGGAGCTGGGCAAGGCCGACCAGGGCGGCGGCGGCACCGTGGCCTGCTATATGGCCAAGCGCAACATCGACACCCTGGACGCGGGGGTGCCCGTGCTGTCCATGCACGCCCCCTTTGAGACCGTGTCCAAGCTGGACTGCTATATGACCTACGCCGCCTGCAAGGCGGTGTACCGGGGCTGAACCATGGTCCGTCTCGCGCCCATCGGCCCGGACAATTGGCGGGAGCCGCTGGAGGTCCGGGAGGACCAGCGGCGGTTTGTGTCCGAACCCAACCGCCTCCTGGCCCGGGCCTACGCCTACCGGGACCTGGGCGGGCAGGCCAGGCTGATCCTGGACGGCGGCACCCCCGTGGGAATGCTGCTGTACCACGACTGGCCGGAGGCCGGGCAGTATGTGTTCAGCCAGCTGTTCATCGACCGGCGGTACCAGCGCCGGGGGCTGGGCATTCGGGCCGCCCGCCTGGCCCTGGAGGAAATGCGCGCGGGTGGGCGCTATTCCCAGGTCTGCCTGTGCTACGTGGAGGGCGACGAGCCCGCCCGCCTGCTCTACGAAAAGCTGGGCTTCCGCCCCACCGGCGCAGCGGACGGGGATGAGACCGTCATGGTATTGGACCATTTATAAAGGGATAAAAACCCCTTTTTGCGGAAAAGCTACCGCAAAAGGGGGTTTTTCCATGACCGAGGACACCAGACCGACAGAGAACGGCGAAAACGAGGAGCAGGACCAGCTCCGCCAGGAAATTGTGGACTTGGGGGCAAGCACCGTCAAAACGGAGGACGGCGCTATCCACACCCTGACCATCGTGGGCACCATTGAGGGCCATCAGGAGGAGAGGTCCGGGGCCAAGACGACCAAATATGAGCACATCCTGCCCTTTTTGGCCAGTTTGGAGGAGAGCGACGAGGCGGACGGCCTGCTGATCCTGCTCAACACCATGGGGGGCGACATTGAGGCGGGCCTGGCCATCGCGGAGATGATATCCGGTATGTCCAAGCCCACCGTATCCCTGGTGCTGGGCGGCGGGCACTCCATCGGGGTGCCTTTGGCGGTGGCGGCCAAAGAGTCCTTCATCGTCCCCTCCGGCGCCATGACCATCCACCCGGTGCGGCTCAACGGCCTGGTCATCGGGGTGAGCCAGACCTTCCACTACTTTGAGCGCATTCAGGACCGCATCTGCGACTTTGTCACCCGGAACAGCCGCATCAGCCGGAAGGAGTTCGAACAGCTGATGCTCAACACTGGCGAGATGGCCGCCGACGTGGGCAGCGTCATCTACGGCAGGGAGGCGGTGGAGCTGGGGCTCATCGACCACCTGGGGGGGCTGTCCGACGCGCTGGCCTGCCTCCACCGGCGGATGAAGGAGGAAAAAGCCCGGCAGCGCGCTTGAAAAGCGCGGGGCGCTGTGCTATACTTGCCCCATCTCCATCAAGCCGAGGTGGTACGCGTGAAGCGATGCATTGCCCTTTGCGGGATCGTCACAGCATAAAACGATCTTGAGGAGGCAGTCAGATGATCCCGCAATGGAAAGTTTATCCCCGCCCCCAGGGGCACAGCACCGTCTATCTGCAAAACGTGGTGGCCGATCCCTCCATCACCGTGGGGGACTACACCACCTATGACGATTTTGTCCGCGACCCCAGGGACTTTGAGCGGAACAACGTGCTCTACCACTACCCCATCAACCACGAGCGGCTGACCATTGGAAAGTTCTGCTCCATCGCCTGCGGCGCGAAATTTCTCTTTAACAGCGCCAACCACGCCCTGGGCAGCCTGTCCACCTACCCCTTCCCTATTTTCTTTGAGGAGTGGGACCTTCCCGTGGAGGACATCCCCCGGGCTTGGGACAACAAAGGGGACATCGTGGTGGGCAATGACGTGTGGATCGGCTATGAGGCCGTCATCCTGGCGGGCGTAACCATCGGCGACGGCGCCATTGTCGGCGCGCGGGCCGTGGTGGCCAGAGACGTACCGCCCTATACCATCGTGGGCGGCGTCCCGGCCAAGCCCATTCGAAAGCGGTTCAGCGGCGGCGTCATTGAGCGCCTGCTGGCCCTCAAATGGTGGGACTGGCCGCCGGAGCGCATTGCCGCCCATTTGGAGGCCATCCAGTCCGGCGATATCGAGCACCTGGCGTAAAAACGGGAGCGCGGCGTTCCGCCGCGCTCCCTTGCCTTTTCCCCCGCTTTCTGCTATAGTCAAGGGAGTTCAATGGGGTCATTTGATCCGTCTAAACGATATGCCGGCCTGTCACCCCAGAGGGCCGCAATGAGGAGGCGCGCTGCATGAAGGAATTCACCATCGGCCCCAACGACGGAGGCCAGCGGCTGGACCGCTGGCTGGCCAAGGCCCTGCCCCTCCTCCCCGCCCCGCTGGCCCAGAAATACATCCGGCTCAAACGGGTGAAGGTGAACGGCAAGGGGGCCAAACGGGACGCCCGCCTCCAGGAGGGGGACCTGCTCCAGCTGTACATCAACGACGAGTTTTTTGATACGCCCACCCCGGACAACGCCTTTTTGCGGGTGGACCGGCCGCAATTGGACATCCTGTACGAGGACGAACACCTTATGCTGCTCAACAAGCGCCCCGGCATGGTGGTCCATCCCGGCGGCAGCGAGCAGGTCAACACCCTCATCACCCACATCCAGGCGTATTTGTACCAAAAAAAAGAGTGGTCCCCCCGCTGGGAGCACGCCTTTGCCCCCGCCCTGTGCAACCGCATCGACCGCAACACCGGGGGCATCGTCATCGCCGCCAAGACCGCCGAGGCCCTGCGGGTGATGAACCAGAAGATCCGGGACCGGGAGCTGCAAAAGCTGTACCTGTGCGTGATCCACGGGGCCATGGAACCCCGGGACGGGCAGCTCAAGGGCTATATTTTGAAGGACGGGGACCGGGCCCAGGTGAAGGTATACGGCAAGCCTGTCCCCGGGGCGCGGACGGCGGTGACGCTGTACCGGACCCTGGAAGTCAGGAACGGGCTGTCCCTGATGGAGTGCGACCTGATTACCGGGCGGACCCACCAGATCCGGGCCCAGTTCGCCGCCGCGGGCCACCCCCTGCTGGGGGACGGAAAGTACGGCCGGGAGCGGGACCGGCGCAAATTCCAGGCGCTGTACTCCTACAAGCTGAGGTTCCGGTTCACCACCGCCGCCGGGCCGCTGGAGCCCCTGAACGGCCGGGAGTGGACGGTGGCGGACGTGGACTTCGTGGACGAATACTTCCCGAAGAGGTGAACGGTTTGCACGATCACATTTTGACGCTGCGGGACCAGCCCCAGTGGCTGGACCGGGCGGCGGCGTGGTTCCACGCCAAATGGGGGGTGCCCCTGGACGCCTACCGGGAGAGCATGGCCCAATGCCTCAGGCGGGAGGGCCCCGTGCCCCAGTGGTATCTGGCGGCGGACCATGGGGAGATCATCGGAGGCCTGGGGGTCATTGAGAACGACTTCCACAATCGGAAGGACCTCTCCCCCAACGTGTGCGCCGTCTACGTGGAGGAGCCGCACCGCTGCCGGGGGATCGCCGGAGCGCTTTTAAATCACGCCTGCGCCGATCTGGCGGGCATGGGTGTGGACACCCTGTACCTGCTCACCGACCACGCATCGTTTTACGAGCGGTACGGCTGGCGCTTCTTGTGTATGGCCCAGGGAGACGGGGAGCCGAAACCGTCCCGGATGTATGTCCACCAGTGGAACCCGTAACGCGCCCGCCCCACTGGCCGCGGCCCGCTTTGCCGCCTGCCGCCGTCGACTTTTTGACAGGAATCTCAAGGCCCCTCCCCGCGCCGCGGGGAGGGGCCTTCAGCTGCCCCCAGGCATTCATCGGGGCGCTCAAAAAGAATGATTGCTATTTTTGCCAGCTTCTGGTATACTATGATATTAAGCATTTGTGAGGAATGCCAGTATGAGAAAGGAGAACAACCATGGACGAAAGATTGAAGCCGTTATTTACTCCGTGGCGCATCGGAAACTGCGAGATCAAAAACCGGGTAGTGCTCACCTCCATGGGGGGCACGGACCTGCTGGGCTGGATGGAGAAAAACCACTTTGACAAAGCCGGGGCCCGGTTTATCCTGGAGGCGGCCCAGAACAACGCGGGGCTGGTCCTCCCCGGCTGCCAGCCGGTGTACAACCCCATGTTCGGCCAGTGGCTGCACAAAAACAAGAAGATGTACCGGGACCTGGCGGCCTGGATGCCGGAGTTCCACAAGACCGGGGCCAAGCTGTTCGTCCAGCTCACCGCGGGCTTCGGCCGGTCCTTTACCATCAGCTCCATGATGGAGACGCTGTACTCCAATCCCGCCCTGCGCCTCCTGTCCAAGCCCTTTATGGACCTGGACAAGATCACCGCCACCGCCAGCCCCTCCCCCAACCGCTGGTCGGACAAGGTGCCCTCCCGGGAAATGACGGCGGCGGAAATCCGGGAGTTCGTGGACGCCTTTGCCCAGACCGTCAAGCTCCTCCAGGACGCCGGGGTGGACGGGGTGGAGGTCCACGCCGTCCACGAGGGCTACCTGCTGGACCAGTTCACCCTGAAATACGTCAACAAGCGCACCGACCAGTACGGTGGTTCCTTTGAGAACCGCTACCGCTTCCCGGTGGAGATCGTCCAGGCCATCAAGGCCGCCTGCGGCCAGGATTTCCCCGTCTCCCTGCGCTACAGCGTGGTGTCCAAGACCAAGGGCTTCCGCCAGGGGGCCCTCCCCGGCGAGGACTTTGTGGAGGCCGGCCGGGATTTGGAAGAGTCGGAGCGGGCGGCCAAATACCTCCAGGACGCGGGGTACGATATGCTCAACTGCGATAACGGCACCTACGACGCCTGGTACTGGGCCCACCCGCCCATCTATATGCCGGAGAACTGCAACCTGGCCGACGTAGAGCATATCAAGAAGTTTGTGAGCATCCCGGTGGTGTGCGCCGGGCGGCTGGACCCCCGGGCGGCGGCGGACTCCATCCAGGCGGGCCGGCTGGACGGCGCGGGCTTTGCCCGGCAGTTCCTGGCCGACCCGGCCTGGGTCACCAAGCTGATGGAGGGCCGGGAGAAGGACATCCGGCCCTGCATCCTGTGCCACAACGGCTGCTTCAACATGAGCCATTACGAGGGCGTGCCCAACGACCAGGATCTGTACGACAGCCTCCATATGGCCCGGTGCGCCGTCAACGCGGAGATGATGCAGTGGGAGAAGCACCACATCGAAAAGGCGTTTTCACCCAAGCGGGTCCATATCATCGGCGGCGGCCTGGGGGGAATGGAGGCGGCCCGGGTGCTGAAGCTCCGGGGCCACGAGCCCATCATCTACGAAAAAACCGGCCGGCTGGGCGGGGCGTTCATCGCCGCCGGGGCGGAGTCCTACAAGGGCAAGCTCCGGGACCTGCTGGCCTGGTATGAGCGCCAGATGGACCAGATGAAGATTGAGATCCATTTTGACACGGAGGTCAAAGATATCACCCGCTTCGGCACCGACCAGGTCATCATCGCCACCGGCGCGGCGCCCATCGCCCTGCGGGGGATTCACGGCCACGAGCGCATGGTGGAGGCCATGGAATACCTGAACGGCGAAAAGGAAGTCGGCCACCGGGTGGCCATCGTCGGCGGCGGGCTCACCGGGTGCGAAATCGCCTATGAGCTGGCCCTCCAGGGCAAGGAGCCCGTCATCATCGAGATGAAAAACGACCTGGTGGCCCAGAAGGGGGTCTGCCTGGCCAACAGCTCCTACCTGCGGGAGTGGTTCGCCCTCCACGGGGTGCCCGTCCACTTGGAGACCACCCTCACCGCCGTCCACGAGGACAAGGTCCTCTGTCAGGACAAGGAGGGCAAACCGGTGGAAATCCCCTGCGACAGCGTCATCAGCTCGGTGGGCTACCTGCCCAACCCCCTGGAGGGCAAGGGCCGCAACATCCACCTGGTGGGCGACTGCAAGCGGGTGGGCAATGTGAAAACCGTGGTCTGGGGCGCCTACGAGGCGGCCATGAAGATTTAAGGAGGGCATATGAGCGAGAAAATGAAGCTGACCCAGGAGCAGCAGGCCATCCTGGACGGCGAAAAGGGAGAGACCCTGGCCAAGGTGATGGAGACCCTGGTGCGCTACGGCCAGCTGTTCGGGGCCCAGTCCATGGTGCCCGTCACCAGCCAGTATAACCATTTGGTCACCTCCTTCGGGCTGAAGGCCCTGGGGCCGGTGTACGAACTGATGGACAAATTGATCGCCGAGGGGGCGGCCTCCAAGCAGAAGTTCTCCGCCGACCCCCGGCCGGTGGACAAGAACGTGCCCAGCTCCTTTTTGCAGAACTTTGTGTTCCAAAACTTCATGTACACACGCCAGGACTTTTACGAGGAGCAGCTTTCCAAGCTGGGCCTGATGGAGCAGGACGCGTTCACCTGCGCCTGCTACCTGGACCAGGTGGGCAACACCCCCAAGGAGGGGGACGTGCTGTCCTGGTCGGAGTCCTCCGCCGTGGTGTACGCCAACTCGGTGCTGGGGGCCCGGTGCAACCGCAACTCGGGCATCATCGACCTGATGGGCTCGGTGGTGGGGTACGTGCCCTACTTCGGCCTGCTCACCGACGAGGGGCGCCGCGCCACCTGGATCGTGGAGGTCAAAACCACCAAAAAGCCGGAGGCCCAGCTGCTGGGCTCCGCCATCGGCATGAAGGTGATGGAGGACGTGCCCTACATCGTGGGGCTGGACCAATGGCTGGTCAGTCTGGACGACGGGGCCAAGACTTACCTGAAGGACTTCGGCGCGGCCACCGCCTCCAACGGCGCGGTGGGGCTGTACCACGTGGAGGGCATCACCCCCGAGGCGGCCCGGCTGGGCCGGGAGCTGATCGCGGACGGGGCCCGGACCTATGTGATCGACGACGCGGAGCTCCAGCGGGTGTACGACAGCTACCCGGTGGTGTGGAAGAACAAGAACGCCAAGCCCAAGCTGTGCTTCATGGGCTGCCCCCACATGAGCCTGGAACAGCTCACCAGTTGGACCGAACGGGTGGAGCGGGGCCTGAAGGAGGCGGGCAGGCAAAAGGTGGCCATCCCCACCGTGTTCACCGCCGCCCCGGCGGTGATCCGCGAGTTCGAAGCCACCCCCTACGGGGAGCGGCTGAAGCAGACTGGGGTAATCCTCAGCTACATCTGCCCGCTGATGTATATGAACAACCCCCTCAGCGGCAAAATGCCCGTCATCACCTCCAGCAACAAGCTGCGCACCTATACCACGGCGCGCTACTACACAGACGACGAGATTCTGGCCCAAATTACGAAAGGGGGCAATTGAGATGCGCGAGTTTCAAGGACGAGTAGTGTCTCCCGGCAAGCTCACCGCCGAGGCCCTGGTGTCCCACGGGGGGCTGAACACCCTGGCCTCCTTCCAGAAGGCGCTGCAGTTCGGCGACAAAAAGGCCACCTGCGGCGACCAGAACAACCCCGACCTCTACGGCAAGGAGATGGCGGGCAAGGCCCTGTGCCTGCCCCGGACCATCGGCTCCACCACGGGAGGGCTGGTGCTGTACTGCGCCTGCTCCATGGGCCGCCAGCCCGCGTGCCTGCTGTTCTCCGAGCCCATCGACTCCCTGGCCGCCGCCGGGGCGGTGCTGGCCGACGTGTGGCTGGAGGGGGAACACACCTCCATGCCGGTGGTGGACAGCCTGGGGGAGGAATTCTTAAATTACGTGCAGGATAATATGACCGTCAATGTGCTGGACGGCGGCAGGGTCCAGGTCATCTGACGGAGGGAGCCTATGACAATTTTATCCCAACTGAACAGTCCCCCCGTCTACGCCGTGTGCGGCGGCATCGTGGCCTTTGTGGCGGCCGTCTGCGTGGTGTTCCTGGTCCGGGCCTGGCGGGCCGGGGTGGCCCTGGGCATGGACAAGGCCAAAATGCGCCGGGTCATCACCTCCAGCGTCACCTTCACCGTCCTGCCCAGCGTGGGCATTCTGCTGGGGGTCATCGCCCTGTCGGGCAGTCTGGGCACCCCCTGGCCCTGGCTGCGGCTGTCGGTGGTGGGGGCGCTGCACTATGAGACCCAGGTGGCCCAGGCCGCCGCCGAGCAGGTGGGCATGAGCGCCCTGTCCGCCGCGGAGATGACCCCCCGGGCCTTTACCACCATCGCGCTGCTCATGAGCGTGTGCATCATGTGGGGGATGCTGCTGTCCACCCTGTTCAGCAAGCGGTATCTGAAAAAGCTGGGCGGAGGCGGTTCCTCTGGCGGCGGAGCGGCGGGCTTCGGCGACCGGGCCATGACCGCCATGTTTATCGGCCTCATCTGCGCCTACCTGGGCAGCTATATCGGCACCTTCGTCTCCGGCGGCTCCTTCCCCTTCAACGGCGACTGGTCCCCCCTGGCGGTGGCCGGTGTGTCCGCCCTGACTATGGCCGGGTGCGTGTACCTGTCGGAGAAAAAGGGCCTGGCCTGGGTGGAGAGCTTCTCCATCGCGGGCAGTATGCTTGTCGGCATGGCCGCGGCGGTGCTGCTGCGGCTGTGGGCATAGAAAGGGGGCGCTTTTATGAACGAACAGGAGAGACAGGCGGCTTTTGACCGCTATAATGAGCGCACCCACGCCATCGGCCGGGTAGTCAGCGTCGCCACCTTGATTTTGCTGGTAGGCGCCCCCTTCGCGCTGGGGGCCATTTTGGGCGCCATGCCCGACGTGGGGGCGGTGGCCCGGAGTTTCCTCTCCGTGGGCCTGGTCTGGATGGTCAGCGGGGTGGCGGAGTACCTCATCTACACCCCCATGCTGGGGGCCGGGGGCGGCTACCTGGCCTTCATCACCGGCAATCTCATCAATATGAAGATCCCCTGCGCCATCAGCGCCCGGGACATGGTGGGGGCCAAAACGGGGACGGCGGAAAACGAGGTGATCTCCACCCTGTCCATCGCGGCCTCCTCCCTGGTGACGATTTTGGTGCTGGCCCTGGGGGTGCTGCTGCTGGTCCCCCTCCAGCCCATCCTCCAGAGCGAGGCGCTCCAGCCCGCCTTCGCCAATGTGGTCCCCGCCCTGTTCGGGGCTATGGCGTACAAGTATTTTCGGGGCAATATGAAAATCGCCATCACCCCGCTGGCGGTCATGAGCCTGCTGTTCGTGCTGGTCCCCAGCCTCACCGGGTCCACCAGCTTCATGATCATTCCCAGCGGAGCCATGGCCATTGCTATTACCTGGTTCCTATACCGCTATGAAAGGAAGTCGAGCGACACATGAAGAAACGGCATAAACGCGCCCTGGCCATGCTGACCGCAAAGAAGGCAGGGGAGCTGCTTCTGGACCAGGCGGCCCGGAACGCGCCGCCCAAGGCGGGAAAGCAGCCTGAACCGCCCAGGCAATGCCCCTATGCCAGGGCAGCCAAAACCGCCCTGGCCGGGGCGGGGATCGTGGCCGGGGCCGCCCTGGGGGCGGCGGTGGTCCGCACCGCCCTCACCAGGAAAAAGACGTCGGAGTACGTGCCCGCGCCGGACAACCGGGCCATGGACTATGCCCAGAAGCTGTCCGCCATGGTCCAGTGCGACACCACCTCCCACGCCGGGGCGGCGGAGACGGAAAAGTTTCTGGCCTTCCATAAAGAGCTGGAGCGGCTGTTCCCCCTGGTCCACCGGGATTTGGAAAAGACGGTCATCGACGGCAACCTGCTCTTCCGCTGGAAAGGCCGGACGGACGCGGCCCCCATCGTCCTTATGAGCCACCAGGATGTGGTGCCCGCCGAGGGCGAGTGGCTCCACCCGCCCTTCTCCGGGGCCATCGTGGACGGCAAGTTGTGGGGCCGGGGGGCCTTTGACACCAAGGCGTCCCTCATGGCCTTTTTCCAGGGGGTAGAGGAGCTGCTGGCCGAGGGCTATGTACCCCAGTGCGATGTGTACCTGGCCTCCTCCTGCACCGAGGAGTGGGCGGGGGACGGTGCGCCCAAGCTGGTGGCCGAGCTCCAGCGCCGGAATGTCCGTCCCTTCCTGGTCATCGACGAGGGCGGCGGCATCATCACCGACCCCATCGGCGGTGTCAAGGGCAACTTCGCCATGGTGGGTGTGTTCGAGAAGGGCAAGGCGGACGTGCGCTTCACCGCCCGCAGCTCCGGCGGACACGCCAGCGCCCCGGGGAAACACACCCCCATCGCCCGGCTGGCGGCTTTCGTCAATGAGGTGGAGACCAAGCCGCCCTTCCGAAAAAAGTTCCTGCCGGAAGTGAAAACCATGTTCCGCCGGCTGTCCCCCTACGCCCCCTTCCCCCTGCGGCTGGTGATGGGCAACCTGTGGCTGTTCGGCCCGGTGATGAAACAGGTCATGCCCGCCGTCTCCGCCCAGGCGGCGGCCATGCTCCAGACCACCATCGCCTTTACCATGCAGTCCGGGTCCGACGCCTGCAACGTCCTGCCCCAGGAGGCCAGCGTCAGCGCCAATATGCGTTTCATCCCCCACCAGGGGGAGCGGGAGAGCCTGGAGGTCATCCGGGCGCTGGCGGCCAAGTACGGCCTGGAGATGGAGATCATGCACTCCAGCGACTACACCAAGCCCGTGGATGTCAAGGGCGAGGCGTTCCGCCAGGTGGAACAGGTCATCGGGGACACCTTCCCCGGCCTGCCGGTGTGCCCCTACGTGATGACCGGGGCCACCGACGCCAGCTTCTATCAGGCCATCTGCGACAACTGCATCCGCTTTGCCCCGGTGGTGGCCGGGCCGGAGCAGATGAAAGGGATGCACGGCCTCAACGAGACCATGGGCGTGGACTGCCTGCCCGGGGCGGTGGACTTCTACAAGAACCTGATCCGCGCCCAGGGAGGGCGGCAATAGAGGCAAAAAGCGGGCCGGAGCGGGATCACCGCTCCGGCCACAGCCTGCCGGAAAGTCTGGCATAAGGCAGGCTTTTTGACAGGATGGAAAACCCCCTCCGCCCGGAGGGGGTTCCTTTTTCTAAATGGCTACTGCCTGTTGGCGGACTCCCACTGATAGGGCTGGTCCAGCGGCCAGGAGAGGCCCAGCTCCGGCAGGTTCAGCGGCTGCTCCCCCTCCATATAGTACCAGATATCCAGTGCGTCCGGGTCGCCGCCCTCGCCCGTAAATCCCATTTGGAGCGTTTTCTGTATGCTGTCCAAAACCGTTTCCGCCAGCTGCTCCCCGCTGTACATATGAAACTCATCCTTTTGCGGATCAGGCGGCCCCGCGAACAGGGCGGATTCGCTGGACAGGCACACGCTCATGCCCCCCTTGCCGGAGATAACAGGTTCCGACAGCGTCAGATTCCAGCCGGTCAGATCCGAGATCCCTTGAATCAGCAGGTCCGCGGTAAGCGCACCTTCATAAACCAGGGGGTACTCCACAAAACCGGCAGCTTTGGTGCCAATATACAGCGTCGCGGCCTGCCCGTCCGCGGGGGAAACGGCCGGGGAATCCACGGCAGGAACCGTTGGCGCGGCAGCTGCCGCACTGGATTCCACCGGGACGCTGCCCGCGGGTTCGTCAGGCGCGCCGCAGCCCGCCAGCGCCACGCAAAACACCGCGGCTAAACATATGGTCAATCTTTTCATAATGGTCCTTTCTGCCCTTTAGGCGCCGATGGTAGGTTGGATTGCTGAGACTTTATCCTACTACGCGCCGCCGCCAATGTCAAGCGGGCAAATGGGGCGTCCCTTTTACCTTTCGTGTTGATGGCCGATACTTCCGGCATTTTCACCAAGACGCACCTTGTGTAACGCTTACAGACATGGTATAATTAGAATAGTAAATTTTGATTTGTGGAGGTATTTTATGTTTAATGAAATATGCATATATGAGGCAAAACTGACCAAGTTAGATGAAATTGAAGAACTGATGAGGGAAGTAGCGGAATTTTACTTAGAGCAAGATGGTGTTATTGATGTACACTATATAAAACGTACTCACCGACAAAAAGATTTCAATGCAGTTAAAGAGGGAGAATTACCTGTTCGTCTTACAAGAAATGTAGGTAAGGTAACATATGTCTTGTATTGGGTGCTGGAAAATGAAGAAGCTCATGCAAGAGTTGGAAAACTTGGTATAGAAAAATTCTATAAACGTTGGAATAGGTGTTTAACCACAATGCCCAAAATAATCTTGGGTGAGAATATTGTTTGATTGATAAATTCAAGTCTATCGGGCAGTCATTGAACAACAATGGCTGCCCGCATAGTTATTTTGACGGAAGATTAAAAAATTGAACCTCCATCAACACGAAAGGTAAAAGGGGTAATGGGGCTATATGGCGGCGCTCTGATCCCTCACCTGGAAGAAGGGAAACGAGGCGTCGTCCAACAGCAGACCGAAGGATCCCGGGCCGCAATTGCTGGCAACGGCGAAGGACGCCTTTTGCAGACAAACCCGTTCAAAGGGGCTGTGCTGGCGCACCAGGTTTTGAATATACTGCAGCAGTAAGGCGCCGCACAGCACCATCAGCCCCAGGCTGCTGGAGAGGTGCCCCGAGTCGATCACCGTGACGTTCTCAAAAGATTTGGCCGCCTCAAGGGCGTTTTGATACCCCTCGCTGCGGAACATCTCCCTGGCGCCGCTGACCGTGTTGGCGGTCAGCGCGATCACGGGGAGGTCCTGGTAGGCGCCGTTTTGGAGCTCACGGACCTTTTTCAGCGTCTCCACGCCGTCAAACCCGGGCATCATGTGGTCCAGAGAAAGGAAGCTGTTGAGCCCCCCGGACAGCAGGGTGATGATCGGGCCGCACACCCCGACGCCCGCCAGGGCCAGACCGCCCACCCCGGCGATGTGGCCGATGAACATCCGATCCACGATGCTGCAGAGGACGTTGACGAACTGCGCCAGCATGGTGGGGACGGCCAGCCGCAGCAGCAGCCCCGCCATGGGGTCGCGGCCCAGGCCGGTTTCTCTTCGCACGGGGATCACCTCCTATAGCGCCGGAGGTCCTGTACGCTGGGGGCCCGGCCGGATTTCGCTTGCCATTATAGTGCCCCGGGAGGCGATTTGCAAGGTAAGATTTGACTCGGATCAAAACGGAAAGAAGACTTGCCGCACCGACATCAATATTGCCAACCGGCAAGTCAATATGGTATACTGTGTCCATGACAGCTAAAGTATGAGGGAGGGCAGCTATGGAGATCAGAGAATACGTCAGGGCGCAGAGCCTCCAACAGGCCTATGAGCTCAACCAGCGGCGGGACAGCCGCATTCTGGGGGGCGGGCTGTGGCTCCGGCTGGACCGCAGGCCCATCGGCGCCGCCATTGACCTCGGCGGGCTGGGGCTTGACGGCATCCGGGAGGGGCCGGAAGCGTTCTCCATCGGGGCCATGACAACCCTGCGCGCGCTGGAAACCCACCCCGGGTTCAACGCCTACACCCAGGGGGCGGCGGAGCGGGCGCTGGAGTCCATCGTGGGCGTACAGTTCCGCAACCTGGCCACCGTGGGGGGCAGTATTTTCGGGCGCTTCGGCTTTTCCGACGTGCTCACCCTCTTCTTGGCCCTGGACGCCCAGGTGGAGCTGTTCCAGCGGGGGACGGTCCCCCTGGAGGAGTTCGTCCAAATGCCGCCGGACCGGGACGTGCTGGTCCGCGTGACCGTCGCCAAACGGCCGGGGGATTTCACCTACCTGTCCGTGCGCAACAGCCGCACCGACTTCCCGGTGCTGGCCTGCGCCCTGTCCCGGATGGAGGGGGAGTACCGGGCGGCGTACGGCGCCCGGCCCGGCCGGGCCATGGTGGTCCGGGACGGGGACGGCATCCTGTCCGGGGAATCAGCCCGGACAGCGCCCAGGCCTTTGGCGAATACGCGGCGGCGCGGGTTCCAACCGGGAGCAATTCCCGGGCCAGCGCCGCCTACCGCACCCACCTGGTGAAGGTTCTGACCCAGCGGGGGCTGCTGGAATTGGGAGGGAGGCCATCATGGACATCAACCTGACTTTGAACGGGCGGCCTGTCATGGGCAGCGCCCCCCCGGGCCGCCAAGGACGGCCCCGTGCTGGTCCACCCGGAGGAGGACTGGAACCCCCCATCTGCCAGGTGGGCGGCGACGCCAGCGGGGACGTGGAGGGCGTGCTGGCCGGCCGGCTGCGACGTCGTCATCAACCGGTGTACCACACCAAGGCTGTCCAGCAGGCCATGATGGAGACCTTTCGGGCCTATACCGCCCTGGACCCCTACGGGCGGCTCCACGTGGTGTCCTCCACCCAGATCGTGTTCCACGTGCGCCGCCTCCTGTCCAACGCCCTGGGCATCCCAAGAGCAGAATCCGGGTGGAAAAGCCCCGCACCGGCGGGGGCTTCGGAGCCAAGCAGACCGCCGTGTGCGAGGTGTACCCCGCTTTTGTCGCCTGGAAAACGGGCAGGCCCGCCAAAATCACCTACACCCGGGAGGAATGCCAGACCGCCGGCTCCCCCCGGCACGAGATGGAGCTCCACGTCCGGCTGGGGGCCAGCCGGGAGGGAAAAATCCGGGTCCTGGACCTGTACACCCTGTCCAACACCGGGGCCTACGGCGAGCACGGCCCCACCACCGTGGGCCTGTCGGGACACAAGTCCATCCCACTGTACACCGGGGGGCTGGAGGCCTACCGCTTCTCCTACGACGTGGTGTACACCAACCTCCAGCCCACCGGGGCCTGCCGGGGATACGGCGCCACCCAGGGCATTTTCGCCGTGGAGAGCGCCGTCAACGAGCTGGCCGAGACGCTGGGCATGGACCCGGCGGCCCTCCGGGAGAAAAATATCGTCCGGGTGGACGTGGGCTCCGCCACCATCCGGCTGGGGGACGACAGCTGCTATAATATGACCATCGGCGCGGCGGACATGGGCACCGGCTGCGACACCATCCTGGCCCAGATGGCGGCGGAGCTGCTGGGCTGCGCCCCGGAGGACACGGAAGTGGCGGACTGCGGCATCCCCATCAACCCCGCCCTGGCCCACGCCATTTACCGGGCCACCGGCGTATGGCACCGCTCCCTGCCCATCACCCCGGAAAAGATTGCCCTGGGCACGCCCGGCGCCTATTAAAAAAACAAAAACCGCCCCGGCGGAAAAAGGAGAACCCTCATGAAAAAACGTTGGACTGCCGCCCTGCTGGCCCTGCTGCTCACCGCCGCCCTCCTCCCGTCCACAGCCCACGCCGCGCCCGCGGACCACGCCGCAGGCAACAGCCTCACCGGCGTCAACCGGGCCGTCTATGAGGCGCTGGAGGAGGCGGCCATCCTGATCTCTTCCGGCCGAAGGACCAGCACCGCCATCCAGATTCCCAACCAGCCCGCCCTGTGCTGGACCCTGGACGAGCTGGGCCTGTCCGGCGCCCGCAATGAGGACGTGCTGAAAACGCTGGACCAAAAGCTGTCCGACGCCCTCAATTTTGAGCTGGTCTACGTCTGCCTGTCCCTGGACCATCCCCTGGAGATGTTCTGGAAGAGCAACCAGTTCACCCTGGGCTACTCCTTCCTGCGCAGCGGGAACCAGGTGTCCGTGGCAGACCTCACCGCCCAGCTCCAGGTGGCCCAGGACTGCCGGGGGGGCAGCGACATGAATGTGGACCCCAAAAGCATTGAAGCCGCCGCCCAGGCGGCGGACAGCGCCAAGGCCATTGTGGAGAAGTACCGGGACCGCTCCGACTACGAGAAGCTGGCCGGCTACTGCCAGGAGATCTGCCAGCTGGTGTCCTATGACCTGGAAGCGCTGACAGCCGGCACGCCCTACGGCGCCCCCTGGCAGCTGGTCAGCGTGTTCGACGGGGACCCGAACACCAACGTAGTGTGCGAAGGCTACTCCAAAGCCTTCCAGTACCTGTGCGACCTCACCGACTTCGACGGGGACGTCGTGTGCCGGACCATCAGCGGAAACATGAACGGCAACCATATGTGGAACGTGGTCCAGATGGAGGATGGCAGGAACTACCTGGTGGACGTGACCAACTGCGACGACAAAATGGTGGGCGAGGATGGCGAGCTGTTCCTGTCCGGGGCGTCCTCCACAGACGGCGGGCGGACCTACACCGTCAGCAAGGGCTCCTGCCGGGCCGTCTACACCTACTCGGACCTGATGGAGGGGCTGTACGGCGATGGCTGGCTCCAGATCAGCCCCGGCGACTACGAACCCGGCGCCGCCCAGCCCTCCCCCGCCCCCTCCGATTCCCCCGCACCCGCCGCATTCACCGACGTGGCCCCCGACGCCTACTATGCCCAGGCCGTGGCCTGGGCGGTGGAGCAGGGCATTACCAACGGCACCTCCTCCACCACCTTCTCCCCCGGCAAGGAGTGCTCCGAAGCGGAGGTCCTCACCTTCCTGTGGCGGGCCGCGGGGAAGCCGGACAGCGGCTACGGCCCTCAGGACGGCGCCAACTTTTGGGACAGCGCGGTGGGCTGGTTCTATGACATCGGCATGATCCCCCAGGGCGCGGCGTTTGATCCCAGCCGCCCCTGCACCCGCGCCACCGCGGTGAACTCCATCTGGTGGGCCTTCCGCCTTCCCGAGCCGGCGGGGGCGGCCGGCTTCGACGACGTGCCCAGGGATTACGCAAAACCCGTGGCCTGGGCGGTTGAGCAGGGCGTCACCAACGGCACCTCGGACACCGCCTTCTCCCCGGACAAGGTGTGCACCCGGGGAGAGATCGTCACCTTCCTCTACCGGGCCTATCATGGACGCAGCTGAAAAGGAGAACTACTTCTTTTCAACCCATGCTGCCTTGCGTCAGGCTTCATAGCCGGCGCGCGGGCTTTGCCCGCCGCTGTTCCAAGCACTGGCCATATCACTGAAAAAGCCCCCTCCCTGCCGGGAGGGGGGCTTCCTTACCCCTCGGGGTTCCGCGCCACGTCCAGGATGAGCTGGGCGCACCGTTCGATGCCCACCACGCTGGAATCCAGGGACAGGTGGTAATTCTGGCTCATGCCCCAGTCCCGGTCGGCGTAGTGCTTGTAATAGGCCCGTCGGCGCTTGTCCTTCTCCTCCAGCCGCTTCTCCGGGGCCACGTCGGACTCGCCGTACAGCCGAACCACCCGGTCCGCCCGGTAGGAGATGGGGGCGTGGATAAACACGTTGAGCACGTCCGCCCGCTCCCGCAGGATATAGTCGGCGCACCGCCCCACGATGACGCAGGGTCCCTTTTCCGCCAGGTCCAGAATGACGCGGCACTGGATCACCCACAAAAAGTCGGCGGTGGACAGGCCGTTCATGTGCTGGCGGCTGCCGCCGCCGCCGGCAAAGGCATAGGACAGCAGCGACTGCCAGGGTGAGGCGTACTCCCCCTCGTGCTCGATAAACTTCTCGTCAAAGCCGGTCTCCACAGCCACCTGCTTCACCAGCTCCTTGTCGTAATAGGGCACGCCCAGCAGCTCGGCCACCCGGTGGCCCACCGAACGCCCGCCGGAGCCGAATTCCCGGCTGACGGTGATGATCTGTTTGCTCATATAGAACCCTCCTTCTCACAGTTGACATCCAGCCATATGATCTTCTCCGGGGGCGGGCCCGCACAGCAGACCGCCGCCCGCCAGCCCTCCCCGGCGTAGCATTTGTGGGGACAGGGGGGCGGCGTTTCCACTGCCCGGGGCGGGTACAGGGGCGCGTCCTCCCGTTTGCACCAGCTCTCTTTCAGCGTCCACAGGCGGTAAAAATCCTCCCAGGAGCCGTCGAACCGGGCCAGCTCGGCCTGACTGAGCAGCCGCCGGGGCAGCCCCGCCCGCCGGGGCAGGACCAGCTCCACATCCACCCCCACGGGCCCGTCGGACAGGGCGCACAGCGCCAGCCCGCCGCTGTGGGACAGGGAAAACCACCGCCCCTCCAGCCCCGGAAAAAAGGGCCTGCCCCGGGGAGATCGCTCCACCAGCGGCAGGGCCGGCCAGCCCCACTGGAGCCCCGCCGCCCGCTCCAGCAGCGGCCAGGCCAGCTTCCGGCCGTCCTCCCCGGCGGCGCCATAGATGGCCGTCATGGCCTCCCCCTCCTTCTCTTTGTATATATAATACAATGGTACCGCTAAATTTTCAAGTACTTTGTACAAATTTTCCACTTCCTCTGTATGCGGCAGAAAGTAAAAATTGACAAGCTCTCCCCCTTGCTGTAAGATGTATGGAACAAGCCACAGGCATTCGCGCGGATTGGAGGGACAGTCTATGGACATTCAGCAGCTCGTGGAGCGCCAGCGGCGTTTCTTCCAGACCGGCGCCACGCTGCCCGTCACCTTTCGGGTGGAGATGCTCAAGCGCCTGCGGGACGCGGTGGACCGCCGTCAGGGGGACATCGCCGCGGCGCTGGCCGCCGACCTGGGCAAGAGCGGCTACGAGAGTTTCCTGTGCGAGACGGGGCTGGTGCGGTCAGAGCTGAACTACATGATCCGGCACGCCGCCCGCCTGGCGGGAGAGCGCACCGTCCCCACCCCCCTGGCCCAGTTCGCCGCCCGGAGCTTCCGAAAGCCCTCCCCCTATGGCAATACCCTCATCATGAGCCCCTGGAACTACCCGGTCCTGCTCACCCTGGACCCCCTGGCAGACGCTATCGCCGCAGGGAACACCGCCATCGTCAAGCCCAGCGCCTACGCCCCCGCCTCCAGCGCCCTGCTGGCGGAGCTCATCGGGAGCTGTTTTCCCCCGGAGTACGCGGCGGTCGTCACCGGCGGCCGGGCGGAGAACGCCGCCCTGCTGGATGAAAAGTTCGACTTCATCTTTTTCACCGGCAGCCAGGAGGTGGGGAAGGAGGTGCTGCGCCGGGCGGCGGAGCACCTCACCCCGGCGGTGCTGGAACTGGGGGGAAAGAGCCCCTGCATCGTGGACGAAACCGCAAAAATTCCCCTGGCGGCCCGGCGGATCGCCTTTGGCAAGTACCTCAACTGCGGCCAGACCTGCGTGGCCCCGGACTACATCCTGTGCCACAGCGCCGTGAAGGACCGGCTGGTGGAGGCGCTGTGCCGGGAGGTCCGGCGGCAGTATGGGGAGGACCCCCTGCAAAATCCAGACTATGGCCGCATTGTCAACGAAAAGCATTTTCGGAGGCTGCTGGGCCTGCTGGACCGGGAGAAAACGGTCTTTGGCGGGCGGTGGTCCGAGGAAACCCTCCAGATCGCCCCCACCATCCTGGACGGCGTGACCGGCGCCGACCCTGTGATGGGGGAGGAGATTTTCGGCCCCATCCTGCCTGTGCTCACCTTCGACCGCTTTGAAGACCTGTACGGCCTCCTGGCGGACCGGCCCAAGCCCCTGGCGCTCTACCTGTTCTCCGAAAACCGGCCCCGTATCCGGGAGGCCATGGCCCGGTTCCGCTTTGGCGGCGGCTGCGTCAACGACGTGGTCATCCACCTGGCCACCAGCGAGATGGGATTCGGCGGCGTGGGCGAGAGCGGCATGGGGGCTTACCACGGCCGGGAGGGTTTCCGGGCCTTCTCCCACAGCAAGAGCATCGTGGATAAAAAAACCTGGATGGACCTGCCCGTGCGTTACCAGCCCTATCAGAAGGGGCTGTATGAGCGGCTGCTCCGCCTGTTTCTGCGGTGAGGAAACGCCCCCCTGTGCGGCCGGCCGCCGCGCCATTCAACCTTTGGCATCACCCGCAAAAGGGCAGAGAAGCTATCCGCTTCTCTGCCCTTTCCCTGTTTTCGTTTGGGCCCCTTCGCCGCGCCGCGCCCCTGCGGGGCCATTTATTCGAGATGGCTACCGAATGGAATAGGGCCCACGGGCCAGCACCTTAACCGTGGGGGCGTTGGCCGTCATCGACCGGCCGCTGATTGTCACCATGTAGAGGTGGTTGGCCTCCAGCGCCTGGCCGCTGCCCAGCACCGAGCCGGAGGTGGTGTCGATCAGGCCCACGCTGTCCGGGGAGGCGCACACGGCGGAGCCGATCCGCAGCATGACCTCACAGCCCACATCCCCCACCAGGGACTGCCCCTGGGCCAGGGTCACCACGGTGAACACGCCGCTCCCACCGGGGACGGCGGCGCTCCCCCCCTGCCCTGCCAGAATATCCCGCAGGGACTGCTCCATCTCCGCCTTGCGGGCGGTGACGGTCTGGTCCACCATCGTCTTGACCTGCTGGGTATAGGTCCCGTTCAGGTAGCTTAACGTAATCAGCGGGTCGTTCTGCCCGCCCGCGCCCGCGTTGGCGGCGTAAGCGGCAGTGAACAGAAAGCAGACGCACAGGGCCGCCGCGGCAATCTTCCATTTTTTCATATGTAGTCCCTCCAAGGCTATATAACCGGGGCCCGTCCCCCGTCCGCCGCTCCTCCCCTCCCCACAAAGCCAAAGAGGCTTTGTGGGGACCCCATTCGGGGCGCTTTCGCGGAGGTATTAAACGAGTCTCTCGGGGCTCAGGCCGAAGCTGACGGCAATGGCGCTGTCCACCCGCCGCATCTCGTCGGGGCAAACTGCGCTCCTTCCGCTTCCGGCTTCGCCGAAAGCTCCATGCGCTCCGTTGCCCCTCCTCTCCCCACAAAAGCTGAAGGGCGCTTTTGCGGGGGCCCCGTCAGACGAGCCGCTCGGGGCTGAGGCCGAAGCTGACGGCGATGGCGCTGTCCACCCGCCGCATTACTTGGTCGTCCACCCGGCCCATGTGCTCCCGGAGCCGTTTCTTGTCCAGGGTGCGGATCTGCTCCAGCAGGACCACCGAGTCCTTGGGCAGGCCGCAGCTGTGGGAGGCCAGGGTGATATGGGTGGGCAGACGGGCCTTCCCCGTCTGGGAGGTGATCGCCGCCGCGATCACCGTGGGGCTGTGCTTATTGCCGGTGTCGTTCTGGACGATGAGCACCGGGCGGACGCCGCCCTGCTCACTGCCCACCACCGGGCTTAAGTCCGCGTAAAAAATGTCGCCGCGTTTGACGCTGTTGTCCACAGGATCTCACACTCCGCCGGATATAGTGCCCGTCTACGCTTATGTAGCCCGGGTACTATCATTCTCCCACGGGGCGGCGGCTTTTATACCGTTGCGGCAGGGAAAAACCGCCGCGGCTCGCCGCCGGGTTTTCACGCCCGGCGGGTTCCCTGAACATCCTATGCGTCAAGGTACACTCTGGGTACTCTGGGGGCGACGGCGCACAGCAGCTCATAGGAGATGGTGCCCGCCGCGTCCGCCTGGCGCTCCACCGGCAGATGGGGGCCGAACACCTCCGCCACGTCGCCGGGGCGGACGCTGGCCCCGGAATCCAGGCCGATCATACACATATCCATGCACACCCGGCCCATAATGGGGCGGCGCCGTCCGTCCAGCCACACGCCGCTCTCATTGGACAGCACCCGGTGCAGGCCGTCGGCATACCCGATGGGCAGCACCGCCGTCCGCCCGCCCTCCGGTCCGAACCGGGCGGTGCAGCCGTAGCCCACCGGGGTATCCGCCGGGAAGTCCCGCACCGCCGCCACCCGGCTGTACAGCGACATCACCGGCTTGAGGCCGGGGCCGTCCAGCCCCTCGCAGGAGGGATCGGGGTAATGGCCGTACAGCGCGATGCCGGGGCGGACCATGTCCATGTGCATACAGGGGTAGTTTAACACGGCGGCGCTGGCGGCGCAATGGCGGATCGCAAAAGTCCTGCCGTATTTTTCCTTCAGCCCGTCCAGCACGTCCAGAAACCGGGTAAACTGGAGCATGGTATACTCCTCGTCCCCGTCGGCGTTGGCAAAGTGGGTAAAAATACCCTCCGGCTCCAGGTGGGGCAGAGCGCACAGGGCGGCAACCTCCCTGGCGGCGGCGGCCGGGTCGTGGTCCAGCACACCCAGGCGGCTCATGCCGGTGTCCACCTTGAGGTGGACCTTCGCCCGCTTCCCCGCCGCCCCGGCGGCCTCGGACAGGGCCCGCGCCAGCTCCGGGGTGAACACCCCCAGGGTCAGGTCCAGGTCCACCGCCTCGCCGGCCAGCCCCGGCGCGGTATACCCCAGCACCAGGATGGGGGCGGTGATCCCCGCCCTGCGCAGGGCCGCGCCCTCGTCCAGGCAGGCCACCGCCAGGTAATCCGTTCCCAGCTCCACCAACCGGCGGGCAATGGGGACAGCCCCATGGCCGTAGCCGTTGGCCTTCACCGTGCCCAAAAATTTGCTGTCCGGGGCGCAGCCCCGCAGCGCCCGGTAGTTGTGCTCCAAATTCCCCAGGCTGATCTCCGCCCAGGTCCGCGTGGTGTCACGCGCCGTTTTCTGTATCATTTGAGGTCGTCCTCTCCTCGCCGGGGCTGGGCGCGCCGCGCCCTCCGCCCCCTGTCCCCCGCTCACTCCTGGGGGGACGCTGTGAAATTTTTGATCTGTGCCGTCAGCACCGTCTCCCCCGCCGTGCTCACTTCCGCGCTCAGAAGAGCCTGGCTGGCCCGGTCGAAGGTGAGCAGGAACTGGGTGCCGGTGTTGGGCTCCCGCTCCGGGTCCTGGAAGGAGATCTGTAACAGCTCCCCGTTCTCCCCCGCCCAGGCGCACTTGGCCATATAGCCCTGTTCGATCTGCGCCATGATGGCGGTGACGGCGGACACCGGGGTGAGCCCGGAGCCGTCCAGCAGGCCCAGGGACAGCCCCGCGCCGTCGTACTCCAGCACCGTCTCCCCCGGGGCGACGCGGGCGGTGATGCCCGCCACCAGCTCCGGGGCGGTGACGGTGAGCACCGTCTCCCCCTCCCGGCTCCACTGGGCGTCCAGGGAGAAGTCAAACACGGCCTCGCTGTAGCACACCGAAATGTCCACCCCGGCGGACCAGCCCGCCATCGCCTGATACGCCTCCCGGAGGGCCAGCGCCGCCTCCTCCGGGGTCTCGCCCGCGCTCCCGGCCCGGCAGCCGGACAGCAGCAGGGTTATCATCAGTACACAAGACAACGCCTTGCGCACCCTCCCGATCACTCCTTGTCCAATAGTTCCTTCATTGCGTAAGGGATCCGCTTGATCAGGTCCGTGGGGGTCATGCCGTACTCCCCCCTGTCCTCCGCCGCCAGGTCCCCCGCCCGGCCGTGGAGCCACACCGCCTTGGCCGCCTCCTCCGGCTGGGCCCGCTGGGCCAGAAGCCCGCCCATCAGCCCCGCCAGGGCGTCGCCGCTGCCCCCCTTGGCCATGCCGGGGTTGCCGGTGGGGTTGACGGCGCAGGAACCGCCCGGGAAGGCGGTGACAGTGCGGTATCCCTTGAGCACCGTCACACAGCGGTGCTTCCCGGCGAACCGCCGCGCCAGCCCCAGCCGGTCCCGGATGGGCAGCCCGCAGCCGTCCAGCCGGGCAAACTCCCCGTCGTGGGGGGTGAGGACGGTGAGCCCTTCCCGCCGGTCCAGCACGTCAATGTGGCGGGACAAGGTGGCCACTGCATCATTTATATGCCCGGAAATAATATTTAGACCGTCGGCGTCCAGCACCACGGGGCAGGCCAGCTCCTCCAGCAGCCGGTACACCAGCCGCCTGGCCCGCTCCCCCTGTCCCAGGCCCGGGCCGATGACGGCGGCGGTGCAGCCCTTGGCCTTTTTCACCACGGCATCATCGTCCGGGGGCAGGGGCCACACCATCACCTCATCACAGCATTTGGCCGCCAGGATGGGGTACACGTCCTCCGGCACGGCCAGCGTCACCAGCCCCGCGCCCCCCCGGACCGCCGCCCGGGCGCACAGCGCCGCGGCCCCGGTATAGCCCCGGCTCCCGGCCAGAATAAACAGTTTTCCGAAATTCCCCTTGTGGGCGTCCACAGGCCTCGGGGACAGGTACACATCCTCACGCCCCACCAGCACGGTCTGGGCCCGCTTGGGGTACAGATCATCCGGGATGCCGATGCCGGCAATGACCACCCGGCCGCTGTGCACCGCCCCCTGGCCCACGTACAGCCCCGGCTTGCCCCGGGAGAAGGTGACGGTGACGTCCGCCCGCACCGCCGAGCCCATCACGGCGCCGGTGTCGGCGTGGATGCCGCTGGGCACGTCCACAGACACCACCCAGCCCGTCCCCCGGCGGGTCATCTGTGCCGCCAGAGCCGCGTCGGGCCCCAGGTCCCGGTGAAGGCCCACCCCGAACATGGCGTCAATGGCCACGTCAAAGGGCATATACTGCTCCCAATTCTCTGGATCAAAGTCCTCCAGCACGCCCCCCTCCTCCGCCAGGCGGCGCTCCATCTCCAGGCAGTCAGCCGTCATTTTGGCCCGGTCCCCCACCAGGACGCACTTTACCAGCCAGCCCATCTCCAGCAGCAGGCGGGCGGCGGCCACGCCGTCCCCACCGTTGTTGCCGGGGCCGCACCACACGATGGCGGACCGCCGCCGCATGGCCCAGAACTCCGCGACCTCCTCGGAGTCCGGGATGTGGCCGTCCTCGCTGATCCAGCCGATAGGGCCGTCCAGCCCCGGCCCCGGGATGGGCAGGGCGCGCACCTCCCGCACCACCGCCATGGCGGCGTTCTCCATCAGCTGGATGGACGGAATGCCCCGCTCCTCGATGGCCCGGCGGTCGGCCTCCCGCATCTGGTCGGCGGTGTACAGGTTCATAGCGGCCCCTCCCCTCAATTTCTCTTCATTATAACGTTTTCCCCCTCGCATTTCAACCACATATTATATGCTGGGATAGAGATTCTCCCCGCCCCAGGCGGGGAGAATTCGGTCAACCGGCATTTCCCCCCTCGCATTTCAACCACATATTATATGCTGGGGCAGAGATTCTCCCCGCCCCAGGCGGGGAGAATTCGGTCAATCAGCATTTTCCCCCTTGCATTTCAGCCTCAATTATGATATAAAGAATTTTAGTGAAATGCGACGAATGGGAAAATAGCGGGTTTGCGTATCCAAGAGAGGGGCGGCCGCCGGCTGAAAGCCGCCCCGGTATGTGCCGCTTGTTCGCCCGGGAGCGGCCCCCGAGAGGGGGACGGCCTGCCCCCCGTTACGGGGCCTTGAGTGTCCGCGCCGCGCGCGGGAATGCGGGTGGTACCGCGGAAGGGTTGCCTTTCGTCCCCAGTGATGGGGAGGAAGGGCTTTTATTTATTTTCAGAAGGGAGAATCGCAGGGATGCTCTTAACGACAACGCCAACCATTCAAGGCTGGCGGATCACCGACTACTGCGGCCTCGTATTTGGCGAGGTCATCATCGGCACCGACTTTGCCCGGGATTTTGCCGCCGGTTTTACCAACCTTTTCGGCGGACGCTCCAGCGCCTACGAGGAGGCGCTGACCGAGGCCCGGCAGCAGGCCTTGGACGAGATGAAAAAGCGGGCCCAGGCCATTGGCGCTAACGCCGTGGTCGGGGTGGATATCGACTACGAATCCCTGGGCCAGATGATGATGGTCTCAGCCAGCGGAACCGCTGTCACGGCAGAGCTTTTGGAAAAGGAGTAAAGGATATGAAAGAACAGTTAGCAAAAATCCGCGCCGAGGCGCTCTCCGCCTTCGAGGGCGTGAAGGACGCCGCCGCCCTGGATGAGCTGCGGGTGAAATATCTGGGCAAAAAAGGGGAGCTGACGGCGGTCCTGAAGCAGATGGGCAGGCTGTCCGCCGAAGAGCGCCCCGCCATGGGCCAGCTGGCCAACGAGGTCCGGGCCGCCCTGGAAAGCGCCTTGGAAGCCGCCTCCCGGAAGATGGAGGCCGCCGCCCTGGAACTGAAGCTGAAGGCGGAGACGGTGGACGTGACCATCCCCGGCAAGACCGTGCAGGTGGGCCGCCGCCACCCCATGAACACCGCCCTGGACGAGATCAAGGAGATCTTCATCGGCATGGGCTTCACCGTGCTGGACGGCCCCGAGATCGAGCTGGCCCAGCTGAACTTCGACCGGCTCAACGCCGAGGAGGGCCACCCCTCCCGGGACTGGTCGGACACCTTCTATTTCGACGAGGACAGCCGGGTGATGCTCCGCTCCCAGACCTCCCCCATGCAGGTGCGGGCCATGGACTCCATGGAGTTGCCCATCCGCATCATCGCCCCCGGCCGGGTGTACCGCAAGGACGAGGTGGACGCCACCCACTCCCCCATGTTCCACCAGGTGGAGGGGATGGTCATCGACAAAAACGTCACCATGGCCGACCTGAAAGGCACCCTGAACCTGCTGGCCGAGCAGCTCTTCGGCGCGGGCACCGTCACCCGGTTCCGCCCCCACCACTTCCCCTTCACCGAGCCCTCCTGCGAGATGGACGTACAGTGCCACAAGTGCGGCGGCGCGGGCTGCCCCACCTGCAAGGGCGAGGGCTGGATCGAGCTGCTGGGCGCGGGGATGATCCATCCCCACGTGCTGGAGATGGCGGGCATCGACCCGGAGGAGTGGTCGGGCTGGGCTTTCGGCATGGGCCTGGAGCGCACCGCCATGCGCCGGTTCAAAATCGCCGACCTGCGGCTCATCTTTGAGAACGACGTGCGGTTCCTGGAGCAGTTCTGATTGGCCGCGCCGGACAGGCGTTCTCTTTCTCGAAAGAAAAGGAGAAGCGCGGAGAGGCGGACAGTGAGGGAGCTTGGAGCGGAGCGAAAGCAAAAGCCCAAGGCCCGCACAGCGGGGCTGGGTTTTGCTTGAGTCGTAGCGAAAGCGACCGAACGTCCTGTCCGCTTCGCAGCGTGACAACAAAGAACCAAAAAGAGCTTTGACCGCGAAACTGCGTTTCGCTCTTACTATATTTGATAAGAGAGGTTTTTCTTATGAACTTAAGCCGTAAATGGCTCAATGAGTTTGTCCAGATAGATGTAAACGACAAGGAGTTCGCCGAAGCCATGACCCTGTCCGGCTCCAAGGTGGAGGGCACCACCGACCTGGGGGCGGAGATCTCCAACGTGGTGGTGGGCCGCATCCTGTCCATGGAGCGCCACCCCGACTCCGACCATATGTGGATCTGCCAGGTGGACATCGGCCAGGAGGAGCCGGTGCAGATCGTCACCGGGGCCTGGAACATCCACGCGGGCGATCTGGTCCCCGTGGCCAAGGACAACTCCTGGCTCCCTGGCGGCGTCCACATCACCCGGGGCAACCTGCGGGGCGTCAAGTCCAAGGGAATGCTGTGCTCCCTGACCGAGTTGGGCCTGGACGAGCGGGACTTTCCCTACGCCGCCATCACCCCCGCCGCCATTCTGGGGGACTACCACCCCATCGACCCGGCCAAGCCCTCCATCCCGGCGGACATCCAGCCGGGGCACAAAATTTTTGGTTCTGTGGTGGCGGCGGAGGTAAAGGAGGTCAACGCCGCCGAAAACGGCGCCTGGGCCTGTACCCTGGCCTACGCGGAGCAGGACGGCCCCACCGCCGCCATCCTCACCACCCCCTGCCAGAACCTCCACGCCGGTGACCTGGTGGCCTATAACGTCAAAACCGGGGCCATCTGCACCCTGGCCGGCCTCCACGCCGAGCAGCGGGAGTTCCCAAACTGCCGCCCCAGCGGCATCTTCGTCCTCCAGGAGGACTGCAAGCCCGGCGACGACATCAAGGCCGTCACCGGCCTGGACGACCATGTGGTGGAGTTCGAGATCACCCCCAACCGCCCGGACTGCCTGTCCGTCATCGGCCTGGCCAGGGAAGCCGCCGCCACCTTTGACAAGCCCCTCACCCTCCACACCCCTGAGGTCAAGGGCGGGGCCGACGGCGTCCTCACCGGCCTGCTGGACGTGGAAACTCCCGACGCCGACCTGGTGCCCCGGTACACCGCCCGGATGGTGCGCAACGTGAAGATCGCCCCCTCCCCCAAGTGGATGCGGGAGCGCCTTCGGGCCATGGGGGTGCGGCCCATCAACAACATCGTGGACATCACCAACTACGTCATGCTGGAGTACGGCCAGCCCATGCACGCCTTTGACTACCGCTACGTGAACGGCGGGAAGATCATCGTCCGCCGGGCCGCCGAGGGGGAAAAGCTCACCACCCTGGACGGCAAGGAACACACCCTCACCGCCAACCACCTGGTCATCGCCGACGAGGGCCGGGCCGTGGGCCTGGCGGGCATCATGGGCGGGCTGAACTCCGAGATCGTGGCCGACACCGCGGACGTGGTGTTCGAGTCCGCCTGCTTCGACGGCACCTGCATCCGCAAGGGAGCCCTGGCCCTGGGTATGCGCACCGAGGCGTCCGCCAAATTCGAGAAGGGCCTGGACCCCATGAACACCCTGCCCGCCGTCAACCGGGCCTGCGAGCTGGTGGAGCTGCTGGGCGCGGGCGAGGTGGTGGACGGCGTCATCGACATCCTGAACAACGTCCCCCAGCCCGCCGTGCTCACCGTGGAGCCGGACAAGATCAACGCCCTGCTGGGCACCGGCGTGCCGGAGGACGAGATGATCCGCATCCTCAAAAAGCTGGACTTTGCCGTGGAGGGCAATCAGGTGACGGTCCCCTCCTGGCGGGGCGACGTGCGCCGCATGGCCGACCTGGCCGAGGAGGTGGCCCGGTTCTACGGCTACAACAATATCCCCTCCACCCTCATGCGGGGGCAGACCACCCAGGGGGGATGGTCCCCGGCGCAGAAGGTGGAAAACCGGCTGGGCGAGGTGTGCCGCGCCTGCGGCTACACCGAGGTCATCACCTATTCCTTCATCTCCCCCGCCGCCTACGACAAGATCCTGTGGAAGCCCGACGATTTCCACCGCAGCTCCTTCAAGATCCTGAACCCCCTGGGGGAGGACACCTCCATTATGCGCACCACCACCCTGCCCTCCATGCTGGAGGTGCTGGGCCGCAACTACAACAACCGAAACAAGTCCGCGTGGCTGTATGAGCTGGGCCGCATCTACCTGCCCGGCGGCGAGGACGGCCTGGCCATGGAAGCCCAGATCCTCACCCTGGGCGCTTACGGCAACGGCATGGACTTCTTCACCATGAAGGGGGCCGTGGAGGCCCTGCTGAAGGGCGTCCGGGCCAAGGACGTCCGCTTTGAGCCGTGCGCGGAGGACCCCTCCTACCACCCGGGCCGGTGCGCCTATGCGTACAGCGGCAGCGACATCGTGGGGGTGTTCGGCCAGATCCACCCCCTGGCCGCCCAGAACTTCGGCGTGGACGGGGAGCTGTACTGCGCGGAGCTCAGTTTCGACGAGCTGCTGATGGCCCAGGGCCCCGACCCGGTATACGCCCCCCTGCCCAAGTACCCCCCCATCACCCGGGACATCGCCGTGGTATGCGATGAGTCCGTCACGGTAGGGGCGCTGGAGGCCGCCATCCGCAGAGGGGCCAAGGGCTTGCTCAAAGAGGTATCCCTGTTCGACATCTACCGGGGCAAGAACCTGGGCGAGGGCAAGAAATCGGTGGCCTTTAACCTGGTGCTCCGGGCGGACGACCGCTCCCTCACCGGCGAGGAGGCCGACGAAGACGTGAGGAGCATTCTGGAAACCCTGGAAAAGGACTGCGGCGCGGTGCTGCGCTGACCTTCTCCTCCGCAGCAGCTTGAAAAGCGTCCCGGGATTCCGTTTCGGAATCCCGGGGCGCTTTGTTCACAGCTCTTTTCTGATTCGGTTCAGGGCATTTTTTTCCAGCCGGGACACCTGCGCCTGGGATATGCCCACCTCGGCGGACACCTCCATCTGGGTTTTGCCCTGAAAAAAACGCAGCGACAGAATGCGGCGCTCCCGCTCGTCCAGCTTGCTGATGGCGTCCCCCAGGGCGATGTGCTCCAGCCACGCCTCGTCGGTATTCTTCTTGTCCCGCACCTGGTCCATAACGCACACCGTGTCCCCGCCGTCGGAGTACACCGGCTCGAACAGGGACACCGGGTCCACCACCGCGTCCAGCGCCATGACCACATCCTCCCGGCGCAGCTCCAAGATCCTGGCGATCTCGTCCACCGTGGGCTCCTTCTGGTGCTCCGCCATATACTTCTCCTTGGCCTGGAGCACCCGGTACGCCGTATCCCGCACCGACCGGGACACCCGGATGGCGCTGTTGTCCCGGAGATAGCGGCGGATCTCCCCCACGATCATGGGCACGCCGTAGGTGGAAAACCGCACGTCCATATCAATGTTAAAGTTGTCGATGGCCTTGATGAGGCCGATGCAGCCCACCTGGAACAGGTCGTCCACGTTCTCCCCCCGGCCGGCGAACTTCTGGATGACGGACAGCACCAGCCGCAGGTTGCCCGAGATCAGCTCCTCCCGGGCGGCCATGTCCCCCGCCCTGGCCCGGCGGAGCAGCTCCATGCTCTCCTCGCTTTTCAGCACCTTCAGCTTGGCCGTATTGACCCCGCAGATCTCCACCTTTCCCTGCACCGCAGAACACCTCGCTATTTCGGAATGGTTACAGGTTCAGTATTTCCGATGGAGGCTCTTTCATACGGCGGCGGGGCGGGCTATATTTTTTATCGTCAGACCGCTTTCGATGGACTTTTTGTATCCCCCCTTCCCCCGGTCACATCATCCGCAGGATCTCCTTTTTCAGCCGGTCGATGATGCGCTTCTCCAGCCTTGATATGTAGGACTGGCTGATGCCCAGCTGGTCGGCCACCTCCTTCTGGGTCCGCTCCCGCCGCCCGTCCAGGCCGAAGCGCATGGTGATGATGGTGCGCTCCCGCTCAGACAGGCGGCTGACGGCGGTGAACAGCAGGTCCCGGTCCACATCGTCCTCAATGGGCTTCTCGATGCTGTCGCTGTCGGTGCCCAGCACGTCGGACAGCAGCAGCTCGTTGCCGTCCCAGTCGGTGTTCAGCGGCTCGTCCAGGGACACCTCTCCCCGGCGGTTGGCGTTTTTCCGCAGGTGCATCAGAATCTCGTTCTCAATGCACCGGGAGGCATAGGTGGCCAGCTTGATATTTTTGGCGGGCTTGTAGGTCTCCACCGCCTTGATGAGCCCGATGGTGCCGATGGAGATCAGGTCCTCGATGCCCACGCCGGTGTTCTCAAACCGCCGGGCGATATACACCACCAGCCGCAGGTTGTGCTCAATGAGCCGGGAGCGGGCCGACCGGCGGTCCTCCCCGTCCTCCTCCAGCTGGGCCAGCAGTCGGGCCTCCTCCTCCCGGGTCAGGGGGGCGGGCAGGGTGTCGCTGCCGCCGATGTAGTGAACCGTTCCCTGCGGCCCCACGCCCAGCCGGTCCAGCAGGCGGCACAGCCAGATATATGGATTTGTCCAGAGCATATTACATCCCTCCTCCTATCAGCGCCTGATACCCGCCGTCCCCGTCCAGCGGCGTGGGAGACAGGGCTACCAGCAGCCGGCCCCAGGGCTTCCCATCCACCGTGACCTGGCGGGCCCGCAGGGCCAGCAGCATCCCGCACTCCACCCCCACCGCCCGGTAGGGCACCAGCCGGGCCTGGCGGGAGCCGGCGGCGTGGCACCGCTCCACCGAGCGGATGGGGTCGGCTGGGTCCGCCCAGGGGGGCAGCAGCCCGGCCAGGCCCTTCCAATACGCCACCACCACCGGGCGGTTGTCCGCCGGGTCGGACAGGGTGTGCCCGGTGTCCCGCAGGGCGTTGAGCGCCGCGCTGCCGCCGTCCAGCGTGATCTCCAGCCGGGCCAGACCGCCCTCCACCGTCCCCATCCGGCGGAAAAACAGGGAGAGCACAAAATAACACACCACAAACAGCAACAGCAGCAGCCGCACATCCACCGGGGTATACAGCACCCCGTTTTTCACCGTCAGCGACACATTGCCCAGCAGCTCCAGCCCCAGCACCGCCCCCGCCAGGGCGGCGGACGCCCCAAAAAACAGCACCGTCACCCGCAGGAGGCGCCGCTCCCCGCCGTAGGCGGCCAGGGCCATCAGCACCCCTGCCCCCAGCTTGCAGGGCCAGCCCGCCAGCCATTCCAGCCCCGGCAGGAACACCAGCACGGCGTACAGCGCCCCGGCCGCGGCTCCCAGCCCGACGCGCCAGCGCACCAGCGCCGCCCCCGCCATCCGGCCCGCCGCCAGCAGCAGCAGGTAATTGGCGATGAGGTTCAGCAGGAACAGGAGATCTATGTAAACCACTGTCACGGCGCGGCCCTCCTCTGTCGGTCTGTCCCAAATTATAGCCCTCCGGCCCATCAAAAAAAGCCGAAGCAAGTCCAACAAAAATAAAAAAGCGGGCCGCCGGAAGCTCCGGCGGCCCGTCAGCCGCGTTTACAGCAATTCGTCCAGCGCCCCCATCAGCGCCCTCATTTCCTCGTCCGTCCCAATGCTGACGCGCAGCCAGTCCGCAATCTCCGGGATGGGCCACCAGCGTACCAGCACCCCCCGTGCCCGCAGGCCGTCCAGCAGGTCCTTCCCGGCCCAGCCGGGGCGGCTGGCAAAGACGAAATTCGCCTGAGAGGGCAGGACGGCAAAGCCCCGCTCCTTCAGCGCCTGCTCTGTCCAGGCCCGGGTAGCCATCACCCGGCGGCGGATGGACTGGAAATAGTCCTCATCCCGGACAGCCGCCGCCGCCCCCGCCTGGGCCAGCCGGTCCACGGTGTAGGAGTTGATGGAGTCCCGTACGCAGCGCAGGCCGTCGATGAGCCCCGGGTCCCCCATGGCCCAGCCCACCCGCAGGCCCGCCAGAGCCCGGGACTTGGAGGTGGTCTGGACCACCAGCAGGTTGGGATGCCGGCCGATAAGCCCCACGGCGCTGTCCGCGCCAAAGTCAATGTACGCCTCGTCCACGATGACCACCACGTCCGGGTTGGCATCCAGCAGCTTTTCCACCGTGTCCAGCCCCACGGCAATGCCGGTGGGGGCGTTGGGGTTGGCCAGCACCACCCCGCCGTTGTCCCCGCACAGCAGGCCGACGGGGTCGGAAAAATCCGGGTTCATGGGCACCTCCCGGCGCTTCAAACCGAAAAAGTCGGTGTACACCGGGTAAAAGCTGTAGGTGATCCGGGGGAACACCACCTCCCGGTCCGGGTCGAAGAACGCCTGAAAGGCGAAAGCCAGCACCTCGTCGGAGCCGTTGCCGCAGAACACCTGGTTGATCTCCAGCCCCTCCCGCCGGGCGATGGCCGCGCGCAGCTCCAAACATTCCGGGTCGGGGTAAAGCCGCAGATCCTCTTCCGCCTCCCGGATGGCCGCCAGAACCTGGGGCGAGGGCGGATAGGGGCACTCGTTGGTGTTCAGCTTGACAAACTTGCGGTCTTTGGGCTGCTCCCCCGGCGTGTAGGGGACAATCTGCTGGATGCGCCTGCTCCAAAAACGGTTCATGTGGCCGTCTCCTCCCGCTTCACTTTTTTGATGGCCTTCTCCGCCTTGACCCGGGGGGTCATCACCTCATGGCCGCAGCCCAGGCACTTCAGCTTGAAGTCCATCCCAACCCGCAGCACTTTCCACTCCCTGCCCCCGCAGGGGTGGGCCTTTTTCAGTTCCAGTATGTCGCCGACCCGAATATCCATGGGCATTTCAGCCGCCCTCCTCCGCCGGATGTTTGATCTTCTCCCAATAGGCCCTGGCCGCCTGCTCCGTCCTATTGGGGCCGTACTCGTAGTAGACCCGGCCCCGGAGGGCGTCGGGCAGGTACTGCTGGTCCACCCAGTGGCCGGGGAAGTCGTGGGGGTAGAGGTATCCCTGCTCCCGCTCAAACCCCGCGCCGTCGGCGTGGACGTTCTGCAAATGCCGGGGATAGTCCCCCGTCCTGCCCGCCCGCACGTCGGCCAGGGCGGCGTCAATGGCATTGAGCACGCTGTTGGACTTGGGGGCGGTGGCCAGCAGAATCACCGCCTGGGCCAGGGGGAGCCTGGCCTCGGGCAGGCCCAGCTGGAGGGCGCTGTCCACGCAGGATTTGACGATAGACGCCGCCTGGGGGTAGGCCATGCCGATGTCCTCGCTGGCGGAGCACAGAATCCGCCGGATGGCGGTGAGCATATCCCCCGCCTCCAGCAGCCGGGCCAGGTAGTGGAGGGCCCCGTCCGGGTCGGACCCCCGCAGGGACTTCATCAGCGCCGAGGCGATGTCGAAGTGGTCGTCCCCGTCCCGGTCGTACCGCATGGCGGACCGCTGGGCCACCATCCTGGCGTCGTCCAGGGCGATGGTCAGCACCCCGTCTTTGATGCGGCTGGCGGTCATCAGCAGCTCCACGGCGTTCAGGGCCTTGCGCACATCCCCGCCGCAGGACGCGGCCAGGTGCTCCCGCACCCCGTCCTCGCAGGCGGCCTCTACCCCCAGCTCCCGGGCCTGGAGGGCGATCCCGCGGTCTACCGCCGGCAGGATGTCGTCCGCCGTCAGCATTTTGAACTCGAACACCGTGGACCGGGACAGAATCGCGTTGAAAATGGTGAAATAGGGGTTCTCCGTGGTGGACGCGATGAGGGTGATCTTGCCGTTCTCAATGAACTCCAGCAGGGACTGCTGCTGCTTCTTATTAAAATACTGGATCTCGTCCAGGTAGAGCAGGACGCCGTTGGGGGCCAGCAGGGTGCCCACCTGGTCCATCACGTCCCGGATGTCCGCCAGGGAGGCGGTGGTGGCGTTGAGCCGCCGCAGGGCGCGGCCCGACCGCTGGGCGATGATGTTGGCCACGGTGGTTTTTCCCGTGCCGGAGGGGCCGTAGAACACCATGTTCGGGATCTTCCCGCTGTCGATCACCCGGCGGAGCAGGCCGTCCCGGCCCAGAATATGGCCCTGGCCCAGCACCTCGTCCAGATTCTGCGGACGGATGCGGTCCGCCAGCGGCTGGTACATACACGGTCCCTCCCTTCGCCTCTTTCGAACTGCATTGTACCACATTATACAAGTGTTCGCAAGATTGTTTTTCCACATCAAGCGCCCCGGCAGAATTCTGCCGGGGCGCTGCCGCTCAGTCCTTCCAATTCCACCATTTGAGCCGCTCGGGATTCTCAATCCGCCCCTCGGCGTATGCCACCGCCAGGCGGTACACATACAGCACACAGCGGTCCACCGCGCAGCCCTGCATGGCGCACTCCCGGGCATAAAGCGCCTCCGGGTCCTTTCCCTTCAGGTCGGCCACCCGCTCAATGCCCAGGGCGTTCAGATGGACGGCCATATTTTTCCCCACGCCGGGGATGGCGGTCAGCTCCGATTTCGGCCCCTTCGCCATCAGCGGTAGATGGGGTATTTCGCGGTCAACTCCGCCACGCCCCCGCGGATATACTCCGCCTTGGCCTCGAAGTCGGTGGCGGCCAGGGCGATATACTCCGCCACCTTATCCATGTCCGCCTCCACAAAGCTGCGGCTGGTGACGGCGGGGCTGCCCACCCGCAGGCCGCTGGTCTGGAAGGGAGAGCGGGGATCGCCGGGCACCTTGTTCTTGTTGGCGGTGATGCGCACCTCGTCCAGGCGGCGCTCCAGTTCCTTGCCGGTGAGGCCGCCCATGTCCCGCAGGTCGATGAGGGACAGGTGGTTGTCCGTGCCGCCGGACACCAGCTTCATCCCCCGCTTCACCAGGCCCTCGGCCAGGGCGGCGGAGTTCTTCACGATCTGCCGCTGGTAGGCCTTGAACTCCGGGGTCAGCGCCTCGCCCAAGGCCACCGCCTTGGCGGCGATGACGTGCATCAGCGGCCCGCCCTGGGAGCCGGGGAAAATGGCGGAGTTCAGCTTCTTGGCCAGGTCCTCGTCGTTGGTGAGCAGCAGCCCGCCCCGGGGCCCCCGGAGGGTCTTGTGGGTGGTGGTGGAGGTGACGTGGGCATAGGGGATGGGGGAGGGATGGAGCCCCGCCGCCACCAGGCCCGCGATATGGGCCATGTCCACCCAGAGATAGGCCCCCACCTCGTCGGCGATGGCGCGGAACCGCTGGAAGTCGATGACCCGGGGATAGGCGGACGCCCCCGCGATAATCATCTTGGGTTTGCACTCCTTGGCAATGCGCTCCACCTCGCCGTAGTCGATGACGCCGGTCTCCTCGTTCACGCCATAGGACACCATTTTGAAGTACTTGCCGGAGTAGTTCACCGGGCTGCCGTGGGTGAGGTGCCCGCCGTGGTCCAGGTTCATGCCCAGCACGGTGTCCCCGGGCTGGCAGAGGGCCATATAGACGGCGTAGTTGGCCTGGGCGCCGGAGTGGGGCTGGACGTTGGCGAACTTGGCCCCGAACAGCCTGCACGCCCGGTCAATGGCCAGGTTCTCCGCGATGTCCACGCACTGGCAGCCGCCGTAGTACCGCTTGCCGGGATAGCCCTCGGCGTACTTGTTGGTGAGCACGCTGCCCATGGCGGCCAGCACCGCCTCGGACACGATGTTCTCCGACGCGATGAGCTCAATGTTGTCGCACTGGCGCTGATACTCCGCCCGGATGGCCGCCCCCACCTCAGGGTCGTGCCGGGCCACGAAGTCGATATACTCCAAAACCATGTCTGTCTCCGCCTTTCAAAATTTAGTCTCCCCATTATATCCCTTTTGCGAAAAAAACACAACTGGCGGGAAGGAAAAAACACGGCCGCTTTTCCATCCCGGTTGTGGCACGCTTGACGGAAAAGCGGATGGGCTTTGAACCTGGCCGGCGTTCGGGTTTTGGTAGACGGGGAGAAAGATTTGTGGTATCCTTACCAATGAGGTGAGACAAATGACGACCAAGTCCGACGTGTGTGCCATCGTTGACGCGCTGAAAGAGCTGTACCCGGATTCCCTGTGCTCCTTGCAGTATGAAAAGGACTATGAGCTCCTGTTTGCCGTGCGGCTGTCCGCCCAGTGCACTGACGAGCGGGTGAATCAAGTCACCCCCGCCCTGTTTGCGCGCTTCCCCACCCTGGAGAGCTTCGCGGAGGCCGATATCGAGGAGGTGGGCCGGTACATCCACTCCTGCGGCTTCTTCCGGGGCAAGAGCCGGGACCTGGTGCTGTGCGCCCAGATGCTGCTGAACGAGTACGGCGGCAGGGTGCCGGACACCATGGAGGACCTGCTGCGCCTACCCGGCGTGGGCCGGAAGACGGCCAACCTGATTTTGGGAGACGTGCACGGCGCCCCCGGCGTGGTGGTGGCGGACACCCATTGCATCCGCATCACCGGGCGGCTGGGGCTGACCGACGGCACCAAGGACCCCGCCAAGGTGGAGCAGCAGCTGCGCAAGGTCCTGCCGCCGGAGGAGTCCAACAACTTCTGCCACCGCATGGTGCTCCACGGACGGGCGGTATGCACGGCCCGGAAGGCCATGTGCGGGGCGTGCGCCCTGGCCCCCTGGTGCGAATACGCGAAAGCGGAACATCACGCGTAACAGAGCGGAGCGCCGTGCCCAGGGCACGGCGCTCCGCTTTTTGCTTCACCACAGCCTATCCGCCGCTTTCCATCAGCTCCACCACCGTCCGGGCGTACAGCCGGGCGGCGGTGATGGCCTCGCTCAGGGTATTCCCGTGGGTGCCCACCTCCACCAGCAGCATCCCCGTGGACAGGTGCTGGTTGAACCGGGTGGGCCGCAGCACCAGCGGCCGTGCCAGGGTGGACCACTTGCTGCTCAACGCCGACTGGATATTCAGCGCCAGCGCCAGGTTCACCTTCCAGTTGGGGTGGACCTGGCCGGTGGCGTCGCTGCCCATCACCATCATCACCTGGGCGCAGTTGTCCACCGTCCCCGCCACCACCTTATAAATCGTGCCGTCGCTGGCCACCAGGGCGTCCCGGTGGACGTCCAGCGCCAGCACGATGGAGGGGTATTTCTTCAAGTTCTCCGACACCCCTTCCACCGAACGGACATAGGCGTCGTTATAGCTGGGGTAATCGTATAAGGTGGTGTCGTGGACCACGCCGATGCCCGCCGCCTCAAATACCGCCTTCATCTCCTCCCCCACCCGGACCATGTTATAGTTGGTGTCCAAGGTGCGGTGGTCGCCGCTGGGCTCGTAGACGTCCGTCCCTTCCATGGTGTAGGACTCGGTGGCGTGGGAGTGGTAGATCAGCACCTTGGGCCCCTCCCCCGCCCCGGACAGCTGGGGCGCGTTCTCAATGAGGGCAGGTATGTCAATCGCATAGTCGGTGTGGTTGTAGAGGGACACGTTTTCCCACGTGACGTACTTGGCGGAGGACCCCGCCACCATGGTCCGGGGTATAATGCCCTCCTGCGGCGCGGCGGTGGGGACAGGCTCGCTGGGCTCCTCGTCCTCGCCGGCCGGGTCCAGCTCCAGCAGGTCGCCCGTCTCCTCCGGGGGCGGGCCGGAGGGCTCCGGCCCCTGGGAGGGCGGGACCGCCTTCAGCAGGGAGGACTGGGCCAGCACCAGCCTGTCCCAGCCCGACAGGCCGTCCCGGCGGTCCTCCAGCCCCAGCTCCGCCGACAGCAGGGCCAGGGACACCTGGGCGCTGCCCGCCAGCTCACGCAGGTCGTCCAGGGCGGCGGCGGGGTCCCCCACCAGCCAGGCCAGCCACAGCGCCAGCGATCCCACCAGCACCGCCGCCCCCACCCGCAGCCCCCGGACCCACGGCCTACTTGTCCTCTTCTTTCGCATACGCTTCACCTCCCTGCATGATATGCGGCGGGAGAGAGGCTTAGACCCTTGACAAATCCGATTCTACGAGTTATACTTAGTGGGAAAAGTATAACTAATAGGAGTGATGAATATGCGTGTGACAAAACCCACGGGTGAATTCCTGGGCCCTGTGCGGCTGGGGAGCGAGGGACAGGTCACCATCCCCCAGGAGGTGCGGGAGCTGTTCGGCATCAGGCCGGGGGATCAGCTGCTGCTCCTGGCGGACAAGAAAAAGGGCATCGCCCTTCTGAGAGGCGCGCTATGAAACTGAAACTGCCGCGGGACCAATTTCTGAGCACCGTGCGGGTGGGCGACAAGGGCCAGATCGTCATCCCCAAGGAGGTGCGGGAGCTGTTTGAGATCGAGCCGGGAGACAACCTGCTGCTGATGGCGGACAAGAAAAAGGGCATCGCCATCGTGGCCTTCGACGGCATGATCGACTTTATGGACGAATCCATCCGGCAGGCCCGGAGGGCCCAGCAGGAACAGGAGGAGGAGCGGAAATGAACGCGATCAAAATCATGGGCCTTACCAAGGAGTACGCGGGCCGCAGGGTGGTGGACCGGCTGGAGCTCACCGTCCCGGCGGGGGAGCTGTTCGCCCTGCTGGGGGTAAACGGGGCGGGCAAATCCACCACCATCAAAATGCTGTCCTGCCTCACCGTCCCCACCGAGGGGGACGCCGAGCTCATGGGGCACAGCGTCCGCCGGGACAGCCATCAGGCCAAGGAAATCCTGGCGGTCTCCCCCCAGGAGACGGCCATTGCCCCCAATCTCACGGTTTTAGAGAACCTGGAGCTGATGGCGGGCATCTACGGCCATCCCAAGGGGCGTCCGGAGGAGATCCTGGCCCAATTGGGGCTGGGCCAGTGGACCAAGGCCCGGGCGAAAACCCTGTCCGGCGGCTGGCAGCGGCGGCTGTCCATCGCCATGGCCCTGGTGTCCCAGCCGGAGGTGCTGTTCCTGGACGAGCCCACCCTGGGGCTAGACGTGCTGGCCCGGCGGGAGCTGTGGACCGTGATCCGGGGGCTGAAGGGGCACACCACCATTGTCCTGACCACCCATTACTTGGAAGAAGCCGAGTCGCTGGCCGACCGCGTGGGCGTGATGAACGCGGGACGGCTCCGTGCGGTGGGGACGGCGGAGGAGCTGAAGGCCATGGCGGGCCGCGGCAGCTTTGAGGACGCCTTTGTGGCCCTGGCCGGAGGGGAGGCGGCGTCATGAGAATCAAAGCCTTTGCCATGCGCAACCTCAAGGAGATGCTCCGGGACCCGCTGACCCTGTTTTTCGGGCTGGGCTTTCCCATGGCGCTGCTGGGGCTGATGACCCTCATTCAGCGCAATATCCCGGTGCACATCTTCGAGCTGGATACCCTGGCCCCCGGCATCGCCTTCTTCGGCCTGACCTTTATGGCGCTGTTTTCCGGGCTGCTGCTGGCCAAGGACCGCACCTCCGCCTTTCTGGCCCGGCTCACCGCCTCCCCCATGACCGCCTCCGACTTCCTGCTGGGCTACCTGCTGCCCATGCTGCCCATGGCGGCGGGGCAGACCGCCATCTGCCTGGGGGCGGCGGTGGCCTTGGGTTTGCCGTTGAACTGGAACCTGCTGGCGGCGGCGGCCTCCCTCATCCCCTCCGCCCTGCTGTTCATCGCCCTGGGGCTGCTGTGCGGCACCCTGTTCAACGACAAGCAGGTGGGCGGTATGTGCGGGGCCCTGCTCACCAACGCCACGGCGTTTCTGGCGGGGATCTGGTTCGACCTTTCCCTCATCGGCGGCCCCTTCGGCACAGTGGCCTACCTGCTCCCCTTCGCCCACGGGGTGGACGGGGCCAAGGCCGCCCTGGCCGGGAACTGGTCCGCACTGCCGGGCCACCTGCTGTGGGTGTGCGCCTGGGCCGCCGCCATCATGGCGCTGGCGGTCCTCCTCTTCCGGCGCAGGCTGGTGGAGCGGTAGTCGCCCGCCAAAACCTCCCCTGGTTTTACAAAAACAGGAAGCCATTCGGGGTTGAAATTTTTTTCCTTCTGTGCTAGTATGGAGACCATAAGCGGAGGGCCGGAGAACCGCCGGCCCCTCCCAAAGGAAAGGTGAGATTGTGATGGGTTTCTTTGGTATGCAGAAGGTGGAGTCCCCGGCGGATGTCCCGGCCCTTCCCAAGGATGAGCCTGTGAATACCCCTCCCACGCCCCGGGCGGGCAGCACCATCGTGGCCCAGGGCATTACATTTGCCGGCGTTCTTCGCGGTGAGGGCGTGGTCCAAGTGGAAGGCGTCGTAGAGGGCGAGTTCGACCTGACCGGCGCGGTGATTGTGGCCGAGTCCGGCCTGATCCGGGGCCCCGTGGCCGCCGACGTGGTCCGGGTGGCCGGCCGGGTGGAGGGCGATGTCCACGCCAGGGAGCATATGCGGCTGGAATCCACCGGCAGCCTGGACGGCGACGTGACCACCGCCTCCCTGGTGGTGGAGGACGGCGGCATCCTCAACGGCCGGTGCACCACCGTAAAGCCCCAGCCCGCTTTGGAGCCGGAGCTGCGGGGCGCTCAAAGGCCCAGTGAGCTCCAGTTCGGCCCCGAGTTCGACCTGGACGAGGAGAAATAAACAGGACGCGCCCCCGCCTGCTCAGGCGGGGGCGCGTTTGTTCTATAAAATGAGCTGAATGGGGTCTTCCGGCCGCGCTCCCGCCAAAGGCAGGGTGACAATGGCTTTAAACAGGTCGCCGTCAATGGATATCTCAAACTTTCCGCGCTGAAGCTCCGTCAGCGACTGGGCGATGGACAGCCCCAGGCCGCTGCCCGCCTGGTTGCGGGACTCGTCCCCCCGGACAAACCGCTCCATCAGCCGCTCGGCAGGCACGTCCAGCGGGTCCCGGGAGATGTTCTTCACCGCCAGCACCGCCTGCTCCCCGCTGCACCGCAGGTCCACATACACCCGGGTGCCCGGCAGGGCGTATTTGGCGCAGTTGGTCAGCAGATTGTCCAGCACCCGCCACAGGTGCCGCCCGTCCGCCTCCACCCACAGGGGCCCCTCGGGCAGGGACCGGATCACTGTCAGCCGCTGGGCCTCCAGCCGCTCGCCGCACTCCGCCAGGGCCTGGTCGGTGAGCTGGGCCCAGTCCAGCCGCTCCCAGTTCACCGTCAGGTTGCCGGTGGACGCCTTGGACGCCTCCACCAGGTCCTCGGTGAGCTTTTTCAGCCGCTGGCTCTTTCGGTCCAGCACCTCAATATATTCCGCCACCTTGGGGTTCCCGATCTCCTCCTTTTTCAGCAGGTCCACGTAGTTGATGATGGAGGTCAGGGGGGTTTTCAGATCATGGGACACGTTGGTAATCAACTCCGCCTTGAAATGCTCGCTCTTCACCCGTTCGTCCACGGCGGTGGAGATGGCGTGGCCCAGGTTGTTCAACTCGTCGGCGTGGCCCTTCAGGTCGGGGAGCATCCGCCGGGTGTCGATGTGGTAGTTGGGGTTGCCGCCGATGATCTCCTGGGTGCCATGGCGGATTTTTTTCCACTGGTAGGCCCAGGTGCACAGATAGGCCGCCACGACGAAGCTCACCAGCAGCCACAGCCCCGTGGCATTGCCGTTGTCTATCGTCACAATGGTAAACAGTGCGTACGCCATACAGCCCGTCACCGCCTTCCAAATCAGGGGGACGGCCTGGATAGCCCGCCCCATGGTCCGAAACAACTCGCCAATCCAGCCCCAGCACCGCACAAGCAGCTTCCAGCACCAGGCGCACAGCTTCCAGGTCCAGGTGTTGCGCAGGAGGGTGTGGGCCTTGCACCGGGCGCACACCGTCACCAGCGCCGCCAGGCCCATGGCCGCGGCAAAGGCCACCCCCAGTCCCACGCCGAACAGCTGCATGAACATGGGCAGGTCCCCATAGCTTTCGGCCACGATGGAGACGCCCAGCCCCACCGACGCCACACCGCCCAAAAACAGAAGGGACAGCAGCAAGTCGCCGGGGACCCGGTGGAACCAGTTGAGGTAGATCCCCTCCACCTCCCGCTTGTGGCCCGCGCCGCAGCACAGGTACACCGTCAGCAGCAGGCCCAGCGTGCCCAGCACGATGGTGCCCGTCAGATACCACTCCCGGTCCGCCTGCCAGCGGGCCAGCTGCGTGGCCGCCTTGCGGTACTGGTCGTCCACCCGCAGGGCGTCGTCCACCCACAGCACCAGGCTGGCGTTTCTCGCCTCCGACTGGGCAATGGCCTCGGGGGTCAGTCCCCATTCCAGGCCGTACGGATCAAAGATATAACCGAACTGGTTGGCCTCCAGGCAGGCTTGGATGGTGGGGTAGAAAATATATGAATCGCCCGCCGCGTCCGTCACACGGAGGATCTTGGTATTGCCGTTCTCGTCCGCCAGCACCTGGTTTTCCGCCACGGCGGCAAGGCCGCCATTGCGGTCCGTCACCTCGTACCGCCCCGCAGCCTCAGCCTCCGGGTCGTTCCGCATCTCCACCCAGCCGGGCAGCAGGTCCCGCCAGCTGGAATTGTAGCATACGCTGGTATAATCCCCAGCGTTGACGGCGCTGGATGGGGATTCCGGGTCAAAATACCCCCACTCGGCGCTGACACTCTGGGTCCGATTCCCGCCCCGGCGGAAATCCACCCAGTAGTCAATATCCGCCTGGGTGCTATCCTCCCGGGTGTTGCCGTAGATAACCTTGCCGTCCTTGTCCAAGAGCTGCCAGCGCAGGTTGGTGGCCCCGGCGTCATACTCCGCCTCGTAGCGCTCGATGGTCCGCTTTTCCGACAGGTCCAACTCCTCCCCCGCCGCCTGTTTGTCCTTCAGGTCCACCAGGCGGCGCACCATCCAGTAGTCCTGCCGCACCAGATAGGTCCGGGTATAGCCGCCGGTATATCCCGTGCTGTCGTAATAGGCGTCGGTCCACAGGGCGTCGAAGTTCGCCAGCTGATACCAGCTTAGGATCGCTGTGGCGGTGAACGCCGCCACAGCCGCGGTGAAGGCCAGGGCCTTCACCGCCACATTTTCCCGCCACCTCATTGCATTTTCTCCATCTTATAGCCCAGCCCCCATACCACCTTGAGATACCGGGGGTTGGCGGGGTCGATCTCAATCTTCTCCCGCAGGTGGCGGATGTGGACGGCCACGGTGTTCTCCGAGCCCAGGGCGGGGTCGTTCCACACCTGCTCGTAGATCTGGGCGGTGGAGTACACCCGGCCCAGGTTTTTCATCAGCAGCCGCAGGATGTTGTACTCAATGGGGGTCAGGCTGACGCCCTCCCCGTCCACCGTCACCGATTTGGCCTCGTCGTCCATGACAATGCTGCCGTTGCGCAGGGTGCCGTCCGCCTCCTGGGTTACCGCCTTGCCCCCCAGGGTGGTATAGCGCCGCAGCTGGCTCTTCACCCGGGCCAGCACCTCGATGGGGTTGAAGGGCTTGGTGACATAGTCGTCCGCGCCGATGTTCAGCCCCAGCACCTTGTCGCTGTCCTCGCTCTTGGCGGTGAGCAGGATGATGGGGATATTGCCCCCGGATTCCCGCAGGCGGGCGGTGGCCCGGATGCCGTCCAGCTGAGGCATCATGATGTCCATCAGGATGAGGTCGATGTTCCCCTTGTTCACCGCCTGGATGGCTTGCTCTCCGTTGTAGGCGGACACCGTGCGGTAGCCCTCGCTGGTCAGGTAGATCTCCAGCGCCGAGACGATGTCCTTGTCGTCGTCGCAGATGAGCACCGTGTACATGGCGCATCCCTCCCTTTCTCTCCCTGCCTTGTTCCAATCCGCCCGCCGGCGCGGCGGCCGGACTGCCCCTGATGTTATTATCCTATCAGGCGGCCGATTAAGCCGCAAGGGGGAAAATATTTAAATTCCGTTTAAGAAAACCTTTCCGCCCAGATTTTTTATCCCAATACTTCTTATTATATCTATACATTTTTCAGAAAACAATTTACTTTTTCCAATTCATCATGATGAACACACTTTATCCGTTAATAACACATCTCAACTACAAAAAGCCCCCGGCGCGGAGAACCGCGCCGGGGGCTTCCCTCACCCCTGAATGCCGCCGGTCTGCGCCCCAGCGCCGTCCGCGGCCCCTTTGCTCATGGCCGGCAGCTTCAGCACCCACTGGGGCGGCGGGACACCCACGCAGCGTCACAGCATGACGGCAAGCTGTTCCCGGGTGACGTTATCGCTGGGCCATACCTGCCGTATCGCCGCGGAACATCCTTTTGCCGCGTGCTGTTTTATCATGCTGGTGAATGCTTAATGGAAAATATAGTCGAATATGGACTCGCCAATCATCTGAGAATTAATATATATTACCGCGGCAACTAAGATAACGGCAAGCGCCACAATCGTGACCACAGCTTTGACAATTGCCTTTTTGCGCGCCTTTTTCTGCTCCCCCTCGGTCAGAACCGGCGCCTCGACGCGGCACTTCCGAACCGTAAATACCTCAGCTGTCACCAAAGCCAGAAGCCCCAGTATATCAATCGCCGCGAGCATAACGACATAGGCCGGCGTACCGCTGGAAACCATGCCGGCGCCGCCCGCCATCCCGTTCATGGCGGAGCTGTTGACCACGGCATAGCAAACGCGCTTGGTGGCCTGAACCAAGGCATTGCGAATGCGGTTCTCTTTGGTCGTACTCAACTCATTGATGCCGGTGGTCAGCTGCAGGTCCACACCGGCGGCCAGAGACATATCATTGGCGGTGCCGGAATCGGTGGCCAGGTCGGTGATGACCACGCCGCCAAATCCCCACTCATCCCGCAAAACACTGGTCAGCAGCGCGTAATGGCCCTTAGCCGTGCGGGTACCAATATTGTTGTAGGAGGACATCACGCCGTTGCAATCGGAGGTTTTGATGGTGATCTCAAAGGGGGCCAGGTAAATTTTGCGGATGGCCTGCTCGTTGGACCAAGTGCACACAGAGTTGCGGTTCGTATGCGTCACGGTGCTCATGTGGCTTGCCGCCTACCGATTTCTCATACGGCGTGTGCTGACGGAGCAGGTGGATTTCGAAAACCGGCTTCTTATGCTTTTCTGTATCGTGACCGCTTTGATTATCAATGTGTTTCACTATTGGACCTATATGTTCAACTATACAAATTTGTCCACACTCATCTATGAGGCGATTTGTTGTGTTCTTCTGCTGGGCATCCAATTCCAACTTTTTGACCGATCTAAGATCAAAAATGAGCACAAGCTTATGGCTCAGATTTACCATGACGCCGAGCAGCAGCAGCGGTTGTCCAGGGAGACGATCGACATCATCAACCAAAAGTGCCACGACCTAAAGCATCAGATCGCCCGGCTGAGAAATCACAGGGGGGTAGAAGGTGAGGACCAGTTTCTCTCTGAAGCTGAGGATGCGATACAGATATACGACATCATGATTAAAACGGGGAATGACGTTTTAGACACGATCCTGACGGAGAAATCCCTCCTGTGCAGCCATCTAAAAATCAATCTGGCCGTTATTGCCGATGGAAGCCGGCTCGGCTTTATGGAGGAACCCGATATCTATTCTCTGTTCGGGAACGCGCTGGACAACGCCATTGAGTGCCTTCGCCGCGAAGAAGAGGAAAACCGCATTCTCAGTTTAAACATTTCCGCGTCCAGCGACGCCCTTACGATTAAGCTGGACAACTATTGCAGCTGCCCGTTAAAATTTCGAGACGGGCTCCCCGTCTCGTCCGATGAGAAAAGCGGCTATCACGGCTTTGGTACTAAAAGTATTCAGCATATCGCGAAAAAGTATGGAGGGATTCTGTCAATCCGGCAGGATCTGGATATTAACAGCTTTGTGTTGGCGATCGTCTTTCCTTTCACGTCCCGTCCGCCAGTTTAAAATCCTGTACGCTTTCTGAGATAGAACAAAAAACCGAAAAATTCAGAACGGCCCTGCATACAGATTGGTATCGTTGTCCTTTTGGCGCAGCTCACTTTCTATCCGCGCCAGCTTCTTCTCCAGTTTCTTAACTTTTGTAGAGACAAAGTACAGGCTGTAACCCCTCTTTGCCATGCTCCCGCCTATAGCAGATGGTTTTAGACGGGAAAACGCGGGAAGGAATCACTTCTTTCCCGCGTTTTCCGATTCATAACACAGCCTCAGTTCCCGCGATACAGCTCCTTGGCAATGGTGAGGCGCTGGATCTGGTTCGTGCCCTCAAAGATCTGGAACACCTTGGAGTCCCGGAAGAGCTTCTCCACAGGATACTCCCGGCTGACGCCGTAGCCGCCGAACACCTGGATGGCGTCGGTGGTGACCTTGACCACGGTGTCGCCGCAGAAGCACTTGGTGATGGCCCCGGCCTTGACCACGTCCATGCCGTTGTCGATGAGCCGCATGGAGTACTGGACCAGCTGCCGGGCGGCCTCGGTCTGGATCTCCATGTCGGCCAGCATCCCCTGCACCAGCTGGAAATCGGCGATGGGCTGACCAAACTGCTTGCGCTCCTGCACGTACTTCAGGCACTCGTCGATGGCCGCCTGGCAGATGCCCACCGCCAGGGTGCCCACAAAGGCCCGTGAGATGTTCAGCGCGCCCAAGGCGCTCTTGAGGCCCTCGCCCTCCGCGCCGATGCGGTGGCTGGCGGGGACGCGCACATCGTCAAAGCTCACGTTGCAGGTGTTGGACAGGCGCAGGCCCAGCTTGTCTTCATGCTTGCCCACGGTAATGCCGGGGCGGTCCTTTTCCACAATGAAGGCGGAAATGCCCCGGGAGCCCTTGCTCTTGTCGGTGGAGGCCATGACCACGTAGATATCGGCGTACTGGCCGGTGGTGATGAAGCACTTGTTGGCGTTGATGACATACTCGTCCCCATCCCGGACGGCGGTGCCCCGCATGGCCCCGGCATCGGAGCCGGCGTCCGGTTCCGTCAGGCAGAAGGCCCCGAAACCGCCGGGGGCGATCTTGTCCACAAAGAGCTGCTTCTGCTCCTCGGTGCCCGACTGCATCACCGTGCGGAAGGCCACGAAGGTGGTCACCAGGGAGATGGCAAAACCCGCGTCCGCCTTGGCCAGCTCCTCAAACATCATGGCGGTGGTCTGGAAGTCCAGGCCCATGCCGCCCACCTCCTCGGGGAACTCCAGCATATGCAGGCCCATGTCAAAGGTCTTTTTCAGCAGCTCCAGCGGGAACTCGCCGGTGGCGTCAAACTCCGCCGCCCGGGGCTTGACCTCCTTTTGCGCGAAATCGCGCACCATTTTGACCAGCTCTTTTTGCTCCTCAGTCATAATATGTCCCATGGGTGATTCCTCCTGGTTTCATAGTATTATGTTTTAACTTTTCATTTAATGCTGCGGCGTCTCTGCCCGCTTTCCTTTCGCCCAGCGGAGCAGGCCCGCGCACAGCAGCGCCCCCGCTACGCAGAAGCCCAGCCCGGCGACGAACGCGCCCGACAGCGCCCCGGTGGCCTCCTGGACGGCGGAGATCATCACCGGGCCGATCAGGCTGGCGATGGTGTAGACCAGATAGATGGCGGAATAGTTTTCGTCAAAGTGCTCCGGGCCGAACACCTCGGAGGTCAGGGGTCCCACGATGCAGGCAAATCCGCCGTAGCACAGCGTGGCCAGCACCAGCATGGCGATATAGAGGGGCAGGCTGGACACCAGGATGAGCACCGCCATGGATACGCCGGTGGCGGCGCACAGCAGCAGCAGGGTCTTCAGCTTGCCCAGCTTGTCTGAGAGGGTGCCCCAGAACATACGGCCCACGGCGGACATGATGGAGAACACCCCCACCAGCAGGGCGGTGGTCTGGTCCGTCACCTCCGGGAAAGTGATTTTCAGGATGGGCGCGCCATAGGACATGACCATGGCGCCGCAGGCCAGGCCCAGGACAAAGGTGACGGCGATGGCATAAAAGGCCCCGGTGCGCAGCATCTCGCCCCGCCCCATGCACAGCAGGCCGCCCTGCGCGGCAGGTTTCTTCTCCTCCTCCCGCCCGGCCTGGGGCGTTGCGGAGACCTCCGTCAGGAAAAAGGACAGGACGACGATGGGTACCATCATGAGAATGCCCAGGTAGAGGAAGGAGGCGGAGACGTCGCCCTTCCACGCCAGGATCTTGGTGGCCGCCGGGGCCCAGATCAGCGCCCCCAGGGCAAAGGCTCCGCTGGAGGCCCCGCCCGCCAGGCCGGACCGCCCGGGGAGGAGCTGCACGCAGTAGGACACCAGGGCCGGGGAGATGAAGGCGACACCGATGCCGTACAGCACGCTGAAGCCCAGATAGAGCTCCCAGATCTGCCCGCGCATCATGCTGCACAGCACCAGGCCCGCGCCGGTAAAGACGCCGCCGGCCAGGACGGTGCGGCGGATGCCCATCCGGCTTTTCAGCTTCCCGCCGAACAGGGTGACCAGAGCCGTGACCAGGAAGTTCAGCGTATAGGCCAGCGAGATGGACGAGCTGCTCCAGCCGTATTTCTGCTCCAGGGGCAGCGTGACCACGCTCCAGGCGTAGAGAAAGCCGCCGAACAGCAGGATAAACAGGGCGATGATAAAGCTCCGCCAGCGTTTTTGTTCTGAATTCAAGCTAGTTCCTCCTATCTAATTGGACGCGGGCTTTGTCTGCCAGTAGGGGTCCATCCGGTCGATGGGAAGCTCCGCCAGCCCCACGCCGGACAGGTACGCGTACAGGATGAAGCCCCGCTTGCAGCGGAAGACGCACTCCAGACAAGGTGATTGGTCGCAGTAGGCGTAAGCGTCCTCGTCCGCCAGGGGGAAGATGATGGGGGGCCGCTTCTTCTCCGGCGGATACTTGATGCAGCCCCCGGTAAAGGTGCGCAGATAGACCCATTCCAGCCGGTTCTCCTGGTCCGCGTCCTGCCAGAAGAACTGCACCGCGTTGTCGTTGAAGCCGCCCACAATGCGGTAGTCCAGCAACACGCCGCCGGGCAGGTCCTCCGGCGCCACAGGTTCCAGGCGCTCCATGGCCCCGCCGCAGCAGCATGGATCATCCCCTTTCTCCCGCCGCTCCAGCTCCTGGAGAAGCCGTCCGCAGCGGGGGCAGCGGTAAAAGGTGGTCTCCGGGCAGGTGACGGAGGGCTTGCGGGTGGCCCGGCTGCGCCGGGGGCCGTACTCCTGATGGATCATCGGCTGTTTGCCCCCTCCCGGTCCCTGGCCTGAATCTCCCGCACCAGTGAACAGCATTTGATCTTCCCGCTCTCCGTGCGGGGGATGGCGTCCACAATCTCCACCATCTCCGGCCACAGGTACTTGGGCACATGGTTGGCGGACACATAGCCCAACAGGTCCTGGAGGGTCACGGTCCGCCCCGCCTCCGGCACCACGCAGGCGCAGATCCGCTCCCCGAAGCGGGGGTCGGGCTTGCCCACCACGGCGCAGTCCGCCACGCCGGGACAGCCCTCCAGCGTCTCCCGGATGCGGTGGATGGACAGGTTTTCGCCGCCCCGGATGATGATCTCCTTTTTCCGGCCCACCACCCGCAGGTTTCCCGCCTCGTCCCCCACACACAAATCGCCGCTGGCGAACCAGCCACCGGCATGGAGCGCCTGGTCGGTGGCGGCCTGGTCCCCCAGGTAGCCCACGAACACGTTGGGACCCCTGGACCACTCCTCGCCCTTCACCCCCGGCGGCACGTCCCGCCCGTTGCCGTCCACCAGCCGCACCTCCACGCCCCCCATGGGGCGGCCTGAGACGGAGCCGGCCAGCTTCTCGGCCTCCGCCACCGGGACGAAGGCGTGGGGCGGGCTCTCGGTGGAGCCGTAGACCTCGCAGATGGGCAGGCCCAGGTCCATCCCCCGCCGGACCAGGCTTCGGGGTACATGGGCCCCGCCGCACAGGAAGAATTTCATGCTGGGCAGACGGACCCCGGTGCGCTCCATCTCCTGGAGGATGTCGTAGACAAAGGGGGTGGCCCCCATGGAGTAGGTGCACTGCTCCCGGAGGATGAGCCGGACCGCCTGCTCCCGCTGGAACCGCTGCTGGAGGACCACCCCCGCGCCGGCCAGCATGGGCGCGATCAGCCCGTGGTGGAACCCGGTGGCGTGGTGGAGCGGCGCGGGCATGAACATGATGTCGTCCTGGGTGACGCCCAGCTCCCGGTTGAACTGCGTCTCGCTGAACAGGATGTTGTTGTGGGTAATCATGACGATCTTGGGGGAGCCGGTGGTCCCCGAGGTGTTTAACAGCGCCGCCACGTCATTGGCATCGGCCTTGGGAGATGCGTCCAATGGCCGGCAGGTTTTCAGCACCTGAGTCAGCGTGGTATGGCCGCTGCGGGCCGGTTCCTGTTCGTCCACGAGCACCACGCACCGCAGGGAGGGGATGTCCCTGCGGTAATTCGACAGCGCCGCCTCATAATCCAGACCCCGGAAGCTGGTGGGACAGACCAGGGCCTTCGCGCCCGACCGCGTCAACAGGTCCGCCAGCTCCGACTTTTCCGTGTTCCGGGAGATCAGGTGGAGGACCGCGCCCGCCTTTAATCCGGCCACATACGCGACGCAGTAGGCGGTCCAGTTGGGCAGCTGTATGGCGGCGACGTCGCCGCATTCCACGCCGTTCTCCCTCAAATACGCGGCCAGACGGCCCGCGTAGCCGTCCACCTGGCGGTAGGTGAGCCACACGCCGTTGTCGCCGCAGACATACCGCCTGTCCCCGTACCGCTGAACCGTCTCATTCCAGTGGTCCAACAGGGTGCGCGTCCCCCACCAGCCCTGCCGGGTATAGTACCTTTGCCGCTCCGGGTCGATCCTCGCCGCTATCTTCAAGTAGCTCTCCCCCTTCCCCCGCGGCTGTGAGCCCCGCTCACAGCCGCTTGAGGTTTTTGCTGCCCTCCACGGCGCCCTGGGCAATGGCCGCGTCCACCTGCTCCCGGGTGTAGCCCAGCGCGGCCATCACTTCCTCAGTGGCGGAGCCCTGCTTCCCGCCGGAGAAGTAGTCCGGGGTGCCCAGGGAGGAAAAGCGGACGGGGTTGGTGGCGAAGTTCCTCCCGCCCTGGGGGTAGGGGTACCGGCACAGGATGTCGTTGGCCCAGCACTGCTCATCCTCGTAGATGTCCAGCGGCTCGTTGGCGGACTCGCAGGGCAAGTCCGCGCCCTTGAACAGGGACATGGCCTCGCCGCGGGTCATTTTCCCAAAGGCCTCGTCCAGCACGTCCACCACCTTCCAGATCTCGCCCCGGGCGTTGACCTGGGCGCAGTTGGACAGCTCCGGGCTGTCCACCAGATCCTCCCGGCCGATGAGGCGCATGATCTTGTTGAAGTCCCGGTCGTACTCCGGGCAGCAGATGACCACCCACTTGTCGTCGCTGGTGTGGTAGACGTTGTTGAAGGGGTTCACCACTTCCCTGCGGCTCTTGGGGTAGGGATTGCCGTATTGGGCGCTGATGATGCCGGTGCTGAGGGCGAACACCGCCGCGTGGTGGAGGCTCACCGTCACCTTGTCGCCCAGGCCGGTGCGGGTTCGGTTGAACAGCGCGGAGGCCACGCCCCCCGCCAGGGCCAGGGACACCTGGAAATCCCCGAAGCCGTTGGTGGGGATCATGGGGGCGTCCCCCCGGTTCACCGTGGTGCCGAACACGCCGCCCCGGGCCATGTAGCAGGTGACGTCAAAGCCCGCGCTGTCCTTCTCCGGGCCCTGCTCGCCGTAGCCCAGGACCTGGGCGAACACCAGGCGGGGGAAACGCTCCTTCAGCGTCTCGTAGTCCAGGCCCATCTTTTTCAGGCTCTTGGTGCGCACGCTGGTGACAAAGACGTCCGCCCCGGCCAGCAGCTTGTAGGCCACCTCCAGCCCCGTCTCGCTTTTCAGGTTCAGCGTCACGAATCGCTTGTTGAAGTTGGCCACGTCAAAGGCCAGATTTTCCTCGTCGCTGTAGGGCATATTGAATACCGCGCCCTGGGTGCGGGCAGGGTCGCCCTGGGGAGATTCGATTTTGATGCAGTCCGCGCCCCACTCCGCCAGCACTCTGGCCGCGGTGGGCGCCGCCAGATAGGTGGACAGCTCCACCACCTTGATCTGTTCCATAGGCTTCACGCCGCATTCCCTCCTGTCTGCCGATGATACGGGCGCGGCCGCCACCTCCCCACAGTCTCTGGGAGGGGCGGCCGCGCCGTGCAGTCTTATGTTTTCAGCGCTAGGGGCCGGACAATCAGTCCAGATACTTCAGCGTGCCGCCGTGCTTGACGGTGTTGCGGGCGATGGTGATGCGCTGGACGGTGGGGGCGCCCTCCTCCAGGAACATGGCGCGGCAGTCGCGGTAGAGCCGCTCCACGGGGCCGTAGGGATTGTCCTCGAAGTAGCCCACGCCGCCGAAGATCTCCAGCATCTCGTCGGACACCATCTTCACCGTCTCAATGCTGAACAGCTTGCACATGGCGGCCTTCTCCTCGATGTACTCGCCGTGGGGATCGTTGTCATAGTCCTTGCCGAAGTCGTAGACCATGGTGCGCAGGGCGTGGATCCAGGTGGACATCTCGGCGATCTTCATCTTGATGGCCTGGCGGGAGATGATGGGCTTGCCGAAGGTGACCCGGTCCTGGGCGCGCTTGATGCTGATCTCCAGCATACGCTGGGCCATGCCCAGGTTGGACACGGCGATGTGGGCCCGGGAGACGGACAGGGAGTGCAGGGCGATCTCCAGGCCCTGGCCCTCTTTGCCCAGCAGGTACTTTTTGTTCAGGCGCATATTGGTGAACTTCAGGCCGGTGTGGCCGGCGCCGCGGCAGCCCATCATGTGGGGCATGGGGACCACCTCATAGCCCGGGGTGTCCACGGGGACGAAGAAGCCGGACAGGCGGTCGTCCTTGTCGCTGTCGGGGTTGGTGACGGCGAACACGTAGGCGAACTCGCAGCAGTCGGTGTGGGAGATCAGCCACTTCTCGCCGTTGAGGATGTAGTCGTCGCCGTCGCGCACGGCGGTGGTGTGCAGGTCGGCGCCGGTGCCGCCGGTCTCCTCGGTCAGGGCGAAGCAGGTGAAGATGGTCTTGTCCTGGAACTTGTCCATGTACTCGGCCTTCAACTCGTCGCTGCCGTAGTCGTCCAGGATGCGCCAGTTCATGTCGGCGGCGTAGTGCAGGTGCATCCGCATACCGCCGGGGCCGCGGGAGAACTCCTCCTGGACCTTCAGAATCTCCAGCTCGGACATACCCCACCCGCCGTACTTCTCGGGGAGGGAGAACCGGTAGAGGTCGTTCTTGATGGCCAGGTCGTAGAACTCGGCGGGGAACTTGTTGGTGACCTCAATCTCCTTTTGCATCTCATCGAAGGGGCCCTCGGCCAGGGCGCGGATCTGGAGCAGATAGTCTTGGAACTGCTTTTCGGACAACTTCATGATTTGACTCCCCTTTTGTCTTGAAATTTGAAGTTTTCTCTGCTATAATGGGACTGACATCTGGAAATGAGTCCCTTGTGTTGACAAACAATATTGTACCCGCATATGCCCGCCGCGTCCAATCGGAAGCGCCTTGCGGGGGAGCTGGAAACCATAGGCCGCGCCTATCGTTCCGCGCCGCGGCGAGTCTGCGGGTGACAAGGGAGGGGCTCTGAATGAATCTCGCGCACCTGTACTATTTCTGCAAGCTGGCCGAGCTTCAGCACTACACCAAGGCCGCGAAAGAACTCTACATCACCCAGCCCAGCCTCAGCGGCGCCATCAGCTCCCTGGAGGCGGAGCTGGGCATTGCGCTGTTCGAAAAAAGCGGCCGGAACGTGGTCCTCACCAAGTATGGAAAGGAATTCTACGACACGGTCTCCGTGGCCCTGCGCACCCTGGACAAGGGCGTGGCGAAGGCCAAGGAATACGGGGGAGGCCTGAGCGGCACCGTCAACGTCGGCTGCATCCCCACGATCCAATCCGACTTTATCCCCCAGGTTCTGCTGGCCTTCCGGGACTTGAAGGGCCCCGCGGTGAAGGTCAACATTTTTGAGGCGCAAACCAACGAGATCATTCAGCGCATCCGCCGGGGGGAATGGGATGTGGGGTTCTGCTCCCATGTGCCCGATGGGAGCGACCTGTTTTTTGTGCCCATTTTGTGCCAGCTGCTGGCGGCCACGGTCCGGCGGGGGCACCCTCTTGACAGCCGTGAGTCCCTGGACTTTTCCGACCTGGCGGGGCATAAGCTGATCTCCTATCACCTGGAGCAGCCCATTGGCCGCGACATCCAGAAGCTCCTGGCCCGGCACCACCTGTCGGCGGACCACCATTACGGAAACGAGGAATCTATGTATGGCATCTGCCAGCTCAGCGACTATGTGGCCATCCTTCTGGACACGCCCAGGGTCCGAATGTTTGACGACATTTCGCTGATCCCTCTCGCCCAGGTTCCCATTGATTTTCACATGGTCTACATGGTGTTCCACCGGGATCGGTACAAAACGCCGGTGGTGGAGAGCTTTATCGACTATGTGGCGGCGTTCTGGTCCTACCAGCCCTGACGTATGCCAAAAGCGCCCCTGTGGGATTCACAGGGGCGCTTTGACATGATATAAGATCCGGCCGGACCGCTGTATCCGGCGCACTTTGTCCTTTTCCGCCAGATAGTACAGGTGCGCCAGCGTTTCCGCCATGGCAAACCACCGCTGATGGGATGGGAATTCCTCCCAGGCCCGTCCCCGCGCCGACCATTTAATCATGCCTGCGATCTGATAGGCCGTGCTGCCCGGATAGGCGGCGGCCGCTTGGTATATCTCGGCCAACCGTTGAGCATGGTGAACCAACAGCTCCTTCACGCGCTGGTGCGCGTCTCCTTCCGCGGAACGGTGCGCCGGAAATGTGGCGCGGATGGGAAGGGTGCGGATCATGCCCAGGCTGTCAAAGTAATCCTTCAGCGAGTGGGGTACCTGATGCCAGACACTGATATTTGGCGTGATGCCAAACAGAATGTGATCGCCGGAGAACAACAGCTGTTCTTTTGGAAGATAGAGCACCATATGGCCTGGGGTATGGCCCGGTGTGTGGAGCGCGGTCACATCCAAGCCGCTCATGGGGATTTTGTCTCCGTGGTCCAGAGGAACCGCTGGAAAACCGGGTTTGGGCGCATAGATGCGGCCCTGATTTTCCGTAGACTGCACGGCCAGATATTCCGGGGGGAAGCCCTCCATGCCAAACATTTCTTCCAGCAACGCCAGATGATCCATCTGATGGGGCCCGGAGAGATAGCCCAGATCAACGCGCCCCATATAGACGGGAATATCGCGGTCCACAAAATCCCATACCAGTCCTGTGTGGTCGGAGTGGAGGTGGGTCAAAAAGAGCGCGGTCCTGGAAAGATTCAATCCGAGCTCCCTGATCCCTGACCACAGGGCCTCACGGCATTCCGGGCGGCAAAAGCCGGTGTCAATCATGAGATCGCGCTCTGGGGTGCGGATCACGTAGACATTTAAATTGTGCAGCGGATTCTGCGGGAGATCCACCTCAACGCAGTACACGGCCGGGTCGTTCCATACCTGCTTTACCATGAAAGACACACGCTCCTTTGGGATGGCAACATGATTTATTCTTACTTTATCATCATTTGGCTTCCGTTTCCAATAGGAAGCGCCTATCATTTCAGACAAAGCGGTGGTTTGGACGATTTTATACGCAATACGTTTTTGATGCCGGAGGACAATTTTGCGGATATCTCCGGCGGCCTATGCGGAACCCCGCGAAAAGTACAGGCGGACGATTTTTTCCCTATTCTGTCCCTCCAAAATCAAGAGCGCTCCAGAATAAAATCTCTCATGGACTCCACGAGGAATTTCTTTCCTTCGTCAGACAGCGCGGAAAAACTGTGGTCGGAATCCTCCAAAGAGTAAAACACTGCGGAACCTGTGCTGCGCTGGTTGTAAACCGCGATCTGGTTTTCGCCCGCGTCATGAGCAAAATCCTGCTGTCCGTTGAAGCAGATAACATCTCCCTCATAACCTTTGATTGCCTCCAGAGGGTCGGCGTAGTCGCGCTCCGGGATATAGGTCGGATCGTCCTCCTCCCGGGCCAGCATTGTATCCGAGATTCCGGTGGAGAGAAGAATGATCCCAGGAATTTCGTTATGGCCGATGGCGTCCAGGGACACCGTTACACCGCCGTAGCTTTCGCCGAACAGGAAAATGTGGTCCGTGTCCACATAGTCCAGGGTTTTGACTTTGGCCAGCACGGTCTCCAGGTCGGTCATACGGGAGGTGTAGTGAGCGGGGAACAGCTTGGAGCCCTCGCTTTTGGCGCCGCTCTTGTTGCCGCCGCAGCACTCAAAGGAGAAGGCCGCGATGTTGTCCTGCGCCAGCCGGGTGTAAATCGCGCTGAAATTGGTGGCGTAGCCGCTCTGCCCGTGGACGTAGACCACGGCGGGGACCTTTTCCCCCTCTTTTACGCCGGCGGGTTTGGTTTCCACGCAGTAGATGTGCCGCTGGGTTTCCTCGTTGAGCAGATAGTACTCGCTGGAGGTATAGCCGTCCCCCGCGTCCAGCTCCCGTGGCTCGGTAAACCATTTGACGCTGGCGGACGGGCTGGGTGTGGCCGCGGGCAGGCTGTCCGCGCAGGCGGCCAGCAGGGATGCCGCAGCCAAAGCGGTACATAGAAGGGCTGACAGTTGTCTCTTTTTCATAGTTTCATCCTCCTGAAATTTGGAAATACTGGCACGGCTGTTTTACCATGCCGCAGAGTCCGCAGTCAACCCAAACCACAAAACCGGCGCTTTTCACGTCAAAAATGACCGAATTGCCGCCGCAAAACCCAAAGCAGCTTGACGAAACTGTCCAAAAGCCGTATACTAATTTAATAAGAACAGTGTGCCCGACCGGGAGGTGAACCCCTTGCTCAAAATCCTGATCCTTGAGGATGAACGGCCCCAGCTTGACAAGCTGACATCGTTTCTGGCCAGATATCAGGAGGAGAATCCGAGTTTTGAGTATGTTTTGGAATGCTATGACCGCGGCCTGGAGCTTTTGAGTGCCTATCAGTGTGACGCGGATCTGGTTTTTCTGGACATCCGGGTGCCGGATATGCTGGGGATGGACGTGGCGCGGCGGGTCCGCCGGATGGACGAGGCCGTGATGATCGTCTTCGTCACCAGCCTTACCCAGTACGCGGTGGAGGGCTACTCCGTCCGGGCCTTTGACTATATCCTGAAGCCGGTGCGCTATGCGTCCTTCTCCGCAAAGCTGGAGCGGGCGCTGCGGATGCTTTCCCACCGAAAGCAGGAGCTGATGCTGGAACTGCGCACAAAGACCGACGTGCGCAAGGTGCCGGCGGACAGCGTAATCTATGTGGAGACCGCCGCCCGCCATGACCTGCTGTTTCATACCGGGGGAGAGGTCCTCCGGCAGTGGGGCGCCCTGTCCCAGTATGAGGAACAGCTCCGGCAGGCCCATTTTGCCCGGCCCTGCTCCAGCTTCCTGGTCAATCTCAAATATGTGCGCGGCGTCAAAAAGGATGTGGTGATTTTGGGCGGGACCGAGATTGAGATCCCCCTGTCCCGGTCCAAGCGCAAGGAGTTCCTGACGCTACTGGCCCAGTACAAAGGGGGGAGCGCGTAATGCCCGCGTGGTACGCCGAATTCCGTTCGCCCATTCTCCTGCTGCAATCCGTCCTCGGTGTGTTCGTGTTCGCCTATTCCCTGCGGAAGCGGAACCGCTTTCCCCTCCGGCTCATTTTGGGCACCGCGGCGGGCTTTGCCGTGCTGCACGGCCTTCGGATCGTCCTTTTCCCGGACATGGGGCAGCGCGTAAATAGCCCGGGGCGTGTTGTAATGACCTTTGCCGTCTACCTCGTGCTGATCCTCCTGTGCTGGTTCTTTTTTGAGGAATCCTTCTGGACGGCCCTGTTTGTGGCTGCTTCCGGATATATCGCCCAGGATTTTGGCGGAACGGTGAAAACCCTGCTGAAGCTGAATCCCTGGGTAAATCGGTTGTGCCAGGACGATTTTGGCATCCTGCTGGTGGACCTGGCGGCGTATTTCGGGATGTACGCGGCGCTGTATTTCATTTTCCGCCCGTTCACCCGCAGCCGGGAGGAGAATTTCAACAACCGCACGAAGGCGGTATTTTCCACCATGGTGCTGGCCTTCGGCCTGGGGATGGCCCGGATCACCCAGGGCAACACCGGCCGGAACGAGACCGCTGTGTTTGCCGAGAGCGTTTACCAGCTGATGTGCGGGATGTATATCCTCCTGCTTCAGTTCGGCGTCATGGAGCGGGCCAAGCTCAACCGCAGCGTGGACGCCATGCGGGAGCTGGTCCACTTGCAGCGGGAGCAGTTCCGCCAGTCCGAGGAGAGCGCCGCCCTGGTCAACGAGAAGTACCACGACCTGAAGGGTTTGCTGGAGAGCTTTCAGGGGCAGATATCCCAGGAGCAGACGGACCAGCTCAAACGCAAGGTGGGGGAGTACGACACCTTTGTGGACACCGGAAACCGGGTGCTTGACATCGTGCTGGCGGAGAAGCGGGCCGCCTGCAACCGCCGGGGCATCGAACTGACCGCCTTTGCGGACGGTCCGGCGCTGGATTTCATGGAGGAGCTGGACCTGTACGCCCTGGTGAACAACGCTTTGAACAACGCCATGGAGGCGGCCGCCGGACTGCCGGAGGGGGAACGGTTCGTCACCCTCACCGCCGCCGACGAGGGTGGCATGGTGACAATCCACGTGGAGAACCCCTATTCCGGCGGCATCGTCATGGAGGGAGCTCTGCCGAAGAGCCAGCGGGACGCCCAGTACCACGGCTTCGGCATGAAGAGCATGAAGCGCATTGTGGAGAAGTATGGCGGAACCCTGGCGGTGAAGCTGAACAACGGGAAGTTTTTTCTGGACCTCATTCTGTTCCGGCCGTGAGCCGGAACCTTGCAGATTGGGAAGCGGCCCCCGCCGGGGGCCGCTTTTTTCGCGCCGTGGCGGCCGGTTTTGATGCAGAATGCGCCTGTTTTGTGATTGCCGTTTACAACGCGGAGGGGATCGGATATGCTCACACACAGAAACGGCAGACACGTGCCGGACACTACAGATAGAATGAAACGGAAGGAGAGCGTTACCATGAGAAAGAGAGCGACCGCCCTGCTGCTGGCCGCGGCGGCGTCCCTGTCCCTGCTGGCCGGGTGCGGCCAGGGCGGGACCGGCGGCACCCCCAGCCCCACGCCTGACCCCACCCCCACGCCGGAGCCCGTCCGCGTGGAGGAGCTGTGGCTGGAGAGCGGGGGAAAGAAGATCTACGGAAAAATGTACCTGCCCGGCGGAGAGCAGGACAGCTATCCCGCCGTCATCCTCAGCCACGGGTTCAACAGCTCGTCGGTGCTGAATGAGGGCTATGCGGAATCCTTCGCCAAACAGGGGTATGCCGCGTACATATTCGACTTCTGCGGCGGCAGCCCCAGCACCAAATCGGACGGCGTGACCACCGAGATGAGCGTGCTCACCGAGTATCGGAACCTGTCCGACGTGATGGACCAGGTGAAGGCGCTGGACTATGTGGACGGCGGCCAGCTGTTCCTGTTCGGCCTGAGCCAGGGGGGCTTTGTCTCCGCCTACACCGCCGCCCAGCGCCCCGATGATGTGAAGGGGCTGATCCTGTTCTACCCCGCGTTTCCCCTTCAGGAGGCCTACTTCGAGCAGTATGACTCGGTGGACGCCATCCCCGACGAGGAGTTCGAAACCATGGGCGTCCCCCTGGGGGCCATCTATGCCAAGGATGCCCGGAGCTTCGACATCTATGAGGAGATCGGCAAGTACAAGGGCGACGTTCTGATCTGCCACGGCGACAAGGACACTCTGGTACCCCTGAGCTATTCCGAGCGGGCGGTGGAGGTCTATGACAGCGCCGAGCTGAAGGTCATTCAGTACGGCGAGCACGGCTTCCAGGGCAAGCTGGCCAGGGAGGCCACCGGCTATACGGTGGAATTCCTTCAGGCCCACACCGACTGACCGGTTTTGACAGGAAACCTACCGCTTTTGTCAGTGACGTTTACCCCGGCGGGGAAGCCCGCTATACTCAATTCATCCGCAGCGGTACATTGCGTACCAGAAAAGAAATGGAGGAAACATATCATGAAAAAGTTTGTCAAAGCGCTTGCCCTCGCCCTGGCCGCCGCCACCTTCTGCCTGACCCTCACCGCCTGCTCCGGCGGCGGCTCCGCCGGCCTGTCCAAGTCCTTTGCCGGCGGCACCTCCCGCTACCTGGACGGCATCGGCTGGTACGCCAGCGACGTGTACACCCTGAAGGTCAACAGCGACAGCACCTATGAGCTCACCTTCCAGGAGCACATCTTCGGCACCACCGACCCCGGCATCAAGGGCCTGCGCACCATCATCTACACCGGCAAGTGCACCTCCGCCGCCAGCTCCGACGGCTGGGAGACCCATGTGGACTACACCCTCCAGCCCGCCGAGCGCATCTACTTCGAGCAGCACGAGAAGGGCTACGGCCGCTCCGCCCTGGCCGGCCACATGGTGCTGGACACCGCCAACTGGACCGAGGCCATGACCAGCGCCGCGGACCCCGAGAACAACGCCATGGACGGCAAGGCGTTCCTCTCCGAGTACGCCGAGACCCTCACCATTACCGTGGAGGACCCCTCCCTGGATCCCGAGGACGTCTCCCTGGGCTGCCGGATCGTTGAGCTGCCCGAGCTGAAGCTGCTCACCAGCGCCGGCTAAAACAGGATACGGCCTGAAACGGCTGCCGCAAAAGGGCGGCAGCCGTTTTTCTAAAAATTACGAGGAGGAACCTGCTGTGAAGGAAAAAAAGGCTAAGATCAAGGGCCGCGGCCTTTGGACCGCGCTGTCCATCGTATTCACCGTCCTGTTCGCGTTCACCATGATCGCCGGGCCCATCGCCGGAAATTACGCCTCCATCATCAACATGGTGCTGGGCATCGAGGCCACGAAAACCGTCGGCGACCCGGGCAAGACCTACTTCGAGGCCGACTTCACCAGCGCCCAGCAGGTGGAGAAGGCGGAGAAGGTGGTGGAACAGGTGGTGGCCAACGGCTCCGTGTTGCTGCTCAACCGGGAGAACGCCCTGCCCCTGGCCTCCGGCTCCAAAATCACCCTGGCCAGCGTTAACTCCGCCAGCTTCGTCTACGGCGGCACCGGCTCCGGCGGCATGGACACCTCCAAGGCCCAGAGCCTGAAGGACGCCCTGGAGGAGGACGGCTTCTCCGTCAACCCCGCCATGTGGTCGTTCTACACCGAGGGGGCGGGCAAGGACTACCGCCGCGCCCTGGCTGGCGGCAGCCTGAACAACTACATCTTCGACAACGCCGGGTACAAGGTCAACGAGGCGCCCCTGAGCGCCTATTCCAATAAGGAATGGGATTCCGTGAAGGAGTACGGCGACGCGGCCATTTTTGTCATCTCCCGGGTGTGCGGCGAGGGGGCCGATCTGCCCTGGTACGGCGCGGGGGACGGAGACGGCAACATTCTGGAGCTGTCCGGCGAGGAGCGGGCTTTGCTGTCCAAGCTGGCCGGGCTGAAGTCCGCCGGGGACTTGAAAAAGATTGTCGTCCTGCTGAACGTAGCCAACGCGGTGGAGCTGGACTTCCTGGAGCCCTCCGTGTGCGGCGTGGACTACGGCGTAGACGCCTGCCTGTGGGTGGGCGAAGTGGGTCAGAGCGGCATCCGCACTATCGGAGACCTGCTCAACGGGACCGTGAACCCCTCGGGCAAGCTGGTGGACACCTACTGCTACGACAACCTGACCTCCCCCGCCATCCAGAACGCCCACGCCACCTCCTACACCAACGCCGCCGCCCAGGGCCTCGCCTTTGCCGGGACCAACAACGAGTACTATGTGGCCTATCAGGAGGGCATCTACGTGGGCTACCGCTACTACGAAACCCGCTATGAGGACGCGGTGATGGGCGCCGGGAACGCCGGGGACTACGACTATGCCTCCACGGTGGCCTATCCCTTCGGCTACGGCCTGAGCTATACCCAGTTTTCCTACGGCCCGCTGTCCATGGCGGAGCAGGGGGATGAGCTGGCGTTCACCGTGGATGTGACCAACTCCGGCAGCGTGGAGGGCAAAGAAGTGGTGGAGATCTTCATGCAGTCCCCCTACACCGACTACGACCGGCAGAACGGCATTGAGAAGGCGGCGGTAGAACTGGTGGGATACCAGAAGGTGGGCCTGGCCCCGGGGGAGACCGCCTCCGTCACCGTCACCGTGCCCAAGACGGAGCTGCGGGCTTACGACGCCAATGGGGCCGGAACCTATATCCTGGACGCCGGAGACTACTATTTCGCCTGCGGCAACGGGGTCCACGAGGCGCTGAACAACATCCTTGCCGCCAAGGGCTACACCGCCGCCGACGGCATGACCGCCGACGGGGCCGCCTCCCTGGCCGCGAAATACACCGTGTCCAGCCTGGATACCGGCGTGTTTGCCACCGCCGCCACCGGCGCTCCCATCGTCAACCAGTTGGACCACGCCGACTTGAACCGCTTTGACAGCGATTCCTCCAACGATATCGTCTACCTCACCCGCTCCGATTGGCAGGGAACCATGCCCAAGGCGGACATCACCGCCAAGAGCTACAAGGCCGCCGCCCAGATCGCCGCCAGCGACGAGATGGCAGCCCTCATGAACGCCCTGTACGAGAAGAACACCTCCGGCTCCATGCCCGCCATGGGCAAGGAGGGCGCTCTCAACCTGGCCCAGTTCATCGGCGTCCCCCTGGACGGGGCCGCCGAGGTGAACGGCCAGAGCTACACCTGGGACGACCTGATGGATCAGGTGACCTTCAACGAGATGGCCCGGCTCATCGGCCAGACCTACCACAGCACCGTGCCCGTGTCCAGCGTGTCCAAGCCCGCCACCAAGGACGAAAACGGCCCTCAGGGCATCACCGCCACCCTCACCGGCGGCGGCTCCTCCACCAGCTACACCTCGGAGGACCTGCTGGCCGCCTCCTTTGACCCGGCCGTCGCGGAGGCGGTGGGCCGCAGCATGGGCAACGACTGCCTGCTGGCCAACGGCAAGGCCTACTCCGGCATCTACGGCCCCGGCGTCAACATCCACAGGACCCCCTACTCCGGGCGCAACTTTGAGTATTATTCCGAGGACCCCTTCATCTCCGGCAAGACCTGCGCCGCCGAGGTGGCCGGCATCCAGTCCAAAGGCGTGTACGTATACATGAAGCACTTTGCCCTCAACGATCAGGAGACGGCCAGGGACGGCATCTGCGTGTGGACCAATGAGCAGGCGGCCCGGGAGATCTACCTGCAAGCCTTTGAGTACCCCGTGGCGGAGGCCGGGGCCTACTGCGTCATGACCAGCTTCAACCGCATGGGCTGTGTCTGGGCGGGCGGCGACAAGAATCTGCTCACTGGAATTCTTCGAGGGGAATGGGGTATGCCCGGCTTCATCCTCACCGACTTCTCAAATAACAACAACTACATGGACGTGCTCAACGGCCTGATGGCCGGGGGCGACGGCTGGGACTGCAACGACGGCTCCAAATGGACCGAGAAGCTGCTTCAATATAAGGACGACCCCAATGTCTGCCAGGCCATGCGGGAGGCCGCCAAGCATATTCTGTACACGGTGGCCAACTCCAACGCCATGAACGGCGTCAGCGCCAATATGCAGGTCATTGAGATCCGGCCCTGGTGGAAGAACGCCATTGTGGCCGCCGACGTGGTGTTTGGCGTGCTGGCCGCGGGTTCCATTCTCATGCTGGTCAGGACCATTAAAAAGAGCAAAAAGTCCAATATTTAGGTTATACCTTCCTATTTTTGCACTTGAAACAGCCGCTCCCCGGCTTTCTGTTGAAAGCTGGGGAGCGGCTGTTTCACGGCCTGTCTGGATTTTCCCAGGTAGGCCGCTTTTCAGCAGGCTGAGGGGACGGGCTCGTTCAAGTCCGTCCCCTAGACCAGCGTCTATTTTTCATTGGGTTGAAAATAAGGAGAGCCCTCTGGCCGGAGCCGGGCGCGCCGGAGGGGAAAAACTCCAGAAAGTCCATCCCGGCTAAGGCGCGCAGCTGTGTTTCCATCAAGGTCTCACCGCCCGGGAATCCAAAATCAGGGGCTTGGGCCAGCCATTTCTGATAGGTGGGCGCGTCCATAAAATCGCTGGCCGGATGGCTCTCCATCTCTCCAACGCGGAACTCCCAGAAGTTCTCCACCAGTTCCGGCTCCATGCAGGGGTAGCTGTTATTATAGCGCATCATAATCATAAAGCAAATCGAAGCGTCCTGTTTTTTTGCGGTCTGGTTGATGTTATTTCCAATCTTGTCTTTTGCGCTCTGTACAATGCGGATATCTTTTGGTATAGTAGAAAAAATCATATCAAAGGGGGAGTTCCATGACGAGGCGCACCAGTCCTTATGAGATATACGCGAAATACGTTTTGGAAACGCTGTATGGGGAACGATACGGAACGCTGCTTTTGCGGGACAGGCCGGACCTTCAGACCGCGGACGGGTCGTCCGGCATTGAGGTTACATCCGTAAACGGCGAAGCCTTTGAGCGGCTTGTGACGGAAATCGCCATGAGCAAGCCGTATCAGGCGCCGTCGGACCGCGTCCTGGAGTTGTGCGCGAAATGCGGCATTGAGTACGATTCCTGGCAGACCTTTGTGATAAACCCTCTCCCGGCGGCGGGCTTTATTGAACCTTTCCGCAAGAAATTGAGGAAACTGAACGCCGGATACGCGTTTCTGGGGCGCTATGATCTGTTTCTCTACTCAGACCGGCACACTCTGGAGGACTACGAGCTGGAGCCGCTGCTGGAGACGTTGTGCGATGAGAACAAAGCCCCGATCTCATACCAATATGTCTACATTGACGCCGGCGGGAGACTGGCGTGTTTTGATTTGGCGTATGGCTCCGTTGAGGTCCAGTCAACAAAAGGATTACGGGAGAAATTGAGGATCGGCCCTGACCGCTGACACTGTCACGCCGCCTGCTTCAGCCCGCTCATGATCCGCAACCTGGCCAGCCTTGCGTACTCGTCGGACATCTCAATGCCGGCGGCACATTGCTTGCCGCCGCCTTCCCTTTGTGCAAAATGCCCTATGTGCGGAACGCACAATTTTGTGAATAAAGCCCTTTGAAAAATGTGCAAATTCATAGTAAAATGATTCTACATAAAGAAATGGAGGGCCATTTATTATGAAGCGCATCAAAGCGGCCTGCCTGGAGCAGACGATTCACTTTCAACTGAAGGATGGAATTTCCCCGGAACTGGCCAAGCAGCAGGTCCGGCAGGAATACAAATCCTACAAAATTCAGATGGACCGGCATAGGACGCAGTACAAAGTCATAGAAGAAGCCGAACAGCCTGACGGCTCCCTTATCATCAAAATCAAGAAACAGAATAATACCCAGCCTGTGGGCGACTACCTGGACTGAACGCTATGTATGAAGTTGGAGCGCTGGTTCTGTATGACAAGAGGGGCGTTTACGAGGTCGAAAGCGTGGGGGCGCCGCCGGTTCGGGGAACCACCGGCGATTATTATAAGCTGTGCGCCGTATTTTCCAACAGTGATGAGATTATCTATACGCCAGTGGACACAATTCCGTCCATGCGCCCTCTCATCAGCAGCGGCGAAGCGTCTCATTATCTGGAGCTGTTTTCCCGGCTGGAACCCCATGTATTCCGTTTTGGCAAAACAATGGAACTGACCGCCCATTACCAAAGTATGCTTGCTTCCCGCAAGGTGGAGGATTGCCTGCTTTTAATCAAGGAGATCCATGTCAGGCAGAGGGAAATGGCCCGGCAAAAGAAACGGCTGGGGCAGGTGGACTCCAAATACCTGAAGCTGGCGGAAAAAATGATCTGTGAAGAATTTGCCGTTGTATTGGATACCACGCCGGATTTGATTCGGGAACGCCTGTACGCGGGCACGGAGCGTAAGGCTACCGCTTGAATAGAGCGGCATCATGTTACGGCAGGGAGTCTGCGTGACTCCCTGCCGTTTTTTCTGCTCACAGATGGCTGATGTAGCCGCAAATCAGTTCCGCCGTTTTCTCCGATCCGATGGAGCTGTCCACACTCAGCTCATATTGATGCGGATCACCCCAGGTATGGCCGGAAATGCTCTTGTAGTAGGATCCCCTGGCGGCGTCGGACCGGGCAACGCTCTTTCTGCCCTCCTGTTCTGTATCGCCGTACATCTCCATCACCTTTTTCACACGATACTCTTTCGGCGCATGGATGAAGATACGCACCACATTTTCCCGGTCCCGCAGGACGTAGTCCGCCGCCCGGCCCACGATGACGCAGGAGCCAGAATCGGCGATCATGTTGATGGCTTTGTCCTGGGCGATCACCGCCTGCTGGACGGCGCTGGTGCTGAGGTACAGTTCCCGCATGACGGCGTTTTCGTCGGAGTTAATGCCGGAAATAAACTCCTTGGCAAGCCCGCTCTCCTGGGCTGCTAACGCGGTCATCTCCTTATAGTAGCAGGGAATGCCCAGCTTTTCGGCCACCAGCTGGCCAATCCGCTTCCCAGCGGTGCCGTGTTCCCTGGCAATGGTGATGATGACGCCGGGACGGGACTTTTGAAGAACGGATCGATTTTCCGCAGATTGCCCATCCTCTGCTTTCAATTGATTCCAGAGCCGCAGCATCACAACCGCCGTTACCGCAATAGCCAGAACATCGGCAATGGGCGCGCCCCAGAAAATGCCGGTGACGCCGGCGAATACCGGGACGATCACAGAGAACACAATCAGCAGCACATCACGCAGGAAGGACAGCGGCACCGCCGCCTTGGCGTGGCCGATGGACTGCAGGAAGATGGCGCATACCTTTTGGACACAGGTGAACAGGATCAGGGACAGATAGATCCGCAGGCAGGGCACCGCGAACTGGAGATATAGCTCGGGATCCATGGCGGCCGCCCCCTGTGTGCCCGCCGCGCCAAACATTCGGATAAACGCCTGGGGAAACGCCTGAAACAGGACCGTGCAGATCAGGCAGATAATCACGGTCCATTCGATCATCAGCTTCAGCAGCTCCCGCACCCGGCTCAACTTTTTCGCCCCGTAGTTGTAGCCCACGATGGGCTGGGCCCCCGCGGCGATACCGATGGCGATGTTCAGCACAATCTGAAACAGCTTCATAATGACCACGAAGGCGGCCAGGGGGATGTCCTCGCCATAGGGAGACAGCGCACCGTACTTCACCAGCAGGATGTTGTTCACGATGGTGATTACCACGATGGACAGCTGCGTGAGGAAGCTGGACGCCCCCAAGGCCATGACCTGCTTCAGCAGCTTGAAGTCCGGGCGGAAGCTGGCCGGGGAAATTCGGAAGGTTTTGCTCCTGGCGAGATAGGCCGCGCAGATCAGGAAGCTCACAAACTGCCCCAGGATGGTGGCGTATGCCGCGCCTTGGATGCCCATATCCAGCAGGAAGATGGCCACCGGGTCGCCGATGATATTCAGCACCGCCCCCACCAGCATGGCGCCCATGGCGTACTTGGGGCTGCCGTCCGCCCGGATGATGGAGGCCAGGGTATTCTGTACCAGGGCCAGGGGCATCATGGCGTAGATGATGAAGCCGTAGTCGTGGGCCAGGGAAAGGTTGGCGTCCGTGGCCCCGATGAGCCGCAGAAGGCCGTCCCCGCAGCCGTAGCTGATAAGAATGATGACCAGGCCTCCGAGAAAGGAAAACAGGATGCTGTTGCCCACAATGCGATGGATGTTTTCCGTCTCATTTTTTCCCAGGGATACGCTGAGGGAGGCCGCCGCGCCGTCGCCGAAGAACAGCGACACGCCCCAGCCGATCACCGTGATGGGGAAGATCACCCCGGTGGCGGCGTTGCCCAGGTAGCCCACGCCGTTGCCCACAAAAATCTGATCCACAATGTTATACAGGCAGGAGATGATGAGGGAAAAGATGCAGGGGACCGCAAATTTCAGCAGCAGTTTTCCGATCTTTTCCGTCCCAAGATAGCTGGATGTTTGCATAATCAAGATACCTCCGTTGCGATTTGCGGACAAAAAAGCACACGCATCCGCGTGTGCCCTCCAGAGAATAACGACACACGCAAAGCATTACTGTACCGTAATCAGGCTTACGTGCAATGCACTGCGTGTGTCGTTGAATGTCCGTATTGAATTGACAGGGCTTAGTTTACCAGAAGTTTTCCCGGAATGCAAAGGTCAATTTTCACAAAGTTCAGGGTCTTCTCTGCCGCCGGAATCCAGCGCCCGATAGGTGTATCGAATGACAAATACGCAAATCACAAAGGTCAGCAGGTCGGAAACCGGCATGGAGTACAGGACCCCATCCAAGCCGAACCACAGGGGGAGCAGCAGGGCGAATCCCACTCCAAACAGCACCTCCCGCACCATGGAGATGGCGGTGGAAGCGAAGGCCCTGCCCAGTGATTGCAGATAGATAAACGTGCCTTTGTTCACCGTAGCCAGCGCCATCATGCAGAGATAAACACGGAAGCACTTCACCGCGTATTCCGAATAATACACGCTTTCATTGGCCGCGCCGAAAATTCCGATAAGCTGGTGGGGGAACAACTCCACAATCAGCAGCGCCGCCGCCCCGACCATGGCCTCCGCCGCCAGCAGGCGGGTAAAAAGAGACTTGGCCCGGTCCCTGCGGCCCGCCCCGATGTTGTAGCCCACCACCGGGATGCATCCCGCCGCCAGCCCCACGGAAATGGAGATGACGATCTGGAAAAATTTCATCACGATTCCCAGCACCGCCATGGGAATCTGGGCGTACTGCGCCTGCCCGAAGACGGGGTCAATGGCGCTGTATTTCAGCGTCATGTTTTGAATAGCCGCCATGGCCATGACCAGGGAGATCTGGGACAGAAAGCTGCAAACACCCAGAGGCAGGTATTTCCCCGCCAGATCGCCGTGAAGCCGAAAGCTGCCCCGCTCCAGCCGGACAGCCTTCATGTGGCACAGATACCAGATTGCCAGAGCTGCGGTTAAAATCTGTCCCAGCACGGTGGCAACCGCCGCGCCCATCATTCCCCAGCGAAACACGAAGATGAAAATGGGGTCCAAAATGATGTTGGCCAGCGCCCCCACCAGCGTGGAGGCCATAGCGAACTTCGGGCTGCCGTCGGAGCGGATGATCGGGTTGAGGGCCTGCCCAAACAGATAGAATGGGACCCCCAGGGTGATCCAGAAGAAGTATTCCTTGGCGTGGTGAAAGGTTTCCTCATTGACCCGGCCCCCGAACAGGGTCAGGATCGGCTCCTGAAAGGCAAGATAGAGGGCTGTCAAAACCAGGCCGGAGATCACGCACAGCAGCACCGCGCTGCCGATGCTCTTGCGGGCGGCGTCCTTATTCCCGGCCCCCAGGCTGATGCTGACGAAGGCGCAGCAGCCGTCCCCGATCATCACCGCGATGGACAGGGCCACCACCGTCAGGGGAAAAACCACCGTGTTGGCGGCGTTGCCGTAGGAGCCCAGATAGTCGGCGTTGGCAATGAATATCTGGTCCACGATGTTGTAGAGGGCCGCCACCAGCAGGGAGATGACGCAGGGGACGGCATACTTCGCCATCAGCCTGCCCAGCCGCTCCGTTTCCAAAAAAGAATTCGCTTTTTGTTCCATGGACTGTTTCCTCCTCTGAGCATGAGAAAGCGCCCGGCGAGAAGAGCTGGACTTATGCCTTCAGGCCGCGCGCTTTCTGGTATGGATTTTTGAAAAAATAAAAACAACGCGCAGCGGTCAACCGAATTTACGCGGCGACGCTACACGTTGCAGTTAGAATATAGCAGATATAAGGCCGAAAAGTCAAGATAAATTTTCTAAAACACACTTAAACTTTGCGGCCCTACTCTCCCGTCATCAGGGACGCCCTCCGCGGGACGCGGCGTATCGGAACGCCTGCGGCAATAGCGGCAGGGAGACCGCCTATCCGAAGGGCGGCAAGGCCATTGGTGCCCGCCATCCAGGACACGGGATGGGGCTGTAGCCGGAGTACCACGACCGCCTCTCCAGGCCCTGCTTGACGAGACCTGTGAGATCTGTGCGCAGGGAAACAAGCCGCTGAACGAAAAAAGGCCGCTCTCTCAAAATGCGGGAGAGCGGCCTTTTTTAATATTTCTCAAACAGTACGCAAGCACTTTGCTAACATTCGAGGGGTACGATATGCCCGTAAACAGCAAGAACCCCAAATCAAGAAAGCGAGGAACAGCTGATGAGCGAATTTAAGTTAAAAACCCCCAAACAAGCGCAGGCCGTGGCCGACGTCTACCACAAGGTGGAAGATACGGTGGTAGGCGCGTACAAAAAGGTGGAGGACACGGTGGTGGGCGGCTACAAGGCCGTCGAGAGAAAGTTCGTGGACACCTTTTTGGAAAAGGCAGAGGACAAGGATGACGGCGGGGATACTCCGGCCGGGGAAAAGGAGTAAATTGGCGTGAAAAAAAGTAATTTTGTGGCGTTGATCCTGGGAACCATCGGCGGGGTGTTCTTTGCGCTGGGGATGTGTATGACCCTGTTGCCGGAGTGGGGCCTGGCCACCCAAGGAATCGTGTGCGGCGTGATCGGCCTGGCGGTGCTGGCCGCCACCCTGCTGGTCTGGCGGAAAATGGAGCACAAGACCCCCATCAAATTCAGCGGTAAGACCATTCTCGCCGTGTTCGTGGGCATACTGGGCGCGCTTCTGTTGGGCGTGGGGATGTGCCTCTGCCTGCTGGATCCCGCCAAAATGGCGGTCGGCGTGGTGGTCGGCGTGATCGGCATCGTGGCGCTGCTGATGCTCATCCCCCTGCTCAAGGGCGTCCACGACTGAGGGGGTTCACATCCATATCATTCGGCAAAGCCGCTCTCCGGGCCGTAGCCCGGGGAGCGGCTTTGCTTTGCACGGGAACCACAGCGGTTCTACAGTCACGCATAGTCTGGGCATTTTGATTTGGCATGATGACTCTTCTCTCAGCCTGCTACGCCGCCAGATATTCCCGGTACAGTTCGCTATCATCTTTCGTCCTTTCCTGGGGATAGATTGATTTGTGTAACGGCCTGTGTTATTATATAAAGCACAGAAACCTGAGAGGGAGTTCATTCAAACGGGAGAAGGCGAATAAGTTGAAGGGTTTTGTTCGGAATAACCAGTTGTTTTCCCTGTGTGGGCTTAACTGCGGATTGTGTACCATGCACTTGGGCGGGCATTGCGGCGGGTGCGGCAATGGGAACCAATCCTGCAAAATTGCCCGATGCAGCCTGGAACATGGCGGCGCGGAATACTGTTGTGAGTGTTCTCACTATCCCTGTGAAAAATACGAGAAAGCTGATGATTATGACTCCTTTATTACCCACAGGAACCGAGCGGCCGACATGGAAAAACTGAGGACTATCGGGGCTGACCGCTATAACGCCGAGCAGGAGGAAAAGGTGCGGCTGCTGGGATATCTGCTTTCTACCTGTAATGATGGGCGCAGGAAAACGCTCTTTTGCCTGGCGGTCAATCTGTTGGAGCTTTCTGATGTGCAAGGTGTCGTTGATCAGCTTATGGTGTCCGGGCTGTCAACTGTAAAGGAACGCGCTGTGTATGCGGCGGCACTGCTGCAAAAAGCCGCCGATGAAAAGGGAATCTTGTTAAAATTGAATCGGAAAAAGTAAGCACGGCCCCCGATCCATCACCCCAGCCCCATCAGCTCCCGGATCAGACGGTCGCTCATTTTGATGGCACCCACCAGCTGGAAGGGGTCGCGGGACTGGAGAGGCAGACCCACCTGGAGGATGCCGTATAAAGATGACGCATGGTTCAGTCTAACGGCCGAGCTATGCGTCATATTTACGGCTGTGCGCGGCAGGATCAATTTGCCGCTTTGAAGTTGTAAACGGGGTGGATTTGCTCTATGATGTCCGCAGTGGGACCGATTTGGGCCACGATCTCACCCATGCTCTTATAGGCCATGGGCGACTCGTCCAGCGTGTCCGGCAAGACGCAGGTGGTGTAAACGCCTTCCATCTCCTTTTGGAATTCCTCCATAGACAGCGTGGAAAATGCGGCGCGGCGGCTCATCAGCCGGCCCGCTCCATGAGGGGCGGAGCAGTTCCAGTCCTCATTGCCCTTGCCCGCGCAGATCAGGCTGCCGTCACGCATATTGATAGGGATCAGCAGCTTCTCCCCGGCCTTGGCGGATACGGAACCCTTGCGCAGAATCATGGCGTCTGTATCAATATAGTTGTGGACCGTGGTGAAAGTCTCTGCCGCGGTCAGGCCCATGCCGGCCATAATGACATCTGCCATGGCCTTGCGGTTGAGCCTGGCAAACCGCTGCGTCAGCTTCATATCATGGATGTAATCGTCAAAAAGCCTGCCTTCCACATAGGTCAGATCCCTGGGTATGTCCAGTTTGCGCTCCTTTTTCAGCGCTTGGATGGCCGTTTGAATTTCCTGGAACCGGCCTTCCTCCTTCAGCTGGGCGATGGTTTCCCGGATCTGGTAGCTGGCGCCGCCCCACAGGGCTTTCCGGCCCTCCTCTTGATAGAAACCGGCCACCTCGGTGCCTAAGTGACGGCTCCCGGAGTGGACCACCAGAAACAGCCTGCCATCATCGGAGCGGTCCACCTCAATGAAGTGGTTGCCGCCGCCCAGCGAACCGATACTGTGCATAGCGCGCTCAAGGTTCACTTGTCCGGCGCAGCGCAGCTGGGTCAGGTCGATTTCCCCGTTCAGCGGGTGCGGCACTTCGCGGACCTCCCGGCCATAGGGAATCTCCCGCCGGATCAGCGCGTCCAGCTTGTCAAAGTCGATTTGACGCTCCGCCAGCTCCACCGTTTCCATGCCGCAGCCGATGTCCACGCCCACCATGCCGGGCACGATCTTATCCCGGATTGTCATGGTGGTGCCGATGGTGCACCCCTTTCCGGCGTGTACGTCAGGCATAATGCGTATTTTGCAGCCGGCAAACTCGGGCCGGCCGCATACCGCGCGGATCTCCCGCTCCGCCGCTTCCTCCAGCTGGGGCGTGTAGCAGGCAGCGGTATTGTATAAACCCTGTATGGTAATCATTGCGGCCTCCTGATCGCTACGCCGCGATCACCGCGTACCGCTCCGAGCCGAGGACGTCCAGCATAAACGCGTAGGGAGAGAGAATGCCGGCCTTCAGCATGGAGAACACCCTGGGCGAACAGCCGGACACCAGCGCCGCCCCCGCGTCGTTCATCCTGACCGGCTGCTGCTGGTTTCGGCTGGCCACGTTCCAGAATACCACTTGGGGGAGCCGGTAGCCGTGCCGGGCAAAGAGCTTCCGCGCATACTCGAAGTTGGTCAGCGACCCATCGGCAACGCAGCAATCGAACTCCATGTCCGAGATGATGTACAGTTTCGCGGGCATATCCTCCTGGGGCACGCGGTTCTTCACGGCGGTATTCAGGATCAGCTCGAACACCCGCTGGATGTTGGTATTGGCCACCTCGTTGAACTGGCGGCAGTACCAAACCTGCTCACAGATGTCCCGGCCCTTGATTTCCACAAGGCGGGGATGCTGGGAAAAGGTGATGAAGTGGTTGTGAAACCGGCCGGTATTGCGCTGGGCGTAGTAGATGCCCAGGGACAGCGCCACCTCCGCGGGGAGCGGGTCTCCGCCGCCGTACATGGAGCCGGAGCCGTCGATGACCACCAGGGCGTTTTCGCCGCCGGAGAAGTCCTCCTGCGCGTTCCAGGTGGCGTCGATGGCCTTGCGCTCCTGCTGACCGGCCGCGGTCCCGCCCACAAAGGGCTTGATGATCTCATAGGGCGCCAGGGTCCCGGTGTGCAGCCGCTCCGCCCCCTCGGCCACGCGGCCCATGAAAGCGGCGTAGCGCTCGCCGTCGTGGCGCACAAACGCCTTGCGGTACTTGAACATGGCCTTAGCGGGCTGCTTGGCGTAGTCAAAGGTGTAGTCCTTTTCCCGCAGGTTGTTTTCGATGATATGGATTTTTGCCCGCAGGGCGCTGAGGGTTTTGCGGTATGACCCATCGTTCATGCCCAGCGCGCGGGCAACGCGTTTGGCCCGCTTCACCGTCTCCCCGTTGGAGGCGTTCACCGAGGGCAGCCACTTGGCCAGCAGTGACACGGGCCGGTCTGTCTCCAGCGCGGCGCGGTCGGCGGCCAGCTGCTTCCTGATGCAGTCCATGGCCGCGGCCTCGCAGGGGGTGCCCATCAGCACCAGCAGGTCGTCATAGCGGCCGTACTCGGCGATGTAGGGAATGTTTTTCTCCACAGAACGGGGCTCGCAGTCCGCCAGACACTTGAGGATGGTGCGGAACACCCGGCGCTCGCCAATGCCGCCCCGGACATCCCGGGCGTAGAACAGCGTCTTCATGGCCAAGTCCGCGTTTTCCGCGTAGGCACGGAGGAAGCGGCCGGTGATTTCCCCGTCGCTCTCCCCGCGCAGCGCGCCGATGGCCGCAAACAGGTCCAGGCACTGGGACTGGGTGGACCGGTATGTAACAGCGCCGTTCTCGGTATAGGTTTTGTCTGCTTCCCTTTTCAGAAACTCCAACATGAAAATCACTCCTCCGTGATGAATTGGTAAACAAGGCACCCTATGAAGCGGGATTCGAACCCGCGAACGGGGGCATGGCCCCCGGGCTTTAACCACTCAAGCTATTCAGTATTTGCTGTTGGTGCCTTTGGGATGGACAAGACGCCGTTTTCGATCACCCAAATATCGCTGAAACTGCTGTTGGCGCCTTTTGACAAAGCACAAATTTTTCATTGCTGGACAGGCAAAGATTTGGTTTGCTGTTTGTGCTTTTGTTGAGCCAATCATACCTCGGCGGGCCGGGGAAATCACGGAAAAAAAGTTGCGAACACCCAGCCGGCCCGAATTTTGGGGGTTTCTGTCCTTTCATCGCGGCCTGTTCTATGGTAAAATTGATAGACAGGCCGATATGGAGGTGGATTTTATGGCATACAGCGAGCTTATCAAAAACTTTGCCCGCATTCGCGATTATATGCGGGAGTTTTACGTGTACGGCTTCAAAAGCCGGGACGAGTACGGCGCCAAAAGCGCCCGCAGCTACGACAACGAGCGGCGCAGGATTGAGAGCTGGCTGGGGGATTACATGGCCTTCCGCCAGGACGCCGCCGGAAAAAACGTGTTCCTGTCCGTTGACAGCAGGCAGATCCCCCACAACCCGCTGTACAAGGCGTTCAAGGCCAAAAGCTTCACAAATAAGGACATCACGCTGCACTTTTATATCCTGGACATCCTGGCCGGCGGGCACGCGCTGTCCTGCCGGCAGATCGTGGACCGCGTCAGCGGCGAATACCTGTCCCGCTTCAGCGGCGCGTTTTTCCCGGATGAATCCACCATCCGCAAAAAGCTGAAGGAGTACGAGGGGCTGGGCCTTCTCCAGGCGGAAAAGAACGGGCGGGAGGTCTTTTACCGAAGAACAGACGGCGAACCGTTCCCGCTGAGTTCCTGGGCGGACGCGCTGGCCTTCTATTCCGAGGAGGACCCGATGGGTGTGGTGGGTTCCTTCTTATTAGATAAGCTGGACAAGGGCCCGGACGTGTTCCGCTTCAAGCACCATTACATCCTCCATGCCCTGGACAGCGACATCCTCTGCCAGCTTCTCCAGGCAATCGACAGGCGGCGGAGCGTGGAGCTGACTGTCCAGAACCTGCGCAGCGGCCACGAATACCGGCGGACCGTCTGCCCGTTGAAGATCTATGTCAGCACCCAGTCCGGGCGCCAGTACCTGCTGGGCTATTACTACCGCGGCAGGCGGATGGCCTTTTTTCGCCTGGACGCCGTCAAAAAGGTGGCGACCGGCGGCGAAGAGAGGCAATACGACACCTATCTGGGGTATCAGGCCAAATTCGACCGGCACCTCTGGGGGGTATCCGCGGGCGCCGGCCACAGCCTGGACCACATCGAGATGACCGTCCGCTTTGGCCCCGGCGAGGACTTCATCGCCCAGCGCCTGGAGCGGGAAAAGCGGCATGGAACCGTAGAGGTTCTGGACGGCCGCACCTGCCGGTTTACCGCCGACGTCTACGACGCGTCGGAACTGCTGCCCTGGCTGCGCACCTTCATCGGACGAATTGTGGAGCTAAAATGCAGCAATCCAGTGGTAACGGATACTTTTTACGAGGATTTGAGGCGCATGAGCGCCCTGTATGGGGGTGGCGGCGATGCTGTTCAGTGAAATTTACGGGAGTTATTTCAACGTGGTGGCCGCTGTGCTGGCGGAGGCCGCGGAGGGCTGCCTGACCGAAGGCAGTCTGACCGAACTGGTGCAGAAAAAGGCCTTTGCGGAGAGCGTTCTTGCCATACCGGCGGCGCTGAAAAGCGGAGACTGGCCCCTGTTGGGCAAAAACTTCGAGCCTGTCATCCGGCACAAGCCCACCATGCCGCTGACAACCTTGCAGAAGCGCTGGCTGAAGGCGCTGCTGCTGGATCCCCGAATCGCGCTGTTCGCGCCGGACGCCGCCGGGCTGGGGGACGTGGAACCGCTGTATAAGCCGGAGACTTTCGTTTGGTTCGACCGGTACGCCGACGGGGATCCCTATGGGGATGAGAACTATATTCGGTGCTTCGGGACGGTTCTGCAAGCGGTCCGTGAAAAAAGACGGCTGAATATTCGGTTCCACAGCCGCACCGGCGCCCGTCACGCGATTACCTGTATCCCCTATCGGTTGGAGTACTCGGCGAAGGATGACAAGTTCCGCCTTTTGGCGGCAGGCACACGCCGGGACAACGTGATCAATCTCGCGCGGGTGGAGTTTTGCGAACTGCTGGAGGAGTACGACCCGGACAGCTTCCGCCTGCCCGAAAAGAACCTGTATGAACTTGTGCTGCTGCTCCACGATGAGCGCAACGGGCTGGAACGGGTGCTGCTGCATTTCTCCCACTTTGAAAAGGAGACCCGGAAACTGGGCGACCGGCTGTATCAGATTCAGCTGCGTTATGACCAGGAGGATGAGACGGAGCTGCTGATCCGGGTGCTGTCCTTTGGGCCGGTACTGGAGGTCAAAGCGCCAGCGGAGTTTATCGCCCTGGTCAAGGATCGTATAGACCGGCAAGCCGCCCATACTTTTACAAACGGAGGGACCATTCCCCGCTATTGACACTATAATAGGAAATGGTATAATGAAAGAGCGGCCGCAGGCGGCCCAGTCCCTAGGGCCCGTCCCGCCGACGCGGCCTTGGGCTGCCCACACAGGGAACGGAATGGAGATCGAAAAAATGAAAGAAAAGCCGGCCAAACGGGAACAGCGGAGGAGCCTTTCTCTGCTCCTCTCCATTTTGCTGGTCTTTTGCGTATTTGGCGCCATCGTGTACGCAGTGGCCCGGAGGACGTCCCAGGAGATGTCCGCCGCGGCCATTCAGAACCTGAGCGAAAGCCTGGACCTGATTCAATGCACCATTGAGGCCATTCTGAACAATGAGGCGGAATTCCAGTCCCTGATTGCCCGGGAGGTCGCCCGGGCGGAGGACCCGGAGGCATTTATCCGCACCTACGAGAATAACCGCACCATCGTCAAGCTGTCGCTGATCCTCTCGGGGGAGGAGGTGGGCGTGTCCAACAACGGCGAGCCCTTCACCGGGGAGGAGCTGAATTTCTCCGCCGGAGGGACAGTGGCCGGTATGCCGGTCTCCCAATCCTACCTGAACTATATGGGTACCTGGTCCTATACCATGAAGTGCCCCGTCAACCGGGACGGACAGGAGCTGGGGACCCTCTATATCGAGTACGTCTATGACACCATCGACCGTTCCCTCCCCGCGGACGGATTCTATAACAAGCAGGCGCTGCTGTACATTATGGACTCGGTAAGCGAGAGGTTCGTCCTGAAGCCCAAGGGGATGGGGCAGCGCAGCGCCGGCCACTTGAATCTGGGCGACTTTTACCGGGCCAACAGCATCCAGGATTCGGGCATTCGGGCGGAGGTTGCCAAATGCCTGGAGGATGGGTGCAATATCCTGTTTTACCACGATATCCGGGGCGTGAACGCCCTCAACTATATGTGGTCGGTCAACGGGGGGACCATCTTTCTGGTGGGCTATGTGCCGGTGGAGGCCATCCAGCAGGAGGGGCGGACGGTCAATCAAAACATCGCCATGGTGGTGGCCGCCATGCTGGCCGCGTTCTTCCTGTGCGTCCTGCTGTACTACCTCAGCTGGCGGCAGCAGGAGCGGGTCCGAAAGGAACGGGAGGAGGAGCGCAGGCTCCACAGCCAGCAGCTGGCCCAGGCCCTTCAGGCCGCCCAAATCGCCAGCACCTCCAAGACCACCTTCCTGTCCAATATGTCCCACGACATCCGCACACCCATGAACGCGGTGCTGGGCTTCACTACCCTGCTGGACAGGGACGCGGACGACCCGGCCAAGGTGCGGGCATACACCAAAAAGATTACCGCCTCCGGCCAGCACCTGCTCAGTCTCATCAACGACATTCTGGACGTGTCCAAAATTGAGAGCGGCAAGGTGGTGCTCACCTTCGACCAGTTCTCCCTCAGCGATGTCATCTCCTCCGTGGACGCCATCATCCAGCCCATGGCCCGCGCCAAGCGGCAGGAGTTCCACGTGGAGGTGACTGGCGTCCGCCACGAGTACCTGATAGGAGACGAGACCCGGATCAACCAGATCCTCATCAACCTGCTGTCCAACGCCGTGAAATACACCCCGGAGGAGGGCCATATCTGGCTGCGCATCATCGGGCTCAAGCAGCGCTCCAGCCAGTATGAACACATCCGCATTGAGGTGGAGGACGACGGCTACGGCATGACGCCGGAGTACCTGGAGACCATCTTCGACGCCTTTACCCGGGCGGAAAACAGCACCACCAACAAGGTGCAGGGCACCGGCCTGGGCATGGCCATCACCAAAAGCATTGTGGAGCTCATGGGCGGCACCATCGACGTGACCAGCGAGGTGAACCGGGGGTCCACCTTCCGGGTAGACCTGGAACTGCGCATTCAGGAGGACCACGCGGACCGCCAGTTCTGGGCGGAGCGGGGCATCTCCCGGATGCTGGCCGTGGACGGAGACCCGGAGGACCGGGAGACCATCCAGACGCTGATGGCGGACGCGGGCATCCAGGTGGACGCCGCCGCCGGGCCGGAGGAAGCTCTGGAGCTGCTCCGAACCGGCGAGGCGTATCAGCTGGCCCTGCTGGACTGGGACGGGCCGAAGCTGGACGGCCCCCGGACGGCGCAGGCCCTGCGGGAAGCCCTTCCCCAAACCGTTCCGCTGCTGCTTTTGGCGGAATATGAGGCCCAGGGCTTGGAAAAAGCCCTCCATATGGAGCGCACAGCCCTGCTGGCCAAGCCGTTTCTCGCCTCCGCTTTTCGGGAAAAGGTGGGAGAGCTGTGGGGAAACAGCGGCGGCGCCCCAAGCGGCCCGGAGCCCCCGCGGGCGGACATCCTAAAGGGGATGCGTTTCCTGGCCGCGGAGGACAACGAGATCAACGCCGAGATTTTGGCGGAGCTTTTGGACCTGGAGGGGGCCTCCTGCGAGATCGTGGAAAACGGCCGCTTGGCGGTGGAGCGCTTCCAGCAATCCCGGCCCGGCGAATTCGACGCCATCCTGATGGACGTACAGATGCCGGTGATGAACGGCCACGACGCCACCCGGGCCATCCGCGCCCTGGACCGGGCCGACGCGGAACACATTCCCATCATCGCCATGACGGCCAACGCCTTCGCGGAGGACGAGAAGGCGGCGCTGGCCGCGGGCATGAGCGCCCACGTGGCCAAACCCCTGGACGTGGAACTGCTGAAGCGGATAATCAGACAATTTGTAACAGGAAAGGACAGTCTATGAATCAACACAACACTGCTGCCCGGCGCAGGCGGGCGGCCGCCCTTCTCGCGGGAATCACGCTGGCGGCGCTGGCCGCCTGCGGAAGCCCGGGCGGGAACCGAAACCTGCTTCCGTCCAATCAGGCGGGCGGAAATGTGGTCGTCATGTTCAGCCCCATGTAAAAGAGCGACCCCAACGCGGAAAACGTCGCCAGGACCGCGTCGGACCTGACCATCGCCATGGCGGAGGAACGCCTGGGGGTGTCGGTGGCCTACCAGACCTACACCGCGGAGAACTACCAGGATAAGACCTATGACGAGGTTTCCCTGGACCGGGCCCGCAACAATATGGACGACCTGTACCTGCTGAACCCGGACACCATCCTGGCCCTGGCTGAAGAGGGACTGCTGATGGACCTGTCGGGGCTGGACAGCGCGAAAAACCTGCGGGACATCATCCTGACCGCCAACACGGTGGACGGCAAGCTGGTGGCCATCCCCCAGGAGGTGGTGGCCTACGGCCTGTTTGTCAACGTGGACCTGTTCCGGCAGTACGGCCTGGACCTGCCGGAAACCCCGGAGGAGTTTTTGGAGTGCTGCCGGGTGTTCAAGGAGAACGGGGTGGACACCCCCGTGGGGGCCAACCGCTGGTGGCTGGAGACCTTCGTGTTCGCCCAGGCCTACGCCGACTTGTACAACGGCGGAAACACGCAGGCGGAGATCGCCGCCCTCAACAGCGGGGAGGCCCGGTACAGCGACTATATGCGCCCCGGCTTCGAGTTCCTCCAGACGCTGATCGACCGCGGCTATATCGACGCGGAAAAGGCCGCCGTCAGCGAGGCTATTGAGGGAGAGGGGGCAGACTTTCTGGCGGGGAAAACCCCCATCGTCATGGCCTACTGGGGCGCCGCCAATACCGCCACCGCCTATGGCAAAACGGATTTTGAAATGCAGGTCATCGGCTTTCCCAGCAGCCGGGGCCAGATGCCGGTGATGCCTATGACAGGCTTTGCCGTAGGCGCCGGCGCGGAGCACGCGGAGGACGCCATGCGGGTGCTGGATGTAATCCTGTCCGACGAGGCCCTTCAGGTCTATTCGGAGACCAACCGGGTGATCTCCCCCTCTAAAAACGTGTCAGTAGACTGCGTCCCCGCCCTGCGGCCGCTGAACGCCCGCATTGAAGAGGGAATTTACGTCCTTGGTTCCAACGCGGGGATGCGGGTGGAACAGTGGGGCAACACCTGCCAGATCGTGCGGCGGCTGCTGGAGGGCGCCACGGTAGACGAGTGCATGGCGGCCTTTGACCGGCTTCAGGATGAATCCCTGGAGTCCGCCGCAAAATCCTGAAAAAATATCCCCCCGGCCGTCTACCGGCCGGGGGTGTTTGTTTTGCCTTTTGTCCGCGCCGCGGCGGCTCCCGTTAAAAGACGCGGAAACTGCGGCGTCCGCTCACTGCTTCCACTTCTCCTGTACACGGGCCAGGAACTTGTCCGTCTGGATGATAAACCGTTCGTGGGTCCCCCCGCCGATTTTACCCGCCTCGTCATAGGCGGCCACGGTAAAGACGAGTTTCCGCCCCTCCGCCGCTGTGAGCTCCGCCTCCGCCCACACCCGCATTCCAATGGGGGTGGCGGCGTCGTGGGTCACGTCCAGCCGGGTGCCCACCGTGCCCTCTTCCGGCTCCAGCGCGCCCTGCACCGCCTGGACGGCGGCGTTCTCCATCAGGGCCACCATCCACGGTGTGGCGAACACGGGTACCAGCCCGGATCCCGCCGCCCGGGCGGTGTTGTCCGGGGTGACTACGGTTTCGGCGCGGCCTCTGCTTCCGATTTCTATGGGCATTGCGATTCCTCCATTTTGTCTGATGGGCCCATTATACACGATCTCCACCCGTTTGGCAATTTAAGAATATCTTCAAAGCTTTTTTCTTGCGCCCTTCCCCCGCCCTGCGTATAATATAAAAAACGCGGGGAGGCGGGGGCAGCCATGAGGCATATTCTGGTCATTGACGACGATATTCACGTCGGGGACCTTCTCCAGGAGGCTTTGGAGCGGGAGGGTTACCGGGTGAGCCGGGCCTACTCCGGCACGGAGGCGCTGATGGCGCTGGACCGGGCCCGGCCCGACCTCATCCTGCTGGACCTGACGCTCCCCGGGCTGTCCGGGGAGGAGTTGCTGCCCAGGCTGGCGGGCATCCCGGTGATCGTGGTCAGCGCCAGGGCCGACGTGGACAGCAAAACCGCCCTGCTGCTGGGCGGCGCGGCGGACTACGTCACCAAGCCCTTTGTGCTAAGGGAGCTGCTGGCGCGGGTGGCCGTGCGCTTAAGGGAGGCCGCCGCCCGGGGGGATGGGGCGCTCACGTTTCAAAACCTGCGCCTGGACCCGGACGCCCGCTCGGTGCGGGCGGACGGCGCCGAGGTGCGCCTCACCCGGACGGAGTACGCCATTCTGAAGCTGCTCATGGCGAGCCCCGCCCAGGTGGCCACCAAGTCCCGGCTGCTGGACGAGATCGGGCAGGACACCCCGGACTGCACCGAGAGCTCGCTGAAAACCCACATCAGCAACCTGCGGAAAAAGCTGCGGGACGCCGGGGCCGGGGACTGCATCGAATCCGTTTGGGGAATCGGGTTTAAGATGGCCGCAGGCCATCCCGGCGCGAAGCCCGTCGGAGGGGAGCCGTGCCGGAAAGGCGGGGCGGCGGAATGAGCGGGCGGCGGAATCTCAACCATTTCTGAACGGTTTCCTTGACCGCTTTCTTGACCGTTCTCTGTTACCATGGGGGCATCCAAGGAAACGGAGGCTTTTTTATGGAATATGTGCTCACCACCCAGGGCCTGTCCAAGCGCTACAAGGGCTTCAAAGCCCTGGACAACCTCACCATGCGTGTGCCCAAGGGGTCGATCTACGGCTTCGTGGGCCGCAACGGCGCGGGCAAAACCACCCTCATCCGGCTCATCTGCGGCTTGCAGGCCCCCACGTCGGGGACCTATACCCTCTACGGCGTGGACAGCGGCCAAAAGGACATCGCCAAGGTCCGCCGCCGCATGGGCGCGGTGGTGGAGACCCCGTCCATCTACCTGGACCTCACCGCCGCGGACAATTTAAAAGAGCAGTTCCGGGTGCTGGGGGTGCCGTCGGATGACGGTATCCCGGAGCTTTTGAAGCTGGTGGGTCTGGAGGACACCGGCGGGAAAAAGGCCCGCAACTTCTCCCTGGGCATGAAGCAGCGGCTGGGCATCGCCGTGGCCCTGGCGGGGGACCCGGACTTTCTGGTGCTGGACGAGCCGGTCAACGGCCTGGACCCCCAGGGCATCATCGACATACGGGAGCTGATCTTGAAGCTCAACCGGGAACGGCGGATCACCGTGCTTATCTCCTCCCACATTCTGGACGAGCTGTCCAGGCTGGCCACCCATTACGGCTTTATCGACTCGGGGCGCATGGTCAAGGAGCTGTCCGCCCGGGAGCTGGAGGCGGCCTGCCGCAAGTGCCTGCGGGTGGAGGTCACCGACACCCGGGCGCTGGCCCGGGCGCTGGACGGCATGGGGGTGGAGTATGAGATCCTGTCCGACGGCCAGGCGGACGTATTCGCCCAGCTGAACATCTCCCAGCTGACCCGGGCGCTGGACGGGGAGGGCTGCGAGCTGCTGTCCGCCCAGGAGCGGGACGAGAGCCTGGAGAGCTACTTCGTCAACCTGGTGGGGGGTGCTTCCCATGATTAAGCTGTTCAACGCCAACCTGATGCGGCTGTGGAAAAACAGCGCCTTCTGGGGCTCCATGGGGGTGTCCCTCGGCATGGGGCTGTTCATGGTTGTGGACAGCTGGCGCTCCGCCCAGGAGTCCGGCGGGGCCTGGTCCAGCACGGTGGACGCCGAGCTGTTCAAATACGCTGCCTTCATCGGCATTCTGGCGGCGGAGCTCATCCCCCTGTTCTTCGGCACGGAGTACAGCGACGGGGCCATCCGCAACAAAATCATTGTGGGGCAGTCCCGGTTGTCCATCTACTTTGCCAACCTCATCACCGGGTGTGCGGCCTGTGTGCTGTGCTCCGCCGCCTATATCCTGGGCTGCGCCGCCCTTGGCATTCCCCTGCTGGGGTGGTTCACCCAGCCCCCCGCCCTGCTGCTCACCGCGCTGGCCGGCTCCCTGCTCATGACGGCGGCGTTCTGCGCCATTTTTACCTTTGTCACCATGAACTGCGCCAGAAGATCCACCTCGGTGGTGATCTGTCTGCTGGGGGCGTTCGCGGCCTTTATCGGGGCGATTGTCATCCACTCCATGCTGGAGGCGCCGGAATTTATCCAGGGCTATGAGCTCAGTATAGGCGGGCAGATCGTACCGGCCCAGCCCCAGCCCAACCCCAACTACTTGACCGGGGCGAAGCGGGAGCTTTATCAATTGATCTTCGACCTTCTGCCCTCGGGGCAGTCCGTCCAATACTGTTCGCTGCAATTCGGCGACCCCGCGCGGCTGATGGGGCTGGCGGCTGCGGTGTGCGCGGTGTTCACCGGGGCCGGGGGGTTGCTGTTCCGGCGGAAGAATTTGAAGTAGGTGGGCGGGATGGCCAATTTACTTTCCGCAGGATTTCTGCGTCTGTGGCGAAGCCGCAGCTTCTGGGTGTGTCTGGCTGTTATGGCCGGAGTGGGCGTATTCGAGGCTGTGGCCGGCTGGTGGGCCATGATGGACTTTCGCAGCTCTGGTGCGGCGGACGCCATGGTCAGCCTGGACTCCCGGTATTTCATTTTTCCCTTCCTGTCCGGCATCCTTCTGTCCCCTTTCTGTGCCCTGTTTGTGGGAGCGGAGTACAGCGACGGGGCTATCCGAAGCAAGCTGTCCGTGGGGCACAGCCGCGGGACGGTCTATCTGTCCAATCTGCTCTTGTGCGCCACGGTAGGAATCCTGTTATGCTCGGCATACATCACAGCAGTGCTAGCGGTGGGCTTTCCCCTGCTGGGGGCTATGCATACTCCACTCCCCGCTGTGCTGTGGTACACTTTTTGCGCCATTGTCATGACCTCCGCTCTGGCTGCTCTGTTTACCATGATTGCCATACTGTGCCAAAACAGGGCGGTGACAGCGATAGCCTGCATCACCCTGGCCTATTTTCTCCTGTTCCTGGGCATCTATCTCAACGCCCGGCTAAGCGAACCTGAGATATATCCAGAACAACAATATGTCCAGGACGGGCAGATTGTCACGGAGGCGGCCCGGCCCAACCCCAATTATGTCCGGGGCGCAAAACGGGCGGTTTACCAGTTTCTTTACGACCTGCCCGGCTGTCAGACAGTCCAACTGGCCGCCACCATCGGTACCGAAACGCCGCCCCGCCTGCCGCTGTATTCCCTGGCCGCCGCTTTCCTGTCCACCACAGCGGGCATTCTCCTGTTTCGCCGAAAAGATTTAAAGTGAGGTGTCTCTATGCTCCCCTGGCTGCTGTGCGCCCTGCTGCTTGCGGCTGTCCTGGCGCTGGTTTTCCGCCTGCGGCTGCTCCAAAAGGCGCTGGACGACATCGCCGCCCAGCTGGGGGACCGCCTCTCCTCTGACACCAACAGCCCCATCTTCCTGCCCACCCGGGACCCCCACGCCCGCGGGCTGGCCGCGGAGCTGAACGTCCAGCTCAAGGAGCTGCGCCGCCAGCGCCTGCGGTATGAGAACGGCGACCGGGAGCTGAAAGAGGCGGTGGCCAACGTCTCCCACGACCTGCGCACCCCCCTCACCGCCATCTGCGGCTATCTTGAGCTGATGGAACGGGGGGACAATCCGCCGGAACAGGCCCGCTATCTGGCCCTTATGGCGGACCGGGCGGAGGCCATGCGCCAGCTGTCGGAAGAACTGCTGCGCTATTCCGTCGCCGCCAGCATGGACGAAGCGCCCGCCTTGGAGCCGGTGGACCTGAACGCCGCGGTGGAAGAGGCGGTGGCCTCCTTTTACGGCGCGCTGGTGGAGGGCGGGATTACGCCCAGCGTATCCCTGCCGGAGGGGAGGGTGGTCCGCAAACTGGACCGGGCCGCCCTGTCCCGGGTGCTGGGCAACCTGCTGGCCAACGCCCTGAAATACAGCGGCGGGGACCTGGACGTAGTTCTGGCCCCGGACGGCGCCATCACCCTGTCCAACGCCGCCCCGGGGCTGGACGAGGTGCAGGTGGGCCGGCTGTTCGATCGGTTCTACACGGTGGAGGCAGGCCGGGGCTCCACTGGGCTGGGCCTGTCCATCGCCCGGACCCTCACCGAGCGGATGGGCGGGGCCATCACCGCCCGGTACGCGGCGGGGCGGCTGTCCGTATCCCTCCAATTTCCGGGGACGTACTGAAAAGGCCCGCCGCGAGGCGGACCTTCAGCTTGTCGAAAAGACTTTTCGACAAGCTGACCTCGATTTTTTGAACAAAGAAACGTTCAAAAAATCGGTTGATTGAACGTGAAAGACACCCCTCCTGGGTTTCTTTCACACTATCTTCCTTCCCGATGACCGCACGGTGCGCACTTTATTGACAGCCTGAAAGCCCGCCGCGAGGCGGGCCTTTTCTTGTTCAAAATGCGCCTTTCCATCCCCGCTCCTTCGTGATATAATGCGTTCTAATGACGATTCACGAAACCGGGGGAATTTCATGGAAAACACGCGGAAAACGGAGCTCTTTGAGCGAATGCCCATCCCAAAGGCGGTGCTCACCCTGTCCGTCCCCACCGTCCTCAGCTCGTTGGTGATGGTGCTGTACAACCTGGCCGACACCTATTTCGTGGGGATGCTCCAGGACCCCATCCAGAACTCCGCCGTCACCCTGGCGGCGCCGGTGCTGCTGGCCTTCAACGCGGTGAACAACCTGTTCGGCGTGGGCTCCAGCAGCATGATGAGCCGCTCCCTGGGCGCCGGGGACTACGACACGGTGCGCAGAAGCTCCGCCTTCGGCTTTTACTGCGCCCTGTTCAGCGGCGCGCTGTTCTCCCTGCTGGCCACCGTTTTCCGCGTCCCCCTGCTGTCGGTGCTGGGGGCGGACGCTGCCACCAGCCAGGCCACCAGGGAGTATATGCGCTGGACGGTGAGCTGGGGGGCGGTCCCCGCCATTCTCAACGTGGTGCTGGCCTACCTGGTGCGGGCGGAGGGCGCCACCCTCCACGCCAGCATCGGCACCATGAGCGGCTGCGCGCTGAACATCGTGCTGGACCCCATTTTCATCCTCCCCTGGGGGCTGAATATGGGGGCGGCAGGGGCCGGCCTGGCCACCTTCCTGTCCAACTGCTTTGCCTGCCTGTACTTCTTCGTGCTGCTGTTTGTCCGAAGGGGGAATACCTTCGTCTGTGTCCAGCCCGCTATGGCCCTGCCCCGGAGGGAGCTGGTCCGGGGGGTGTTCGGGGTGGGGGTGCCCGCCTCCATCCAGAACCTGCTCAACGTCACCGGCATGACGGTGCTCAACAACTTCACCGCCGTCTTTGGCCCCGACGCCATCGCCGCCATGGGCATCGCCTACAAAATCAACATGATCCCCATGTACATCGCCATGGGCATCTCCCAGGGCCTTATGCCGCTGGTGAGCTATAACTACGGCAGCGGAAACGTCCCCCGGCTGAAAAAGGCGGTGGTCTTTGCGGAAAAAATCTCCCTGATTTTTATGGTCCTCACATCGGCGGTCTATTTCTTCGCCTCCGCCCCCCTCATCAGCCTGTTCATGAAAACCGAAGCCGTGGTGGCCTACGGCTCCCAGTTCCTGAAATGTATGTGCATCGCCCAGCCCTTCCTGTGCCTGGACTTCCTGGCGGTGGGCGTGTTCCAGGCCTGCGGCCTGGGGCAGTACGCCCTGCTGTTCGCCATCCTGCGCAAGATCGTGCTGGAAATACCCGCGCTGTATATCCTCAACGCCCTCTTTCCCCTGTACGGCCTGGCCTGTGCCCAGACGGTGGCCGAGGTGGTGCTGGCCGCCGCCGCCGTGGCCATTCTGGCCCGCCTCTTCCACCGGATGACCGCCGGAGGCACGCCGCTCCTGCCCCGCGCAGGAAAAAAATGACCGCCGCCCCTTTCTTTTTCCGCCGGCCATGCCGATATATAAGTAAAGGATTGGGAAGGGGGGCCATATATGGGGATTCAGCCGGTCTCCGCCATGGGGCGCGAGGACCAGGCGCCGCCGGTTCAGGCCGGGGAACGGCAAAGCGGCTTGCTGGCGCAGCCGCTGAAAAAGCAGGAGGAGAGCTGTGCCTCCCTGGCTGAGATGATCCGGGAGGCCAAGGAGAAGGCGGACGCCCAGCGGGAGAAGTTCAAGCTGGCCAAAGCCGCCCCCCGGTACGGAGACGCTCCCCTGGAGGCCTACGCCCGCCTGAGCCGGGCCAAAAACGCCGCCCAGGTCAGCGCCGCCGCAGGGTACGCCCGCCGCCGCATGGTCCAGCTGGAGGCCGCCCAGCGGTCCGACCCGGATCACGCGGACCAGATCAGGGCCGCCGTCACCCAGCTGAAAAAGGCGGTGAGCCGGGCCAACAAAAAGAAGCTGGAAATCAGCCGGGAGCAGTTGGCCCGGGCCCGGCAGAAGCGCATGGTCCAGGAAAACAAGCGCCGGGAGGCCCAGCGCATCAAGCAGGAGCTGCGCCGGAGCCAGGCCATGCGGGCCATCCGGGAATCGGGATACCTTCGGGAGACAGAGATTGCCAACCGCCAAGCCGACCAGCTCACCGCCACAAAAATGGAGCTGCGGGCCCAGGCGGAGCAGCTGGGCGCCGCTGTGCACACGTCGGTGGACGCCGCCGTACAGAGCTATTCCGCCGCCAGCCAGATCACGGACGCGGACGCCGCTCCCCAGGTGAACGTGCAGGCGTAGCCTACTTTCTGAGTCAAAACGAATCGGAATGCGCGGCCCCAAAAAAACGCAAAAGCGGCATGAAAAATCAAAAGGCCGCGCCGGTATATGACACATTTGAACACCTTTCGAAAAAGCGCGATCAGACCATCGCGCTTTTTCATACCCGGGCGGGCCATTGAACCGCTGGCAAAAGCTGAAACACGCGGCGCGGTTTCGCGCTTTTAGGGAAGAAACAACAAATGATGGAGAGAGGAAACGATGCCCATGCCGTATACATTTTCCCGAGAGGCGTATGAACGCCGGGTGGCCTGGTATACCGAAGCCCGCTTTGGCCTGTTTCTCCACTGGGGCCTGTACGCCATCCCCGCCCGCGGGGAGTGGGTGCGCAGTGTGGAGCGCATCCCCAGCGAGGACTACGACCGCTATATGGCGGAATTTGATCCCAAGCACTGCGATATGCGCGCCTGGATGGCGGCGGCCAAGGGCGCGGGAATGAAATATGCCGTACTCACCGCCAAGCACCACGATGGCTTCTGCCTGTTCGACAGCGCCTATACCGATTTCAAATCCACCAACTCCCCCGCCGGCCGGGATTTTGTCCGGGAGTTCCTGGAGGCCGCCAGGGAATACGGCCTCAGGGCGGGGCTGTATTTCTCCCTCATCGACTGGCGGCACCCGGATTTTCCCCATTACGGCGACCGCAACCATCCCATGCGGGATGACCCCGCCTATGGCGGTGAGGGCCGGGATTTTGACCGCTACTTAGACTTTATGCACGCCCAGGTGCGGGAGCTGTGCGCCAATTACGGCAAGCTGGACCTGCTGTGGTTTGACTTCTCCTATGACCATCTGCGGGGAGAAGCCTGGCGGGCCACCCAGCTGATGGAAATGGTCCGCGGGCTTCAGCCCGATGTGATAATCGACAACCGCCTGGAGGTGAGCGGAGAGGGATTTGGTTCCCTGGCCGCCTGCCGGCCCACCCCTTACCATGGGGACTTCGTCAGCCCGGAGCAGATCGTCCCGCCCCGCGGCCTGCTGGACGCGGAGGGCCGCCCCCTGGTGTGGGAGAGCTGCGTCACGATGAATAACCACTGGGGTTACTGCGCGGAGGACCACTATTACAAGCCCGCTTCCATGCTCATTAAAAAGCTGGTGGAGTGCGTATCCAAAGGGGGCAACCTGCTGCTCAACGTCGGGCCGGACGCCGCCGGGCGCTTCCCGGATGAGGCGCTGGATATCCTGCGGGATATCGGCCGTTGGATGGACCGCAACGGGGACAGCGTCTACGGCTGCGGGCCCGCGGGGCTTGACAAGCCGGAGTACGGCCGCATCACCCGCCGGGGAGACCGCCTATACTACCACGTTTTTGAGAACACTGTGGGGCCGCTGCCCCTGTTCGGCGTGGACGGGGCACGAATCGCGTCCATCCGCCGCCTGGCGGACGGCAGCGAGGTGCGCTTATCCACCAGCTGGGTGCACAGCGGCTACCCCGAGCTGGCCTTTGCCGACCTGGGGCCGGACCCGGTGCTGCCCGACGGGACAGATACGGTGCTGGAGATTCGCCTCCGCCCGGACGGTAAACAAAGGGCCGCTGGCCCGGACCCCGAGTTATGCCCGAAATAAATTGGAAATACGAATGTGTGGGAGCGTGCGCCATGGATTTATTGGATGGGCTCAATCAAGCGCAGCGGGAAGCCGTCACCGCCACCGAGGGCTATGTCCGGGTCATCGCCGGGGCGGGCTCCGGCAAGACCCGGGCCCTCACCCACCGCTTTGCCTTCCTGGTGAACGAGCTGGGTATCTTGCCGGGGAATATCCTGTGCGTCACCTTCACCAACAAGTCGGCCAACGAGATGCGCCAGCGCATCCACCAGCTCACCGGGGACAACGACACCGGGTATATCAACACCTTCCACGGCTTCTGTGTGTCCATTTTGCAGGAGGACAGCCACGCCTTCCAGTACCCCCGCAGCTTCCTGGTGCTGGACAACGGCGACATCGACGCCATGCTCCAAATCATCTATGAGGAGCGGGGGCTGACCCTCCGGGACATGACCTTCTCCGCCGCCCGGGACATGATAGAAATTAAAAAGCTGTTCAAGGAGCCGGACTACTACCGGGACCTTATCACCATGTCCCTGGAGACCTTGAAGGAGAAATACGACCGGGCCACGGCGGCGGACGACATCATTTTCTATGGCTATCTCTACCAGGAGAAGAAGTGCTTCGGCCTGGACTACAACGACCTCATCAAATTCTCCCTGTATGTGTTCCAGGAGCACCCGGATATCTGTCTGAAATGGCAGCAGCGGCTGGAATACATCATGATAGACGAGTTCCAGGACATCGACTCGCTGCAATACGAGCTGATGGAGGTGCTGTGCGGCTATCACAGGAACCTGTTCATCGTGGGCGACCCGGACCAGACCATCTACACCTGGCGGGGCGCCGATGTGAAGTACCTGCTGAACTTTGACCAAGAGCATCCCGGTACCCGCACCATTCTGATGATGCAAAACTACCGCTCCACCCCGGAGATCCTGGCGGTGGCCAACTCTCTCATTGCCCACAATCAAAACCGCATCAAAAAGGAGCTGCTCCCGACGCTGCCCTCCGGGAAGCCGGTGATGTGCCACTTCGCGGCCAGCCCGGAGGCGGAGGCCCAGGCAATCGTGGACGAGATCGGGACGCTCCAGAGCCAGGGGACGCGGCTGGGGGATATCACCATTCTCTACCGCGCCCACTATGTGACCCGGGCGGTGGAGGAGGCGCTGCTGAGGGGGAAGGTGCCCTACACCCTCTACAGCGGGGTGCAGTTCTACAACCGCAAAGAGGTCAAGGACGCCCTCAGCTACCTGCGGATGATTGCCTACAAGGATGACCTCTCCTTCCGGCGGGTGGCCAACGCCCCCAAGCGCAACCTGGGCAAGCGCCGGATGGCCTTTTTGGAGGAGTACGCCGCCCGGCACGGGTGTACGCTCTATCAGGCGCTCCAGGAAAATCTGGACGACCCCATTTTGAAGGGAACAAAGGCCCAGCAGTTTATCTCTCTCATTGAGATTTTCGCCGCCGAGTATGAGGACAAGCCCGTGTCGGAGGTGCTGTCGGCCATTCTCAACGAGAGCGGATATGAGAAGATGCTCCGCACCGAGGGGAATCAGGAGCGGCTGGACAACCTGGCGGAGCTGAAGCAGTCGGTGTACGCCTACGAGACCACCTGCGGCGAGGAAGTGACGCTGCCCCACTATCTGACCTACGCCGCGCTGCTCACCAACGCCGGCAGCGGGGACGACGCCAAGGACAAGGTGAAGCTGATGACCGTCCACGCCGCCAAGGGGCTGGAGTTCCCCTACGTGTGGCTTTGCGGGATGAACGAGGGCATTTTCCCCTCCCGGAAGGTGCGAACCCTCCAGGGGATGGAGGAGGAGCGGCGGCTGGCTTTTGTGGCCCTCACCCGGGCGGAAAAGGGGCTGTACCTGTCCATGGCCGGCGGGAGGAGTTACGACGGCTCACCCTGGTATCCCTCCCGCTTCCTGCTGGACATCGACCAGGCGCTGCTGGCCTTCACCCTGCCACCCCAGGAGGGGCTGATCCGGGAGGCGCGGGAGTATATGGAGCGCAGCGTTCGGTGGATGCCGGAGCGCGAGGAGGATGTGCTGATGTCCGAGGGCCAACGGGTGCGGCACTCCATGTTCGGCGACGGAACCGTGGTGGGCATTGACACGGATAAGGGCGCTCACATCGTGCAGTTTGACGGCATGGCAACCCCCAGGAAGATTTCATTCAAGGCAAAATTGGAGCGGATTTAGCTTATCGCAGGACAAAAAATAGAAATTGGAGTGTTTGAGATGGGCGGCGGAATCATTCATTTTGAAGGGATACAAAATGCCCGCGACTTGGGAGGCCTGCGGACAACAGATGGATATGCCATTAGGCCCGGCCATCTGCTCCGCTCGGCAAATCTGGCGGGGGCCACGGAAGCGGATATACTGAGCCTGCGGGAGAATTGGCGCCTCTCAAAGGTCATAGACCTGCGCACCGGCATGGAGCGGCGTGAGCGGCCGGATGCGGAGGCGGGGCCTGCGGACTATTTGCCAATCCCGGTTTTTGACGAGCAGGTGGTGGGCATTTCCCATGAGAAGGGGGCGGAAGCTAGCCAAATCGGGGCGGCTGTCCCAAATATGGAGCGCCTGTACCGCATGATGGTGACAGAGGAATCCTGCCGGAGAAATCTCGGGAGGGCGGCAAAGTGCGTGATGGAGCACGATTTCGCCCAGGGAAGCGTGTTGTGGCACTGCACCGAAGGCAAGGACCGCTGTGGCCTGCTGACGATGGTGCTGCTTCTGGCTCTTCATGTGGACCGGCGGCAAATCATGGAGGATTATCTGCTGACCAATGAGGTGAACGGGCCAAAGGCGGAACGGTACTACCGGCGGATGCTGGCGGCAGGCAAAACAGAGCGGGAAGCCGGGGCGGTGAGGGATGCGTTTCTCGCGAAAGCGTCGTACTTAGACGGAGCCTTTTCCGTTATGGATCAGCAATACGCAGACACGGAGGACTTTCTCTGCGAAGGGCTGTATATTCCCCAAGCGTCTATTGCTGGATTCCGAAAGAATGTTCTGCGCAACATGGGAGCTTAATCGTAAGGGGCCGCCATATGGCGGCCCCCCCGCCCGTGGGGCATATGAAAAAGGAGAGGGCGCGGTATAGAACGAAGAGGGGGGGCAGAAAACAGAAAAGAAACCCCCAACGCCGCGGGTGACCCACA